>JAIOPV010000153.1 GCA_021413735.1 Planctomycetota bacterium
CGGTGCCGTGAGCCTTCCGCGGATCAGGTCGAGATAGTGAACCGCCCGTCGCCGTTTTTATCCTTCCGGAGTTTTCCACATGAAACGATTTCTGTTTGCTGCCGGGGTATTCGCCCTGATCGGCACGGCCGTTGGTGCTCAAGACACCAAGCCGGCCGATCCTGCGAAGCCCGAGCAACCCGTTCCCGCAAAAGACAAAGAAAACCCCTTCCGGGCGCAAGGCAAAGTAACAACTCTCCCCGCTCAGCCGGGCGGTTTCGGCACAGCCACCACCCGTGTGACCGTCGCCAAGATGGCGGCATTGGAAGAAGATTTCGAGACGTTGGAGGCTCAGCGTGACGTGAAGAAAGCAATCGTGAAACTCGCCGAGATTGGGCTCAAGGTTGCAGAGTTGAGTGTTCCCCGATACGAGAAACTCGCGGCAAACAACACGATTTCGAAAGAAGAAGTCGAGAAAGTTCGGCTGGAAGTCGAAGTGGCCAAGGCTCAACTCGAAATCCGCATCGCGGAAATGAAAGAAGTCGAGGTGAAGATCAAGCACGCGAAGAAGCGGCTCGACGAAGCGAAGGCCGCTGCCATTCGCCCGGCTCCAGCAAACACAGTCGTGCGTCCTGCCGTGGACCCGGTTCCGCCACCAGCTCCGACGGCCCCGCAAGCCGATCCGAAGGTCGTCGCGGAACTCAAGGCGAAGCTGGAGAAGTTGACTGATGAAGCCGCCAAGGCTGCGGCCGAAGCGAAGAAGGCCGACGAGAATGCCAAAGTCGCAGCGGAAGAGTTGGCGGCGATTAAGCGGGTTGCGATGCTTGGCCGCGTGAAGGCCGGCACCATCGAGGCAGCCGAAGCCAAGGCGAAGGAAGCACAGGCCGCTGCCGATGCCGCCAAGGAAAAGGTGAAGACGCTGGAACAAGAAATCGCCAAACTGAAGGCCAAGATCAAGGAAATCGAAAAGTAACAACGTGGTGAGTCGATCACGAGCCGGACGCAAACTCTGTGCGTTCGGCTCGCTCATTTCAATGCCCTCTCCCCGGAGCACTCAGATGTTCGCGAGACTGCTACTCATCACGCTGTTCGCCACAGTGTGTGGCTCAATCGGAAACGCAACTGCCGAGGAACCAACGGCACAGGTCGTTAAGTTCCACGGCTACACAGAAGCCATCGAACTCAAACTCGGGAAGACACGAGCTGTGCTGTGCCCGCAGGTCGGCGGACGTGTGCTGGAGTTCTCGGTCAACGGCACCGACGCGATGTACTTTGACGAAGCCGAGAAGAATTGGCAGCCTGGAAAGCCAGCACCGAGCAGCGCCGGACGCTTCGACTACGGACCCGAACTCACCGTCATCGCTCACCCGAAGGCATGGTCGGGTGCATGGTCCGCGGAGATCACGAAGGCGAATACCGCGAAGCTGACAAGCCCACCCGAAGACGGCGGCATCCAACTGATCCGCGAATTCAAGCTGGTTCCGCACGGCGATTTCGTCGGGCTGTCGTGCAAGCAGACGATGCTGAACGTCGCCAAGGAAACGCGAGAAGTGTGTCACTGGGGTCGGTCGTTCTCGCCAGGTGGCGGCATCTGTGTGATCCCACTCGGCGACAAACCGAGCCGCTTCCCGAGCAAGTTCGCGATGTATGAAGACAGCGCAATCATCAATGTGAAGGCGACCGACGAACGCATCCGCGAACGCGATGGCTTCCTCGAAATTCTGTCGCCGCCACGCAAGCCGAAGTTGGGGTTCGACACCTATGCCGGCTGGCTCGGGTACGTGATGCCAAACGACACGCTGTTCGTGAAGCGGTTCCCGGCGTTCTCCGATCGCGTCTACAACGAGGCTGCGGGCCTGACGCTTTCGGTGTGGTATCCGACCGGCCCGCGAATCGAACTTGAACCGATTGGCCCCCGTGAACGATTGAAGCCGGGCGAGTCGGCGTCGTTCACCGAGGACTGGTGGCTGCTGACGCACCCTTTCCCGAAGAAGGGGCAGCAGATCGACCTGAAGGTTCTCAGCGAGCAAGTCATGAAGCAAACGACCGAGACGAAGTAGTGTCGCGGAAGTGCAAGAAGGGGCGAATTTGCGATTGGTGTTTGTAGCCGCGGATGCGGCGACCGAATGTAGCCAGGGGTGCGGCTCGCTTTGCGAGCAAACCCCTGGAAAGTGATGCCCATCCAATCGCCAAGCCCCGTGAGGGGCGACAGATTCCTTCGCGTATCCCGTTCTGTTGCCCCTTACGGGGCGACTGGTTTATTCTGATTGCGTACCAGGGGTTTGCTCACTTCGTTCGCTGCACCCCTGGCTACATTCGGTCGCCGCATCCGCGGCTACAAAGACAAAGCGCAACTTCAAAAGGCAAGAGCGGGCGAAGTTGCCCCGCTAGCCTGCTTTGCGTTCCCCGATGCGGCAACCTCTCACCAGATTCGTATGACACACTCACACTCACGATGTGATCGCGCTTGAGGAGATCTGTCTTGCCGTCGCCTGCTCGTGTTCATCCTGCCGGATTGCTCGTCTTGCTCGTCGCGCTCGTGTTCGTCATCTGTCTCCCACGTTCAGACATGCTCGACGCAACCGTTCGATTCGACGACATGACTTGCGTGCTGACGGGCCAGAAAACCGAACAGAAGTTCTCGATGGTCGGGCCGTTGTTCGCCACGCCGTTGTTCTACCTCGGCCGAGCCCTTGGCGACACCCAACGCTGGGTGTGGTACTTCAATCGCACGCTGCTGGTTCTCTCCTGGATCGGCTTCTGGTGGCTATTGCGTCCGCTGCTCACAGCGGGCGAGCGTCTGAGATTCATCATCACGCTGACGCTCACGTCGATGGTTTCGCATCACCTGATGTTCTTCAGTGGTGAAGTGTTCACCTGCGTGATGTCGGCGTTTGGGTTGGCCGCAGTTGTGCTACGGCGAGCGTGGTGGGGAATGCCGCTGGCGATCCTTGCGGCCGTGAACCTGCCGGGCATGATCGGCGCACTCGGGATGGCTTCGGTCGTGCTCGTACTCCGCACTCGCCGATTGCGTTTCCTGTTGGCCGCACCGACGGCGTTCGGCCTCTGGCTGCTGGAGAACTACGTTCGCCGGGGTGACCCGTGGTTCACGGGGTACGACGGCGAACACGGCGTGCCAACAGCGTTGCCGTATTCGGGGCTTCCGGAGTTCAGTTATCCCATCTTCTTCGGTTTGCTCTCCGTGCTGTTTTCGTTCGGGAAGGGGCTGATCTTCTTCATGCCGGCGCTGTTCATGCCGCTGCGCGAGGAGCCGGGCCGCCCCGCGGAAGCCGAGTCCGATTTGCGCTGGGTATACTGGGTGTGGCTGGGCTACATGTCGGGTGTCGTGCTGGTGTACGCGAAGTGGTGGTGTTGGTCGGGCGGTTGGTTCTGGGGACCGCGGTTCTTCCTGTTCGGATGCTTCATCGCCGCACTCGTCGTCGCACGTCGCACTGCAAACGCCGACCGTCACAGCATCCCTGCGAACTTGCTGATGCTCGTCGTGCTGGTGCTGTCTGGTTGGGTTGCCCTGAATGGGTTGTCGTACCAGCAGGAGGGACTATTACGGTATGTGCCCGATGGTCCGGCGCTGGAGTTCGTGGTGTGGTATGTGCCCGAGTGTTCCGCCCTGTGGTGGCCCATTGTCACGCCGCGACCCCTGAACCCGGAAGATTGGTGGCGATTGGCTGCCATCGTCGCCGGGCTGTGTCACCTTGCCGCGCCCGTGGTGGCGACCTTGTGGCGTCGCTTGCCCGCCCACATCGCGGCAGCCTGGAACATTCTCCGAACCGGACCGATCCGTATCTGAGTGTTTCACAACGAAGGAGGATTCGCATGAGTCGGTTTATTGCTGCTGCCGCAGTCGTGTTTCTGATCGCAGGCACAGCTCCGGCTGCTGTCGTCACGAAGGTGGTCGATTACGAATTCGACGGCACCAAGTTGAAGGGTTACCTCGCTTATGACGATGCCCTGAAGGGCAAGTTGCCGGGCGTGTTGGTTGTCCATGAATGGTGGGGGCTGAACGACTACGCTCGTGAACGCTGCAAGAAGCTCGCGGAACTCGGCTACGTCGCGTTCGCGGTCGATATGTACGGCGACGGCAAGACGGTCGATCACCCCGACGATGCCCGCAAGATGGCGACGACCGTTCGCGAGAACATCAAGACGTGGCGTGGTCGCGCGGAAGCGGGGTTGAAGCAACTCACTTCGCAACCGAACGTGGACGCCAGCAAGATTGCAGCGATTGGCTACTGCTTCGGCGGCAGCACATGCCTTCAACTCGCGTATGCCGGCGCAGACTTGAAAGCCGTTGCCACGTTCCACGCAGCTTTGCCGACGCCAACTGCTGACGAAGCCAAGGCGATCAAGCCGAAGATGTACATCGCACACGGAGCCGACGACGCCTTTATTCCCGCGAAGGCGATCATGGCATTCAAGGAGGCTCTTGACGCGGCGAAGGTGAAGTACACATTCGAGGCGTTCCCCGGCGTGGTGCATAGCTTCACGGTGCCCGAGGCCGACAAGGCGAACATCAAAGGCATGAAGTACGACAAGGCCGCCGACGAGAAATCGTGGAAGGAAATGCAATCGCTGTTCAAGGAAACGCTCGGGAAGTAATGTGGCATCCCATCAGGGTGCTTCACGTTGTTGATGTGCTCCCAAGCCATCAACAACGACTGCGTTTTCGGGGTACCTGCTCTGTCAACGGCTTGAAATTGAAGGGAATGGCGACGGTTGAGGAGAGAAGAAGAAAGTGCTCTCGACAGGAGTTGAACCTGTAACCTTGGCTTTAGGAAAGCCCTGCGCTATCCAATTGCGCCACGAGAGCCTTGGGGAATTCTCTACGAAACAACACATCTGAAGCAAGAAGCCACACAAACTGTCAGTTCCATACGCTCACCAACACCGACACCATACCTTATACCTCAACCGACACGCCCGACCAACTCGAAGTTCGCGGGACTCGATGATGTACGCACTCTTTCTCGCGCTCGTGCCACTCCCGAGCGACGCTTCATTCGTAATCGTTAGCGCGAACGACGAACCCATCACCGGTAAACTCCTCCAACTCTCCACCGACTTCACAGCCACCGTGGTTTCTCGCAACGGCGACGTAACCATCAAGGATGTCATCAGCCTTCGTCGCGTGAGCCAGGCGATTCCACCGTTCCCCACTGGCCCGCAACTTCTCACGGCCAACGGCGACCGAATCGTCGGCAAGATCGTCGGTGGCGAACGCGAGTCGTTCCGATTCGCACCCTCTGCAATCGTGGCGAAAGCGAACCCCTGGTTGGTCCCGCTCTCAACCACCACGGCTGTCTGGCTCGTGGACACTCCCGCAGACACGCCCGCTGACCTGTCGCGATACACCTGGACCGACGGCAACAAGAACCGCGACGTCGTTCGCTTCCGGAACGGTGACACGACTCGCGGAGTCATCGGTCTCGTTTCAGATGCCGAGCAGCCCGCGTTCCGGTTCCGTCCCGAAACCGGCGACGCCCGCGACATCCCCGCAACGGACGTCGCTGCGATCGTGTTCAACCCACTGCTGGCGAAAGCCCGCAAACCCAAGGGGCCGTTCTCGCGAGTCGTGCTGACGAATGGTTCACGCCTCACGCTCGTCAACGTTGCCATCTCCGGGAACACGATCAAGGCAGAAACCACGTTCGGGCAGAAGGTCGAATTGCCGCTCGATTCGCTCGTGGCTCTGGATGTGATTCAGGGGAAGGCCGCGTACCTTTCGGATATCAAGCCGAGCAAGGCTGAACACGCAGGGTTCCTCGGAGTCGCGTGGCCGTGGACCGCGGACCGCACCGTGCGCGGCTTGCCGCTTCAACTCACGGGAGATGGTGGCAACTCCACATTCGACAAGGGACTCGGCACGCACCCGCGAACCGTGCTGACCTACGATCTCGGCGGGAAGTATCGGCGGTTCGAGGCACTTGTCGGGCTTGACCCCGAGAGCGGCGATCGTGGCATGGCTGTTGTGCGAATCAGAATTGATGGCAAGGAACAGACCATACCCGGCCTCGCAACACTCGCATCCGGGAAACCTGTGGCCGTGCGTCTGGATGTGTCGAAGGCGAAGGAACTCATCATCGAGGTGGACTACGGCCCAGTCGGTGGCGTGCGTGCCGACGTGAACTGGGCCAATGCGCGACTGGTTGAGTGACCGCGTCGTTGCACTGCCCTGCCACTCTGGTATCATCGCGAATCACGCCCTCACACCACGAGACACCGTATGCTCTCCCGCTATCTTCTCGCTGCCGTCGCGGCCATTGTGTGCTCAACGCCAGCTCTCGCACAGGAACCGAACTTCACTCGCACCGAAGACGTGATCTACGGGCGAAAGTTCGGCACCGCGCTCACGATGGACGTGTTTGCCCCCAAGGAGAAATCCAACGGTCGCGGCATCATCTGGTGCGTAAGCGGCGGTTGGTTCTCGTCACACGCGAATGTGAATGCAGGGTACGCCAAGGAGTTCCTTAATCGTGGCTACACCGTGTTCGCGGTCGTTCATGGCAGTCAGCCGAAGTTCAGCATTCCGGAAGTTCTCGAAGACATGCACCGTGCGACGCGGTTCATCAAAGCGAACGCCAAGAAGTACGGCATCGACCCCGAGAAGCTCGGCATTGCTGGTGGTTCGGCGGGTGGGCACCTGTCGCTCATGCAGGGCAACGCATTCAAACCGGGCGATCCGAAGTCGAAAGACCCCGTTGAAACGCAATCGTCGCGGGTCGCGGCCATCGCGTGCTTCTACCCGCCGACCGACTTCTTGAACTATGGCAAGGAAGGCGAGATCGCCCTCGGTGTTGGCACGCTCAACGGCTTCAAGGCACCGTTCGATTTCCGCGAAATGGACCCCGTCACGCGAACCTTCGTTCCGATCACGGACGAGAAGCGACGCCTGGAGATCGGCAAGGCTATCTCGCCGGTTTACCACATCACGAAGGAGTCCGCACCAGCGCTTATCATCCACGGCGACGCGGACAAACTCGTTCCCATTCAGCAGGCCGAGTTGGTGATAGCGAAGTACAAGGTATTGGGCGTGCCGGCTCAACTGGTCGTGAAGGAGGGCGAAGCCCACGGCTGGAAAGGGCAAGACAAAGACCTGCCGACTCTGGCCGACTGGTTCGACAAGCATCTTCTTGATGCCAAGAAGTGATCCGCACTCACCCCATACTCGGAACCTCCCCATGAAACTGACTCGTCGCAAGTTCATCGCCGCGTCCGCAGCGGCACCGTTTGTCTTTTCGCGTGCCTCTGGCATTGCCGCCAACGACAAACTCGCTGTCGGGTTCATTGGCGTCGGCACAATGGGTCGCGGGCACCTCGGCAATCTGCTCGGCCGCAAGGAAGTCGAAGTTGTCGCGGTGTGCGATGTCGTGAAGGAACGCCTCGACAACGCGAAGAACACCACCGAAAAGCGATACGCCGACCGCATCAAGTCTGGCGACTACAAGGGCGTCAAGGCGTACCCCGACTTCCGCGACTTGCTCGCGCACAAGGGACTCGACGCCGTTGTCATCGCGACGCCAGATCACTGGCACGTGAACACCGCAGTTCTCGCAGCCCGTGCCGGCAAGCACATCTACTGCGAGAAACCGCTGACGCAGAACGTCGCCGAAGGCCGCTGGCTCGTCGAGGAAATCGCCAAGGCGAAGGTCACGTTCCAGACCGGCAGCCAGCAACGCAGCGAGTTCGATAACCGTTTCCGTTCGGCTGTCGAGATGATCTGGAACGGCTGGATTGGCACCGTGAAAACGGTTCGCATCGGGGTCGGCGGTCCGCCGAAGCCGTGCGATCTGCCAGCCCAGGAAGCACCGGAAGGCACTGATTTCGACTTCTGGCTCGGGCCAGCGCCGGAGCGTGCCTACAACGAAATCCTTTGCCCCAAGGGAGTTCACAGCCATTTCCCGGCATGGCGAAACTATCAGGAATACGCCGGCGGCGCACTCGCCGACATGGGCGCTCACCACTTCGACATCGCACAGTGGGCACTCAAGAAGGACGGCACGGGGCCGGTTCAGGTAATCCCGCCAGAAGATCCCAAGACCGGTGCGGGGCTGCGGTTCATTTACGATGACGGCATTGTGATGATCCACAACGAATTCCTGAAGGGGCCAGACGGCAAGGACATCAAGGCCGACTGCATCTTCGAGGGAACCGACGGAACGATCATGGTTGGGCGTGGTCAACTCGATGTGCGATTCAAGAACGGGAACACCGTCAAGTTCCCGGACTCGGCGAAGCGGGTGTATGCGTCGAGCGATCACAAGGGGAACTGGCTGGACTGCATCAAGAGCGGCAAGGAGTGCATTTGTCCGCCGGAGATCGGTCACCGCACGGCGACGATCTGCCACTTGGCGAACATCGGCTACCGTCTCGGTCGCAAGCTGAAGTGGGATCCGGTGAAGGAACAGTTCGACGACGAGAAGGCCAACAAGGAGTTGTCTCGCGAACCTCGCGCCAAATGGAAGGTGTGATCGGCTGAACCTGGGGAGTGCAGATGGTGTCACAAGACCATGCTGCACTATCCCAAAATCCCCGGAAGCAAAGACGCCCCCAACGGTCGCTGTGTCGCGTTCGAGAAGCTTGACGGCACCAATCTTCATTGGTGCTGGGAACGCGACTTCGGCTGGCACGCCTTCGGCACCCGTCGCGACGAGTTCGACCTGTCGCCGCAAGGCACAGCGGCATTCGCGGTCGCACATCCCGGACTCGAAGAAGCCCCCGGCGTGTTCCTCGACACCGTCGCCGAACCACTCGCCAAAGTCTTTCGCGAACACTCTGAATACGCCAACCGCCCCACGTTCAAGGTATTCACCGAGTTCCTCGGTCCGAACTCGTTCGCGGGTCGCCACGAAGTCGATGATCCCAAAGAAACGGTGCTCATCGACGTGTGGGCCGACGGCTTCGGCTTCGTGGGTCCGGAAGTGTTCGTGGCGGACTTCGGACATCTGCCGATTCCACGTATCGTGTTTCGCGGCAAACTGACCGGCACGTTTCTCGAAGCAGTGCGACGCGGCAAGTCCGAAGTCACCGAGGGAGTTGTCTGCAAGGGTGGCAGCGGCACGGATGTGTGGATGGTGAAGGTGAAGACCTTCGCATATCTGACGCGGCTGAAGGCGGCGTTCGGAACGAAGTGGGAAGCCTTCTGGGAATGATCGGAATTGGGGTATTCGCCGCTTGCGGCTTCGCAGGCCACTGCCTGCGAAGCCGCAAGCGGCTCATCGGGTCACGCTGCGGTGATCGGTTCCGCACCAATCTGGTCCGGATCGGGTTTTCCCTTCCCGGCCATCAACCCCGGCGGTGGCTGCTTGATATCCCACGCAAGCCCCACCAGCTTCATCGTCCGAATGAACATGTAGCTCATGTCGAATTCGTACCACGCGAAACCGTGACGAGCGGATGTCGGAGCGCGGTGGTGGTTGTTGTGCCACCCGTCACCCATCGCGAGGTAACCCAGCACCGGGTTGTTTCGGCTGCCTTCGCCCGTCTCGAAACGCTGCGGTCCGAACATGTGCCCGATCGAGTTCACCGCGAACGTGATCTGGAACACCAGCACCACGCTGAGGCAATACCCGTACACCAGTCCGCCCCAGTCGCCGACCGCGAAGCACGCCCCCGCGAGCAGGAACGCCGGCAGCATCCAAAACCGATCGAGCCACACCAGTTCCGGATACTTCACGAGGTCGTGAACGACCTTCTCGTCGGGGTGCATCAAATCGCGAGCGAACAGCCACCCCATGTGACCGTAGAAGAAACCATCGACAACGGGCGAATGCGGATCGCCTGGCTCATCGGAGTGCCGATGGTGGAGGCGATGGTGAATCGCCCACCACAGCGGCCCCTTTTGGAGTGCCGTGCAGCCTGCGACCGCGAGGCAGAACTGAATCAATCGCGGCGTCTTGAACGAACGATGCGAGAAGTAGCGGTGGAACCCAACGGTGATTCCCAGCCCCATGAATCGGGTGAGAACAAGCACCCAGAGGAGGTACCACCACGAGAACTCAATGAACGGAATCGCGAAGAGCGCAAGGTGGACCGAGATCAGTGGCAGCAGTGAAAGTCCAATGCGAGTCACGCGATACCAGCCGGCATGTTGGACGGCTGGTAACGCAACTGGAAGCGTGGCGGTTGGCAAGTTGGTTGACCAGGATTGAGGTGTTCCCGGCCTTCCGGGTGGATAGCGAGCGAGTAGGCAGCTTACATCATTGCGCGGCCGCTGGCGACATCGTTCCGCGCCGCTTCTCCATTTGGTAAATGGCGGGGTTTGTCTGCGTCGTCGTCGATTGCATCCGTGCTGGCGAAATGAGGACGCGCTGCGGACTCACGCTATTGCTCGATATTCTTGGGCGATTCGGTCACGCGATCTGGCACTTCGGCAACGCGTTCTCCACTTCAGCGACGTTGGTTTGCGTTACCTTTGAACCGCTGAGGGACAGATTGGCGAGTTTGCATCACGGCAGCGTTACACGATCAAGGAAAAGGAGAGCGTTCGGAGCGGAATCTTGGTTCCGGGCGATATGCACACCCATCCCCGGAACCATGTCCCCTGTCCGGAAGAAAGTTTATCAGAACATCGCCCGCCGACACTCTGAACGCACATCTCAATCCGAGGGAACAGTTTGCGGTTATCGCTCACCAACCCGATGAACTTACGGGGCCATTCCGTCTGCTCCGGAACCGTCGAGAAAGCAGTTGACCCGAGCCACAAACGATACGACACTATTACTCAGATCACTCACCGCTGCTCAACCCGCCCACCCCGCATTCCGCTCCTGCCTGTTCCCGCCTCATTCGCGTTCGCCGGAGACACTGCCAATGTTCGCTCCTCGAAAAGCTCCGTCTCGTCGTGGTTTCCTCAAGATCGGCTCGCTCGCGCTGGGCGGCCTCACGCTGCCGAACCTGCTTCGAGCCGAAGCGGCTGCTGGTATTCGGTCGTCGCACAAGTCCGTCATCCTGATCTATCTCGTCGGTGGGCCGCCGCATCAGGATATGTTCGACCTCAAGCCCAACGCTCCGAAGGAAGTTGCCGGACCGTGGAAGCCGATTCAGACGAACGTGAACGGCATCCAGATTTGCGAAGCGTTGCCGCAACTCGCTCGCATCATGGACAAGCTCGTTGTCGTGCGGTCGCTCGTCGGCAATCAGGCCGATCACGACGCCATTCAGGTTTACAACGGTCACCATCCCAAGAAGCTGACGCCCGCTGGCGGCTGGCCGCAATTCGGTTCGACAGTCGCGAAGGTGCAGGGAGCGGTCGGGCCGTCGGTGCCGCCATTCGTCAGCCTGTGTTACACCTGTACGCACGGGCCTTACAACGAGCCGGGTCCGGGGTTCCTCGGGCCGGCGCTGTCACCGTTCCGAGCGATGGGTCAGACCCGCGACGACATGGTTCTTCGTGGTATCACGGTGAACCAACTCGCCGAACGCCGAACGCTGCTGAAGGGCTTCGACGACATGCGGCGTGAAGTCGATTCCAGCGGCGCGATGAAGGGCATGGACGCATTCACCGAGCAGGCGTTCGGGTTGCTGACTTCTTCGCGAATGGCGGAAGCTCTCGATATCTCGCGTGAGCCTCAGAAGGTGATTGATCGCTACGGCACCGGCAACCCCAAGATTTTCATGGATGCGAACGGTGCCCCGCGTGTTCCGCAGAGCTTGCTGATGGCTCGACGGCTCGTGGAAGCCGGCGCTCGCGTCGTCACGCTGAACTACAGCAAGTGGGACTTCCACGGCGGGTTGAACGCTGAAGGTCGCGCGAACAACTCCATCTTCCTGCGTGAAGAAGAGGACTTCCCGCCGTTCGACAAGTGCGTGAGCGCTCTCGTGGAGGACTTGCATATCCGCGGGTTGGACAAGGACTGCACGGTGGTCATCATGGGTGAGTTCGGCCGCACGCCGAAGATCAGCGCTCAAGTTGGTCGCGATCACTGGCCACAGGTGAACTGTGCGTTGATGGCCGGCGGCGGAATGACGACCGGGCAAGTCATCGGCTCGACCGACAAGATCGCAGGCGAAGCGGCTTCGCGACCGGTGACGTTCGGCGAGCTATATGCGACGCTGTATCACAACCTCGGCATCGACGTGAACCAGGTGACGATCCCCGATCTCACGGGTCGGCCGAATTATCTCGTCGAAGACAATGCGCAGCCGATGCGTGAACTGGTGTGAGCCGAAACCTCGCCGACACCAAACTTGTGGATCAACGGAAACGCCGTTATCTTCTGCTTCGTTCTCGTGGTTGGGTTAGCTCGCTGCTTTGCAGCAGGACGATGTTGCGTCGTCCGAGCGATTACCTTGTGATGCATCCCGAGGAAGGCTGTTCCAGCACCGCTTTCGGCAACAAGTCGCCGGGTAGCGGCAAAGGCTGGAGCAACCACGCTGATCGCGGTTTTTTGCCGCTACCCGGCGACTTGTTGCCGGCGGTGCCGTGAGCCTTCCGCGTGCCAGGTTTGGAAGTAAACGCCACGAGAACGAACGGGTCGAGGGCAACCTCGACCCGTTCGCATTCCAAACGAATTGATCCCCTCCAAACTGAGATCACGTCTCACTCCAATTTACGCACCACAAACACAACCACGTCCCGCGGAATTTTTCCCATTTTTCTTCTTGTTTTTGAAGCAATCAGGGCTACCATCTCGACTTTGTGACGATTGCGACAAAGTAGGCTAGACGCTCTCCTACGCGAGTCGTATCGCTAAAAACACAACGATCACGAGTGGTGTGCAGACCACGGTTCTGGCCGGAGGGCTGAGTTTGGAACACACGACCCCACACGCCGCGACCACGGCAACGGCTACCAAGCCAATCGTCGATCCGATTGGCGGTGGTCTTTCGGGTGCGTCGATTGGGCTGGGCTTCTTCAGCACAATCATCTTCTTCTGGTTCCCGTTCAGCCCGATCATCTCATCGGTCGGCCTGATTCTGGGTCTTGTCAGTCTGTACCGCGGAGCACGCGGTCCACGAGGCGAGAACTTCGCACTCGGTGGCGTTGCCCTCTGCTCAGTCAGCCTTTCGCTGACAATCACTCTGAATTTCGTCCTGCGATATCTGCAATGGGATTCGATCTTTTGAGATCCCTGAGTCGGCGTTGGTGGGTGGTGGAGTTCGTCCGACAGTCCGAGCCGAGGTGGTGACGCGATGCCGCAGATTTTTCCGAAGGCTCTGAATCCGATCGCTCGCACGATCATCCTGTGTCTCCCGATTGTTGCCGCTTCAACCGGCGTTGGTCTGGCCGCGTTCTACCGGTCGTCCTACGCCACCGGCATTCACGAAACGCCGCCACAGCCCGTTGCGTTCAGCCACGCTCACCACGTCGGCCAACTCGGCATCGACTGCCGATACTGCCACACGAGCGTCGAGAGTTCGGGCTTCGCGAACGTGCCTGCGACGAAGACCTGCATGAACTGTCACCAGCAGATTTGGCAAGGAGCCGACCTGCTGGAACCTGTTCGGAACAGCTACAAGACCAACACGCCGATCGAGTGGAACCGAGTCTACAACCTGCCGCATTACGCTTACTTCAACCACTCGATTCACGTTGCGAAGGGCGTCGGCTGTGCGAGTTGCCACGGTCGCCTCGATCAACAGAACCTCACCACACAGCACCCGACGCTCCTGATGGAATGGTGCATCAACTGCCACCGCGAGCCGGAGAAGCACCTTCGCCCCAAGAGCGAAATCACGAGCATGCTGTACACGCCGTCGGCTCCGAATGCTGAAGGCAAGCCTGCTGTGTGGAAACGATCCGATTTCGCGAACTTCGGCAAACTGCCCGACGGGAAAGACGAACCGTTGCTCGGCACCGAACGCCCGACGAACCAGAAGGAACTGGGGCTTGTGCTGAAAGATAAGTACAAGGTGCGAGACGCGGTCACGATGACAAACTGCTCGATGTGTCACCGGTAAGTCAGTGATGGGTGATGAGTGAACGCGATTCGTCGCTGCCACTCAACACTCAATACTCAACACTCATCACTTGCGACTTGAGGTACAGATGAAGCCTGACAGCACAGTAACGCCTCCTCCGCAGAAGACCGACGCAGCCCCCAAGCAATGGCAAGGGCTCGACGAATACGTCGGCAGCGCGGAGTTCCTCGAAGCGGTTCAGAACGAGTTCCCGGAAGGGGCCGCCGAGTTCACCGACGAAGTGAGTCGTCGGCGATTCGTGGGGCTGATGGGTGCGTCCGTCGCGCTCGCCACCGGAGCCGGGTGCTACCTTCGCCCCGCACCGCCCCGCAAGATTCTTCCGTATACGACACAGCCCGACGAAATCACCCCAGGCGTTGCGCTATACTTCGCTTCGGCCGCACCGCTGAGCGGATACGGTGCGGGGGTTCTCGTTCGCAGCAACGAAGGCCGACCGACCAAGATTGAAGGCAACCCGAGCCATCCGTCGAGTCTCGGTGGAACCGACGCCTTCACGCAAGCCAGCATTCTGGACATGTACGATCCAGACCGTTCGCGCGGCGTCACACATCGCGGGCTTGCCTCGTCACCCGAAGAAGCCGTCGCGGCAGCCCGGAAGTTGCTGTACGACGAGAAGGGCGAGCCACGGAAGAACGTGCGGCTGCGATTGCTGACGGAGACCGTCACGTCGCCGACGCTTGCGGCTCAGTTGACAAAGTTGCTCGGCGACTTCCCTGACGCGAAGTGGGCACAGCACGATCCCGCAACCAGCGAGAGCGTTCGCGAAGGCACGACGAAGGCTTTCGGCAAGCCGCTGAGCGTCACCTACGACTTCAGCAAAGCCGACGTGGTTCTGTCGCTCGACGCCGACTTCATCGGAAGCGGCCCCGGCAGCGCTCGATACAGTCGCGACTTCGGTGATCGCCGCAAGATTCGCAAACATGGCAAGACTGCGGCAGACATCCACGGCGGTAAGAAGGACGCTCACGCCGGCCACGATCACGACCACGATCACGACCACAAGGAAGGTGTTCAGCCAGACATGCTGAACCGCCTGTACGTGGTCGAGGCGATGCCGAGTTGCACGGGGTCGGTCGCCGATCACCGCCTCGCGCTGCCGACGAGCTTGGTCGAATCGTTCGCACGGGCGCTGGCCGTCGAACTCGGCGTTGCGGGTCCGGGAAGTGCTCCGCTCTCCGACGAAGCGAAGGCGTGGATCAAACCGCTGGCCGACGACCTCAAGGCAAAAGCCGGCAAGTCGATCGTCGTCGCGGGTCCACAACAACCGGGTTCGCTGCACGCTCTCGTTGCCGCAATCAATGCGAAGCTCGGAAACGCCGGCAAGACGGTGTTCTACTCCGCGGCGATTGAAGTGAGGCCGGCGGGCAAGGTCATCGACCTCAAGACGTTGACGAAGGAAATGGGCGATCGGCTGGTCGATGCCCTGTTCATTTTCAACGTCAACGCGGCATACTCAGCTCCGGTCGATGTGCCGTTCGGCGAGAACATCAAGAACGTCGGGTTCACGTTCCATCTCGGCACGCACCAAGACGAAACCGCGGTCAAGTGCCAGTGGCATGTGAACGAAAGCCACTACCTCGAAACGTGGGGCGACATTCGCGGGCACGACGGCACCGTCACCCTGCAACAGCCGATCATCGCACCGCTTTACAACGGCAAGTCGGCCATCGAACTGATTGCGGGCATCACCGCTGCTGCGGTTCGCGACGGGTACGAACTCGTTCGGAACTACTGGAAGAACGGCGACGAAGCCCGCAAGACCTTCCCAGAACTGGCGAAGATCGACGCCAACGGCTTCGAGGTGTTCTGGCAACAAGCCGTGCGAGAAGGCGTAATCGCCGGCACGGCATCGCCAGCCGATAGTACCGCACTCGGCAACTGGTCGGCGGATTCGCCCTCAGCACCGACAACGGTTCCGGCACTTGGTGGCGACTTTGAAATCAACTTCCGCCCGGATACGACGCTGTACGATGGTCGTTTCGCGAACAACGGCTGGTTGCAGGAGCTGCCGAAGCCGGTCACGAAGTTGACGTGGGATAACGCCATCTTCATGAGCGACGCGACCGCCAAGAAGCTCGGTCTCGATCCGACGTACTTCCGCTGGACTGGCGGCGAACACGGTCGCGCTCAGGTCGATGTCCTCGAAATCACCTATCGCGGTCGCAAGATCAAGGCACCGGTTTGGGTTCTGCCGAATCACGCCGATGGTTCCATCACGGTTCACCTGGGGTATGGGCGTGAACGTGCTGGCCGCGTGAGTTCGACGCCGGGCGAACCGAACGCCGAAGGGAAAGCTGTTCGCGGTTTCGATGCCTACTCGCTCCGCACGTCGGACGCGCTTTGGTTCGCGATCGGCGGCAAGGAAGCAGGCAAGAACGATCTCAGCATCACGAAGGTTCCCAAGAAGGTCTACTATCTGGCCTGTACGCAAGGCCAGACGTCGATGACCCAGAAGGACCTGTTCATCAATCACGAGTGGGATCGCAAGCCGGTTCGCCACGGTGATCTGGCCCTCTACAGCAAAGATCCGTCGTTCGCCAAGATTCCGCCGATGGCCGCTCGCGAAACGGCCGAGATCAACGAGAACGTGCCCGCTCCGAGCCACTCGCACGACGAGCACGAACACGAACCGCACGACACGCGGCTCAAGTCGCTGACGATGTACTACGACAACGATAAGTTCAAGCGATTCACGCCGGGGTTGGCAGAAGATCAACAGCGCCGCTGGGCGATGGCGATTGACCTCAACGCCTGCACTGGTTGCTCGGCCTGCGTCGTGGCGTGTCAGAGCGAAAACAACATCCCGGTTGTTGGCAAGGATCAGGTCACCAAGGGCCGGGCGATGCACTGGATCAGCATCGACCGTTACTACGAAGGCGCCCCCGGCAGCGCGAACCTCAAGACGCTGTTCCAGCCGCGAATGTGCGTGCAGTGCGAAAACGCCCCGTGCGAAATCGTGTGCCCGGTCGGTGCGACGGTTCACTCCGCCGACGGCCTCAACGACATGACGTACAACCGTTGTGTCGGCACGCGGTACTGCTCCAACAACTGCCCGTACAAGGTGCGCCGCTTCAACTTCCTCACATTCGCGGACTTCGACACGAACACTCTGAAACTCGGCCGCAACCCCGACGTTTCGGTTCGTAGCCGTGGGGTGATGGAGAAGTGCACGTTCTGCGTGCAGCGAATTCGCGGGGCTGAAATCGTGGCCGAACGCGAAGCCCGCAAGATCAAGGACGGCGAGATTCTGACAGCGTGTCAGTCGGCTTGCCCGTCTGGAGCAATCGTGTTCGGCGACCTCAACGAGGATCACAGTGCCGTGGCGCGGTGGAAGAACGAACCAACGAATTATGGGCTTCTGGCGGAACTCAACACCCGGCCGCGCCTGACGCACCTGGCGATCGTCCGGAACCCGAATCCCGCGATGCCGAACACGCCGAAGGGGGTCTGACGTGGCGACAGCGGAACTTCCCACGACCCACCGGGCCGGGCTACCGCCCGAGCCGGAGATGCATCCACTGATCTTGAACAAGCACGGGCTTGTCTCGATCGGGGATGCCATCGGCGGTGTCGTACTGAACACAAAACACCCACGCGGGTGGTGGATTGGCTTCCTCGCCGGCATGGCGATGCTGCAAATCCTCGCGATCTCAGTCGCGTGGCTCTTCTACATGGGCGTCGGGGTCTGGGGCATCAACGTCCCGGTCGCCTGGGGCTTCGCGATCGTCAACTTCGTGTGGTGGATCGGCATCGGCCACGCCGGAACGCTGATCTCCGCGGTCTTGTTGCTCCTCCACCAGAAATGGCGAACAAGCATCAACCGCTTCTCCGAAGCGATGACGATCTTCGCTGTCATGTGCGCGGGCTTGTTCCCGCTGCTGCACATGGGCCGCCCGTGGTTCTTCTACTGGTTGTATCCGTTCCCCAACGTCGCCGGTGTGTGGCCCCAGTTCCGCAGCCCGCTGACGTGGGACGTGTTCGCGGTCACGACGTACTTCACCGTGTCGCTGGTGTTCTGGTACATCGGGCTGATCCCCGACCTCGCGGCGCTTCGCGACCAGGCTCAGAAGCGATGGCAGCGAATCCTGTACGGGTTGCTGTCCCTCGGCTGGCGTGGCTCGGCGATCCACTGGCGTCGGTATGAGAAGGTGTATCTCATCCTCGGCGGTATCAGCACGCCGCTCGTGCTGTCGGTTCACACGGTCGTGTCCTTCGACTTCGCCGTGTCGATCGTTCCGCTGTGGCACGCGACCATCTTCCCGCCGTTCTTCGTCGCTGGAGCCATTTACTCCGGCTTCGCGATGGTCGTCGCGATCATGATTCCGGTCCGAAAGTGGTACAAGCTGGAGGACTTCTTCTCCGACCACCACATGGACATCATGGGCAAGGTCATGCTGGCGACGGGCTTCCTCGTCACCTACGGATACTTCAGCGAACTCTGGATGGCGTGGTACGGTCACTCACTTTACGAGTGGGGCACCACGATGGAGCGAATGTTCGGGCCATACGGTTGGTCGTACTGGTGCCTCATTGGTTTCAACTGTGCGTTCCCGCTGACGTTCCTCTGGTCGAAGAAGATTCGCACCAGCCCGTTCTGGATGGAACTCATCTGCATCTCGGTCCTCATCGGGATGTGGTTCGAACGATATGTGATCGTGATTACTCTGACCCGCGAGTATGTCCCGGCTCAGTGGGGCAAGTATGCTCCAACCATCTGGGACTACGGAACGATGATCGGGTCGCTGGGATTGTTCCTTACCCTGTTCTTCTTGTTCATCCGGTACCTGCCGATGATCTCGATTACCGAGATGCGAGAACTCCTGCCTCGTAAGCAGGGCGGCGGCGGCGGCCACTCGATCATGGAGAACGCACCATGACACCGACCACTCCGACTGTCACGCCCGGCACCGGGCACGATGCTGCACACGGCCATCATGGTCCGCCTCCCGAACCGACCGTCTTCGGTCTGCTCGCGGAGTTCGAGACTGCCGATGGCATGACGAATGCCGCCATCAAGGTGCAAGCCGCTGGCTACACCCGATACGACTGCTTCAGTCCGTATCCGGTTGCCGACGCCGCTGATGCGATGAACTTCCCGAAGTCCGAAATGGGCACGGTGATGTTCGTCGGCGGGTTGACCGGCGCATGTACTGGCTTCTTCATGCAGTACTACCTGAACGCCTACGGCTACTCGCTGAACGTCGGCGGTCGCCCGTACCTGAGCTGGCCGTCATTCATCCCGATCACGTTCGAGATGATGGTTCTCACGGCAGCGCTCACAGGCTTGTTCGGGCTGATGGCACTCTGCGGGTTGCCGCGGTATCACCATCCGCTGTTCAATGTGCCAGCGTTCGACCGGGCGAGCCGCGACCGCTTCTTCCTGTGCATCGAACTGATCGACCCGAAGTACGATGCTGTCGCGACGCGGGCGTTTCTCAACGACCTCCACCCAGTCTCGGTTGAGGAGGTGCCAGAATGACCGCCAACCAAGAACGCGGAATGAAGAAACGAACCTGGCTGTTCCTCTTCGCTCTCGCCGTGGTGCTGCCAGGCACCGGGTGTCGGCAGAAGATGTCGGATCAGCCGTATCACAAGCCCTTGGAAGCGTCGGATATGTTCGCCGATGGGCGAGCTTCGCGACCGCTCGAAGTCGGCGTCATTCATCGCGCTCAGTTCCTCCAATCCGATCCACTCGTGACCGGGTTGACCTCGGCGGAATGGGGCCGGGTTTACGCTCAACAGGCGAACCCCAAGTTCGACCTTGCCGTGCCGACGCCGCTCGAAAACCGAGAGGCAGCGGTGACGCTCCCGCGATACGACCAACGAGTTGCTGCCAACCCGAAGGTCTACGTCGAAGAGTTCCCGTTCGCGATCACGCCTGCTGACCTCGAACGCGGACAGGATCGGTTCACGATTTACTGTTCCGTCTGTCACGGGGCACTCGGCAATGGTCAAGGCAAGATCTGGGAACGCGGTTACCTGAACCCAACGTCGTTCCACACGGAAATCGTCGGGACGCACGAGAAGAATCTCGCCAAGCACGATGCTCCGAAGACCGGCCTCGGCATCTCCCGCGGATACGCTCTGTGGGACATCCCGATGCCGCTTCGCGAGGCTCCGGTCGGCTACTACTTTGAAGTCATCACCAAGGGGTACGGGGGTATGCCCAGTTACTCCGCACAGATCACGCCGGCCGACCGCTGGCGAATCATCGCCTATGTCCGCGCCTTGCAGTTCAGCCAGCACGCCAAAGTTGCCGACATTCCGGCAGAACTGAAGGCGAAGGTGAACGCGGCTCCAGTGGGCGCGACGACGAGCAATGCGGGAGGTCATCCGTGAGCAGCGATCCCACAGCTTCCCCGCCGCCACCGCCGCCAGCGACCCCAGCGGTTCCCGCTGCACCGGCACCGGTCGATCCAAATGCGATCGACTGGGCACCGTACACGAAGTTCGCGATCAGTGCCGCGATTGCGGGCGTCGCGCTTTACGTGATCGTGGGTTTCGCGAACCTTGCTGCCGCCGAGGGTGAGCACGCGAAGCACGCCGCCAGTTCGCGGTTCATGTCCGCGTACCTCACCGGCTTCACCTACTGGCTGAGTCTGCCTATCGGGGCGATGGCTCTGCTCATGATCGGCTATCTCGCGAAGACGTCGTGGGGTCTGTTGCTGCGTCGTCCGCTTGAGGCAGCAACCCGCACCTGGCCGCTCCTCGCCGCGTTGTTCGCAGTGCTGGCGATCTCCGTTGCCGCGACGGAATACTCGCCGTACTGGTGGATGGCGCCGGAGAGCACACCGACCCCGCCGAACGTGAACTCCGCGAACCCGGTGGCGAACGTCGATCCGGCGAACAAGCGTGAACTGGCTGTGAAGTACGGCGAGTTCATGATCGAGAAGGCCGTCGAGAACGAACGCCACGCCCGGCAAGCAGGAACGTACAACTTCCTCTCGGCACCGAGTTTCATTGGGGTCGGGGTTGTGTTGTTCGGCATCTGGGGATTCATGATTACCTACCTGAACAAGTGGAGCCGAAAGGCGGAGGGCACCCCGGCGCAAGTCGAGGCCGCTCTGCTGAAGCTCAGCAACTTCTCGGGTCCAGGGATGATCGTCTATGCCATCACACTCACCGCCGGCGCGACGCAGTGGGTCATGTCGGTTGAGCCGGGTTGGTCGTCCACGATGTTCCCCGTGATCTTCGCGGTCAACCAGTTCCTGACGACGCTCGCCTTCTGCCTCGTGCTGTTCCTGGTGATTGTCGGCAAGCCGCCGTTCATCAATGTGATGCGGCCGAAGTTCCAGCTCGACATGGCAACACTGTTGCTCGTGTTCACGCTGTTCTGGACGTATACCTCGTTCTCGCAGTTCATGCTCGTGTGGATCGGAAACCTCCCCGAAGAGATTCCGTTCTTCATCAAGCGGTCCTACGGTGGCTGGTGGTACGTTTCCATGTGCCTTGCGTTGCTGCACTTCGTGCTGCCGTTCTTGCTGTTGCTGTTCCGTGACATCAAGCTCCGACCAATGCGGCTGCGGAAGGTCGCGATCTTCCTGCTGACGATGTGCGCCCTCGATGTGGTGTGGTGGAACGCTCCGGCGGCTCCGCAAGCCAACGGGTTCCCATCCTGGCTCATGGATGTCGGAGCTATCCTGGGAATCGGTGGAGTCTGGGCGTTGTTCTTCTTCTTCCAGTTGAAGCAGCGTAACATCCTCCCGACTGACGAGACGTACCTGTTGCCGGAGGGGCACCACCATGAGTCACACTAATCCTCCAGCGAGCGGTCCAGGAGCAGCCGACGATCATGGCGGCATGGGCCAGCCAAGCGCCGAGGCGCTGCGGCTCGGGTACGAACCCGACGGTTATCACACCGCGAGCGTCATCAGCGTTCCGGTTCTCGTGATCGTGTTCTTTGTGCTGGCTTTCGGCACGACGACGGTGCTGTTTTACTTCTTCAGCAAGTCGGTCGCCGAACCCACGACGCACCCGATGGCTGCCGAACGCAACGGCGCACCGCTGAACGAGCGAATGAAGCGGATCGGCACCGGGTCTGAAGTCGATCAACCTCGGCTCGAACCGCTCCGCACTCGCACGGGAGATAACCGAGCGATCACGCGGCCTGAAGACCCGAACGGCGAGAACCCGCCGTACATGCATCCCGAAGACAACCGAGCCGACCTCGCACGCTTCCCCGAGTTGTTCCGTCTCGGTTGGGCCGACAAGGATCACAAGTTCGCGCATGTGCCGCTGAACGATGTTCTCGCGGGGCAAGTTCCGAACCTGTTCCCGGTCCAGAAGGCTGGCTCGCGACCGCTGACTTCGCAACATCTGCCGACGGCTGCCAACGCGGGACGCGGTGCCGAGCATTCTGAAGCCGAGTTGCCCAAGCTCCCGGCTGTTCCGGAAGCCAAGCATGCGGAGCACAAGGAAGAGCCCAAGAAGGAAGCGCCAAAGGATACGAAGGAGGTCAAGAAGTGACTCTCCGAACGTGGACGTTGCCGCTGGTCGCGGTCCTCGGTCTGATGGTTCTCCTCACGGTTCCGACGCGGGCAATCGCGACGGGGCCAGACGGTGTCGTGCCCGGTAGCAATGAACAGCCGGTCGCGCAACCGGACGTCGATAATATCAAAATTGACCAGAACCTCGGCGCACAGGTGAACCTCGATCTCGTGTTCCGCGATGAGTCCGAACGACCCATCACGCTCCGCGAGGCGATGAACGGCAAAGTGACGATCCTGGTGCCGGTCTATTTCCGATGCCCCGATCTCTGCACGCGAGTGCTGAACGGTCTGGTTGACGGCCTTCGCGAACTGCCGCAAGACTTCACGGCTGGCGGCAAGTTCAACGTCGTGACGATCAGCATGGACCCAAAGGAACACGCTGACCTCGGTTCGTCCAAGAAGAAGGCGTACCTCGGTGAGTATGGCCGCCCGAACACCGAAGACGGCTGGCGATTCATCACCGGGAAGAAGGAACCAGTTGGCGAGTTGCTGAAGAGCGTCGGCTACCATTACGAGTACGACAAGGCGTTCAAGGAATACAAGCACCCGAGCGGCATCATCATCCTGACGCCGGAAGGCAAAATCTCGCGGTATTTCCTGGGCATCGGCTACGACGATGTGGTGGTTCCGGAAGCCGGAATGCCGCTGCCGAAACCGACCTGGAATGCCTTGAAGCTTTCGCTGGTTGAGGCGTCTGGCGGCAAGATTGGTTCGCTCGCGGATCGCCTCACTCTGGCCTGCTCGCGGTTCGACCACCTGAAACAAGGCTACGCCTTGAACATCATGCGTGTCGTCAAACTGGGCGGCGTCATCACGATGCTGATGGTGGGTGGTTTTGTGGCGATCTCGCTTCTTCGCGAGCGTCGGAAGCCAGTTGTTGCAAGCGGAAGTGAAACAGGGAACGGACCGAACAGTATCAACGGACAGCCGGGGGTGCCCGCATGAACTCGCTACCGCCTCTGATCCCCGTGGCGGCGTCCACGATGGCTTATCAGTTCGAGTATTTGTTCTGGTACATCACCATCGTCACGACCGTGGCGGGGCTTGGAGTCTACGCTGCGCTGCTGTATTTCTGCGTTGCCTGCCGACGTGGGAACACGACCGGTTCGACGCCACGAATCCTCGGCTCGACCCGCCTTGAACTCGCGTGGACAATCATCCCGACGATCATCTTCTTCACGTTCTTCGGCTGGGGCGCGGTGGTTTACACCAAAGCCGTGCATCCGCCGCAAGATGCGATGGAAGTGTTTGTGATCGGCAAACAGTGGATGTGGAAAGCCCAGTATCCGAACGGTCAGCGAGTCATCATCGGCGGTAACCCGCGGAACATGACCGAAGCCGAACGGAACTCGATCGGCAAGCTCGTGCTGCCGGTGAACCGCCCCGTGCGAATCACCCTGGTCTCGGAAGACGTGATCCACGACTTCGGCGTGCCAGCGTTCCGCATGAAGATGGACGTGCTGCCCGGTCGCTACACGACTGCGTGGTATCACCCCACGAAGACCGGCGATTTCCACATCTTCTGCGATCAGTATTGCGGAACGTGGCACTCGCTGATGGTCGGCAAGATTGCTGTCGTCGGCGAACAGGAATTCGACGAATGGCTCGGCGGCAACGGCGTTCAGCAAGGCACCGAGAATCCCGTCGATGGTTCGATCGCCCACAAGGGTCGGGAACTGTTCCTGAAGTTGCAGTGCATCAAGTGCCACAGCGCCGACGCGAAGGCTGCGGCCCCCGTGCTGGAAGGTTTGTTCAACACCCGTGTACCGCTCAAGGGCGGTGGCGGTGAATTTGCCGACGCGGAGTATATCAAGCAGTCGATCCTGAAGCCCCGCCTGAAGGTCGTCCAGGGCTGGGAACCGATCATGCCCTCTTACGAGGGACAAGTGACGCCCGAAGACCTGGACGCCTTGGTGGCGTACATCCGCAGTATCAAGCGGGGAACGACCCCGAACACGACTGAGCGAATGAATCCACCGGTGGGCGCCCCGACGGTGCGATCGGAGAAGCAGCCATGACAACCGCCGTCACAAGCGTTATGCCGAAAATCGCTCCCCCGCCGCCTGAGCCTGCGCCGGCCGAGCCGAACTATTTGAACATCAACTACAGCTTGTGGTCGTGGCTCACGACCGTTGACCACAAGCGGATCGGCATCCTGTATCTGGTGTCGATCACCGTGTTCTTCCTCGCCGGAGGAATTGCAGCCGGAATCGTCCGGCTCAACCTCCTGGCTCCCGACGGCGCGATCGTCAGCGAAGACGCCTATAACCGAGCGTTCACTGCGCACGGCGTCCTTATGTTGTTCTTCTTCCTGATCCCGGCTGTGCCGGCGGTCCTGGGGAACTTCCTGATCCCGATGATGATCGGGGCGAAGGATCTCGCGTTCCCGAAGTTGAACCTCGCGAGTTGGTACGTGTTCCTGGTCGGGGCAATGTTCGGCGTGTGGGCCATCCTCGCGGGCGGCATCGACACCGGCTGGACGCTGTACCCGCCGTATAGTTCGCGGTCCTCGACATCGAACGTGGTGCCGGGCGTGTTCGGCGTGTTCATCTCGGGCTTCAGCTCGATCATGACCGGGCTGAACATCATGGTGACGGTCCACAAGATGCGGGCACCGGGCATGACCTGGGGCCGCCTGCCGCTGTTCGTGTGGTCGCTGTACGCCACGAGCCTGATTCAGCTTCTCGGAACGCCTGTCATCGCGATCACAACTGTGTTGCTGATGGTGGAACGAGTCGCGGGCATCGGCATCTTCGACCCGCTCATCGGTGGCGACCCGGTTCTGTTCCAGCACTTGTTCTGGTTCTACTCGCACCCGGCCGTTTACATCATGATCTTGCCGGGTATGGGTGTGGTCAGCGAAGTGCTGACCTGCTTCAGCCGCAAGAACATCTTCGGCTATCACGCGGTGGCGTGGTCGAGCATGGGCATCGCGGTTGTCGGGTTCATGCTGTGGGCTCACCACATGTTCGTGGCGGGCATCAGCTTCTACTCCGCGTTGCTGTTCAGCTTCTTGAGTATGTTGGTCGCGGTGCCGTCGGCTATCAAGGTGTTCAACTGGACGGGCACGCTCTACAAAGGCTCGATCACGTTCCAGGCACCAATGCTATTCGCACTTGGGTTCGTCGTGCTGTTCGTCATCGGCGGCTTGACGGGTTTGTTCCTCGCGACGCTCGGCACCGACATTCACTTGCACGACACGTACTTTGTTGTGGCTCACTTCCACTTCGTGATGGTCGGTGGCATGGTGCTCGGCTACATGGCGGGCCTCCACTTCTGGTGGCCGAAGATGACCGGGCGAATGTACTCCGATTGGTGGAGCCGTGTCGCGGCAGCCATCATCATCGTCGGGTTCTTCCTGACGTTCGTGCCGCAGTTCGTGATGGGTTACCACGGCATGCCGCGTCGGTATCCGAACTACCCGCAAGAGTTTCACGTTTACAACGTGATGTCCACCGCCGGGGCGAGCATCCTGGGGCTGGGTTACCTGTTGCCGGTGTTCTACCTCACTCTGTCGCTGTTCTTTGGCAAGAAGGCGACCGGCAACCCATGGAGCGCGACCGGCCTGGAATGGCAAAGCCCCAGTCCGCCACCGCTGTTCAACTTCGACGAAGCACACATGCCCGTGGTGGTGTGCGGTCCTTACGAATACGCTCTGGGCATCGACCAGATGGGCCGCGGGTTGCCTGAAGGCCCCGGATTGGGTTCGGCCAACGACCCATCCGATAAGCATGGCGAATCCGCTGCCCCCGGCCCCATGAACAAGGAGACCCACGTTGTCGGCTAGCACCCATTCCCCGGTGCTGAAGCACCACTTCGGGGATCTCAATCAGCAGCACGCTTCCGAGCGCCTGGGCATGTGGATGTTCCTGGCGACCGAGGTGCTGTTCTTCGGCGGACTGTTCGGCGCGTATGCGTGCTACCGGCTGTGGTACGCGGCGGAGTTCGAGTTCGCCAGCTCGTTCATGAACGTGAAGTTCGCGAGCATCAACACGGTCTTCCTGGTCACCAGCAGTCTCACGATGACGCTGGCGATCCGCTGTGCGAAGATTGGCGACAAGGCCGGTTTATACCGGAACCTGTTGCTCACCTTCGCGCTGGGAAGCGCCTTCATGGTGTTGAAGGGATTCGAATACGCCGAGGACTTCCACGAAGGCATTCTGCCGGGTGCGTCGTCCTTCGGTGTGACCGACCTGAAGCACAACATCAAGACGGACGCGGAGCACGCAGGGCTCGACACCGGCAAGGTGCGGCTGTTCCTGTGCTTCTACTACATCATGACGGGCATCCACGGCGTTCACATTATCATCGGCCTCGGGTGCATCCTGTGGCTGGTGCAACAGACCTACGCGAATCAGATTCCGCCGGAGAACTATTCCACCGTCGAGGTTGTCAGTTTGTACTGGCACTTGGTGGACGCGATCTGGCTGTTCCTCATGCCGATGCTGTATCTGGCTGGTGCACACATTCCCCACGCCCATTAAGGCGAGCGGCGGCCGGAAGGTCGCCGTTGCTTCTGAAGATTCGATACGAGTGAGAACTGGAGCCGAAGATGTCGTCCGACCCGAACCAGACTCCCGCAACACCCCCCGGTCACAACGATGTGCTGGGCCACGTTGATAGTCCGCCGACGCTCATCATGGTGTGGGTTGCGGTGCTCGCGTTGTTCGGTTTGACCGTGGCGTTGTCGAGTTCTGGGATGTTCGGCAAGTACACGCTGTTCGTCCAGCTCGCAATCGGCACCGTGCAGGCCGGGCTTGTTGCGTATCACTTCATGCATCTTCGGCACGGTGATCGCGTCGTGGTTCTCACGGCTCTCGCCTCGATCTTCTGGATGGGGATTCTGTTCGTGCTATTCATGTCCGACTACATGAGCCGCAGCCGCGTCATGGGTTGATTTTCGCCCGAGGAATGAACGCGAGTGACTGACATCTCGGCGAACACTAATCGAGAGACACTTCCGGCGACCTCAGGGTCGCCGCTTGTCTTTGTCGCGCTTCTCACCTTGCTCCTTGTGGGGTGTCATTCAACGCCGGATTACCCGCCGAACCTGTCGTTCCCATCTCGCACGGATCGCCTCGTTTTGAAGTTGCCCACGACACCGCCTCCAAGCCCGAGCGAAGCCGGCAACATCGTCGCGGAGTTGGCTCGCCTCGATGCGGCCGGCGGGAAGACGCTCGATCCCACAACCATTCCCATCGCGAGCCGCAACGCCCTCGATCAATCGCTGCGTGATCTCTTCGGCACCCCCGCCGCTCCGTCGATCACGGTCGATGCCGAAGCGAACGCTTCCGCCGAACGTCTCGGGTTGGTGCCCGACAAGCTCACCGAGGGCAGCCGACTCTTCCGGAAACAGTGTCTTCAGTGCCACAATTTAACGGGCGACGGACAAGGACCGGCCGCGAATGTCGTTCCCGCACCGCGAGACTTCCGCCGAGGCATGTTCAAGTTCACCACGAACGGCGAAAGCAAGCCGCGACGCGCCGACATCATGCGAACGCTCAGCACGGGGTTGAAGGGAAGCGCGATGCCGTCGTTCGGGCTGTTGCCGGAAGCGGAACGCGACCTCCTGGCACGGTTCGCGACGTATCTTTCGATTCGCGGACTGACGGAATTCGAGACGCTCGCGGCTTTGGGAGCGGGTGAGGTTCCCGATGTGCCTGCCTTTGCGAAAGCACGCACGAAAGCGATCCTAGCGGACTGGGAACGTGCCGAGAATGCCCCGCCGTTCGCGGGGCTGGCAGCGATTCCCAACGACGGCGAGCCTGAGAGCGCGACACACGGCGAAGCTGTGCGGCGTGGGTATGCGTTGTTCACCGCGAAGGCCGACAACTCATGCATCACTTGCCACGGAGATTTCGGCCGCAAGCCTGTTCTTCGCTACGACGTGTGGGGCACGGTCGTGAAGCCGGCAGAACTCACGGAACGCGACATCTTCAAGGGCGGGAAGCAACCCGAAGACGTGTTCGCTCGCATTCGTGGCGGCATTGCTGCTGTGGGGATGCCAGCCCACCCGGAATTGACCGATCGGCAAGTCTGGGATCTCGTGCGATTCGTGCAGGCGATCCCATACCGGGCACGGTTACCGAAGGATGTGGAAGCCGTCG
>JAIOPV010000129.1 GCA_021413735.1 Planctomycetota bacterium
TGGGATCAAGAAGTTCATGACTTCATTGGCGAGAGCATTGCGTTGTTGAGTGGAACACCTTCGTTCCGAACCTACACGACAGCGGCACAGTTCAAGGCGGCTGGCCTGGACTGGAAGGCGATGATCTTGAGCCGTTGGAAGCTGCCAGCAAGCACGGCGGCGGTCGTGTTGCTGAAAGCAGACTCGTCGTTCGAGAGCGAAGAGGCTCGCGTCAACGCATTCGTCGCCGACAAGCACGGTTGCCGTGCGACGTATTTCAACATCGCCAAGACACTCAAAGGCAAGGTGTCCACGGCGACGCACCTGATCGTGACGGGTTCTGCACCGACCCTGCCGATTCCCGTGACCACGGTAGCGGAGGCCATCACGCCCGCACCAATAGCGAGTGCCGCATGAGCGGCGATCCGATTTCGGCTGGATTTTTAGACTGTCGAGATTGAGTTCGGTGGCGCGGCAGCGAAGCCACGGCTTTGAAGACAGCGACAGAACACTCTCCGATTTCCAGCGTTTCCTATGTCGTTGACGTTCACCACGGTTGTCGTGGTCACGAGCAACACCAACTAACGGGAGACGAACACCATGGAACGCAAACTGAAGTCGGGCGAGATGCTGGCGGTCACGGGCTGCACCGAGAGCCTGACGACGTCGTGGATTCGGCGGGGCGCACTGCCCAAGCCGGAAAAGGACACCGCCGGCAACTTCGAGTGGGGCGGCAACGACATCGAGAATGTCCGCCGGCTGCTCGCGGCTTACAACCGCCGCAAGAAGAGCAAGTGATTGAACACTCGCAACGAAGTCGGTGCGTTCGAGACGACAACTCAACGCACCGATCCCACGACAACCACGCATTGCTCGACAGCGCTCACCGCACCGCCGGGCGACGACGTGCCCTTGGGTCTGCCGTCGCCCCGGAGCTACACTCGCGTCGCTGTCAGTTCGCTAACCGACACACCAAAGGAAAACACCATGATCGACTTCTGCACCACCGGCAACTTGGCCCGCCGCCTCGGCGTTCCCGTCTGGGCGGTCCGCCGCACTGTGGATCGCGAACTCGCCAAACCGCCGAAGCGTGCCGGCGGCTACCGCCTCCTAGCCCCCGACGAGGTGATCCGCGTCGAGGAAGCACTGCGTGCCACCGGCCGACTTCCCCTTCGCGTCGCCAGCTAACCCGTAAACGCCGACAACCGGGGAGCCACCCCCGGTTGCCGTATCTTTTGCCACCCCATCCGGATGACATACTCATGGTAGCTCCATCAGCCCTCTCGCGCAACGACACGACGCCAGAACCCACGCCGACCAGCGCCACACGCTCCAAGCACGCAATCGAGCGGTCGCCCAAGCGACCCCAGCCACTGCGACTGGAACCCGACGGCATCCCGATGGAACTGCGACGCCAGCCGAACTGGGTGGCGTGGCGGTACGTGCTGACGAAGGGTAAGGACAAAAAGACTCGCTGGACCAAAGTGCCGACGGACGCCCGTTTCTGGCGATGCCCCGAACTCGGCATGAATGCCAAATCCACAGACCCATCGACGTGGACGACGTTCGACACCGCCCTGTGGTATTACTGGGAGCCAATCGGGGCGGACGGCATCTGCTTCGTCTTCTCGGAAGCAGACCCGTTCTGCGGCGTGGACCTCGACGACTCGTATGACCCGGTCGCCAAGTGCCTGAAGGACTGGGCACGGCCAATCGTCGAATCGCTCGACTCGTACACCGAAATCAGTCCCAGCGGGACCGGTGTGAAGGTGTTCTTGAAGGGCGAGATTCCGGGGCCACGTCGCAAGAAGGGCGACGTGGAGATGTACGACCGCGACCGCGTCTTCACGGTCACGGGTCACCACTTGCCCGGCACGCCGGAAACGGTCAACGAACGCCCCGACGCACTACGCCGCCTCTACACGCAGACGTTCGGCCCGATCAAGCCACCGCAGCAACCGAAAGCTGTGACAAAGGCTTCCGCTGCGACTGCGTCAGCCTTCCCCGATGAGCCGGTTCCAGACATCGGCGGGCTGGGCGTCGATGAACTCGTTCGACTGGCATCCGCCGGCCCGAAGGGGGACAAGTTCAAGCGACTGTGGTCGGGCGACTTTAGCGGCTACGAGTCGCAGAGCGCGGCCGACATGGCGTTGTGTTCGATCCTGGCCTACTGGTGCCGCCGGAACGCGGCCCAGATGGACTCGATGTTCCGCCGCTCCGGGTTGTCCCGTCCCAAGTGGAATCGCCCCAGCTACCGAGAGCCAACGCTTCGCAAGGCGATCAGCGGTTGTACGCGGGTGTACGAGCCAGCCGCTCGGACGCTGCCGTTCACGCCCGAAGAGTACGCCGAACTTGTGCTGCTGCTCGCGCTGCTCGACATGCCGGGTGAGCCAACGACGCCTGCACCGACATCTGCTTCTCCCTCGGAAATCGCGCCTGACTCCGGTCCCGAACTGACCGTTGAGCCACCGGTCGAGCCGCCCCACGAATCGACGTCCGAGCAACTTGCCCGGATGGATCGCCTCCACGCGGGCGAACTGGCCGAAACCGACGCCTCACTCCCGCGCGCCGGGCAATGGGCTTCTGCTCACAGCAGCGGGGCGGCCGTGTATATCGACCAAGACCCGCCCGATCACCCCGCCCACGTCGTGCGTCAGACGATTGCCAACGCCGGCATCCGCCGCAGTCTCACCGTCTTGCGGTCGGGGCACGAGGTTGATGCCGCCGCGTCAACACTGCGAACCGGTGTCGGGTCGGGTACGCACGTCGCGCAGTACCCGAAGCGGACCGCCGCGAACTGCCGGAACCTCGGCGAAGTTCAGCAGGCACAGCAAATCGGCCTCGCGGCCGGGTCGGCAGTCTGCCCTTCGTGTCCGTACAACCTGGACGGCACGTGCGTGTACCAGAAGGAAATGGAACTTGCGAGCGGTGCCGACCACCGGGTCGTGTCGTCGGCTCGTGCGGCCGGGAACCTAGCCCAGATGGCGAAGGACGTCGATGCGGTGTTTCTCCTGCGCGATGCCCTGGACGTCCTGGCACCTCACGCGGCCGTGAGCGGGGTCCGCCGCGAACATTTGGCGGTGATTGCAGACGCAGCGGGCCGGGCGGCGAAGAATGCTCGCTTCCGGGGGCGTCCGGGGGTGTGGTGGCAGTCGCTCCGCGATGTTGCGGAAGCCGTTTCCACAAGACGGGCGGCAGGGATTCCGGTTGCGATCCCGCTGCCAAGTTCCAAGAAGCCGCCGTCGCTCTGGGGCGTGACGTTATGGGGCGCGTTGCGTGGTGCAGACTGCCGAGCGCCTGCGTTACCAGGCGGGCTGATTCGGTTGCTCACGGCAGCGGCGAGCGGGCGACTGCGGGCGTTGGAGTTGCACCCCGGCGAGTGCGGCGACGGACTGCTTCTTGTGGGCGTCTGGCTGCCGTGCGTGCCGCCGAACGTCACCGTGTTCGCTGTGGAGGTGCTGAGACGGGGTGGGTTGGCAGACGTGGGTTTGACGGCAACGGACATCACAACGGCGGTTCCGCCTGCGTGGACGGCTCGTGCGGTCCAAATCCCACGGCGGCGGGTCGCTCGCCAGCGGCCTGGGGCTGTGGTGGCATTGCTGCGTGGGTTTCTGGCTCGGCATCCCGGTGAGCGGGTGTGCGTACTGCTACCGGGTCGCCGGGCGCTGGCGGAAGCCCTGGCGGTTGAAGTCGTGAAGCTGCTGGAACCCACGGAGGCGGCGCTCGTCAGTTTGGTCCCGTGGCACGGTGATGGCGGTGGCTGCAAGCTGCCGGCTTGCGACCGGGTGGTCGGGTTCGGCGTTCCAGGGGTTCCGCCGAGTTCGGTACGGCGGCGGCTGATTCAGGCCGGGGATGGTGATTCGGCACGCACGGATGGCGATTGGGGAACTCGCAGTTGGACGGGACGCGATGCCGGAGGGGCTGAAATTGCGGTGGCCGAACAGGGGTATCGTCATGCGGCGTGGCAGAGCGCCTACCGCGAGTTGGTGGAAGATTCGTTGCGCCGGCGGCTGGTCGGCGTGGCGGTGCCAGTCGTGCTGATGACGGATTTTGAGCTTGGGGTGCCTCTGTCGGTATGCCCACCGGCTTTGCGTCCGAAGTACCAGGATTTACTGGCGGCGGTGGACGCTGAACTGGCTGAATCCAAATCGGCGGAAAACGTAAGAGGAAGAAAGGAAACATCCTCTTACGTTTTCCGCCGATTGGAGGAGTGCGGGGCTGCCACTGCCAGAATCGCTGCGAGGGCCGGGATCGCGGTCCGAACCGCCGGTGATCGACTCAAGGTGATGGAACGAAGTGGATTGGTGGCTGCGATCAGAAACGAGAAGGGCCGGTTGCGGGGCTGGGTTCGGCCGGGGTAGGATCGGGTCGCAGGGACGCCCGCAACTTCAACGCGGTCGCTGTGATTGCCTTTGGGAGTGGCGGGGGCAGTCGTAGTTTCGGATTACTGCACTGGGGCTGCCGATGCGTGTGGGTCGGCAGCTTTCTCGACTGTCGCACCAGTCTAAGAGTCGAGCCGATTTGGGGTCGCGCACCTTTGAGATGAAATCACATCGGCTGTGGGTGTGCATGATGGTCGGTCGTGTGCCCAGCGTGACCGCACACGCGGCGGCAGTTTTTGGGATGCCATTCCTTCTGAAGAGGGGTGGTCAAGATGAGAAAGGCCGTTTACCCTTCACTGTGTTCATTTCCGGTGTTCGCGAGTTCAACACTGGGCACTCGCCCAAAACAGCCAACTGATGGACAATCTGATCCTCCCGCTGGGACAACATGGCCTCGATCCCTTGCCGGACATCGACCCGATCCGGTCCCTGCTGCATTCGCTCTGGTCGGACACTTTCTGGATTTGCGACCGGGTTGCCTCAATCGTGGCGGCGGGTACTGATCTGCCGGAAGTTCGCCGAGAACTGGCATATCTGCGTGGCGACACGGATGACGCTCTACAAAATGCCGCCCGTCTGATCGAACTCCTCTTCGCTGGCTATGCGGTCGATCTTGAAAAACGCATCCGCAGAGGAACCTCCCCGCCCTACTTCAGGGCAGGAGTGTCAATGGCCCGTCATGATATCCAAGCCCTCGGTCAGCACCGACTCGATCCGCCATCAAACGTAGATGCCGTGCGGTTCTTCCTCAATGCGAGTAAGACGCACTTGATTCACCTCAATGAACACCGCGTTGCGTTCCAGAAGATGTGGGAGAGCGATCCAGTGAGTTCTACGGGGGAACTTGCCGAAGTGCAGAGATTGGCGGAACAGACGCGACATCACGTTGCTCGACTCACCGAAGTCCTGCTCGCGGGCGGGCGGATCGACTTGGCCAAGATCGGCCCGGCAAGGGATACTCTTCGCTTGTTTCGGCCCGCCGCTTAAACGCATTGGTTCAACTGTGGTGACGTGGATTCACTGTGCAAGATGCTGCGTCCCCTCGACTACGGTGTTGCCATCCAGTTCAGTGAGCGGAAGTGGCGGCTTTTCGGAGTCGCGTGTGTGCGTCGTGTAATGCGTGCATTCAAGGATCAGCGAACTCGTGATTTGGTGGATATTGTCGAGAGGCGGGCGGATGGCATGCTCACCCACGAAGAAGTCGAACATTATTGGGAACAGGCTCGCAACCCACCAAACACCGATACCGAGGAAGTTGATAATTGCTCGCCTGATGAACGGGCTGCCCACTGTGTTTTCCAATCGCTCCGCGCCATTTCATTCGGGTCGTTTGATGTCCCCCAGGCTTCCGAGTCGGCGAGATGGGCACGGAGTTCAGCGAGTCAGGCGAAACCCGAAGAAGAGGCCCAGATCGACTCCGAGAGGTCTTCGGCAACCCGTTCCACCCCGTTGCGATTGAGCCGTCGTGGCTTACCTCAACTGTCGTGCTGCTCGCCCAGCAGATGTATGAGAGCCGAGATTTCACCGCAATGCCAATCCTGGCCGACGCCCTTCAAGACGCTGGCTGCGATGAACCCATCACCCTCGCTCACTGTCAGTGTGAAGAGCCGCACGTTCGTGGGTGCTGGTTGAGCGACCTGCTGCTTGGGAAGGCGTGAGACCATGACTGAACTGGAATGGCTGGCGGCGACCGACCCGACGCCAATGCTCTCCCATATTGGTGTTGACCCGCGAGATCGCAGAATCCTCTTGTACGCGTCTCGAATTCTGTCCGGCCGTCCGGACCTCTTGACGCCTGATCTAAAGCGTTGGGCCGACGTGGTAGATAAAGTGTGTGCTGGCGAGACGGATGTGGAATCTCTCAACGGCATGCAGAGGACGGCGGAGTGGAACGTTCTTCCGTTGGCCCTGCATGGTTGGTCAGGCACCCGCGCACATTACGCCGCAGTCGCCCACATCATCCTCCACGTGGGTGGTGACCTAGAAGAGTATGAATTCAACATCCCTCCCGAAGAACTTCAACCTGTACGCCGAGCATGTGCCGAGATCATTCGCGATATCTTCGGCAATCCGTTTCGCCCGGTCGCGCTCGATCAATCTTGGCTCACGTCCACGGTCCTTGCCCTGGCGCGTGAGATGTACTCGTCACGTGATTTCTCCGCGATGCCGATCCTGGCCGACGCACTGCAAGACGCGGGTTGTGATAGCGACGACTTGCTGAACCATCTTCGGGGCGAAGGGCCACATTATCGTGGGTGCTGGGCACTCGATCTTGTTCTTGGGAAGTCCTTAACGCCGTGACGAGCCTGATCGGGTCGTTGCTCGGAATTGGATCGGAACAGGAAGCGCCTTTCGCATCTCGGCTTTGGCGTTACAGGATGGTTGGCCGAGGATGCAATCTTCCTGCTGAGGGCGGAAGGGTTCGACGTTTCGGACGACCCAAATCAGCTTCAAATCCGAGTAACCATCACGTTCGCCGAACTCGATCAGAATCATGTCGTTCCGAACATGGTGCCGATGGATGTGCGTGGCGTTTGGTATCCTTGCTGTAATCTCGGCTCTCGAAGACGTTGAAGTAACTGGTCCGGTGACCGACCACTTTTCCGCTGTCTGTACTTCTCCCTCTTCCCTCCTCCGCCATTGCTAATCAGTCCAAGCCATGCCTGATCGTCCATCGTTGTCGAACCATACCACGGTAAAGCTTAGCCCGATGCAGTCGTGGTAGAAGGTCCACCTGTCGTCAATTCCACGGTCATCCTCACGTTTGTGAGGCGTGCCCATGATTGCCACCACCTGTTCGTGTGTCATCCCCACTTCAACTTTATCCCTGTCCCCGGTACTCGGCAGGTGACCGTATCTCACCAAAAAGAGGGGCAACCACAAGAGATTTGGGGGGCAGCAGCAACCGAAGAACATGCCGGCAATGAGTAGAACGTAGCAAGTGGTCGAGCGAGATTTCCACATCCACATCCCTGAATCGTCTTTTGCGACCTTCTCTTGCGGCCATCGAGTTTGCGGAAGTGGGCCATTCTCATTACTTGGTGGATCGGGAAGCATGGCATCGCCTGAACTGGCCTTCAACATCCTTGCAACTCGCCCCAGTTTGGCACACGACCCGGTCTCGCACAATACTCACACTCACTGCACCTCGATCACGATGCCGCCGAACCTCGCCTCATCCGCGTGACACTTCACGCCGTCAATGAAGCAGTCGTGCCCTTGGTACTCTTCACCGGTGTCCGCGTACTCTGCCACGAACCCATGAACGACCACCGTTCGAGTAACCAAGCCGTCGGTGTGTCTCCATCACTCGTCTGAGAAGACAGTTTCGATCTCCCGCCAGTTTCCGTTCTCTAACCGCACCAGCGCGGCAGCGTACTTGTACGTGGACTTCACCCCGAAGGCGTTCTTTGATGTGACCTGCCCCAACACGATCCACGACCCGTCGCCCTTCTGAGTTGCAAGGCGTCCAGCAGAGCCGAACTTTGCTTCATCGGGGAACGTCACATTCCGTTTGACGAAAATCTGGGCGGCTGATGTAGCTTCGACCTCGTCCCCGTACCTCTTCTGCTTCGCTTCCGCATCTCGTCGCGCCTGCTCTTTGGCGGCTCGTTCTTCTTTCTTCTTCGCTTCCGCCGCGACACGTTGGGCTTCAACATCCGCTCGTTCCCGCTTCACCGTGGCGAGAACCTCTCGTGCTGTGGGGTTGCTATAAGTGATGTCTAAATTCGCGGTGAGACCTTGTTCGACCCAATACCGGCTTTCAGTTGTGTGCCCAGCCTCGGCTTCAATGTCAGCGGATCGCTTGATTATCTCGGCTTTTCTGTCAGCGGGCGCGTGCGAGAACCCGGACTTATACTTGGCGACGGCTTCGGCCTTCTTGCCTTCAGCGTAGAACTTGTCGCCAGCCGCAATCTCTTCGAGAGCGAGTTTCTGGTTTCGTTGTTGGATGACGCCAAAAACCACACAGCATGCAACAACCAAGACAAAACAACCAAGGCACGAACTCAGGGACTTCGCTTCCTTTTCTTCGGCGTCAGTTGCGGGGGGTGCTGTTGCTCGTGCGGCACGCGCCGGACGTGCAGCGGGCATGGCCAACGACAGGATGTTGTCGCAGTGAGGGCATTGCAACGCGCCACTCGCTGCAATCTCAGCCGAGACGGTCATCTGATTTGTGCAGTGCGGGCAAGTGACGAGCATCGCCGTAATTCCCGGAAGAGGGCCAATGGTTTCCAACGCGGTGTCGAGCCGTGGTCCGCCCAGATCGGTGCGGTAACGACTGCGCCCCCCGAACCCAGGCGGGAAACGCGGGCCACGACCGAACCACGCCCGAAGGCTAACAAGCCGCCCGCTTGTGTTCCGTCACTTCACCTTCTCAATTGCCTCGCGCGCCGCTTCACGCACTCGTGCATCACCATCTGACTTCGCAGCTTCCAGACTTTTCAACGCCCCTTTTGCCCCCAACCCGATCCCCGCCAACGTGTCTACCGCAGCCAACCGCACTTCCGGGACGGGGTCGCTCCGTACCGCAGTGGCCAGAGCCGCGACCGATTCCTTCGTGACCGTTGTCCAAGCCAAGCTCTTCGCCGCCGCGAACCGGGCCTCAGCCGCTTCGTCCTTCAACAAACCAGTGACCAAGACGGTGACAACCGCCGGGTCATCTGGTGCGAGATTCACGAGAGCTTTCACCACAGCCACAGCATGCGGCCACCCGCCTGGACGACTCACCAAACGCTTGTACACGACGAGAATGGGCACTGCCGGTTGGCCTTCGGCTTTGAGTTTGACCAGTTGGGCAAGGGCTTCCCTGCGTTTCTCAAACACGTCGAACTGGAAGTCAAAATCCGTCAGGGGAGTGGTGATGATTGAAACCGGGCCATACAGATCGGGGTTGACGGCTTTCATGGCATCGAGTGCGGCCACACGAACCGGCGGGGCAGGATCGAGGATCGCTTGACACAAAGCATCTGTCGCATTCTTGGCCTTTGGTCCGTGTTTGAGCAATTCTTCGGCAGCCTTGATGCGATCCGTTGGCGTTTTCCCTTTCGCAAGCTGCGTTCCCAGTGTGGCTATCTTTGCTTCCAATACGGGGTCCAAAGATGGGGTCTTCGGAGTGGCCGGCGGTGGAGTCGGATTGGAGAGAGCCACCGGCAGGGATTCCACCACTTTCTGCTCGAACCGGAAGACAAGCGTTGTGGGTTTCGGCACGAGCAAGGCCGATGATTGGAGCTTCAGAAACAGACGGTTTCCCTTGCCCAATTGCAACGGGGAGAAGACCAAGTAGTAGGTTTCGGTCTGGTCGGGTTCCAGCGTCGTCGCCGTTGATTCGTCCTTGAATCGCCAGTTCGTTTTGGGGTCTGCGACCAATTCCTCGGCCACGGACGACTGGGGTTCTGGTCGCACGTCAAGGCGTGCGTACTCGAACGAGTTACCCTTCTCGTCCACGAGTTGAGCGTCCGTTCCACCGGGAAGTGCGTAAGTGAAGGCACCGGGCTTGCGTGCGTCGTCCGGTCTCGCGTTCCGAACCTGTAGCCGGAAGACGAGTTGCTTTTCCTTGGTCGGTGCCGCCAAGCCCCTGCGACGACCGCTACTCAGCACGATGATGGGATGGCCGAGTTGGACCGCCGTGATGCGGAACTCAATCCCGTCCTGCACGATGGCATTCGGGTGATCGGTTCCGGCCGGGATCGGGTCGCGGACCAACACGCAGTCCGTGAGAACCACGTCTTCAGCCTTTGCTAGCGGCGTCCCCGCCGGGCCTCTCGCTACCCCAACCCCGACACACCGCCCGCGTACAGTTACCTCTGTTCCTGCCGGGAAACGAGCCTCCATGATGTCACGACCGGGTGCCATGCGGCACCACACGCAAGGCCCGTCTTCGCGAAAGCCAAACAGTCTGAACCCCACTTCACCGCCGGTGTAGGAAGTCGCTGGCGCGGGCACCACCCCCGTGACGGTGAGGGTGGCACCGTTGAAGTGTTCTTTCGAGGACTCGCGACTACTCAAAAACCGACGGAGTAAGTCGGGAGCCGTCAGTGTCTCGCCGTCTCCGGCAGGCGGTTTGACAGGCTCTGTGTCTGGTTTTGGTTTCGGCTTTGGCGTTGAGATGGTGGTGGGAGTCGGTGGGGACGTTGGCGTTGGTAGGTTCTTCTCTGAAACTTCCGCAACGACGGAGTGGCGTGGTTCCGGTTTCCGAAGTGCGATGAACCCGATCACGGCAACAACGCAGAAGGCGACGCCAACACCTACTCCAATGAGCGGATTGCGGAAGCGTTGAAGACCCTCGTCCGGCAGTTCCTCTTCGTCATCGTTCCCTTCCGACGCTTCGGGCGTTGGATGGACCGGGAGAGCGGCGAGAATAGGCCGACGAGCGGGTATTGAGGCCACAGGCATCGCACCGTGCGAGCCTTGGAAGGCGTCGATCAGTTCGCGGTTGCGGGAGTCGGCGTAGAAGTCCCGTGCGACCAAGAAGGACCACAGCACCGCGAAGGGAACTCCGACACACGTGCAGCACAGCAGCAAGTTGACGAACGCCAACCCCGGCCGTCCGCAGGTGAGTAGGCCGAGCGGTGGGAACAGCCAGCACCAGAAGTAACGCATGGGCAACTCGCGTCTGGAAGGGGATCGTCGCCACGGTCTAACAATGTATTTTATGACACTTTGGCATAATCCGTTTTGGAATTTACCATGCGACCCGCTCTCACACAAGCGGGCCGATGGACAAGTCGATACACACCAACGAGCATCATGTTCTCGTGGTCCTTCTCAGGGAGGCCCGCGAAGCGGCCAATTTGACGCAGATCGACCTCGCCAAGCGGCTCAAACAGAGCCAGTCGTTCGTCAGCAAGATGGAAGCTGGCGAGCGACGTCTGGATTTGGTGCAACTCCGCACCGTGTGCCTTGCGTTGGGGATCACGCTCCCTGAACTCGTGGAGAGATTCGAGAAGCGACGAGCGAGTGACGGCAGTCCAGCGGAGGAACCAACAACTTCGGGGGATGCGGCAGCCCAGAAGCCACAATCCTCTTCACGTCGCAAGAACGCCTCTGCCTCTCAGCGTAATCCCCGCACGAAATAGACGGTCACGCCCCGCACTCGCCGCACGACGACACTCAAACACCGCGAGTGTCGAACTCCAATGCTGTTCATAACCGGACGTCAGACCGAACGATGTACCGTGATCCTTGAACTCTATCAGCACTTTTATCCGAGTCAATCAGCTTCATTGTTTGATACGCCAAAACGCCACCCCTCCGGAAAAAACTCGGAGGGGGCGGGCGGTATGGGCAAGAAAAGAAAACAACAGGCGATTGAACACGACGAGATCGTGCGGCGATTTGCTTCGCGCTTGCGGGAACTCCGCCACGCGAGGGGAATGACGCAGGCGGAACTTGCTCGGCAATCCCAGGTGACGACGACATACATCGGAAGGCTTGAGAATCAGGGTGCCGCACCGGGAATCGACTTGGTTGCGCGGTTGGCGGTGGCTCTGGGCGTTGAGTTGAACGAGTTGCTCCCGACGATTGACCCTCCCGATCCGGTAGACGTGCTGCGAGAACAGGCACAACGATTGTTTGCTGGGTTGTTGCCGGGAGCCGACCGAGAGACCCTTCAACTCCTGGTGCCTTTTCTGGCCCGCCTTGCAGAGTCGCCCGCCGCCGGTCGATGACGCCGTCGGGAACGGCCAGTGGCGGGCATTCCTCCGGAACACGCACCCCGCACCAACTTGACCTCGCGACGCAACGCTGCTGACTTCCGGGAGCGGATGTCGGGCACGGGCGTGATCGCGAACCAGATCGGGGCGATGGTCGCGGTGTTTGCAAGCGGGTACGGGTTGGATGGCGGGTTGCTGGCGTATGACTGTTCGCGGTTTCACGCGCCAGCGGGCCTGGGGATATGAAGGTTGTTTTGACCCGCTGGGGTGAATTGCGACAAGAATGCCTTTCGCGTTTGCAACTGTCCTGCCTGCCGCGTTAATCTTTGAGTGTTCATCGGGTTTGGTTTAGCTCACTGCTTTGCAGCAGGATGATGTTGCGTCATCCGGGCGAATGGCTTGTCATGCGTCACGGGGAAGGCTGTTCCAGCACCGCTTTCGGTTGCCGCACCACGTGGTGCGTGTCCGCCTGGATCAACCTCGCAGTTCGCGGTTCCGACACGCACCACGTGGTGCGGCAACCGGCGTTGCCGTGAGCCTTCCGCGATCCAGGTCTTGAAGTAAACCACGCGATGAACAGGCGGGCCGTGCGGGTGTTGCCCGCACGGCCCGTGCATTTTGCTGATGGGCTTGTTCGGATGGTTCACACGAAGGAGTGACGCCGAGCCGGTGAGTCGAACGTCAGCGGGTCATGTACAGCGAAAACCGCGTCCGAATCACTTTTCAGGGCTGCACGGCCAGGGGGGTAACACCAGAACGCGGGGTTGCCGTTCTGCTACTCGATCAAGGCTCGAACTGTCTGGTAATCTTCCGGAGCCGTGGGACAATTCCACAACTGATTTACCGCCAATCAGCGGAGAGCATTCCGTATTGGCCACATATAAAATTTCTCCAGCACCTCGATGCATCCATTGTCGTGCGGTACTATTTCGTGGTGGCAATTCAAACAACGGAAGGAGCAACGATGTGGCGATTGATGTTGTGTGGCCTCATGATGTGGTTGGTATCAATGGCATCTGTGCGGGCTGACGATGCCGAAGACAAGGCAATCGCGTATGTGAAAAAACTCAAGGGCTTCACAAGCCGAAACTTGAACCTACCAAACCGTCCACTCTCTCAAGTGGTACTTTCTGACACGGCGGTGACCGACGCCGATTTGAAGGAACTGGCCCCCTTGAAAGACCTTACCATGTTGTGGCTTGGCACGACACAGGTATCGGACGCAGGCATGAAAAGCGTGGTTTCCTTCAAGAAACTCAACGACTTGCAGTTGAGTCAAACCAAAGTCGGAGATTCTGGCCTAAAGGAAATCGCAAAACTGTCTGCACTAGAATCTCTAACGTTGGATGGAACAGAGGTTAGCGATGCAGGTTTGAAGGAACTTGCACCTTTGAAAAAACTCGCCACACTCTCCATTTCCCAGACCAAGGTAACTGATGCAGGGTTGAAGGAAGTGGCTTCTCTGGCAAACCTCAACCGCCTCAACCTTGGTGGCCTTCCTGTGTCAGGGAAAGGCTTGAAGGAACTCTCGAAGCTCACGAAGTTGACAGGACTAGGGTTGAGGGAAACGCCCCTGAACGATGCTGATCTCAAGGAAATCGCTGGACTCAAAAAGCTCACGGAACTACACCTGGGCCGCACCAAGGTGACCGATGTAGGCGTTAAGGAACTTGCTGCTCTCAAAGACATGAGTAAACTCAACCTCAGTTACACGAAAGTAGCCGACCTTGGTATTAAGCAATTGGCTACACTCAAAAATATAGCCGAACTTGATTTGGTTGAGACTCAAGTAACCGATGCCGGTCTGAAGGATTTAGCATCCTGTAAAACACTCAAGAGACTCGACCTTTTCGGCACGAAGGTAACTGATGAAGGTGTCGAGGCAATGAAGAAAGCATTGCCCGATTGCAAGATCAGCAAGTAGGCCATTGCCACAAGGAGCCGGACGAGGTGCGGAACTGTTCCGCACCCCAACTGCCCAGCGACCTAAAACCATTTCCATTCATCACACCGACCACGGTGCGATGCCTTCAACGTGATGTCACCGCCGTCGTTCAGGTCAAAAGGCTCGGTCGGGGCCGGCCACGCCCCGCACGACAACCCCGCGTCACGCCTTCGACACTGTGACCTGCGCGAGCCTGTCCCATGCCGTCAGCACTTCGGCCGGCACATACGGCTCACACTCGAAGTCTTCATCGGCCGCGTCGAGAAGCTCCTGGGCGACAAGATCGAAGTACGGGATACGCTGCCCCTTCCGCCAATTGGGGGGGACGACGCCGACCTTGGCCGTACACACCCGACGGATACCGTTGGTGCTGAGAGCGGTGTCGCGTATTGAATGCTCGGCTCAGGCAACCGCTGTCGCCGCTGCGACAGCGGTCTGACGGCGGCGTGCCCAGACATCGGGGAGAAGTTCAACGAGTTGTTCGTCTGTCGGATTGGCTCCCAGTTCGCGCAACTTCGGCAGCACGTCTCGCAGGTACGCGAACGGGTCGATCCCCAGATGGCGGCAACTTCCCACCACCGTGAAGTGAACCGCTGCGTTCGCTCCCGATGACGCACTTCCCACGAACTTCCAGTTCTTTCGTCCCAGGGCGATTGCTCGCAGCGTCCGTTCCGAAAGGTTGTTGTCCACCGACAGACGACCATCTTCCGTGTAACGCACGAACGCTTCCCAGCGACTCAACACATACCCAATCGCCGCCCCCAACGGTGACTTCGGCAAGGCGTTCTTCGACTCCGCTTCCAGCCACCCCTTCAACGAATCCAGGATTGGAACCGACTGGGACAAGCGGGTCGCCTTACGCTGGGCAATGTGTTCGGGCGTGACCCGATCCCGCCGGGGCTGGGGGTCACGGGCCGGACACGGCTCGAACTCGCCACCTGCCTCTCGTGCCTGGGGTGGGAGCGCCGGCCGTTGTTCTACCGGCACAACCCGTCCGGCTCGCCGACGAGCGTCGGCTACGACGGCCATCGCGTCAGCCCACAGTTCCCGGTCGGCCCACTCCGGGAGGCGGTCGTCGGACTGGCCGAGATTTCCCGCAGATGGTTCTGGCAATCGTGGGGGTGCAGCAATGGTCGGGAAAACCTCAACCGCATCGGCGGCGAACCGTGCTGGGTCCAGGACGCCGAGTACCCCAGGTGTCCGACGTGCGACGGGGTGATGACCTTCCTGTTTCAACTGGACTCTGACCTGCCGACGGCGGACGGCGGCGAGTGGCTGTGGGGCAGCGGCGGGATCGCTTACGGGTTCTGGTGCGACCCCTGCGGAGTGAGCGCCTTCCTCTGGCAGTGTACTTGAAGACTGGAGGCTTCGATGGCCGCTAATGAATCTCTCGCCACCCGCATCCGGGACGCCCTCGCTCGCACGAAGGGTGTCGAAGAAAAGAAGATGTTCGGCTGCGTCTGCTTCTCCATCGGCGGTAACGTGTTGGCTGGGGTCTGGAAGGACCGACTCGTCGCCCGACTCGGCCCCGCCGAGGGGGAAGCGGCCCTGCGGGAACCGCACGTCCGGGCGTTCGACATCACCGGCAAGCCGATGCAGAATTGGGTGGCGGTCGAGCCGGAGGGCGTCGAAGACGATGACCAGTTGAAGGCGTGGATCGAGCGGGCGATCAAGTTCGTGCAGACGCTGCCTCGAAAGTAGATTCGAGGCGATAAACGATGTCTCCGGTTGCGTGTTCAGGAATGACACCAGCGGCGTCGGATAAGTCGCCAGCCTTCCGCTTCGGTCGTTGCTCGCCCTCTGAGCCGCTTTCGCCCGATGATACCCGCGTCACGCCTTGCACAAGGCCATGTCCACTGAGTTGTGAACACTGTACTGGGCAAGCACGCGGCGAGACTCGGAAAACGAGGAACGCCCCGGAATGACAGGGGCGTTCGAGGATCGTCTTGTGTGAGCAAGTGGAATTCATTCGGCAACTTCGAGTTCGACTTCGCGTTTCACCTTCTCGTCACCCTTCTTGTACTCGATCACCACCTTCTGCTTCCCCTTTCCTTCGGCCTTGAAGTAGACCGTGTTGTTTGCCACCCCAACCACGGGCTTGCCGTTGACCGTCACAGGTGTTTTCCGCTGATCGAACTTCACCTTCTTGCCGTCCACGGTGACCGAGAAGTCGGAGGGGAATGGTGGAGCGACCGGGTACTGGACGTCGATTCCAACAACCTCACCCGCCTTGGCTTTGCCAGCGGTCGCGTCGTGCTTGATAAGAACGTCGGCCTTGATCGGCTTCTCGCCATCCTTGTCGGCGGGCTTCTTGTCTTCGGCAGCACCGGCGAAAGTCACGGCTGCGAAAGTGAACATCAATGCTGTGGCAATGCGGAGCATGGAGAATCCTCCTGGCTTGAGCGGAAGCGGAACGAAGCCCAGCGAGGGAGCGGTGGGCACTGGCATCATTCGTGTTGGACTGCCAGTGGATCAATGTCCAGAGCCGACATTCACTGTCACTTCATAATCTTTTCTTGGTGATCGTAGGGCGAGGTTACTTTCAGCCAGATCGCCGCATTGTGATCCAATCGAACTGGGTGACCCGAATCTCCGGGTGGGGTTATCGGACACGTCGCACGCCTCCCCACCCGATTCACAGCCGACCAACATCACACATCAAGAGCGGAGTAACATGTCCTTCAAATCGCACGCATTTGCAAGCCAAGGGTACGCTTCACGAATCACTGCGAGGGCACGGCGACGGAGAATGCAGTTTCCTTCGGAGAAACTCACGCAGCCTTTGAAACCGTTGCGAACATCCGGGGTGTAACTGAGTAAAAGATACTCGACCATCAGCCGTTCCAGATGTGCCGGGTCTGAGTGAATCGCCATCGAAAGAAGACTGTGGACTGATCGCCGTGGGAGGTTACAGGACTTGAACGACTCACGCTCGAAAACCAACTGCGTGAGTTTCTCGCGATCCATGATCTTGAAGGTTCGGATTGGGGCGGCGGTTGCCGCATCGAGGGTCTTCAATCGCTTCGTCTCGACACCCCGTTCCGCCGCGAGGCGACGGAGCAGTGTATTCTGCTTCTGTGCAAGGGTAAACTCAGGCGTGGATTTGACCTGAGCAGCGCCTTCGCTCGTGAATGCACACAGGGTTTTTGAGAAGCGTCGGTTAGTTTGTGTGACGTAGCCCGACATAGTGTTCTCCTATCAGGTGGTGGTGCAGGCTTGCAGCGAAGTTGCCGCCAAGCCGGTGTCCGTGTCTGGTTGCCCGGTCGGGTCAGTTCCCGCTGGAGCTTCCGGATTGGGTGCGGCGGCGGTCGCGAAGGATCATCGACATCGCGTGCAGGTAACCCGGCGGGATTAACCGCCGGCCAGCGATGAGCGGGCATTGCACAATGTCGAACCAACCTTTGTGGAACCCGTCGCTGATTCGACGACTGCGTTCTCCGACGATGCGAGCAGCTTCTGCAACTCCAACGAAATCCAACATCTCTTGGTCTCCAGTTTCGCGGCGGCGAACATCGTCGCCAGCGATGACACTAGAAACGCTCGTTCGGTGGGAGTGTTCAGAACGGAATGTGGGATTCGGGTGTGGCGAAGTGCCAAATGATGGTGACGGCAATGGGCTTTACGTGGTGTAGAAGTGACCAAGAGGGATTTGGCAACACCGAGTACATCGCGCCGTGGTGACGCCGTGGCCCCGTGCTGGCTTAGATTCTGGCACCCCGGTTCACCGCGTCACCCACCTTGGCTCCGGAAGCTCGTCGCGGGACGCTGAATGCTCACGAACGCGCTGACAGCTACGCTGAATCGGGCTTTCGCGAGGGATCACAGCTATGACCTTGGTGAGTGAGCGCTCGTGCACCAACGTCTGGTGACCCGCCGGCAGTCGGCAACGCCATACGCCAGCGTGATTTTGAAAAGCTGCTCAATGCACCCTGCAAGCCTCTCTGGTTACGGGAACTACCAACGTTGGTAGCTTTGGTAGCTCGCAAAACAGCGATTTACCAACGCGATTTGCAGGGATTTCCAGGTGATGGTGGCTGATTTGGTAGTTTGGTAGTTCTTTTCGCAGGGTGGAGAGAGACACAACGCACACACAGGATTAGCCCTACCCTACTTGCTTAGCCCTACCCTACTTTGACTGAGTGGTATAGGTCTCTCTCTCTATCTAAAACAACTACCAAACTACCAAATACATCAAAAAACCCTAGAAATTGAGGTGTTTTTGTTGGTAGTTCCCGTTTTCAGGAACTACCAACACTACCAATCTTGGTAGTTGTTGCTCAACCCAGCGAATCGTAGCAATCATCCAGTTCACGTTGCGTCGGCTGATCGTCATTGGCCACAAGGCTGCTCACCTTCAAGTGAAGCACTGGCCGCGACGTCTTGCCGCCGAGAGTCTTGCGGGCCGTTCGCTGACGGCCAGCCTTGACGCCCACAAGTAGCCCGGCACTGTCGAGCCGCTTTTGCAGGTCGCGAACCCCGATGTGGAACCCGTCGTTCACGGATTCGGCCACATCACACGCAGCACCAAAACTCAACGCTGGCTCCAGGTACAGGTCATCGCCATCGACCCACCCGACGCAGGTGCCAAGCGGGTGACGATCCCGCCAGCCCCATTGCCCGCTCTTGTCTGGCTCGCTGCCGTCCGGTGCGGCCACGTGAGCGTTCCCGCCGGCGATTGCGGCCGACAGCAGCCGCAGGAATTTGCCCGTGGGTTCTTCCGATGACTGATCCTCAGTCTGACGGACAGCCGCGTCAGCGAGCGAGTTTTGGGCACGCTCTAAGTGTGACAGTGCCTGCTCTTTCGAGATCGCACCCACGGTCTGGGCAAACTCCAGAAACCACGACAACCCCACGAGCAGATCAGCCACAATTGTCCGCGTGCGGCCGTGCTGACCATTCTGGGCGACAAGGTCACGCTCGTTAATAATCTCGCTGGCTAATCCGCGTTTCATTTCGGCGTATTGCGGTGCCAACCACTGAACGAATGCAGACATTGCGTGAGCGTAATCTCCGTTAGCCGCATCTTGCTGACAGACGGTAAGGCGATCCTCATCGACCATTTCCTTGACCAGATCAAGCTGGAGCATCCGAGCTTGAAGCGACTGACCACGCGGTGAGGTTTCGCCGGTCGTGACTATCAGACATCGCGTTGGCTTCGAGGGTCGAAGTGTAGTGTCGGCCCGCATTCGGCCGCGTGACGATCCGTTGCCCGCACCTCGCAAAAGGTCGTCGGCTTTCGCGTGGTACTTCGCAGCTTCATGCCCATTTGGTGGACAAAAGTCATCGACCACCAAACCAGCGTCCTTTGCGTTGTGACCAATTCTTTCCAACACGTTGGCCGTGGGCTGCCAGGAAGCGGGGAGATGTTGGGCGTCCATCGTCTTTCCCCAGTGCTGCTGGAAGAGTGCGGCGAGTTGCGATTTCTTTGCCCCCGTCAGTCCGTTAATCGCGAGGATCGTACTACTTTCGCCAAGGACGGCACGCCAAATCGACGCAAAGAGCGGATACATGATGCGGTCGTCGGCCAATCCATTCAGTAGCCCAAGGCTCGCTCGCACATATCGGGCTTGGTCAGCTATGTGCGACGGCTCCGGCAACAGGTAGTGCTTCAGGCTGCTGTCGCCGAAGTCCACAGTCACATCGGGCACGACACCCGTACTACCGATTGCCCCACCCGCAGTCAGGTAAACCCATCGACCACCGATCTCACGCCAGCCCGTATGGGTGTAAATCGTGCGACGTGGAATTCTCCCCGATAAAAATCTGATCGCTGATCGAAGGTGATCCTTCACGCTCTTGACGGCGTAGACATTCGGCTCTGCACCCCACTCCTTGGCGGGCCATTTCATTTCGTCGAAATCGGCCGATGATACTTGGATTGGTTCAAGTGGTGTACCATGCAGGCATCCCTGAACACCGAACGTCCGTGTCTTCTCAGTGCCGTCGTCACGGGTAATGTCACTCGTGATGACGGCAGTAAAATTGCACAACGCGGTTCTTTTGACTTCACTATTCGCGTCGATGCTCTCGATGCAGATTTGGTTTCCCGACACAACGTACGGCAGCGATTCTTTGACGTCAGTGACACCGGAAGTCGGGCGAGCCGGAACCGGCAAATCGAAACATTCAGCCGCTACCCGTGTCGCCCACTCTCCGACTCGCACCCAGTGCTTGACTTCCGCTTCGTCGCCGTTGGCTTCGGCCAGTGCCGCCGCTTCAGCCGCGAATCGCTCCATCGGCTCAAGGTCATGTCGGCTGCGTGCGGTGACAGACAGGTATTTGCGGTACGGTGCCTCTGGCACAAGGGTTTCTAATGCTGCGAGTGGAAGCGTGTCGCACTTCGGCGGCGGACTGTCGCTGAGCGTTGGGGATTCGGGCATGTCCCCTGATTCGGCTGAATTATCTTCGACGATTGCCGCCAGCGTGTCCCCGATCTCGATAAGGTGTTCGCTACACGTTACTGATGGGACGCTCTCACGAACCCAATCCCCCACTGAACACGTCGTCCACCACGATAATTCCACACCCTTCAAACCTGCGTTTTTCATCGCGCCGGCATTGACGGATGCCCACGCTGACAAACTTTCGCCGGCCGGATCAGCCCAGAACCAGCCGCGTTTTTTCAGGGTGTCGTTCAGCAAGCCAGAGTCGCCGCTCTCCTTGCGGTAGAAGTTGAGTAAGCGGGAGTCACTGAATTCCTTCCCGTAAAAATGAATCACATTCAGCAGCGTCTCTAAATCGGTTCCGACATGTGGAACTGCGACGGAACAAATCCCCACCGACCACAACAAAAGGCAGTCGAGAGGGCTTTGCACAACGACCACGATTCCCGGCAACTGGTCCCAATCATCGGGCTGCACGATCCCCGTGCCAATCGTGTACGGTGGCTCACCGTTGGTCGGGACGACGTACATACCGGTCGCCGTGAGCGGTGCCACGATGCACTCATGTCGCGGAACCCGGAGCGTACCCGTCAGCGGGATGACCAAGGCTTCGGAACCGGGGTCGATTTCCAGAGGCAGCCGATCATGGGGATACCGAGTTGTGCCGGCGCTGTGATACAGGCCAGCCTTAGCCAACGCCATCGCGGTACGGCTGACACGGAACTTCGCCGCAAGCTCGCGGTACGGTTGAGTTAAGATCGAATCCGCCCTGGCACACTGCATGATGCCGTCGAATTCGATCTTGCCGTGAGTGAGATTGTCACTGAAAAGCAGGTTGATCTTGGGTGAAAGCGATGACATAATTCTTGAGTCCTTGTGCCGGTCACTCGCGAAAGTGATCGGTGATTGAGGGAAGTGGTTAGATGTGATGTGATTGTTCGATTCAAGACGCGGTCTGGTTCGCTACCAGACCGCGTTGCTTCGTTTAACGGCTGACACGTTCAGCAGTGCGGGTGCGGCCACCCAGGTAAGTGTGACGTGCGTTCGCCGTGGCCAGATAGTAATCACGCACGCGGTACACGTTCGCGGCTGCTGATTCATTCCAGCGGAACGATTTATCGGGCATTCGCAGCGTTGGGGTGCAGAGGCCCATGCGGACCCATGCTCTTAGCTTCTTACGATCAACCCCCAAATCGGCGGTTGTCATGAGTTCAGTTTCATCGTTCATTTGAAAGCTCCTTGTGACTGGCATGTCGGTGGCAACGACACTGTGTCCGATCTGATGCAGGGTGGCAACCCACGGGTCGGGAATGCTGGAAAAGCGCCGGCACCCACCCTGAACACTCAACCCCCATGCGTCACACCGGGGGGGTGAGTCATAGCTGAGCAGGATCAGAAACAGCGGCGGCAAGCGGGTTGGAGCGATTATCAATCCACCATTTTGATGATTTTTGGGTTTGCATCATTTTGCAATAGACTCGCAAGCTGCGAGCATCAGAGCTACCGGGGTCACGATCCTCGATCTGATCCGAGACAACTTGGACGTGAGTGTAATCCCAGGGGTTACAGTCCTCCGCTGACGGAATCCCGTCAGCAAAAAAAGTCCCCAAAATCTGACTCATCTCGTGTGCTGCAAGCGTCCGAATCTGGTCAGCCCAAATCACTTGTTTGTCCGATCCTTTGAGTCCCGATGTCTCTCGAATATCCTGTGCTTGACAGGTGTCGCAGTCCCGTTGAGACAATGTCTTGCACCGAAAATCCCGCTCACGAGCGTTTCCATCGAGATAGTGTACCTGGGTACATCCACAGTTGTGGACAACATGATTTCGGGGCATGATTTCCCTTTCCGTTGGTTGGTCTTCTCGTTCACACCGGGGGGTACGTCCCATCGTCACCATTGGCGACGATGTCGAGTACCACAGAAATTTGCTCAGCGTGCGGAAGATCGAACCATAGGCACAGATTCCGCATCTGGTCGGATGTGACGCCCTGTGGGATCACAGCACGGCCCGCTGCCAGAGACTCGGACCCGGCCCGAACAACTAAGTCTCCCCATGCTGTCATGATCTCCCCGGCGACGATCATATCTGCGTCGGTCATAGGTCGCTCAATCATGTCTCAGACTCCGTGGGTGGGTCAGTGGTGTACGCGCGCCACTCACCTACGCTATGCCTACCGGCAGCGCGCGACTTCCCGGTTTCGAGGTCCGTTCCGCCATCCGATCCGCAACTCGTTGCTGTGCAAGAGAGTTGTGTCGATGAAAAATTCCGAAAAAAGTCCGGACAGCACCTAGCCGCCGATCAATCCGGGAAATATATTACACGTCCTTTTTTCTGTCGTTACCCGGAATTGGGGTACAATTAACGGTTGCAAAACGAAACCAGCCCGCGAGCTTGTGGTGACTCGCGGGCCACTGGGTTCGTCGCTGGGTTCGCTGTCTGAGTCACTGACACCGCTGAGCGTAGCCGCGTCCTTGAGCAGGATGTCCACGGTCAATCACGACCCCGGAACTTCGCCGCCGGCGCGAGTGCCAGCCCGGCCCATGTTGCGGGGTTGATGGTGTCGCGAACGAACTTTACGCCGCCGTCGGCGAAGACCGCGTTCACGCAGCCCTGTGCCGACTTCTTGCCGCTTTCCACGCTGGGTAGCACGTCTACCGTCACGCCAAGATCGAACCTCTTTTGGCTTCACCGTGTCGAGGCAATGTTAGATTCCATCAACGCGATGGCTGGCAAGCGGGGCGACAAAACCCGAAATTCCACTCAGGGCAATTCAGATGGCGACTGCAACAGCGACGTGTGCGACTTGTGGCGAGGATGTGCCCGTTGAACCGACGAACACCTCGCGTGTGCCATGTCAGTTCTGCGGTTCTGTCGGTAGGAAATCCAGCCACGCTCTCGAATCAAGTTTGAAAGTCTCTGGCAGCATTGCGGCTGTCGCGATGCGTGAAGGTGAAACCACAGGTTTCGCTGAGTCGGGGTCAACGGAGATGAAGCGTCATACGACCTTCACTCCGGATGGAAAGGTCGTGCTTAACCTTGCAGGGCTGTCACCCAAGAACGAGCAAGATACGCGGGAAGTGAGTGAATTCCTTGCGACCTTCTTGAATGATCGCGGGATCAACGCCACACTCTGCACCGAAAACCCAAACAAGAAAGCAGAAAAGAACAAAGAACAAGGCGTTGACCACTGGCTGCTAATTGATGGAAAGCCGGTTGGCATCCAAGTTGTTCGGGCGCTGCGAACGCCCGAATTCTGGAAGAAGTTGAATCACGATGGCAAGGTTTCCGAGTTGTATCTGACTCCGCAGCAATGCGCCGACTCGTTACGAGAAGCGATTACTCACAAGGAACCCAAAATTGGCCGTGAGCAGCGACCCAATTTGATTCTGCTCCTGGACGCTTACCGAATTCCGGCCTTCGCGCTCGGTCCGGTTGTGAAGCAGTTCAAGGAAGTTCACACGGCAACGGTCCGCGAGCTTGGCTTTCATTCCGTCTACGTCGTCGGCCCGACATCAGCTTTTGTCTCAAGACTCGATCAGTGATCCGTCGCTGGCTCGATTCGTTGGTCGCTGGCTCAACCGCCACTGAGTGTCGCGTTCTGAACAGTCGCTTGACGAACAAGAAGGTCTTCCAGATATCTTCCGTCTCCGTATTCGAGCGACCGCAAGCTGCCAGCAAATTGACCGCTCGTCGTCGGAGTATCCTTCGGTAAACCCATCGTGAAACTAAGATGATTCCAAACCACATCGTCTTTGTGTCGCACGGCGTGATCCCTCGTTAGCCACGCGAGCGGCTTGACACCAAAACGATTAACGTAACCGTTCCACTTGGGATCGTTGTCGGGCACGCAAACCGTCATGACTTCCAAAATACCGACCCATAGTTGGTCGCCGGTGAGGTAGCACACCAATCGGCTGCCGGGCTGAACTGCTCTTGCTCGCGCCGCCAGCGACTCACTCACGCCGTAGCTACCCTGATTGGCTGTATCGGAAGACCAGTCGTAGTTATCCGAGTTCAGAACAGCGAGAAAATACTTCGGGGTTGGACTGACAATCGGGGGCGGACTAATGTCAATCTCCATCGCAATCTCCAGAGCGGTTTTGACGAACGATCAGACGCATTGTTAAGCTACGGCATCACGTCATTCGGCGTGATGTTGGTTGCCCATTTCCCACCGGAATCATGCCGGGCACTCATTGCCGGTGTCGTTCTCGACGAGATACACCAGCCCATCCATTCCGCCCGATTCCATGTCGGCGACCATGATGGCTCGCGACTGTGCCGCAATTCCCCGTGAATGGGGTATGGTTTTGGGGCCATGAAAAATGGCCCCGGCACCCAGCTTCCGGGGTGGGAACTGCGGGCAGCTTGGTTTTCATTTGATCGGGGGATTGGGGATTTTGGTGATCGCGTCAACGAAGTAGCCCATCCAACAATTCGGCGGACGCTGTTGTCAGTCGGCGGACGCTGCGGATGCACTGCGGATCATCGAGTGTCCCTTCGGGGGTCATTGCCAGTTCATTTTCTTCCCCCTTTGGCCCAACGAACCTCAACAGCCGAAGCACGCTTGGGGGTATCGGGAACTCCATCCGCATCGGTGTCCCTTCCACGCCTTCAATTATCTCATCACCGGCCCACAAATTCGTCGCAGCGTGGTGAGCCTCCCACTCGCCACGCTGCCAAATTCGCCGGACCCTCATTCGGCCAATGAGATACACCGGCCCCTGCCAAGTGCCAATGACATAAACGAAATCTCCAGGCTCAACATTTCGGCGGCTGAAGTTATTCCCCGCAGAAATTGACAGCGGATTACCTTCGTCTTCAAGCATGTTCAGTCTGCACTGATTCGTCCACTGGTAGGTGAATGCTGGCACGTTGCTCCCCTTCGTGTGAAAGTTTGGATGAATTCTCGCACTGTGCCCACTCGGAAGCCATGTTCGTTGCATTATCAGAAACGCCCCAGCCCGCGAGTACCACACTCGCGGGCTGAGGCGTTGGTTGTCGGTGGGTTGGGCCAACTTCTCAATTTCGGTTAGAATGAACCGCATCCACCGGGAGCGGTTGAGGTAATCATGCTAACGTTTTATTGTCCGGCTTGTCGGGCGGTCTATGAAGCGGACGAGGAAGACGCAGGAACGCTCTACACTTGCGAGTGTGGCGAACCGCTGCGGGTTCCTGACGCGGATGCTGCCCCCAAACCGCCCAGGATCAGGAAACGCACGCCAAGACTGAAAGCGGAGCTTGTAGACGAGTCCAGTGAACCCAAGAAAACCGTCCAGGTCGTTGGCATTGGCGAATCCCTTGCAAGGGGTTTCGGGATCGGTGTGATGTGCTTCGGAATTGGGTTCCTCTTGCTATTCTGTTTCTGGCCGGTCGGGGTGCTGTTCATGCTCGTGGGTCTCGTCATGCCACTCATATCCCTAGTGGGCGATATCCTTCGTGGGCCGTGCCCATACTGCGGACATGAGGTGCGAGTCCCAGACGGGCAACCGGGGGTCAACTGCCCCGCTTGCAGTAAGCGGATTTTGGTGCGTGAGCAGGATTTTGTGCGGATCGACTGACGTCGGAAAATGACACAGCCCGCGAGTGTGGTACTCGCGGGCTGTGGTGGTGGTCGCTGCTTGCCGACTAATTGTTTGTTTTCGGAGTGGTGCCATCTAGCTTGTTTTTTGCTTCTAATTCTTTCAGCAATTCATCAACGGCTGGCCCTAAGTTTTTTTTGAGACTTTCTTCTGATGATTTTATTCCAGCGTTGAACGCACGCCGAGAGGCCCAAATTCCCCCGACGACTCCAAACAAAAGCGAAGCAGCAGCAGTCAACGCTGTGACAATTAAAGACGTGACGTCTCGCTTGGGTTTTGTTTCACCCACGACACCCTTGCCGCGAACGGCAACATTACTCGCCTCTGGAGTTCCATTTGCATCGTTCGTAGCTGCGGAAACGACGAGCGACTCTCCTGGATTAAGTGCGGGGGCAGTCACTGATACTTTATGACCCTTCACCACAACCACGGCGTTGAGTATCTCAGGGGTTGCTTTTACCTCAAGCACTTGGTGCAAGTCAAATTTGCAATCAACCGCTTCAGCTTCCTTGCTTCCGTCGTTGGTGATTGTGATGTTCGCGATGCCGTACTGAATCTTCTCGCCTTGAAATCGGACAGTTTCGTTTTGTTTGACATACAGGTGAGGTTCTTTGGAACTCCACCAACTGCCGATCAATCCTCCCCCGATCAGCAGAAGCAACCCCACCACGATTTTCACCCACTCGCCGACGGGTAACCAGAGGAACTTTACTTCCTTTGGCTCGGCCTGCGTCTCCGGGGCTTCGTCACCGTTGGGTGCTTGAGGCATTTTCGCCGTCCTTGGGTATTGAGCGAGTCGCACCACTCGCCGAAGGTTGCTGTTGCTTTGGTGCGTCAGGACATGATGACGACAATTAGTGACGGTTGCAATGTTCGACGTGAGCCGCCACCAGCCCACGAGAGTTTCGCGGGCTGTGGTGTTGGCGTCGGTTGGATTGCTCACACAACCTCAACGTCATCCTCATGGATGCCAGGGCTGTTTGATTTCCTGTTGCTGCGGTACGTGCCTTTGAACTCTCGCGGGTTGTCGCGGTACTTTCGTAGGTCGCCGATCTTGGGCACCATGTGATTTTCGATGTTGGCCGACACGCCTTCCCTTGTGTTCACCCAGATGGCCCGGAAGTGACCAGCCTTGAAGTGAACCTGAAGGATGGCGTCACGTGCCGTGATCTCTCGGCCACGGGTGCCGATGGCCTTGTACTCGAAGACCAGAAGCCACGCTTCGGTGATGAGCAGGTGAACCAGTTGCTTTAACTTCGTGCGGTAGTGTTCCGGGTTGGTGTCCAGCAGTTCAATGACTTCCTTTGCGTCGGCAAGCGTGGCCCCCTCGTCGGTCGGGTTGCTCTCGGCTTCAAGGTCGGCTTCAAGTTGCTTCTTCTCAGCCTTCCAAGCGGTCAACGTGTCCAGCAAGCTGCCCAAATCCGGTGAGGTTTTCATTCGGCCTTCGAGGACACCGATACGCTTGGTGAGGTCTTTCACCTTCAATTCAAGTTCGGTGGCCTTGCTGACCTTTTGCTTCCCGGTCAGGTCGGCCACTGTAATCTCGGTGAGGAACTTGAGGAACGCGGCTTCGAGGACTTGGTAGCGACACGACAACGGCAGCGAAATTCCGTGCCGCCCGCCGCACGGTTCCAGGCGTGCAATGGGCGACCGCTTCTTCGGCGGGATGTAGAGCCAACCCGAACCGTCGCGGGCGTTCTTGATGAGCTTGCCAAAGATGTTGGGGATGTCCCTCCCGGTCCGCTTGAACCCCATCGCCCGGCTGTCGATGGCCCGCCGTGCGGCCACGAATTCCGCATCAGTGACCACCGACGGGTAATACCCCTTGATCGGCTCACCTTGAGGCACGCTCTTGCCGTCGGCCCGCTTGCACGGCTGGAACTCGCCCATCACTGACCGGTTATTCAGAATCCGAATCACGTAGCTTTCGTACCACTGCTTGGCGAGCCGCTTGGGCTTGCTGCCGATGGGCGGAAACTTGTCCTGATTCAACTTGCGAGTAATGCGGAACACACCGTAGCCATCGCAAGCAAGCTCGAAGATTTTCCGCACCGTGTCAGCCTTCTTCTTTATCTCTTCAAACTTGCCCGTGTCGGTGTTCAGCTTCAACCACGCCGGACACGTTGCCGTCATCTTTGTGGTTCCGGCAGTGGCCCGCTTCTTGGCCCATGCCTTGCCGATGCGTTCCGACTTGATCGCACTTTCTTCATGACCACGCGACAGCACGCCGACCGCGAACATGATGTCACCAAAATCATTGGTGCCGTCGTGGTTGAAAATGTAGACCGGGGAAGTGGTCGCGATGGTGATGCCGCAGTCGAGGATCGACAAGAAGAACTTCACGGCCGTGCGGACGGCTTCGCGGGTAAGTCGGTCAAGGCTTTCGACAATCAGCACTGAACCCTTTGGAACCTTGCCGGCTTCGGCCAGCTTCACGAATTCGGCCAGTGGCCCGACGGCCCGCTGCTTCCCTTTGAAGGCTGATCGGCCGGCAAGCGGGGGAAGTTCGGTCAGGTTCCAGCCCTTCGACTTGCACAGATTCGCCGAATCTTCCTTTTGCCTTCGGAGGGAATCACCTTTACCCTGTTCTGGACGCGACCAGCGAATGAAGGAAAACGCCTGAATCACCTGGAATCCCCTGTGCTTGAGGCCAGCTACCAAAACCTCCCTTTATCATACTCAACACTGAGATGGTGTGGTGTGGACTGCGAAATGGTCGCGTGCTGAGCAGCGATTCGCCCGCAGGCAACTTCCCGACAGCGGAGTAGATGCGGGTCGTGCCAAGGCTTTCTTCCGGCGTCAGCGGTGGAAGGATCGTCGGCAATCGCCGTGCAAGCATCGTCTTCCCGCTACCTGGCGAGCCGAGCATGATTACGTTGTGACCACCTGCAGCGGCGACGGTCAGCGCTCGCTTCGCGAACTCCTGACCCTTCACGTCGGCGAAGTCGATGTCGTAGCGGTTCAGTCGGCCTTCTACTTCATCGGTCGGCGGCGACACAGGCTCAACGCCCCCCGCACCGACGATGATGCCAACTGCCTCCGCCAGCGACGACACGCCAAACACTTCGACTTCCCGCACGACAGCCGCTTCACGAGCATTCGCAGCGGGGACAATGATTCGCGTCGTCCCCTTGCTTCGCGCTTCCATCGACATCGACAACGCACCCGCAATCGGCCGCACGGAACCATCGAGTGCGAGTTCGCCAACCGATGCGAAGCCATCGAGTTTGTCAGCCGTGATTTGCCCCGTGGCGACAAGAATGCCAACCGCGATGGGCAGGTCGAAGGCTCCAGCGTCTTTACGGAGGTCTGCGGGTGCGAGATTCACGACCGTGCGACCCGTCGGCAGGCGATAACCGAGATTCACGAGAGCCCGTTCGATCCGGTGAATGCTTTCGCGAACTACGAGTTCCGGCAAGCCAACGAGAACGGTTTTCGGAATTTGAGCGGGGGTGGTATCAACTTCGACCTGCACCGGAACAGCGTCGATGCCGACCAACGCGAACGTGTTCAGTTGGGCAAGCATGGCCTACGGTCCGGTCGAGGACGAAAGGAAGCGACACCCCGATCTGAAACTCTGGACTGATTGCAAGGCAATTTCGAGACAGGTAAACTACAACGATGAGGCTCAACCCCAACGTTTCGAGGCTCTGGGTTTATCCCGTCGCCATTTTCGCCGTCATCGCCGCGTTCCCCTGGTGGAGACTAAAAGCGGGGATCTGCTTCCGCTCGCAATGTGTTACTGCGATACACGAGAAGGCTGGCAGCAGATTCTTCTCTGGCACCTTGCTGCCACGGTCTGTTTGAGCCTCGTAGCTATCATCATCCATTTGCGATTGCGACGATGGCGACCGCATTCCGAATCCGTTACTTCCGCACTCGCTCTGCCGGGGCCTTCTCCACGACCAGCTTGCGATACGCAAACTTCGTACACGAGTACGCCAGTCGCGCCGAGATAATGCCAATCGTCACCATGAACGCGGCTGGGTGGATGTAAAACGCCGGCCGCCCCGCTGCGTCCTTCTCTTCTTTGTCCAGAACCGAACCCACCAGCCACTCGCGAACGTTCATGCAGAACCAAATGTTCACGCCAATTAGCGTCAAAGTGATGACGATGGCGATGATCGCTGGTCCGACGTGCATCGCCCAGTCTTCGCTCGTCGCCGCGTCAACCTTCTTCGTCTCCATTTTCTCGCGAGTGAGGTTGTTGAAGCCGCAGTTCAAGCAGATTTTCGCGTCCGGGGGGTCCAACTCCTTGGCACAGTGCGGACAACGCGGCACGTCCTCTTCGTGGATGAGTTCGACTTTCTTGGCACCCTCATCGTCGTCGTCCATGAACGGACTTTTCTCCGCTGGGGGTGGAGGCGGTGGGCTCGCTGCCGGCTTGGCGGCGGTTTTGGCTGCCGGCTTGGCGGCTGGCTTTGCTGCTGGTTTCGCAGCGGGCTTGGCCGGCTTGCTGGGTTTGGCAGCCTTGGCCGCGGGGTCTTCAACCACGAACGGCAATTCGCAGTGCTTGCACTTCACCTTTTTGCCGAACACTGTCGTGGGAACCTTGAGGTTCTGTTCGCAATGTGGGCACGGCACTTCAACAACTGTCGCCATCGGATAATCCTCACCGCAGTATGAGCGTTGAGCGGGCTGGCATCCACCGGACAGAAACGGATCAATACCCTAGAAAGATAGCCGACACACTGACCAGGTTACAAGCAGGTATCGCTTCATGTCTGAGCCTTCCGGAACGGGCGGGGCCACCACCCCGGCTTCACAGAACGCTACCCCGGAGCCGCGCATCCTGGTTTCGCTGGCAACTTACAACGAAGCCGGGAATCTCGCACCCCTCATCGCCGAGATTCACAAGTTCCTTCCGCGCGCCGATATTCTGGTGATCGACGACAATTCACCCGACGGCACCTGGAAGATCGCGGAAGAACTCGGCGTGACCGATCCGCGGATCAAGCTGCTGAAGCGGCCGGGCAAGCTGGGACTTGGCACAGCGACGCTCGCGGCCATGAACTACGCGATGACGCACAACTACGACTATTTGCAGAACATGGACGCTGACTTCAGCCACCCGCCAAGGTATCTGCCGGGCATTCTAGCGGGAATGAGCAAGTATGACGTAATGATCGGTTCGAGATATGTTCAAGGCGGTGGCACCGAGAACTGGCCGCTGGCTCGGCAGATCATGTCGAAGTCCGTGAACACGATGGTGCGGTTCCTGTTCCGAATGCCGGTTAAAGACGCGAGCGGGGCGTATCGCTGCTACCGGGTGAGTAAACTGCGGCAGGTGCCTCTCGACAAGGTGCGTTCGCGAGGCTATTCGTTCCAGCAAGAAGTGCTGTTCCGCTGTCACAAGGCGGGTTGCAAGCTCGGTGAATATCCGATTATTTTCGAGAATCGACGGGCGGGCGCGAGCAAGGTGAACCGCAAAGAGGCGATTCGGTCCATGAGCATGATTATGTATCTGGGACTTCGCAATTTCTTCGGGCTTGAACGACGGTAATGTCATCGCCGCTTGCGGCGTAGCGCCCATCAGAGCGCGACGCCGCAAGCGGCGAATGCCAGATCAAACTCACTTTCGGACCGCACGACGGATTTCGTCCAACTCGCGAGCCAACCGATCGAGCCGTTCGAGAATCTGATCGTTCGACGACATACCCGGACGACCAGTCGGTGGTGTCGGACGACTTTCCGGATGGAAACTCGGGCGTTCTGCTGATCGCGGTGCCGGTGCAGCGGCTCGCTGCTTCTCAGCCTGGAGCCGTTCCAGTGCAGAAATCACTTCCTTGAGCTGCTCAGCCGACAGGTGACTCGCTGCGTGGACAACGCCATGCACCGCACCCGACCACCCATGCTGTGAGCCGCCCATGTGTTCAGGACCGCGAGCGTGTTCACCCCATCCGCCCCGACCGCCGAAACCGCCTGGGCCGAAGCCACCCGGAGGGCCGAAACCACCTGGGCCGAATCCACCCGGACGTCCGAACCCACCTGCACCCGGAGGTGTGTGGTGCATCGGTGCCGGCCCCTTCAGTTGCTTCAGCTTCGCTTCGAGGTCGGCTTCCAGCGCCTTCAGCTTCGCCAGTTCCGACTCAAGCGTCCGCACAGCATCGCCAGGACCGCCCCTGTCCGGGCCGCCCTTCCTCTCGAAGCCTTTCTCTTTGTCGAACCCTTTACCGAAGTCTTTACCGAAGCCCTTGTCGAAACCCTTGCCCGGTGGTTGGGCGATCGCGGGATCGGAGATGACAACGAGGCCGGCCGCAACGGCGACCGCCAGAAGTGGGGCGACGAACATGCGAGTCATGGCACTATCCTCAATTGGGTGAATGAGAAGGCGGCCTGCCGCCTTCTCATTCAGTTGAAACGGGACACGGGAGAGTCAGGATTCCCGCAGCGAGTAACGGGCGAGATGGCCCGCTGTTGAACCTAAACGTATTCCGTGCGTCATGAAGACGCGAGGAGACTTGAGAATCGCTCGATCAACCAAGTTCTCATTTCATCTACATCCCAGATGAGAGAAACCATTCGACGAGCGGCGTGAGCAACGCGACATCGGCCAGCACGCGGGCCAACTCCAATCCGGTCCGACGATGCACGACGTGCAGCATCAGAAGTAATCCCGCAGACATGCCGAGCATGATTCCGACCAACCGCGGACTCAGCACGCCGCACGCGACAATCGGCAGCCCGAGACACATCTCCCAACCCGCGGAGTTTGTTGGCGACGATTCCCATCGCTCGATGAGTCGGCAATTGAGCCAGCACGCAAGCCCGAACCCACCGACCGCTGGAAGCCACGCCCACACATCAACATCCGACGCGATGAGCGGAATCGCCACGCCTGCTGCGAACAGCAGGGCCACGAGCAACTCTTTACCACCATAAAGGGGCGCCTTCGCGAGATGCACGAGACCGAGGTAACCCGTGACGAGACCCGCCACGAGACCGCCAGCGATGAAGTAGGCCCAGGGAAGCACGAGAGCGAGCGAACCCGCGACCAGGAAAGCGAACACGGCGAGGGTCGTGATGAGTTTGGAGTTCTTTGCGGCGAAGCGGTGACGGGGTTGATTTGCGTTGGCCCGCCGTGCGTCGAGCCAACGATCCACGAGATAGATTCCCCACACGACGAGAGCCAGCACAACCGAGGCTGCCACGGGAACTGACACTCCGAACGCAGCCGCGAGGAACCGTTGCCAGATCACCGCAACCGCAGGAGCATCGAACGCCAGCACGTTCGGCCACAACCACCAACGAATCTCAGTCGCTTCAAGCTCCATCACGCAAAGATTTCCTTCACCACATGCCCATAAACATCGGTAAGCCGGAAGTCGCGGCCCGCGTGTTTGAACGTCAGTTTCTCGTGGTCGATGCCGAGCAACCAGAGAATCGTGGCGTGCAGGTCGTGCATGTGAACCTTGTCCTTCACCGCGTGGTAACCGAAATCGTCGGTTGCCCCGTGCACATACCCCGATTTCACGCCGCCGCCGGCCATCCACATCGTGAAGCCTTGTGGGTTGTGGTCGCGACCGTCCTTGCCCTGGCTTACCGGCGTGCGGCCAAACTCACCACCCCACACCACGAGCGTATCCTTGAGCAATCCACGCTGTTTCAAATCGGTGAGCAGCCCGGCGATTGGCTTATCGACATCGCGGGCGTTCGGCTCGTGCTGTTTCATGTTCCCGTGCTGATCCCACTTGAAGCTGTGCGACACCTGAATGTATCGCACGCCCGCTTCGGCGAACCGACGAGCCATGAGGCACTGCCGACCAAAGTCGTCGGTTGGCTTCTCGTTAATACCGTAAAGCTTCAGCGTGTCTTTCGACTCATCGCGGATATCGGCGACCTTCGGCACAGCAGCCTGCATCCGGAACGCGAGTTCGTAGCTGGCGGCTGTGGCTTCGAGGCGATCGTCGGCACCAGCTCGCACCGCGTGTTCCTTGTTGAGCGCTTGCATGAAGTCGAGTTGTTGCCGTTGCAATTCGGGCGGCAGTTCGGGGTGGTGAACGTTCTTGATCTGCGCGCTCGACGCGGGTGTTCCGGCAGCTCCGATGGCGGTACCTTGGTAAGCAGCGGGGAGGAAGGCGTTGCCGTAGTTCCCGGCTCCACCGTGGCCGCGTGTCGGGCAGATCGTGATGAAGCCAGGCAGGTTTTGGTTCTCGGTGCCGAGTCCGTATGTGAGCCAACTTCCGATGCTGGGTCGCGTCAGTGACATATCGCCGGTGTGGAGTTTCAGCACCGCTTGCCCGTGGCTCTGACCTTCGGTGTGCATGCTGTTGATGACTGTCAGGTCATCGACGTGCTTGGCAGTTTCGGGGAAGAGGTCGGACACCATGATGCCGGATTCGCCGTGCTTCTGGAATTTCCAGAGGGGCTTCATCAGCTTGCGAGAAACCTCAGTCCCCTTGGCGGGCGCGAAGGGCAACTCTTGGCCATCGCGTTTGTCGAGTTCGGGCTTGTAGTCCCAGGTATCGACCTGTGATGGGCCGCCGTGCATAAACAGGAAGATGACTCGTTTGGCCTTCGCGGGGTGGTGCCCGGCCTTCGGTGACAGTGGGTTGTCACTCTTGGTTTCGCCGGCTCGTGCGAGCATATCGAGGAACGCGAGGTAACCAAACCCCGCCCCTGCGGACGCAGACGTGAGCATATCTCGGCGAGAAAACATGGGAGACTCCATTGGGTAGCTGCCGATCCAGCGGGGCGTCGTCACTCCACGAAACGGAACTCGCTGCAACCGAACACGGACAGGCACACCGCACTCCACGCTGCCAACTCCGGGTTCTTCGGCTTCTGACCTGTCGGCAGCATCTCAATCGTCTTCTGGTAATCCACCAGGAACTTCATAGAAGTTGCTGCTTCGGCCTTCGTTGGTGCCCGACCGAGCGCCCGACGAAACAGCAACTCCAATCGCTTCGCGTCGTCGGTCGATTCGGCCAGTAGACTCTCCGCAGCCAGCCGCGCGTGCGTGTTCGTGAACGTGCTGTTCATCAGGTAAAGTGCCTGCGTCGAGACCGTCGTCGCATCGCGGTGACCGTTCGCCACATCGGGGTCCGCGAAGTCGAACACCTCGAACAGTGTCGGTAAATCGTTGCGTAGCACCGGCAGGTACACCGCTCGCTTCGTTAGCGGATCGCTGTTGAACCCACCTTTCGAGTCGTTCTCGATGGCCTTCTCTGGAAGGTGCGATACCACTGGGCCACCGCCGTTTAGGTCGAGCTTGCCGGATACCATCAGGATCGTGTCGCGGATCACTTCCGCTTCCACTCGCCGACGATTCGCACGACCAAAGAGCCGATTCTCCACATCTGCCTTCAGCAGCGATTCGTCGGCGTTCACCGACAACTGATACGCGTGACTCAGCACCATCTCGCGAATGAGCTTCTTGTGCGACCAGCCGTTTTTCGTGAACTGAAGTGCGAGATAATCGAGCAGTTCCGGGTGGCTCGGCTTCTCGCCCTGAATGCCGAAGTTATCGACCGTCCGCACCAGCCCGGAGCCGAACAGGTGCATCCATACGCGGTTCACGGCAACGCGAGCCGTCAGCGGGTTCGTGTCCGACGCGATCCACTCGGCGAGTTGCAACCGACCGCTCTCATTCGCGGGAAGTGTCGGCTTCGGACCCACTGACGCGACTTGCAGAAAGCCACGCGGCACCTGCGCACCCAGTTGTGCCGGGTTGCCACGAATGTTGATCTTCGCGTCCTCGATGGTGGCTTCGTCCTGCACGGCCATGACCATCTTCGCGGGCGGCGGCGCATCGTTCTTCAACGCGAGTTCCGCAGCTTCGAGCGCCTTCAACTTCGCGAGATTCTCGGTGACGGCAGCCTTCACGTCGGCCGCGACACCCATCCCCATCATCTCCGGCAACTTCGCCAGTTCGCCGACTGGAACGAACCGCACGGCATCAACGATCACATGGTTTTCGGTGCCCTTGTTCGAGATGGTGACTGAGCCAGCCGAACCCGCTTTGAACTTGAACTTGCCGAGCGAATGAAACAGTCCGTCGATCTCGGGCGGCTTCACCTGATCGACAATCACGGTCTTCTCGCCGTCATCGCAATTGATGGTGACCGGCACGTTCTTGTCGCGGCCCGCATTCGCGGTGTACGAGATCAGCACTTCGTACTCGCCGGCCTTCGGCAACTTCGGCGTGAACGTCGCGCTCTTCTGGCCCTTGCCGGTTTTGTCGTCGTGAATGTATCCCTCGCCGACATACGGCTTCGTGAACACCGACGCCTTCCACACGCCGACGAGCTTCGCGTCTTTGTCATCCACGGTGATGCCGAGAAGCGTGCCCGGATTCCGCATCGCGGCCTTGTCCTGAGCGACTGCCAGTAACGCCTTCACAGACTTGATCTCAGTTTGCAGTTTCTTCAGTCTCGCGTTGTAGAGCGTGCGGGCGGCAATCACCTTTTCCGGCTCTGGCAAGCCGAGCGGGCGAAGGATCCAGCCAGATACCAAAGCGTTTCCGAGCTTGATGCCGTTCACCGTGCGAGTGCTCATCAGGATGCCGGCCATCGAGTAGTAATCGGCAGTCGGCACTGGGTCGAACTTGTGATCGTGGCAGCGAGCGCAACCGAGCGTCAGCCCCAGGAACGACTTGCCGATGGTGTCGATCTGCTCATCGACCACATCCATTCGCAGTTTCGGTTTGTCACGCTCCGCGAGGATCTTCGGACCAACGACGAGGAAACCCGTGGCCTTCAGCAGTTCGTCGCGTTCGGTTTGCGTCTCGGCCTTGAGCAAGTCCCCAGCGAGTTGTTCGACGATGAAGCGATTGAACGGCTTGTCCGAATTGAACGCCTGGATGACGTAATCGCGGTACAGGTAGGCTTCGTGGAATGTGAGGTTTTCGTCGCGGCCGTTGCTGTCGGCGTAGCGAGCGAGGTCGAGCCAGTGACGACCCCAACGTTCCCCGAATCGCGGCGACGCGAGCAACCTATCGACGACCGCAGTGTACGCGGCAGGCGAAGGATCTTTCACGAACGCCTCGACATCTTCGGGGCTTGGCGGCAAACCGATGAGGTCGATGTACAGCCGGCGGATGAGCGTTTGCGGGTCGGCGTCCGGCGCTGGCTTCAGCCCTTTTGCTTCAAGCGGTGCGAAGATGAACGGGTCGATTCCATTGCGGATCGTGAGTTGCGGATTGCGGATCGTGGGCACCGCAGATGCGCGAACCGGTTGAAAGCTCCAGAACTGTTTTCCCTTCTCGATGTCGATTCCGGCAACTGCGACGGCGGTAGCAGCTTCAGTGCGTGGGTCCGGGGCACCCATCTTCACCCACTTCTCGAAGTCGGCGATGACCGCTTCCGACAGCTTTCCCTTTGGTGGCATCGTGGAGACGCCATCGCCGTGCAGAGCGTTGATGAGCAGACTCTCGGTGGGCTTGCCCGACACGATGGACTTGCCGGAATCGCCGCCCTTGAGCAAACCGTCGCGTGTGTCGAGGGCCAGACCACCCTTCGGACCCCGAGTCCCTCCGATTCCTGATCGTGTGTTAGCGGAGTGGCACGAATAGCACTCTTTCACCAGCACGGGCCGAATCTTGTTCTCAAAGAACGCGAACGCGGCTTTGTCTTGTTCCTTGTCGGGGGCTTGGGCGAACGCGGGGTGAGAACCCGCCGTCGTGAGAACCGCAAGGGCGAGAAGAAGTCGTCGCATTGGGGCAACTCCGAACCGCGGACGGGCCGGGGGAGGGGTATTCACCTTAATCAGAGCAGATCAGAGCGAGGTTGGACATGAGATTTTCGCCAAGACGTTCGTAGGCCAACCACCCAATTCCGGTTACAGTTTCCGATACCCCTTCCTCCTCCGAGACACCCACATGATCTCGCGACTGCTCATCGCAAGCATCGCCACTGTTGCGATGCTCGCTTCGGTACACGCTGACGATCCGCCGGCGAAAATTCTCCCGTACTTCAAGCCGCCAGCCGATCTCGCCACCGACTTCGACAACTACCGCTCACCGCTCAAGTTCGACGATGGCACCCCAGTCAAGAATGCCGCCGACTGGCAGAAGCGTCGCGTCGAGATTCTGAAATACTGGCACGGTGAAATGGGCGAATGGCCCGCGTTGATCGAGAAGCCCAAGGTCGAACTCGGCGAAAAAGAACAACGCGACGGCATCACGCAGCATCGCATCAAGATCGAAACCGCGCCTGGCCGCACGGTCGAAGATGCGTATCTGCTCATTCCCGAGGGCAAGGGACCGTTCCCTGCTGTGGTGGTCGTCTTCTACGAAGCGAAGACGGGGGTCGGGCTTGGCAAATCGCCGATGGTGGCGTTCGCGATGGATCTCACCAAACGCGGCTTTGTCACGCTCTCGCTCGGCGGCGACCCGAACACGTATTACCCGACAAAGGCGACCTGCAAGATTCAGCCGTTATCGTTTCACGCTTACGAGGCCGCGAACTGTTACAACGCCCTGGCCAACATGCCAAACGTGGATGCAAAGCGAATTGGTGTCGTGGGCCATTCCTACGGCGGCAAGTGGTCGATGTTCGCGGGCTGTCTCTACGACAAGTTCGCGTGTGCAGCGACCTCCGACCCCGGCATCATGTTCGACGAAAAACGCAGCAACGTGAACTATTGGGAGCCGTGGTATCTGGGCTTCGACAGCAGCCTCGAAACGCAGCGGAAGGCAGGCATCCCGAACGAGAAGAACCCGCGCACGGGGCCGTACAAGAAGATGATGGCGGACGGTCGCGACCTGCACGAACTTCACTCGCTGATGGCACCGCGTCCGTTCTTCGTCTCGGGTGGTTCGGAGGACGCAGCGGAGCGCTGGAAGGGGTTGAATCACTCGGTCGCAGTGAACAAGCTGCTCGGCTTCGAGAACCGCGTGGGTCTGACAACACGCAAGAACCATACACCCTCCGAGGAATCGAACGCAGCTCTGTATGAGTTCTTCGAGTGGTCGTTGAAGGCGAAATAGCTAAGCTTTGCTCGCTTCAGCGAGTTGGAGGGGCAGAACCAAACTGGCCCTCCGGCGAGCCCCCCGTAGGATATGTTTGGTACTCCGCTGAACTCAACTCGGGCCGTTTCGCGACGAGAACTCGAACCATCGCCGAGTTGCGCGAGTCCTTCCTCTCGGTGAACGACAATAGCCTGTCGCACCTTTTCGGACCACGCCCGTAATCCGGGCATGCGGGAAGACACGGATGACGGTTCGCACGCGATTCGCACCCAGCCCGACCGGCTATCTCCACATCGGCGGCGTTCGGACGGCACTCTTCAACTGGCTGTACGCTCGCCAGCACGGCGGTCAGTTCATCCTGCGCATTGACGACACCGACAAGGATCGTGAAGACCCGAAAGCACTGCAACCGATTCTCGACGGTTTCAAATGGCTCGGCCTCAATTGGGATGAGGGCGCCGAGGTCGGCGGTCCGTATGGTCCGTATTACCAGTCGCAACGTCTCGACCGCTACAAGCAGGCCGTGCAGCAATTGCTGGACAAGGGGTTGGCGTATTGGGATTACGCGAAGCCCGAGGAGACCAAGGCCGAGATGGAGCTGGCCGAGAAGGAGAAACGGCCAAAGATTTACAGCCGCAAGTGGATGGCCGAGACACCCGCGGACCGCGGACGCTTCGAGGCCGAGGGTCGCACCGGATCGGTGAAGATCAAGATGCCACGCGAGGGCGTGTGCAAGTTCTTCGACCACGTTCGCAAGGATGTTGAGGTGCAGTGGGCCGGCGAGCAGGACATCGTCATTCAGCGGTCCGATGGCACGGTGACGTACAACCTTGCGAATGTGGTCGATGACTTCGACATGAAGATCACGCACGTGATCCGAGCGGAGGAGCATCTGGCGAACACGCCGCGACAGATCTTCATACTGGAGGGGCTTGGCTACCCGCGTCCGGAGTACGCCCACCTGCCGTTCGTGGCGGAGCCGGGGAGCAAGAACAAGCTCGCGAAGCGAAAAATTCCACAGTATCTCAAAAATGCCGACTTCAAGAAGGTGTACGACCACGCGAAGGCGATCGCGGATCGCATCGGTGTGTGTGCAGCGCCGGAGTCATTCAACCCGGTGCTGGTCGATTTCTACAAACAAGTGGGGTACATGCCGGCCGCGATTCTGAACGCCCTCGTGCTGTACGGTTGGTCGCTCAAAGACAACAAAGACAACAAAGAGGAGTTCACCCTCGCGGAGATGACGAAGCTGTTTTCGCTCGACCAAGTCAACAAAGACCCGGCAAGTCTTGACGTGAAGAAGTTGTTCGCGTTCCAGGCCCGGTACATGCAGGCGTTGCCCGTTACTGAGAAGGTCGAGATGGTGCTGCCGTACCTCACAAAAGCGGCGTTGCCGCAAGACCGCGACTTCGTCACGCGAGTCGTGGAGGCTGCTGGCCCTCGCCTAACAGTTGCCGGCGACATCCTCGAGTACGACTACCTGTTCCTGCCCGATGAGCAGATCGCGTTCGACCCCGGCGCAGCGACAAAACATCTTGCCGCTGCGTTCAAGGGGGCGCCGACTGTTCCGCCACTCGCCGACATGCTGAAAAAGCTGCGGGCGGTCGTCGCGGCTGCGGAGCCGTTCACGCACGACATGCTCAAGGCTGGCACGGAAGCACTCGCCCAGAGCGATGGCGCGAAAGCGGGACCGCTGAGCCAGGTGCTGCGGGTCGCGGCAACCGGTCGCGAGGTCGGGTTCAGCGCCTACGACACGCTCGCCGTTCTCGGACGCGACCGCTGCCTTGCCCGCATCGACCGAGCAATGCCAGTCCCCGTTTAGCCGCGACCCTAAGGGTAGCGTGCGGAACACGCTCCCGGCTCGCCAAATTCATCCAACCCCTCTCCGAATTCACGACCGACGAGACCGTCATGGCAGATAAAGCCCCCGCTCCGAAAGATGACAAGCCCAGTGCTCCCGGACTGAACTTCGTTCAGGAAATCGTCGAGGAGCACAACAAGTCCGGGCGGTTCGGTGGCAAGGTTCACACGCGATTCCCACCGGAACCCAACGGCTACCTCCACATAGGGCACGCGAAGTCGATCTGTTTGAACTACGGCCTCGCCGTGAAGTACAACGGCAAGTTCAACCTGCGATACGACGACACCAACCCCGCCGCCGAGGAGCAGGAGTACGTCGATTCCATCCGCGAGGATGTACGCTGGCTTGGTGCCGACTGGCAGGGCCGCGAGTTCTACGCTTCGGACTACTTCCAGCAGCTCTACGACTGGGCCGAGAAGCTCATCAAGGACGGCAAGGCGTATGTCGATGACCTGCCGCCGGAGAAGATGGCCGAGTATCGTGGCGACATCAAGGGCGGCAAGAACAGCCCGTTCCGCGGTCGCACCGTGGAAGAGAACCTCGATCTGTTCCGTCGGATGAAGGCGGGCGAGTTCCCCGAGGGAAGCCGTACCCTGCGGGCGAAGATCGACATGAACCACCCGAACTTTCACCTGCGAGATCCGATCATGTATCGGATTCTGAAGGCGAAGCACCACCGCACCGGCGACAAGTGGTGCATCTATCCGATGTACGACTATGCCCACGGCGAGTCCGACTCCATTGAAGGCATCACGCACTCGATCTGCACGCTGGAGTTCGAGATTCACCGACCGCTGTACGACTGGTACGTCGAAAACATCGGCATCTACCACCCACAGCAGATCGAGTTCGCACGGCTGAATCTTTCGTACACGATCCTCAGCAAGCGGAAGCTCATCCAACTCGTGACCGAAAAGCACGTGAGTGGGTGGGACGATCCGCGAATGCCGACGATCTGTGGCGTCCGTCGCCGCGGTTACACCCCCGAGGCGATGTGGAAGTTCTGCGAACGCATCGGCGTCTCGAAGTACAACGGCGTCATTGACGTGGCCTGGCTTGAAGATGCGTTACGCGAAAACCTCAACAAGACGGCCCCGCGAGTGATGGGGGTGCTGCGTCCGCTGAAGGTCGTGATCGAGAACTACCCTGACGGTCAGACGGAGGAAATGGACGCGGTCAACAACCCCGAAGATGCGTCAGCGGGGTCGCGCAAGGTGCCGTTCTCGAAGGTGCTGTACATCGAACAAGAAGATTTCCGCGAGGTCGCATCGAAGGACTTCTTCCGCCTCGCACCGGGAAAAGAAGTGCGCCTCCGCTACGCGTACTTCGTGACGTGCGTCGGGGTTGAGAAGGACGCGGCGGGCAACGTGGTCGCCGTGCGTTGTACCTACGACCCCGCCACGAAGGGCGGCGACTCGCCCGACGGTCGCAAGGTGAAGGGCACGATTCACTGGGTGGACGCAGGAACGGCACTCGACACGGAGGTTCGGCTTTACGACCACCTGTTCGCGACGCCAAACCCAGATGAAGCGCCGGAAGGGAAGACGTTCCTCGACAATCTGAATCCGAAGTCACTGGAAGAGCTCATGGGGTGCAAACTGGAACCGTCGGTTGCGGGTTCCGCCGCAGGCAAGACGTTCCAGTTCGAGCGGTTGGGGTACTTCTGCGTCGATCGCGATTCGACGCCGGGGAAGTTGGTGTTTAACCGAGCCGTGACGCTCCGCGATACGTGGGCCAAGATCGAGAAGAAGGGGAAGTGATGACAGTTCACGCCCGCTGACCCATCGGCGAGGCGTGTTTCGTTTGGGCGACCGTGACCGAAAGGAGAATAAGCTATGCGTACCGCGTGCGGACTACTTTTACTCCTGGCTTCGACAGTCGGGGCTGACGACAAGAAAGACGAGTCGAAGAAGTTGGAGGGCACCTGGGAAGTCGTCGCTCTCGTAGCTGCTGGAAAGGAAATTCCGAAGGAGGGTTCACCCAAGAAACTGACCATCAAAGAAGGCAAGTTCACCGGCTTCGGTCCCGAGATGCGACTGACCACCGACGCCACCAAGACGCCGAAGTGGCTTGGTATGACGTTCGCCCGCGATGGGAAGGACTTCACCGTGAATGCCATCTACGAGTTGAGCGGAGACGAACTGAAAATCTGCCTGCCGATGGCTCCCTCGAAAGATTCGGGGAAGACGTTCGAGAACAAGCGACCGGAGGGGTTCGACACCAAAGACAAGGCCGAGATGTTCATACACCTTCGGCGAGCGAAGTGAATCGGCATCGTGAGTCACAGGGCGCCGACATTGCATCCAATGTTGGCGCCATCAATCAGTTGACAGCCACCCGGCTAACGAGGCGGTTTGTTCTCCAGGCTGGGGATCTCGAAATCCTTGGTGCTGTCAGACGCGGAGAACTCGACGTTTGCCACATGGGGACGGGGAAGCAGTGGCTTCCCGTCAAGGGAGTCCCCGAACGGGGTACCACTCATCGGGATGATCCGGATGACGTAAGCCCCACCAACAACTCCCAGCCCAGGTTCTGTCTGATACCGCCCATCCTTGATCCGAACCACACTTCCCGGACCGTTGTTACCTTTGGATGAATCCGGTTCAAAAACGATTTCGCCAGCGAGAACCGGGCGTCCGCCGAGCGTGACCGTTCCAGACACCGAATAACGCTTCAAGCCCCCATCGCACCCGGCGGCGGTCGTCGCCAACAGAACCACGAGAACGCAACGGACGAGGAGGTGACTCATGGCACACCGCCAAGCGGCAGGCTGTCGTTTCGGATGGCGAGTTGCTGGTAGGTCGCCAGCGGAATCGAATCGTTCACGAACCTGACTGACCCGTCGGCGAGGAGGAAGTTGCATCCGCCGGTGTGGAAACTGCCGAAGAGTCGAGAGAAGTTGCCGAGTTGATCGGCGTTCCCGCCGTGAGTGGTAACCGAGTTGATTTGCAAGACAGCAGCCGCGACGCCATAAGGGTTTCCACTGAGATAGAGGTTCGTTCCCGACGACCAACCGATGTGGAATCCGTCGCTGCGTCCAGTTGGAGTCGTGCAATACTTCGTTTCTCCGACAAGGAAAGTGTTCGAGGTACCATCAGTGATGTCCCTGATGGCAGTGCTTGAGTTGAGGTACAGAATCCCGTTGCGGAAAAACACTCGGGTGCCACCGTTGGTCGAGCAGAAGTCGGGTGTCGTGCTCGCGGGAGGCGTTCCCCCTCCCTGGACTCCGTGGTAGTTGGTGTTGTTGATGTTCGGGGCCGAGTTCGGATCGGATGGACACTGGAACTTGGCGTTCGGCTCGGAGAACATCGCCTGGTTGTTCGTGTTCGTGCTGGCGACATTTGAACTCGTCGTGAACATCGCTGTGAGTGTGAATTTGTTGAAGGTCACACTGTCTTCGAGGTACGGCAGAACCATCACCGTCCACGGCGCGCGAGATTTCGTGATGTCGCCAGGTGTAAGGGCATTCCCGCACCAATCCGGGTCCGTCGCGAAGTTCGGGGTCAGAGCGTTGCTCACCCCGGAAGGGAATTTGCTGACTGTGTCATGGTAATTGTGCAGTGCGGGCCCGATCTGTTTCATCTTGTTTTGGCACTTCATCCGGGCGGCTGCTTCACGCACTTTCTGAACTGCGGGAAGTAACAAGCCAATGAGGATCGCGATGATGGCGATCACCACCAGTAACTCAATCAGTGTGAAGCCGGCGACGTGCCGGCGCAGACGGAGAGACATTCCAACCTCCAGGAGAATCGAGACGAATGAGGACATGCCGTGTCCGGAAGAATCGAGGTACCTAGAGCAGATGAACCTCGGATCGGACAGTTTATTTTCCTGGAGCCGTGGATGTTACTCGTGGGTGTGTCGGCGGTTTTGGTGATGCTGATCGGCTTGCCGCCAGAAAGCGAGGAGCAACTCGTTCACGGTGACGCATGATGCGATGGGCGACTACCGGACACGGGACGGGAGTTGGTGCGGCGAGTTCAGGAAGACTGCGAGCATACTCAGCCCGCGTTTCCTTCGAGTTAAACGCGCCGAGACGTCGTTCCGGTCACCCCGCACTGATACACAAACTCGTTGAAACTGTCTTTGTGGCACGTACCCACCCGGCGGATTGCACGCCGCCCGAGATCGGTCACGAAGGGAGTGCTTCCAGAAGGCGAGCGAGCGATGTCGGAAGCGGAATGGCGGACTGAAATTGCGTCTCTTCACGGAGCAGCGCGGAAAAGCAGCTTCGCCACGACGAAGGACACCGTGACTGGTTTGCCGTCGAGCATCCGGGCGCGGTCGAGTGACAGGATATCGAGGTTGAGCGGGCGCAGGTTCAGAGCATAGATGACGAGCAGAGAGGAAAATGATGGGTATTTTCCTTCCGCGGTCCTCACGATCAAGGCTACCTCGCCTTCTTCTTCCCGAGATTCAGAGGGGTGTTGGGCATGTCGGCGATCGCAACTGCCCGACTACTCTCCTCACGGTAGCCTTCCGCTTGTTTCGCCGCAATTACCCTGTGGTACGCTGCGACCGCTCGGTCTCGCTCTCGGAACTCCTTGACCCGTGTCTGCCCCACTGATTCTTTCCATTTCACGCGCAGGCCACCGACCTGCGTCCCGATTGTGACCCCGTCGAGCCAGACGATCCAAAATTGGCTCTCATTGACGAATATCCGCCGCGTAAGCGACCTCTCGGTCTCCGTGAACCCTTCCGACATCTTCGCTGCCGTGGCCCGTTCGAAGTCTGCACTCTGGGTGAGGACATGCTCCACCATTTGGCCGCCATCCAGCACGCGGTGGCCGAATCCGGTCGGATCGTCAATCAACATCAGTTTGCAGGAGTGGGGAGGGTCGCCACCGACGAACTCTCGGAGAAGCATTCAATTCCTCATTGAGAGAATCACACGAGGCAGGCGGCTTCGATTTGGCCCCTCAGTGGACTTCTCTCGATCTGCCCGGCTGTGATCGTGCGCCTCAAGAAATGCGTGGGCGGGGAAGTAACATTGCCAACAGACCGCTAATTGTGATCGCGGCGACGCCGGTCAAAGCTGCACGAATCCAGGCATCACCGGGTGGAAGCAGGCTGTGAATGAAGCCTGCCCCACACATTCCACCAATGATGATGAAGAGTTGCCGGCGATTGGGGTTCACGGTGGCCTCGGTCAGTCTGAGAGAATGGGACTCATATGCCATCCTACTTCTTGTTCGCTGGGTTCACACGTGTGAAACCAGATCGGAGTCCTTGCGCACAGAAGCCATACGCCACGCGTCTCGGTGTGAGCCGTCAGATCTACTCTAGATTGATCCCTCCGTTCAGGATGTTCATATGTGCCATCTCCGGATCCGGTGAACTTCGCGATCGCGTGATCTGGATATTGTCGTCGCCCGTGTCGCTGCCACTTGGCCTGCTCTCGGTGCTGACCACGCTTGCCAGCTCTGTGGAGGGAGTCACCGAGAAAGTCACGACTCGAATCTGAACGTCGTTCGAGTTCGAAAAGTTATCGATGATGGACACGACCAAGTCTTCCTTGCCACCGGCAGCATCCGAAACATACGAGGCCGTGCACGCATTCCAGATGAATCGCGACTTCTTCTGCTACCCCACCGTTACAGGAACTCGACCGTGTCACGCTGTTGTCGGAAAGCCCTCTCTCAACCAAGTTTGAAGGCTTCCTTCAAGCACGCCAATGCCTCTTCACCACGAGTCTTCTCCACCACCACACCAACGCACACCTCACTTGTGTTAATCATTCCGATGTTAATTCCGCGAGCAGCAAGTGCCCCGAACATCGTGCGGGCTACACCCGTGTGCGTCCGCATCCCCACACCCATCACGAACAGCACCGCCACATCCCCATCCCCCACCACCCGACAATTCGTATCGATCTCTTGCACCACGTCCTGTGTTCGCTTCAACGCTCGCGTCAGATCCGCCCGTGGCACCGTGAACGACAACTCCGCCTTCCCCGGACCCGTCAGATTCTGCACGATCATATCCACCAGGATCCCACCCGTCGCCACCGCAGTGAAGACCTTCGAGCAGTTCCCTGGCTTGTCCGGTAAATCGTGAATCGTCACCCGAGATTGTTCCGCATTCAGATGAACGCCGCTGACCAGCACATCCTCCATGCCTTCAAGACGAGCAATCGCCGCCTCACGATCCTTGCTCGCGGGCACCATCAACGGGTTCCGGCGGACCTTGTACTCCGTTGTTCCAGCCTCCGCAGGTACACCAGCTCCCTTCCGAGCGTTCGCCAGTCCAAACGCTGCGTGAACTGCACGAAGTGCCTTTCGCCCACGCAACGCCTTGCGACTCTCCAGGTGCGACTTCTTGATCGGTTCACCGTCTGAGTCCGTAGATGCGTCTTCAGTCGGCAGGTCTTCTTCCACCAGCACGCTGATCTTGATGTCGCCTGTCGTAATCATCTTCATGTTCACGCCCTCGACTGAGAGAGCCTTGAACATCTTCTCCGCTACTCCTGAAAGCGCTCGCATCCCAGCACCAACAACTGACACCTTGCTCACTTTCCCGGTTTCGCTGAGGGTTGCCCCGAGTTCCGCCACGATTGGCCCCAGCGTTTTCTTCGTCTTCTCCAACTCGCTGTTCAACACCGTGAAGCCGATCGCAGCCTTCCCGCCGGTGCCGACGCTCTGCGCGATCATATCCACGGAGATATTCGCGCCTGCCAGCGCCGCAAACACGCGATGGCTCACGCCAGGTCTGTCCGGAACGCCTTCCAGAACGAGTCGAGCTTCATCGGCTGCCAGGGCACAACCACACACTGGAAACTCGGACATCCAGTCCGCTTCTGGCACGATCCACGTTCCGATCGCGTCTGATAGCGCATTTCGCACCATCAGCGACACTTCATATTTCTTGGCGAACTCGATCGAACGCGAGTGCATCACACCCGCGCCCATGCTCGCCATCTCAAGCATCTCGTCGTAACTGATCGCGTCCATCTTCCGCGAGTCAGGAACAATTCGCGGGTCGGTCGTGTAGACGCCGTCCACGTCGGTGTAGATTTCGCACGTCACCTCGTAGCCCGCGAGTTTCATGGCCGCCGCAACCGCCACGGCCGTGGTATCGGAGCCGCCGCGACCAAGCGTGGAAATGTCGCCGAGTTCATCGACGCCCTGAAAACCAGCGAGAACGACGATGCTGCCGCCATCGAGCGCTTCGACAAGCCGACGTGTGTCAATCGACTTGATTCGAGCCTTGCGGTGCGTGCTGTCGGTCACGATGCCAATCTGCGGACCTGTGAGACTGACCGCCTTCTCGCCCAGTTCTTGGATCGCGAGTGCCGTCAGTGCGATGGAGATTTGTTCGCCCGTTGCGAGGAGCATGTCCATTTCGCGAGCCGACGGCGAACTCGTAATCTGGGCCGCTTTCGCGATGAGATCATCGGTCGTGCTTCCCTGTGCGGAGACGACCACAATCACCTGGTTGCCGGTGTGTTTGGCTCGAATTGCCTTGCGAGCGGCCTCCATGACGCGCTCGGCATCCTTCAAACTCGATCCCCCGAACTTCTGCACCACAAGTCCCACGGTCACCCCTCGACTGGAGAGCGGAATAACCGTGATGTTGTACCGATAACCACGCCCAATTCCAGAAATGCTGAGGAACCCCTCTGCCAACAGAGAGTTTCAAGGAAATCCGGTGCTCGTGCGGCGAAACGCTACGTACCGCAGTAGGTGCGGTAGCCGCACTGGCTTGGTGGTGGTGCGTCGCGATACATTGTGAAGTCCGCGTTCCCCTCGTATGGCGAAGTCAGCGCTGCTAACAGTTGGTGCATTACGGAGAGATCGTCGCGATCCACGGCTGCCGAAAGTGCTTCCTCGACGCGATGGTTACGCGGGATCACGAATGGGTTGACCATTCGCATCAGCGTGTACGTCGATGTATTCGGCCCGCCCTCGCGACCGAGTCTGTTCTGCCAGCGGGTGTGCCAGACTCGGAATGCCTCATCGCGGTACGAATCGCCTGTAAGTCCGTCGTTCGTGGAAAGGTCGCGGAACGTGTTGGTGAAGTCCGCTTGCGTCGCCTGCATCCAGTCGAGGAACGAGCGGATCAGCTCGGCGTCTTCTGCCTCGTCTGTCTGGAAGCCGAGTTTCTTCCGCATCCCTGCGAGCCAGTAAGCCTCGAAGGTCGCGGGGAACTGGTTCAATTCTGCCATGGCGATTTCGACCGCCGCGTTCTCGTTGGTATCCAGGAGAGGCAACAAGGTCTCGGCAAATCTCGCCAGGTTCCACTGCGCGATGTTGGGCTGGTTGCCATAGGCGTAGCGGCCGGCGTGGTCGATGGAACTGAACACGGTTTCGAGGTGGTAAGCATCCATGAAGGCGCAGGGTCCGTAGTCGATCGTCTCGCCGGAGATCGCCACGTTGTCGGTGTTCATCACTCCGTGGATGAACCCGACGAGCTGCCACTTCGCGATCAACGCCGCTTGACGGTTGGCCACAGCCTGAAGGAACTTTCCGTATTTCTGCGGCACATCGACCAGTTCGGGGTAGTGCCGTTCGATCGTGTAGTCGGCAAGAATCCGCAAGTTGGCTTCGTCTCGGCGGGCCGCGAGATACTGGAACGTCCCGACACGGAGGTGACTCGCAGCCACGCGGGTTAAGACTGCCCCTCGAAGTGGCGACCCTCGATAGACAGGCTCACCCGTGGTGACGACGGCGAGGCTCCGTGTCGTGGGGATGCCGAGCGCGTGCATGGCTTCGCTGATGATGTACTCGCGAAGCATCGGCCCGAGGGCGGCTCGCCCGTCACCGCTTCGCGAGAACGCAGTTGGCCCCGACCCCTTCAGTTGGATGTCGAACCGATGCCCATCCGGTGTCCGCTGCTCGCCCAGCAGAATCGCACGGCCATCGCCGAGCATCGTGAAGCCGCCATACTGGTGCCCCGCATATGCCTGTGCAATCGGCTCGGCCCCGTCCGGTATTTCTTGGCCTGCGAATAGAGCGGCTGCTGCTTGCTCTGATAGCGTTCGCAGGTCCAATCCGAGTTCGTCGGCCAAGGGAAGATTCAGGACCGACACACGCGGTGCCCGAACTGGTGCCGGCATGACCTTCTTGAACAACACGTCCGGCAACCTGGCGTAAGTGTTGTCGAAGTTCCAGCCGATTGTGTCGGAACTACCGCGTGGTTGTGCATCAGTGACCACCGAACATCTCCGCATCGTGTGAGAGCGGTGGCATTATAACCCTCGCTCCCCGATTCCGAACCGAACAGAATCGGTTAGTCAAGTGATCCGTCGGCTTCTCATCGGTTCCGGGCGACACGCACACCCCACGTCCGGAAACGTCATTTCAGGCCCGGAACCGTCTCATCCGTCCGGAAGAAAGATTGTTCAAGCAACACGATACACTTTCTTCTGACGCATCCTCTGTTCAAAGTGGCTCTTCCGGCGACGCTTCCGAACGCTCTTTCAAACGACCCGAAAATGCACCTCCGGAACCAACCGAAACATCTCGCGATGTGTTCAAGGAATGGACATCGTCTTCGCAAGAGGAGGTGTTCTTGGCGACCGTCGCGGAGCAGAAAAAGTTGCGAAGTCTCGGAAGGCTGCTTGACGATAGGCCGGCGTTATGACACTGTCAACGATATCTCCAAACTGCCCACCGAACTGCACCACGCTGCTTGTCGCCCACCGCCGGTCGTTCTCCCGACTCGCAACCTGTTCCCGCAGGAAACTCTGATGACTCGCGACCTCAGATGCGGAGGCGTTGGCTTGCCCTTGGCAATGGGCTGTTTGATCCTGTGCGTGAACATGCAAGCACAGGCCCAGTTGCCGAATCCGGTGCTCAACACGGTTTTCCCATCTGGCGGGCAAGCGGGAACCTCTGTGATCGTCACTCTTGAGGGCACGGGTCTGGAGGGACTTCGAGACATCCACGCGACCATTCCCCAACTGACCGCCAAGAAGCTCGACGCCAACCGCTTCCGTCTCGATATTCCTGCGGGAACTCCGGTGGGCGCTTACGACATTCGCGCCGTCGGAACTCACGGCATGAGTTCCCCACGGACGTTCATCGTCAGCAACCGTGCGGAAGCCTCGGAGGTCGAGCCGAACGAAACGCTCGACACCGCTCAGGAGGTCACGCTCGACAGCGTCGTGAACGGACGGATCGAGAAGCCCGGCGATATCGACTGCTTCAAGTTCAAGGCCAAGGCTGGTCAGCGTGTCGTGCTGGAGTGCTTCGCCGAACGCGTCGACTCGAAGTTGCGGGCCGTGCTGGAAGTCCATGATGCCGACGGCACGCGATTGGCGGCGAATCGTGGGTACGCGGGCATTGATCCGCTCGTGGATTTCCTGGTGCCTGCCGACGGCACGTACATCGCGAAGGTGTTCGACCTCAGTTATCTGGGCAGCTCGACCCATTTCTATCGACTCGACATCGACACGAAACCTCGCGTCGAGTTCGCTGTGCCGTGTGTGGTCACGCGAGGCAAGACCACGAAGGTCAAACTCTACGGCCGGAACCTGTCACCGCGGGAAGGGACCAAACCGAGCCTTGATCTCGATAGCGTCGAAACCGAGATCACTCCACCGGAGTTGAGCGCTCACGCCTCCATCCCACTTCGCTTGCGTTCCACCCAGATGACGGTCGATGGCTTCGCGTATCACCATCCGGGAAGCCATGCACCGGTGTTGATCGGCGTCACGGAGCATCCCGTCATCGTTGCCGCAGCGGACAACCACGTCGCGGATCGTGCCCAGGAAATCGCGCTTCCCGGTGAGGTCTGCGGACAGTTGACAGAGGGCGACGAACGGCACTGGTATGCTTTGCGTGCCCGTCGCGGTGAAGTCTTGTGGCTGGAAACATTCGGCACGCAGCTCGGTTCGCCCGTCGATCTCGACGTGGCCGTGCTGGATTCCACAGGCAACAGCGAACACCTCAAACTGACCGGCAACCTCGAAAACCTGGGCGGGTCGCGATTCCCGACCGCACACGCTGATCCCGCCGGTCGCTGGGTTGCACCTGCCGACGGGCGTTATCTGATCCAGGTGCGGAACCTGACCGGTGGGTTGAATCGAGACCCACGCCGCGTCTATCGGCTGAGGGTGCAGCGCGAAGAACCTGACTTTCATCTGGCTGTGGTGTCTCGCCGAACAGACCAACCGAACGGTCTGAACCTCATGCTCGGTGGTCGGGAGACGCTGGAGGTGTTGGCCGTGCGTCATCGTGGCATGGTTGGACCGATTCGAGTGACAGCCGAGAACTTGCCCGCAGGCATTCAGTGCCCCGACATCTGGATTGGGCCAGGGCAGGACCGCGGCGTGGTTGTGCTGAGTGCCGGTCGTGATTGTCCTGGGTTCGCGGGTGGTTTGAGTCTCATCGGTCATGCCGACGCGAGCGGCGCGAAGATCATCCGACCCGCGAAGGGCGGCACCATGATCTGGGCAGGACAGTCACTTCCCGCTGGCCGACTCACGCAAGAGATCCCGCTCGCGACTTCATCCTCAGAAGCCAAACTCCTGCTGACAGCTTCACCTGCCGAAGCGGTCGTCGATCAGGAGAGCGTACTGGACGTGGCCATCGACCTTGAGCAGCGATTTGAAGGGGCCACGGGGCCAATTCACCTCATGGGCGTCGGGTTGCCGCGAGTGGCAGGGAACAGCATCGCGACAATCGCAGCAGGTAAAACGAAGGGGTGGATCAGCTTCGCGTTTCCGGCTTCGTTGCCGCCAGGCCCGTACACATTCGCCGTGCAAGCCGAAACAACCATTCCCGTTGCCGGGGCCAAGGGTGCGAAGCCGACTCAGGTTCCTGTGACCGTGGTGAGCAATCCGATCACCGTGATGGTTCGCCCCGCGAGAATCGTTTTGGAGGTTGACCCTCGCACGCCAACGAAGATCGCGCGAGGAAAGATCATCCAGCTTCGATTCACAGCGGAACGCAAACAGGGATTCATTGGCAAGATTCACACGGAGTTGGTGGCACCGGGTGGCGTTGTTGGGCTTCGCGGGCGTGGCGTCACGCTGGTCGGTCAGTCGGATTCGGGAACGCTGCAAGTGATCGCGACCGAAGACGCTCCGCTGGGTCGCCTGCTGTTCCTTCGCCTGGATGCTGTCGGCACGGTTGAGGATCAGCCTGTCTATCGGGCGAGCCGCATTGTCGAGTTGGAGATCACCGAATGAACCTTCGTGGCATCCTCACCTTTCTGGCTCTGGTCGCTGTTGCTCCGTCGGCGATGGGTCAAGCAGCTCCACGCGATGCAGTCCCAAACCAAGCCGTGTACTTCAACACGGACGTCGTTCCGGTGCTCACCAAGTTCGGCTGCAACAGCGGCGTCTGCCACGGGAAGGCGGAAGGTCAGAATGGATTCAAACTCTCGCTGCTCGGCTTCGAGCCAGACCAGGACTACGAGGCAATCGTTCAGGAGGCACGCGGCCGACGGCTCCTGCCAAGTTCACCACGATCGAGTTTGTTGCTGCTGAAAGCGACCGGTGCCCTCGCCCACGGCGGCGGCAAGAAGCTGACCATCGGCTCCGAGGATTACGAGGCAATCCTGCGATGGATCGAACTTGGCTCGCCAGAGGCCAAACCGAATGATCCGACGCTTGTGCGCATCACCGTCACGCCCGACCGAGCCACCTTCGACGCCAGCAACCGCCGACAACCTCTCCGCATCTCTGCGCAGTTCTCGGATGGCACAACGCGAGATGTCACTCGACAGGCTGTGTATCAGTCGAATGAGCCAGACATCGCGGAAGTCAGCGACACCGGCGTCGTGCAAGCGAAGAACCGAAGTGGTCTGTTCGCGGTCATGGTCCGCTACGGGGACCAGATGACCGTCTTTCACGGCACCGTGCCACATCACCAGAAGACCGGCAACGACTCGCTGGCCGCATGGGAGAAAGCCAACACCGTCTTGGGCATCGACAAGCATCTCGTAGCCAACTGGAAGCGGTTGGGGGTGGTGCCGTCGCGTCCCGCTTCCGATGAGGATTTCATTCGCCGGGCGTCGCTCGACATCTGCGGCACATTGCCCACGCCCAGTGAAGTGAAGGCGTACCTCGCGGATACACGCCCCGACAAGCGAGCCAGACTCATCGACAAACTGCTCGAACGACCGGAGTACGCCAGTTACTTTGCGCTGAAGTGGGGCGACATCCTGCGGAATCGCGGGCGTGGATACAGCACCAGCCAGCAGCGCCCAGGAACCGCACTCTTCACGGGCTGGATTCGCGACTCAATCGCCGACAACATGCCCTACGACCGCTTCGTGAGCGAGCTTCTAACAGCGTCGGGCAATCAAGAGACCAACCCGCCGACGCTGTGGTATCGGACCACACGCACCTCGCCCGAGTATGTGGAATCGGTGGCACAGGCGTTTCTCGGAATTCGCATTCAGTGTGCCCAGTGCCATCACCACCCGGCGGAACGCTGGAGCCAAGCCGACTATTTCCAGCTCGCCGCGGTGTTCGCGAGAGTGGGTCGCAAGGGCGGCTTCGCCGACGCCGAGGTTCCCACGAGCGAGACCATCTTCCTGGCCGATGCTGGCGAGGTTCTTCACCCACGAACCAAGCAGGTGATGCAACCGCGACCGCCCGGCGGTCCAGACTTCAAGCTGACGAAGTACGACGACCCCCGCCGTGCGCTGGCGAAGTGGATGACCGCCGGCGACAACCCGTACTTCGCTCGCACGATGGCGAACCGCATGTGGGGCCATTTCCTGGGCCGAGGCATCATTCACCCGATCGACGATGCGCGAAGCACGAACCCGCCGAGCAACCCCGAACTGCTCGACGCATTGACCAAGGACTTCGCGAGCAGCGGCTACAACGTCAAGCATCTGATTCGCGTGATCTGCAACTCGACCGCCTACGGCCTCAGTTCGATCCCCGAGGACACCAACAAGGACGACGTGCAGAGTTTCGCCCGCTATTATCCGCGGCGGTTGCCAGCCGAGGTGCTGTTGGATGGGATCGGGCAAGTGCTTGAGTCGCCGTCGAAGTTCCGGAGTGTCGCGGGCGACTTCCCGGTCGGAACGCGGGCCATCGACTTGCCCGATGAAGCAGTTCCGAGTCAGTTCCTTGATGTGTTCGGCCGGCCTGCACGGAACTCTGCCTGCGAATGCGAACGGGTCGATGCGCCGGCGTTGGGGCAGACGCTCGCACTCATCAGTGCCCCCGAGATCCAGGATAAACTGACAGCCGAGAAGGGATACGTGAAGCGGCTTGCTGGCAACGGGAAGCCGCACAGCGAGAATGTCGACGATATCTTCCTGCGCGTCTTCGGCCGCACGCCGCGACCGAAAGAGCTGTCGATTGCAGTGAAGTTTCTGGAATCACAAAATGACCGCAAGGAAGCGTACGGCTCCCTGCTCTGGTCGCTTCTGGCGACCAACGAATTCTTGTTTAACCACTGACCGGTGGAAGCCGTGTCGAGATCGTGGGGCAAGGCGAGCCACGGGGTTTATCCCCGTGGGTTTTTGCGACAGATAGCCCCACACCACGGGGATAAACCCCGTGGCTCGCAATGGGTTCCACTGACAGCGGACGAACGCGGACCGAACCCGAGGCAACACATGCGATCCGTCCTGAGCCGTCGGAACTTTCTGGGGATGAGCGCATCGCTCGGCGCGGTCGCGGTGGACTCGCTGCGCGTGCGGCTCTCAGCGATGGAGTCGCCGCTCGCTCGCACTGCGAACAAGTCGTTGATTGTCTTCTGGACGCACGGCGGCATGAGTCAGCAGGACACCTACGACATGAAGCCGGACGCACCGGCCGAGTTTCGCGGCATGTATCGACCAATCGCCACGACCGTGCCTGGCATCCGCATCACGGAGCGTTTTCCGTGTCAGGCGAAGGTGATGAAACACCTCTCCGTCGTGCGCTCGGTGAACCACCAGAACGCGATTCATGCCCCCTCGGCTCACTGGATGCAAACGGGTTACTTCGGCCCAACCCTCGCTCGCAACGCCCCGCAGAAGCCATCGTTCGGCTCGGTGATCGCTCGCAGTCGGGGGGCAGGGCAGTCTCACATGCCGCCATATGTCGCTGTGCCGAAGGCGGAAGCATTTGGATATCAGGGAGCAGTCTATCTGGGCGCGGCGAACAATCCGTTTGAAGTCGGAGCCGACCCAAACGCTCGCGACTTCCGCGTGCCGAATCTCGCCTTGCCCAAAGAGTTGCCCTTGAACAGCGTTCGCACACGGACGCAACTCCTTCAGGAGTTCGACACACTTCGCCGTGACGTGGACCAAACCGGCACCCTCGAAGGGCTGAACAGTTTCAAGACTCAGGCGCTGGAGATGGTGACCGGCGAGCGAGTCCGCAATGCCTTCGACATCAGCAAAGAAAGCCCGCGTCTCCGCGATCATTACGGACGGCATCTCTACGGGCAAAGCGCCCTCCTGGCGCGTCGGCTGGTCGAAGCAGGCACGACTTGCGTCACCATCAACACGGGTTACTGGGACCACCACGACGACATCGAGAAGGGATTGGAACAGCAGCTATCACCACTCGATACGGCGATCGGAGCGCTGGTCGAAGACCTCGACGACCGGGGAATGCTGGATGACGTGATTATTTACTGTGCGGGCGAGTTCGGCCGCACGCCGCTCATCAATGGCAACGCGGGCCGCGATCACTGGTCGGAGTGTTTCTCGGTGCTGCTTGCTGGCGGCGGACTGAAAGGCGGCCGGCTGATTGGGGCGAGCGAGCCGCGTGGCGGCAAAGTGAGCGAGCGGCCGGTCTCACCACAGGATGTTCTCGCGACGCTGTATCAGGCGTTGGGCATCTCGCTGGAGACCCATTACGAAGACGCTTCAGGTCGTCCCGTCAGCATTGTCGGTGCGGGCAAGCCGATCCAGGAATTGCTCTAACGGGTCGTTGTCGATTGTGTGAGAATGTAGACTCGACAGGCTGCTTTGCCTGGGCAGCCACTTGATTCCGGAGTGTCCTCGACGGTTCTGTGTGGCGTGAATTGCGGTCGAGCTTCGCAAGCGATTTGGCTGCTTTCAGATACGGCGTACGGCATCATTCTAATGTAGTTTCTTCCGGACGAATGGAATGGTTCCGGACCTGAAACGGGTGGTTCCGGGTCTGAAATGGATGGTTCCGGAGGTGGGGTGGGGAAGTCGCCCGGAATCAAATACCAAAGCACAACACGCTTGACTGTCAACAAACGTTGACTCCGCGAGAGGTCGCGGCGTCTCGGCACTTTTCCCCGGTTCCGAGTTGCCCGACGCGTGATCCGAGACGATACTGAAAGTAAGCTCTCCCCACCAGCGCCCCGCAAGATTGTTTCGCCTCCCACCTGCTTTTGCCCCATCCCGTGTCTTGGCAACGGAGCGGAAACGAAATGCCCAGCCAACCGTCACTGAATTGGTCAGCAATTGCGTCCGTGGCCTGCGTGCTCGGTCTGGGCTGCCCCATCGGTTCCACGCAAGCGGCAGAACGGCCCGTCAGCTTCGTCAACGATGTCGTGCCCGTGCTGACCAAAGCCGGCTGCAACATGGGAACGTGCCACGCCAAGGCCGGCGGCGGGCAGAACGGGTTTCAACTATCGCTGCTCGGCTTCGAGCCTGCGGAGGACTTCGAACACATCGTCCTCGAAGCCCGTGGCCGGCGGCTGTTCTTCGCGAATCCCGACAAGAGCCTGCTGCTGCTGAAAGCCGCCGGCCAGGTGCCGCACCGTGGCGGGGTCCGGTTGCCGGTCTCTTCTCCCGGGTACGCCGCCGTTCGCGAGTGGATTCGCCAGGGTGTGCCACAGGATGCCGCGAACAGCCCGAAACTGATCGGCATCGAAGTTGATCCGAAGAAGGGTTCGCTGCGTCGGCAGGCCACACAGCAACTCAAAGTCACGGCTCGTTACTCCGACGGCAGCATGCGTGATGTCACCGACATGGCGTTGTTCGAGTCGAACGACAAAGCCCTGGCCGACGTGACGGAGAGCGGGCTTGTCAAGGTGCTGGACCTGCCCGGCAAGGTGTCCGTAATGGTCCGCTATCAGACTTGTGTGGCCGTCTTCAATGCTGCCATTCCGCTGGGTGCGCCGGTGCCGACACTGCCACCAGAAAAGAACTTCGTTGATGCCGCCGTGTTCGCAAACCTGAAGGATCTCGGGATTCCGCCGTCGCCCGTGTGCGACGATGCCACATTCTTGCGGCGAGTCACCCTCGATATCGCTGGCCGACTTCCCACAGAAGAAGAAGCCAAGGCGTTCCTCGCCGACAAGAGCGCCGACAAGCGCGACAAGTGGATCGACGAGCTGTTGCAAAGCCCCGACTATGCGGATTTCTTCGCGGGCAAATGGACGGCACTCCTGAAGAACCGTCGCGACGACGAGAGCGACACGGTTTCCAATTTCGCCTTTCACGCCTGGGTTCGCGACAGCCTGCTTTCCAACAAGCCGTATGACCAGTTCGTGCGGGAGTTACTGGCCGCGACCGGCACCGTCATCGGCAATCCACCGGTAGCGTGGTACAAGCGGGTGAAGGAGCCGAAAGAGCAACTCGAAGACGTGGCGCAACTCTTCCTCGGCGTGCGGATGCAGTGCGCTCAGTGTCACCACCATCCATTTGAACGCTGGAGCCAGGATGACTACTACTCGCTGGCTGCGTTCTTCTCGCAGGTCGGTCGCAAGCCATCGGGCACTCGCGGCGAAGATTTGATCTTCCACAAACGCGGCATGGCGACCGCCACCAACATGAAAACCCGCGTGGCATTGAAGCCCGCGGCGTTCGGTGATTCGATGTTGGCAATCGCACCTGATGAAGACCCCCGATTGAAGCTCGCGGACTGGATGAAGTCGCCGAAGAACCCGTTCTTCGCGAAGGTGCTCGTGAACCGATACTGGAAGCACTTCTTCCAGCGGGGGCTGATCGAGCCAGAGGACGACATTCGCGATTCGAACCCGCCGTCGAATCCGGAACTGCTGGCGGCGTTGGAAAAGCACTTCATCGACAGCAAGTTCGACATGAAGGAACTCGTGCGGGTCATCACTCGCTCGAACGCCTACCAACTGAGTTCGACGCCGAACAAGGACAACATCGGCGACCGCCAGAACTATTCCCGCTACTACCCGCGTCGGCTGTCTGCCGAGGTGATGCTGGATTCGATCGACCAGTTGGCCAGCACGCAAACCGACTTCCCGAACCTGCCAGCAGGCACGCGGGCCGTGGCTCTGCCCGACAACAGCTACAACCGGACTTCGCCGTTCCTGCGAGTGTTCGGTCGGCCGGAAGGCCAGAGCGTGTGCGAATGCGAGCGGGTGCAATCGTCGAGCCTGGCGCAGAGCCTTCACATGATTAACGCGGCGGATATTCGCGCCAAGTTGGCTCATGCGAATGGTCGGGCGCAGAACCTCGCGAATGATCCGCGACCGGCGGAAGCGAAGATCAAAGAGCTGTACCTCGTGGCATTTGCCCGTGAACCACGGCCCGAAGAGTTGTCGGCAGCGCTGGGCTACCTGAACGAGCCACGGATGAACGCGGCTGGCCAGAAGGTAGACGCGCAGAAAGCGGCTCGCGAGAATTTTCAGGATTTGCTCTGGGCGATGATGACGACCAAAGAGTTCTTGTTCAACCATTGAGAATGGATGGTGAGTGTCTTTGCCGCTTGCGGCATAGCGCTCTCAAGAGCGCTATGCCGCAAGCGGCAAAACAAAAGGGGATGCCACGATGAACATCACTCGCGCGACATTAGCCGGTGCCTTGCTGCTCGGTTGGGCCACATCCGCGTGTGCTCAGTCGGTGGGGTTGCCCGCCCCCCGATTGCTGACGATCACTCCGATGGGCGGCAAGGTCGGCACCGCAGTCGAAGTCACCATCACCGGCGAATACCTCGATGAAGCCGGGGATCTCATCTTCTCCGACCCGCGAATCACGGCAAAACGCAAGCTCGATGCAGCCGGTTCGCCCATCGCGAATCACTATGCCGTGACAATCGCGGCCGACTGCCCCCCCGAGCTTTACGAAGCACGAGTGATGACGCGGTTGGGTGCGTCGTCGTCTCGTGTGTTCGCCGTGGGAACACTCACCGAAGTGACCCCCGCGAAACCGAACCGATCGCTCGCGACGGCGCAAGAGCTGCCGATGAACTCGGTGTGCAACGGTTGCCTCGCGGCTCGCTCCGTGGATTTCTATACCTTCTCGGCGAAGAAGGGTCAGCGAGTAATCGTTGACTGTGCGACTCGGGGCATCGACTCCAAACTGAACGCGACCGTGGTGATCGGCGACGCCGCCGGGCGCGATTTGCTCGTCGAGCGACGCGGCGGGGTGCTGGACTTCGCAGTCCCCAAAGACGGCAGTTACTCGATCAAGATTCACGAACTGACCTTCAAGGGCGGGTCGGCGTTCTACTATCGCCTCGGCCTGTGGGAACAACCCGCTGGAACGCCGATCGTTCGCCAGCCGGGAACGAAGACCGTGAACTCGTTCTCGTGGCCCCCAGTCGGACTGCCGCAACAAGCTGCACAGACGGAAGTCGAGCCGAACAACAGCGGCGAAACGGCCCAGAAGATCAAGTTACCGTGCGACATCTCGGGTCGGTTCTACCCGGCAGCGGATGTGGACTTCTACGAGTTCGAGGCGAAGAAAGGCGAAGAATGGTGGATTGAAGTCGCGTCCGAACGCCTCGGGCTGCCGACCGATCCCGCGATCCTCGTGCAGCAAGTCATCAAGGGCGAGAAGGGAACGCCGGACAAGCTGGTTGATGTGCTGGAACTGTCCGACATCCCGAGCCCCGTGAAGGTATCGAGCAACGGCTACGCTTACGATGGCCCGCCATACAACGCCGGCAGTTCCGACATCCTCGGCAAGCTCGCCATCAAGGAAGACGGCACGTATCGGCTGCAACTGTCGGACCTGTTCGGCGGCACTCGCAGCGAAGCGGGCCACATCTATCGACTCGTGATTCGCAAAGCCGCACCCGATTTCGCACTGGTCGGGTGGGCGATCCACATGGAGTTGCGGAACGGCGACCGCAACGCGGTGTCGAAGCCGATCGCCCTGCGGGGCGGCGCGACGGTGGCGTTTGAAGTTGTGGCATTCCGTCGCGATGGTTTCGACGGCGACATCGAACTGGCGATGGAAGGGCTGCCCAAAGGCGTGACAGCTCACGGCCTGAAAATCCCAGCCGGGCAGTCGCGAGGCATGATGCTCATCACAGCCGAGGCCGACGCTCCCCGAGGTTACGCCAACGCCACGTTCGTCGGGCGTGCGACTGTCGCGGGGCAAGCGGTGACTCGTCCGTGTCGGCTCGCGTCGGTGTCGTGGCCAATCCCCGATTCGTGGGGTGAGATTCCCAGCACGCGATTGCTCGCCGACGTGCCGGTCTCCGTGAGCGGAATCGACCACGCCCCGCTGACCATCACGCCGAAGACCCCCATGATCGAAGCACGCGTCGGTGAGAAGGTGACGGTGCCGCTGGCTCACAAACGGACGTGCGACTTCTCCGGGAACAAGATTCACATGAAGGCCATCGGGGCCGGCTTTGAACGCGCACCCGGTTTCGATCTGACCGTCACCGACGACGCATCGCAGGTCGTGTTCGATCTCAAGACGCTGAACGTTCCACCGGGAGAATACCGCGTGTCGTTCCTCGGCGGCGGCGTGGCCAAGTATCGCTACCAACCCGAAGTGGTGTTGGCGGCTTCGGTCGAGGCCGAGTCCAAGAAAAAGCTCGAAGAAGTGAAGTCGCTGGAAGCGGAAGTGAAGAAGGTGGCGACCGATGCTCAGAGCGCCCCGCCCGAGAAGAAAGAGCAAATGGCGAAGGCACTGGCCGCAGCGAACGCCAAGATGAAGGCCGCAACCGACGCCCTCACCGCCACGCAACAGCAACTCACCAGAGCCAAGCAAGCGGCTCAGCCCAAAGACATCGTTGATATCGTGGTGTGCGAACCGTTCACGATCCGCGTTTTGCCAGTGGAGAAGAAATAATGGGTGCGACCCTCAATTGCCGCGGACCGATTCCGTTCGGTGCGACCGGCCGACGCGCGTTTCTGCAAACCGGCCTCGCGGGGTTCGCCTCGCTGAGTCTGCCTGGCATCTTGAAATTGCAGCAAGCCAAAGCTGCAGCAGGGAACGCCAACTCCGAGAAGAAGGCGGTCATCATGGTGTGGCAACCGGGCGGGTTGTCGCACGTCGATTCGTATGATCCGAAGCCCGAAGCGGGCAGCGACTACTCCGGCCCGTTCAAGCCGATCGCGACCAAGGTGAACGGCCTGCGGTTCACCGAACTGATGCCGAAGCAAGCCGCCCTTGCCGACAAGATGGTTGTGCTGCGTTCGATGCGGCTCACGGCTGGCGGGCACCCCGCGGGTTCGATGCAACTGCTCACTGGCGACCCCGACACCCGCGACAAGCCGAAGCCCAAGTACCCCGACTGGATGGCGGTCACGAATTACATGCTCGCCCAGAAGGGGCCGCGACAGAACCCGCTGCCGGCGTATGTCGGCATCAACCCACCGCTGGAATACAACGGACCGGCGTATCTGGGCGACACCTACTCGCCGTTCGTGCTTTCGGGCGATCCGAACGCACCCACGTTCACGGTGCCCAACATCGGTCTGACCGACGCCGACGAGGTGAACCGCATCGGTCGGCGTTCGACGCTTCGCCAGAAGCTCGACACGTTGGACCGCAGTTTCGATCACGCCCGCGAGTTGGGAGCACTCGATGATTTCGAGTCGCAGGCGATGGGGTTGCTGACAAGCCCGCAAACGAAGATCGCGTTCGACCTGAACCGTGAGCCTGCCCGCGTTCGCGATCGCTACGGCCGCAACGCCTGGGGTCAACAACTTCTGCTCGCTCGACGACTCGTAGAAGCTGGCGTCGATGTGCTGACGACGAGCCTCAGTGGCCCGTTGTGCGGGCGGGTGAACAACTGGGACGACCATGCGGTCAACCATCACGTTTTCGACGCGATGAAATTCCGTTCACCGGTGTACGACCAGGCAGTTTCGGCGCTGATCGAGGACATTTACGCCCGCGGGCTCGACAAGCGAGTGCTGGTCGTGGTCACGGGCGAATTCGGCCGCACGCCGAAGATCAACTACGCTGCGAGCACCGGGGCCGGCGACGCAAGCGCACCTGCGGGAACCTCGCAACCCGGTCGCGACCACTGGCCGCGTGGCTTCTCGAACATCTGGGCGGGTGGCGGCATCGAGACTGGACGGTTCATCGGAGCGACCGACAAGCGCGGCGAAGACTCCATCGAACGTGTGTCGTGGGCCGGCGACTTCCTCGCCACGATCTACCATCACCTCGGGATCGGCTACGCGAAGACCTTCATCAAAGACTTCAATGGCCGACCGACGCCGATCGTGGATCACGGGAAGGCCATTCCTGAACTGACCTCGTAAGGCAGAAGCGCAGATTCAGTTAATGTGTCGCGAGCCGCGACCGCAAGGGAGTGGGAAACGTTCTCCGCTCCCTTGCGGTCGCGGCTCGCCTGTTTGCGACATATTTCATGAAACCGCACGAGAACCCTTGGCCGGAGGCACGGGCGAGGTGCGCTGATTGGGCTTCTGCGTGAGCCAAGCATTTCGATAAGCTAAACGGTGGTGGCGGAAAGAATCGGATACACGGTGGGTATGTGAGTACTGAAGAGCCTCACCCGCGAGTTGTCTTCGAGTCGCGGGTGAGAGGGAAACCACCTACACCACTGGTTCTCAAGATAAATGCACACATCTCCCCGGAATCGGAAGAGATCGCGACCAATCTTTGAGTCGTCAGCAACCGTCAGGTTGCCTTTCTCAATGTGAATTGCTCGCGAATCTTCCAGTTGCGACCAAGTGATTTGGCGAACCGACGCCTCGTTTACCCCGGACAACCGCATGATTTCCCGGTTCTTCATCGACCGTCCCATTTTCGCCAACGTCATCGCGATCATCACGGTGCTCTTCGGTGTAGTCGCGCTCTACAAACTGCCCGTCGAACGGTATCCGTCGATCACGCCGCCCACCGTCCAGGTGACCACGAACTACCCAGGCGCGAATGCTCGCGTCGTTGCAGACACCGTTGCCGCCCCGATCGAACAGCAGATCAACGGCGTCGAGAACATGATCTACCTGTCGTCGAACTCGACCGGCGACGGCCGTTTCTCGATTTCGGTGACTTTCGATATCGGCACCAATCTCGATATTGCGCAGGTGCAGGTGCAGAACCGCGTCGCCATCGCGCAGCCGCGCCTGCCGAGCGACGTGCGCAACATCGGCGTGACCGTCAACAAGGCTTCGCCTGACCTGATGATGGTCGTGCATCTTTATTCGCCGGATAAATCGCGCGACACGTTGTTCATTTCGAACTACGCGACGCTGAACATCACCGACGCGGTCAC
>JAIOPV010000130.1 GCA_021413735.1 Planctomycetota bacterium
CGCAAGCGATCCTCAAGGATTTGCTGCTGAGCGCTGCCGACACGGTCAAGAACGAAAAGGCCGACCCCGCTGCTCGCGCCGCGGCGATTCGCACGCTTGCGGTGGGCACGTTCGCGGACATCAAGCCGCTCCTGGCGGTGAGTCTCGGCGTGCGACAGCCACCGCCCGTGCAACTCGCAGCGCTCGAAGTGCTGGCGAAGTTCGATTCACTAGAAGTGCCCGCGTTAGTGCTTGCCGTGTGGCCCGAGATGAGTCCGCAGATTCGCGCGACCGCTGCCGAAACGCTGCTCGCTCGTGCCGTGTGGGTGAACACGTTCCTTGATGCTGTCGAGAAGGGAACGGTGAGGCCGACCGATCTCGACCCCGCTCGCGTGCAACTGCTCGTCACGTGGCCGGACGACAAGATTCGCCCGCGTGCCGTGAAGCTGTTTGCAAAGAATGCTCCCTCGAAGCGCGCGGACGTGCTCGCGAAGTACCAGAAAGCACTGGATTTGAAGGGCGACGCGACGAAGGGCAAGGCGTTGTTCAAGGAGACCTGCTCGGCGTGTCACAAGCTCGAAGGCGTTGGCGAGGCGATCGGACCCGATCTTGCGTCGATCAAGAATCGCGGCCTGGAATCGGTGCTGACGAACGTGATCGACCCGAACCGCGAGGTGCTGCCGCAGTATTACAGCTACGTGCTCGTCACGGATGGCGACGTGATTCTCAGTGGCATGATCGCTGCTGAAACCGCGAACACGGTGACGATTCGCAAGACCGACGGCATGGCAGAAACGGTTCAGCGCGTGAACATCGCGACACTGCGAAGCACGGGGCTGTCGGCGATGCCGGAGGGCTTGGAGGAGAAGCTTGACCTTCAGGCAATGGCGGACTTGCTCGCGTATCTGAACTCAATCAAGTGAGCGCGCATCAGCCGATCAATCGCTTGGTGAAGACTGCCATGCCGTCACCGTCGGCGTAGAAGTCAGGCACCGCTGCCGCGAGGGTGTAGCCGTACTTCAGGTAGAACTTGCGGGTCGGCTCATAGTGTTCGGTCGTGGATGTCTCGATAATCAGTAGCCGACCCCCGAGTTCGCGAATGTCTTGTTCCACGAACGCGAGCAGTTTGCCGCCGAGTCCGCGACCTTGCTGGGAAGCATCGACCGCGATCCAGTACAGATGCCAGGAACGATCGGTCATCGGCGTCGGGGCGTGGTAGACGTATCCGAGAATGCAGCCGTTTTCGTCCCACGCGAATGCACGGTGACCTTCTTCGTGGTTCGTGCTGTGGAAGTCGTCGAGGACTTCTCGCAGCGCAACGAGTTCGAGCGGCTTGAAGAAGCCGGTTCCCGCAGTGAGGAGTACGAGGGCATCGGTATCGGCATCGGTGACGGGTCTAATCATGCAGAGCAATGTAAATCGAACCGGGTAAAATGGGAACGCCGAACCCGGAGGCAATCCGTGCGAAAGCGAGTCCGAACCGCCCTGATTGTTCTCGCGGTGTTGACGCTCGCAGTCGTGGTGTACGACGGAGCGGTGATGATGGTTTGGGACGGGCACACCGAATTAACCATCAACATTGTTGTCTCTGATGCCGAGACCGGGCTGCCAATCAAAGATGCTGAGGTTCTCGTCTACTCAAACTCGCCCCGAGACTTCGATGGTCGGAAGCAACCGATCACGATGAAGACGGATACCGAAGGGAGGGTTCACCACTTCTACGGCACAACCATGGTCGGGGGTAAGACAAGTAATTTGGGGTTCACCGACACTCGGAGCGTGAGGAAACCTGATTGGATGTTGTTGGTGCGGGCTCCCGGCTACCAGAACGTCGATGAACTGTATCTCGCTGAACCGAAACGAGGGACAACGACGCGAATGGGTCCGATGCAGGATACGTTGATTGTCCCGATCGCGCTATACAAATCGGCGCGCTGAGATTCGCGTCATCACGCTCCGGGTGTTGGGAAGATGCGGGCCACGGCAACGCGAAAGCCGTGAAGTTCCTTGCCGCCATCGAGTTCCTGAGTCGCGTTCAGCATCACGGGAGCTTGCCCGGAGCGATGGACTGTCACAGTGCGATAGTGCCCATCGAGAATCAAAACTTGGGGCACGCCTGCCTTGAGGTAAACGTCGATCTTCTCGCGAATCCCCTCGACCGTGTTCGACGGCGACAGGATTTCCACGGCGAGCGTCGGAACAGCACCAATCATCGTCGTTTCTTCGTCGGCCATCACGCGAGCTGAGACATCAGGCGCGAGGTAAACGAGGTCGATGCCGACAATCACCTCTGGATCGGTCTTGAGCCGAACGCCAGTTTCACCAGCGTGAATCGAACCGCGTGGAGTTGGTTGGGCGTCGCACCAAGCCTCGATCAAGTGAGAAATTCGCGATTGAATGCGGGTGTGGTGTTTGTTGCGAACGGTAACGGTTGAGATCTCCGAGTCGCGTCCCTTTTCCACGATCTGCCCGTCAACGAGCCAGCGTTCGATGCCATCGTTTGGCATCGCGAGAAGGTCCGCTTCAGTCGCCCTTTTCTTGACCGGTGGTGGCGTTTTAACTGCGGTTGGCATGCTGTGTCCCTCGAATTGCCACGATCATATCACGGCCGTGTTTGCTCGAACAGGTCCGACGTGTGACACCAGAACGATCCGCCCAGGCGGGCCACGGTCTTCAGCTTTCGCGGATCGACGCCACCCTTGCCGTCAAGCACTTCGTCCGCAATGTGGATCATCACCACTTCGCCGATCACGAGATTCGCCGCGATCGGTCCTGTGCCGCACGGAATGATTTGCTTCACGACGCATTCCATCGCGACCGGTGCCCCCACAATGCGGGGCGGCTTCACCTTCACGCTCGGAACTGTGGAGAGGCCCGCGAGCGTGACTTCGCTTTCGTCGGAGGGGATCTCCTTCGACGTGAGGTTGATCTTCTCCGCGAACGCGGTGGTCGAGGCGTGAATCACGAATTCGCCAAGCTTTTCCAGGTTCAGGAGCGTGTCTTTCTTCGTGCCATCGCGTCGAAGTGTCGGCGAGAACACCACAATCGGCGGGTTCGCTCCGAATGCGTTGAAGAAGCTGAACGGCGCGAGGTTTACCAAACCAGTCGGCGACACCGTGGTCACCCAGGCGATGGGTCGCGGCGTCACGATCCCAACGAGGTACTGATACACCGCAGGCACTGCAGCGGTGGACGGATCAATTTGCATGTGGGTTAGTCCAACCAACTCATGGGGTAGTTCGCGTCGTCGAGTTCCATCGCTTGCTTCGTCAGGTACAGCGGGCGGAACGTGTCCACCATCACGGCAAGTTCGTCGGTGCGGGTCACGTCCTTGCTCGCGACGATCGTGCCGGGGTGCGGGCCATGCGGAATCCCATGCGGGTGAATCGTGAACGACGACTCCTCGACGCCACGACGACTGCCGAATTTCCCGCGAACGTAGTACAGCACTTCGTCGCTCTCGACGTTGCTGTGGGCATACGGAACCTTGATTGCGTCCGGGTGCGTGTCGAGCAGTCGTGGTGCGAATGTGCAGACCACAAAACCCGGCGACTCGAACGTCTGATGGATTGGCGGCGGCTGGTGAATCGTGCCTGTGATCGGCTCGAAATCGTCGGCGTTGAACGTGAATGGATACACGAAGCCATCCCAGCCGACGACATCGAACGGGTGATTCGCCAGCGTGTATCGCGTGAGCCGTTCACCGTCCTTGATGAGCACCGGAACGTCCGTTTCCTGATCGATCACGAGCGGTTCGGATGGGCCGTGAATATCGCGTTCGCAGAACGGGGCACCGAGCTTGAACTGGCCATCGTCGTTGATGTAGCGCGATGGGAACCCCAGCAACCCCGGCGATTCGATCACGAGCAGGTCAGGCTGCACCCCCGCGTCGAATTCGAGCTTGTAGGTGGTGCAGCGTGGGATCACGACATAATCGAACGGCTTGAACGGCAACGCACCAAAGTGCGTCAGCAACCGACCGCTGCCCTTGTGAACGAAGATGATCTCTTCCGCGAGGCTGTTGCGGAACAACTCCTGCTGCGGGTTTGCGGGCCGGCACCGCCACATCGTCACGTCGTTGTTCGTGAACATCGGAACCCGGCCAGTGACGGGATCCCCCTTCGTCGGAATGCCGAGCGTCTTTAGGTGATGGTGTCGCAATGCGGCTTGTTCAGAGCGCTCGACGGGCCACGTTCCGGCGGCCTCGACCTTGCGGACGCGAGTCGGCGGTCGCAGGTGATACGCAATCGAGTACGCACGACTGAAGCCGTGCGTGCTGACGACTTCCTCGTAGAAGATGCCTTCGTTCTTGTAGCCCGGTGAAACGCGATGGGCGGTGTGACGCTTCTTTGGAATGCTGCCGACGGAGAGGTAGCGGGGCATGGTGTTATCCTTGGAGCATCAACTTCGCCGCGTGCCCATCGATTCGTGGCCCACCCTTGAGCAGCGAACACGTCGGCTTCCAACCGAGTCGCACTCGGCGTTCCAGCAACTCATCGGCGCTCGGCTTGTGGTCCCAGACGGCGACCGCCGCCAGTTCCCCAAATCACGAGACGCCAAACGTCAGCCAGCGCGAATCCGGCAGCGGCAGGAAAAGGTCGTAACTGTACTCGTCCTGCTGAAGCAGGTCGATGCCCGCGAACGGGATGCCAGCCGACGGCACCCACTTCAGAATCGCTTCGAGATTCCGCAATCCCGCGACCTGCGTGCCGAGGCCGACATCGGTTTCGATCAGTGTGGCGAGCTGTTCTTCGTAGTTCATGACAACGAGCCTATTCCGAGTCTTCGAGGAATCGGGCGAGCTTCACAAATGCGGGCGTTCCACAACGATGTTTCGCAAGGTGCCAAGTCGCTCGATGGTGAGTTCCACAACGTCGCCGGGCTTGAGCCAACCGCCGACCACTTCCGGGGTCAGTTCGAGAATGCAGCCGGTGCCGACGGTGCCGGAACCGATCACGTCGCCAGGGCGTAGTTCCGTGTCGCGGCTGGCGTGCGCGAGAATCTGCGGCCACGTCCAATACATGCTACCTGCGTTGCCGTGCGAGTATTTCAGGCCGTTCACGGTTGCCATCATTTCGAGATGGAGCCGGCCGTCACGGTAGACGTCACGCAGTTCGGAAAGCGGCACGATTCGCGGTCCCAATGATGTGGCGAAGTCCTTGCTTTTGCTGGGTCCGAGGCCGACGGCCATCTCCGCACGTTGGATGTCGCGTGCCGACCAGTCGTTCATGATGGTGAAGCCGCTGAGGCAATCCAACGCGGAATCGTCGGCTGGCAAATCACGGGCAGCTTTGCCGACGACGCACGCGAGTTCGAGTTCGTAATCGAGGGCATTGCTGCCAGCGGGTGCCCACACGGGATCGCCGTTTCCGATGATGGCGACGGGGTTCGAGAAGTAGAACACCGGCACCTGATACCACTGCGGCAGCATTTCCAGGCCGCGATGTCCCCGGCACGTTTTGACGTGCTGCTCGAAAGCATAGAAGTCTCGCAGCGATGCGACGGGGAAGGGGGCTGGCATGGTTAATTCTCGAAGATTTCTGCAACGGGACACGAGAAGCCCGGCAGGTCATCGCCACCGGGAAGCGTCTGCGAGCGAGTGTAAAGCAGTGGCTCGGCGTTCGGCCGGTGAACGATCACCGTTTCGGCGACGGGATCAACGATCCAGAACTGCTTCACCCCGCAATCGAGGTATTCCTCAATTGCATCGGAGATGTCCTGCTGTTTATCGTTCGGTGAAAGAACCTCAATCGCGAGAATCGGGGGGCCTTCCACATAGGTCGATTTCTTCTTGAGGAGGGCAACTTGAGCAGCACTCGCGAGAGCGACATCGACGCCGACGTTAGTTTCAGGATCCTTGCGGATGCGGAAGTACGCTTCCCCGTCGAAGACCTTGCCTCGCGGTTTGGGTTGCTTCTTCAGCCACACGCCGAGCAAGAAGGAGAGATTCGCTGTCGCGCCGCTGTGGTTGGGATTTCGCTTGGTCACTTTGCTCTCCCGAAGTTCGCCCCGGAATAGCCAGCGGTCAACTCGCTTGCTGTAAGGCATCGCGAACAGATCGTCGCTCGTCAGCAACTTCGGTGTTGTGGTTTCGCTCATGCTCGTGCCTCACAAGGTTCCGCGGATTTCCTGCTCGCGTTCGATCGCCTCGAACAACGCCTTGAAGTTGCCCTTGCCGAAGCTCTTGCTGCCGCGACGCTGAATCACCTCAAAGAATAAAGTCGGTCGATCCGCTACCGGCTTCGTGAAGATTTGCAGCATGTACCCTTCGTCGTCCTTGTCAACCAGGATGCCGAGGTCGGCCAATTCATCGATGTCTTCCTTGATCGCGCCGACACGCTCCTGAAGCGTGTCGTAATAGGTTCGCGGCACACGCAAGAACGAAACGTCGTTCGCACGCATGGCCCGCACCGTCTTCACGATGTCGCCGGTGATGAGCGCGATGTGCTGTACACCGGGGCCACCATAATACTGCAAATATTCGTCGATCTGACTGCGACGCTTCGCCTTCGCTGGCTCGTTGATCGGGAACTTCACACGGCCTGTGCCGTTCTGCACCACCTTCGACATCAACGCCGAATACTCCGTCGAGATGTCCTTGTCGTCGAATGACACGAGCTGCGAGAAGCCGAGAATCTTGCGGTAGAACTCGACCCACTCGTTCATCTTCCCTTCTTCGACGTTCGCGACCATGTGGTCGATCGCCGCGAGGCCGACGGGCCGCGAAGTACTCGTCTGATACCGTTCGGGGTCGATGTGCTTGTACCCCGGAGCGAAGACGCCACGGTAGCGGTCGCGATTGATGAACGTGTGCGTCGTGTCGCCGTAAGCCTTGATGCTTGCCGTCTCGAAGACGCCGAACTCGTCTTCCAGTGCCTCCGGCTCTCGCATCGGCTTCGCCCCGCGTTTCACTGCTTCCGCAAAGCAACCGCGAACGTCTTGCACGTCGAGGGCGATGTCCATGACGCCGTCGCCGTGTGTGAGGAGTCGTTGGCTTTCAGGGTGTTCGTGCGACAACGGCGACGTCAGTACGAAGGTGATGTCGCCTTGTCGCAGGACGTAGCCGGCTTCGTGGCGGACCTTAGTTTCGAGACCGGAATACGCGACCACATCGAAGCCGAAAGCGTTGCGATAAAAGAACGCGCTCTGGCGAGCGTTCCCGACGAAGAACCGAACGTGGTCGATCTTGCGAAGTGGTATGTCTTGCATGGTCGTGTTTCGTGTGAGCGTCGGGGCGTAAGCCCGACGATCCAGCGTGATCCCACCGTCGGGCTTACGCCCCGACGCTCACACCTCACAACACCGGGATTCCAAAACGGTGCACGAGCGCCTCAAGTTCTCGCCGCAAGAACGGCATCGACGGCGCGATGAAGAAATCCTTCTGCATCTGCGACGGGTCGTAATCCGTGGTAATCACCGTCTCCGTCACGAACGGGCGACGCGTCGCGTCCTTCGAGAACAGCGAATGCGGGATTTCGCCCGTACTTGAAAGGATGCCGGCACCGAAGACCTTCGTTTCGCCAGCTTCCTCGATCAGACCGAACTCGATGCTGAACCAACTGAATCGCTTCAGCGCCAATACCTGATCGCCATGCGGGGTCGTTGCCGCCGCCTTGCCGATCAGCGTGAGCAGTTCCGCGTAGTCCTGATTCATCAACGGCGGAACGTGACCCAGACAATCGTGGATCATGTCTGGTTCCGGTGTGAACTCGGGGTGCGAGCCATGCCTGAGGAACTGCGTCACGGGGAAGCCGCGCTCCGCGATGTACTCGTAGAAAGTGCGATAGGGCAGGGCACCCTCGGCCGGCACGAGATGAATGTTCGTCTCGCGTTCGAGCCGTTCGCTGATCGTCCGAAGTTGCGGAATCTCAGTCTCATTGATCGCGAGATCCTGTTTCGCCTTCAGGTAGATCGAACACGCATACTTGTCGTGCAGTTCGTGCAGCTTCGGGCTAACTTCACGCCAGATGCGAGTTTCCTCGGCCGTGTACTCGATCGTCGGTGGCCCGAGGTGTTCCAACCGGTGCCGTCGGCACAACGCGAACAACTCCTGTCGGCGATGGACGTACTCGGTATCGCCCAGACCAGGATGGCCAGGCTCAAGTTCGAGTTCGGACACATCCAGCGGCACGACCATTGTGTTGGGGTCGATGCTTGTTCCGTATTCGATGAGCGTGTTCGTTTCCTTCATCACGGCTTACTCCCAGTGGGAGAGTGAGAGGTGCACGACTATTCTATCGGGCACAGGCCACACCAGGGTGAACCTTTAACGGAGACACGAACGTGCGTGCTGCCTACTTCGAGACGACCGGCGCTCCGGATGTTATCAAGGTCGGGGATGTTCCGACACCTGAGCCGAAGCCCGGCGAGATCCGCGTGAAGGTTTTCGCAGCGTCGATCAACCCCATCGACACCTACATTCGCAGCGGGGCCGCACCGATGCCGTTGCCGAAACCGGCGATCACAGGCACCGACTTCGCGGGTGTAGTCGATGCTGTCGGGCAGGGGGCGACACGCTTCAAAGCCGGCGACCGCGTTTGGGGGTCGAATCACGGCTTGCTCGGTCGGCAGGGAACGTGCGCCGAATTCGTGTGCGTCGAGGAGAAGTGGGCGTATCCGACGCCAGCGGGAGTTCCGGATACGCAGGCCGCAGCGGTTGCGCTGGTTGGCATCACGGCACACCTCGGTTTGTTTCAGCGTGCTGCTCTGAAAGTGAACGAAACTGTGTTCGTGAACGGCGGAACGGGTGGTGTCGGGTCAATGGTTGTACAGATGGCACGCGCCGTCGGCGCGAAAGTTATCACCAGTGCGGGAAGTGATGAAAAAGCGATGATGGCTCGTGAACTCGGAGCCGATTCGGTCGTCAATTATAAAGGCGACGACTTTGCCGCTCGGGTGAAAGAAGCCGCCGGGGCAGGGGGTATTCAGGTCTGGTACGAGACGCAACCCCCGACCGACCTCGATCGCACCTTCGACCTGATGGCTCCCCGCGGTCGGGTAGTCGTGATGGCGGGTCGAGCAGCCAGACCGCTCTTCCCGAACGGTCCGTTTTATGTCAAAGGATTGTCACTGTTCGGGTTCGCGATGTTCAACATGACCGCCGACGAACAACGAGGGTGTGCCGACGACATCAACAAGTGGCTGGCCGCGAAGCAACTGAAGGCGTTGATCGGGAAGACGTTTCCGCTTGCCGAGACTGCTGCCGCCCACCAGTTTCAGGAAGACAACACCATCCGCAAGGCCGGCACACTCACGGGAAAGATCGTCATTTTGCCGACCGAATGACGAATACCGCAGTAGAATCGAGCAACGCATTTTCTCTCAATAGTCGTGGATGAGAACTCGACAGGTCGCGCTCTCATCCGATTGGGGCACGCATGTTCGCTCGCCTGCTGAGTCTTCTGGTACTAGGTCTCGCCGGTTCCGCGCTCGCAGCCGCGGAACCGGGCGTTCGCGTCGTAGTGGCACACTCGAACTCACCCGCGGCAACCTTCTCCGCTCGACCGAGTAACGGCAACGTCTTTCAACCGGTGCCTGACAAAGCCGAACTCTTCTCAAGTGATTTGGTTGTCAGCCTTCCAGGCGGCACCCTGACCTCGAAGAACGGAGCGGTGCAAGTCAAGGTTCTGGCCGACTTTGATTCGCGTTCTCCACTACCAATCCTCGAAACGGCGTTTTCGCTCGCCCAACCCGCTGACAAAGATGTCGATCTTGAAGTGGTTCTCGATCGAGGACGGATCAACCTCACGAATGTGAAGCCGGAAGGTTCCGCGATGGTCCGCGTGCGGTTTTGGGATCAGAGCTGGAAGATTCAACTTGATGCTCCCAAAACCCGCGTGACGGTCGAACTGTGCGGACGCTGGACCGCTGGCACACGCTTCAAACTCGCCAACCCCAAAGACGACCCCGCGAAAGCCCCCTCGCCGGTTGCGTCGCTGGTGTTGCTGGTTCTGTCGGGCACGGCGTCGGTCAATCAAGGTGGCGTGACCGTGGCGATGCGTGCGCCTCCCGGTCCCGCCGAACTGCGGTGGAACAGCGTGGCGGGCCCACAACCACAACCGCAAAGGCTCGACAAATTCCCGGAATGGGCCGATCCTGAAGCGATTCTCTCAGACGAAGGCCAGAAGCTCGCCGCAGCCTGCGAACGGTTCCGCAGCAGCCGCGCCACCGACGGCGTGAAAGCGTTCGATGGCTTCCTCAGTTCGATCGACGCCGTGAATCAGCGGGTTGCGCTCGTGACAATCGGCGGGCTGGACGACCTCGAACGCTTGGAGAAGACTCTGGCCACCGCGAAGACTCAGGAACAGTGGGATTTCGGCACCACCGTGTTGCGGCACTGGCTTGGCAGATCACCCGGACACGATCAACGACTTTATGAGTTTCTAACGACCAGAAGCGGGTATACTGATGGTCAGGCGCGGCTCATCATGCAGTTGTTGCTCGGGTTCTCGCCATTCGATTTGGCCACGCCCGAGACCTACGAGGTGCTGATCGAGTATCTGGCAAACCCAAAGCCATTGATCCGGAACCTCGCGGCGTGGCACTTGGTTCGCCTTGTTCCGCAAGGGAAACTGATCGCATTCAAACCGAACGCCAACGCGGATGAGGCCAAAACGTATCAATTAGAGTGGAAGAAACTCATTCCAGCCGGGAAACTTCCACCCGCCATCAAGAAGCCTTAGTTTCAACCGTGAGGCGGAGCCAAGCGGAATCCTTCATCGAGGTTCCATCATGTTCAGGGTCGCACGTCTTAGTTTCGCTTGCGGTCTCGCCGTGGCTCTTGCCCCGGCGACGGCTTCGGCACAGGCGTTCATTCCGGCACAGCCGGCATACGGAAACAGTCCGTTTGGTCCGCTCACACCGCAACGGTTTACGCCCTACGCGGGAGTCAGCGCGAACACCATCTACGGGCAGGTCACGGTCGGCCAGGCGATTCCGTTCAATAGTCCGTTGAACCGCATCAATAATCTGCCGTTCAATAGTTGGTACCAACAGCGACCAGGGCCGGCTCCGTTGGTTCCGTGGGCTGCGGGTGGTGCGCGGGTCAACACCGGTTATATGTCCGGTGGCACCTCGAACACAAACATCATGATGAGTGCGCAGCGCGAGTTTGATCGCGCCCAGCGAGCGGCGACCACAGCTCGTGAGCGAGCCGTTCCAAATGCCAAGAATGCGGTTGACGAAGAGTGGAACTACGAAAAATTCGGCACCGTTGGTCTGCCGGGCGGGCTGAAGGCCGTCACGGACCACCCCGATGACCTCATCAAAGCGCTCTCGATCACGGATGAGTCGGAACTTCTCTCAGGGCAGGCACTGAACCAGATTCTCGTTGCCATCACGAACGCGGAAGGCAAAGGAGCGAAGGGGCCGTCGGCGTTTATTCCGCCGCCCGTGCTCGCGGAAGTTCGGTTCGCTGGCCCTCCGGCAGCCGAGGCCGTGAACTTCCTCCTTCAAGGCAGCAAGTTGACTCTCCCGGTTGCGTTCGATGATCCCAAACTGAAGGAAGTCCGCGAGGAACTGGAGAAAGATTACGTCGCGGTTACGACGCCGCTTCGCGATGGCAAACTTCCGGAGCCGATGAAGCTGATGAAGCTGAGTTTTTCGCTTCAGCGAGCGCAGGAGTTGGCCAGCCCCGTGATTCGCGATCTGCCGTTCGACGACGCGGTCGCCGCACGCCAATTCCTGAATCGGCTTGACGTGGCATTGGTGGCGTTCAAGGCACAGAACTCCTTCCTGATGTTCAACCCGGCGTGGACTTCAGAAGGCGGCAGTGTGGGCGATCTCGTCAAGCACATGATTAAATTCAAATTGCAGTTCGGACCCGCACTGGGCGACAGTGGCGATTCCTATGTGGCAGTTCACAAAGGTCTTTCGACGTTCCTGTTCGTGCTGACGCAACCGAAAAAATAAGTCATCGAGAAGTCGAAAGTCGAAACGTCGTAAAGTCATAAAGTCTGAAACCGGGAGGGTGTTCTTCCTGCTTTCGGACTTTACGACTTTATGACGTTCTGACTTTCCGACTTGGATGAGGAACGGGCTTGGTCGTTTTGCTCCGTGGGCTTATAACTGTTCCCGAGAGTCCCACCCGAGTGGAATGGGCGGGAGAAGCGCGTCCGCCAAGGCTGAAGGGAATGCGGTATGAAGAGGGCCTTGATTACCGGGGTGACCGGGCAAGACGGGAGTTACCTGTCCGAACTTCTCCTCAGCGAAGGCTACGAGGTCCACGGGGTCGTGCGCCGCTCCAGCACCGAAAACTTCGAGCGGATCTCGGAACTTTCCGGGAAAATTCAGCTTCACCAAGCGGATTTGCTCGATCAACTTTCACTCATCGACGTCATCAAGGAAACGAAGCCCGACGAGGTTTATAACCTCGCCGCGATGAGCTTCGTTCCGACAAGCTGGAAGCAACCAGTTCTGACCGGCCAGTTCACGGCCCTCGGCGTGACGCAAGTTCTCGAAGCGGTAAAACTGCTGGGCCGCGATACGATCAAGTTCTATCAGGCATCGTCGAGCGAGATGTTCGGCAAGGTGCTTGAGGTTCCGCAGACGGAAACGACGCCGTTCTACCCGCGAAGTCCGTATGGTGTTGCGAAGGTGTATGGGCACTGGATCACGGTGAACTACCGCGAAAGCTACAACATGTTTTGTTGTAGCGGCATCCTGTTCAATCACGAAAGCCCTCGCCGTGGTCGCGAATTCGTGACCCGCAAGGTGACCGACGGCGTTGCGCGAATCAAGCTCGGCATGGCCAAGTCGTTGAAGCTCGGCAACCTTGATTCCAAGCGAGATTGGGGCTTCGCTGGCGACTACGTTCGGGCAATGTGGCTGATGCTTCAGCAAGACAAGCCTGACGATTACGTTGTCGCGACCGGCGAAACGCACACGGTGAAGCGGCTGGTCGAACTGGCATTCGGTGCGGTCGGCCTGGACTGGAACAAGTACGTCGAGATCGATCAGTCGCTGGTCCGTCCGGCCGAAGTCGATCTGCTCATC
>JAIOPV010000054.1 GCA_021413735.1 Planctomycetota bacterium
CGGTTTCCGCACGTCGTCGGTCTCACGCATCGCCCGCAATATCCGGGCGTCGGTCTGCCCATGCCCGCCCTCGCTCACCACGTCGGCGATGACAAGGAACGCCCACACACCACCCGCGACGAGACCGGCAGCGACCAGGACGATCAGGTCTGCACCCCAGAACAACGCTGTCAGCCATTTCCTCGCGTCCCCGATACGGCTCATCGCAACGTCCCATGATTTGGAGTGCGTCGAGGAACGTGACCTCAACTGGCTAATTGCGGGAATGAGCTGTCGCGAGGCGCGGTAGGTGCGTGTCGGCCGAAGGTTACCGGACCGTCTTGTCGACGCCCAGCCGGTCGAGTTGGGCCGCGAGGGTCTGGTAGTTCCCGTACCCGAGCAGCGTGGCGGCACGCCGCTGCACCCCACCAGCCTCGGCGAGCGCCCGTCGAAGGTAATGCCGCTGAATTTCTTCCAGGTGCTTCGCGAGGCTGAACCCGCCGCCCAATGGGAGTGCCAGCACGTCGACGGCCGACGCCTCCGCAGTGGACACCTCGGGGACCGCGTCCTCGACGTCTCGCCGGTCGATCACGTCTCCGTCCGTCAATACCGCCGCCTGAGTCAGGGTGTTCTGCAACTGCCGCACGTTCCCGGGCCAAAAGTAAGCCGCCACGAACCGCAGCGCGGCGCTCGACAGCCGCTTCGGTCGGTAACCCGGCTCCTGCCTGGCGAACTCCCGGTTGATCCGCTCCAACAGCCGGCCGGCAATGGCCGGGATGTCGCTCCGTCGCTCCCGCAGCGGCGGGAGCTTGACCGTGAGGACGGCGAGCCGGTAGTAGAGGTCTTCGCGGAACTGGTGCTGGGCGACGCAGCCGAGCAGGTCGCGGTTGGTTGCCGCGATGACCCGCACGTCGCTCGACAGCGGTCGTGTGTCGCCGACTCTGCTGAAGGCCCGCGCACAGGGCAGACCGTCGGTCGGTGGCTGAAGCACCCGCAGAAGTTTCGCCTGCATCGCGGAGTCGCACTCGCCAACCTCGTCAAGGAACAGCGTTCCGCCGTCGGCCACAGTGAACGCTCCCTCCCGGTCTCGGTCCGCCCCGGTGAACGCCCCTTTCCTGTGCCCGAACAACTCGCTCTCAAGCAACTCGCGAGACAGGGCGGCACAGTTGATGGCCACGAACGGCCGCTCGCGGCGAGGACTGGCTTCGTGGATGGCTCGGGCGAACAGTTCCTTCCCGGTTCCGCTCTCACCCAGGATGAGAACCGACACATCTCGGCGGGCGGCGCGGCGGGCGCGACCGACAGCGAGGCGGATGGCCGGGCCGTCGCCAACTACCGCCTCGAACCCCGCCACGTCTTGCGGTCCGTCGGCGGCCAGAGCTTGGAGTCGGGCGTCGGCGTCCCGTAACACCGTTGGCACGTAATCAACCACCAGATCGAAAGGGACGGTGGTCACCCACGCTCGGCCGTCGTGCGTCTGGTAGAAGGTCGCCGGTTGATACTTGCTCTTGCCGAGGAGAACCCAGGTGGCGGTCATGGTCGGCGTGCCGGGGCTGAGGTGGATGCATAGTTCCACGTCTGCTGCCCGGGGCAGTGCGATCACCTTGGTTAACTCGGCGTCGGTCAGCCGAAAGATCTCGGTGTAATCCGTCGGGTTGCTCACCGTGACACGATGCAGAACTGGGTTCCGGCCGACCCACTGAGCGTACAGACGGTTTCGCGAGCCGGTGTGGCTGGTGAGCAGGTGAACCTCGTCGAATCGCTCGCAATCGAGCAACGTCTTGAGCGGCCCCGCTTGCCCGCCGAGAGGCGTCGGCGGGTTCAGTCCCCGGAGCACCTCGGCCGCCTGCTCGGGTGGGAGCGTGGCCGCGAGCGCGCGGAAGTCGGCGTAACCGATCCACGACACGAGGACGCGACGGGGCGACATCGGATCACCATTGGGTTGGACGAAATGACAACCCCGTTTGTACAGGGCCGCCGGTCTGTGTCCAAGGGTGAAACGCTGTCCGCGATTATTTCTGTCCACCCGGAGCGGGCGGCGGACAGGCCGAACTTGCTGACCCGCCATCGACTTGCACTCGGAAGTGTTCCGTCGCGTCCTGCGAGACAAACAATCCCACCAGTCGCGTGGCGGATTTGGCATCGTGCTTGCGTTAGGGAGAAGAACCTTCCCCAACACATTGTTCGGCCGGCGTGGAAGCCGGCGAGCCGACCGGTGAAGGTTACCTCGTGACCATCCTTCGGGAGCCGATGTGATGAAGCCGGTTTTGCCGCCGGCGACGCGGGCTCATCCCCCGTAACCGAACGAGCGGTGGGGTGGTCACTCCACCCCACCACCGCTCGCCGGATCAAGTCCGGCACCCATTTCTCCTCGATGAGGTTGCCCGTTGACCATTCCCTACACTCACCACTTTTCGACTCGAATCACCCCTCAGTCCGAACCGATCCCCGGCAGCAAACAGATTTGTAATAGCGCCGGTGGCTACTGCTTCAGCGTGGACGACTGGACCCGGCTCGACCGGTTCCTGATCCTCGGCAGCGAGGGCGGTAGTTACTACGCCACGGAGCGGACGTTGACCGTCCAGAATGCCGAGGCCGTGCGCCGATGCGTTGCCGCCGACGGGCCTCGAACTGTGGCACGTATCGCCGTCGTCAGCGAGGCCGGCCGCGCCCCGAACAACGATCCGGCGGTGTTCGCCCTGGCACTGGCCGCCGGCATGGGTGACGCAGCGACCCGATCCGCTGCGCTAGCCGCTGTCCCGCGAGTGTGCCGCACTGGCACTCACCTGTTCGGGTTCGTCCAGGCGTCCGAAGGGTTCCGCGGATGGGGACGTGGACTCAAGCGAGCAGTCGGAGCCTGGTACGCGGACCGTGAACCGCGAGAACTGGCGTACCAACTCGCTAAGTACCAGCAGCGCGGCGGGTGGTCGCACCGCGACTTACTTCGCCTGTGCCATGTGAAATTGACCGGGCCAGCGAACGCGGCCGCACAGTGGGCGGTCGGCAAGGGTGGGCTTCCCGGCCTCGAAACTCTCGCGACATCCGACCCGCTTGCTCTGCTTGCCGCGTTCGAGGCTGCCAACCGCGCCGCCACGGCCGCCGACATCGTACGACTCATCCATGAGCACGGATTGGTTCGCGAGTGCATCCCGACCCGTTGGCTGACGGACGCGACGGTCTGGGATGCACTCCTGGAGAAAATGCCACTCGGGGCGATGGTGCGAAACCTCGCGACAATGACCCGCGTCGGCTTGCTCGCTCCGCGTGGGGATGCGGTCGAGCGGGTCGTTGCGGCGCTCGGCGACCACGAGCGGTTACGCCGGTCCCGGTTGCATCCGGTTTCTCTGCTCGTTGCGTTACGAACATATGCCTCGGGTCGCGGGGTTCGCGGGGCGGGGGTATGGAACCCAGTGCCCGAGGTGTTGAACGCCCTGGACGCGGCCTTCTACGCGGCGTTCGCTCACGTCGAGCCGACACGGAAGCGGTGGCTGCTCGCGCTGGATGTGTCCGGCAGTATGGCGGGCAGTATGGTGGCCGGAGTGCCGAACCTGTCCGCTCGCGAAGCATCCGCGGCGATGGCCCTGGTCACGGCTGCGACGGAACCGGCACACCACATCATCGGCTTCACCGGATACGGCCACGGTGCGAACGGTGCGGCGACGCTCCCCATCTCTCCCGGTCACCGGTTGGACGCGGTCACTCAAATGGTGGGTGGGTTGCCGATGGGGCCGACCGACTGTGCCTTGCCGATGCTGTACGCGCTGGAGCGGGAGTTGGCGGTGGACGTGTTCGTGGTGTACACGGATAGCGAGACGTGGCACGGTGCCGTTCACCCGGTCCAGGCGTTACGGCAGTACCGTGAGCGAACCGGCATCGCGGCGAAACTGGTGGTTATGGGGATGGTGTCGAACGAGTTCACCCTCGCCGACCCGGATGACGCGGGGATGCTCGATGTCGTCGGGTTCGACACGGCGGTGCCGCAGTTGCTCGGCCAGTTCGCCAGCCAAGATGACCTGGGTGATCGAACCGGGCTCACGTTCTAACCACTTCAGCCGCGGCCGCTCTGGGGTGAGTGGCCGGCCTGGGTTGTGCGATCACCTGCCGCCACTATTCCGAACCGATCCTTCGACAAGCGTCGATAGCGTTCATCGTGATCACCTGAGGCTCGTCCCCATCCAGCCGAGCCAATGACTGTCACCTCCGGGTTCAGTTTCCAGCGGTCGGACTCTCCAGAATCTCACTCTGTATGGCTGACCACGTCGGTCGATGTGACCGATGCACGTTCAATGCAGGCAGAAGAAAGCTCGCGCGAACCAGAGAGGAGCTACCCAGTGTCTGGTCGTGGGACGGTGCGCGTACAATGACCGAATCGAAAGCACGAGCAGAGACGAGGGAGAGTCAGATGCAAGACACTTGCGAGGCGGTCCGCGGGGCGACGGTGCAGGACGGGAAGATCATCTTCGAGGGGAAAACCCTTGAGACTCGCGACATTCACATCGAGGGGATTCGCTGCTCGGGCGCGAACGGCATCATCTTCAACGGCCGGGACACCATGCTCGACCGGCCCGTCGTCGCCAAGCTCTACCTGCCGAAGGAGGGGGATGGCCGCGACAAGCGCACCCAGGCGATCCAGGAAGGGCGGAAGCTGGCGAGGTTGCAGCACAGGAACATCGTCCAGGTCTTCGCCGCCTACCCCCAGGACGTGGGCATGCTCATCGTCATGGAGCGGCTGGAAGGGCCGAACCTGAAGGACTACCTCGCGGAGTCGCGGCCGTTCGAGACCCGGTCGCGGATCTGGAACGACATCGAGGACGGCCTCAAACATGCCCATAAGCAAGGGGTGATGCACGGCGATCTGCACACGAAGAACGTCGTGATCGAGAAGGACCGTGCCGTCCTGATCGACTTCGGCACGAGCGTCTTCCAGAGCCGGGAGGGGCAGTCGCGAGAACGCGAGATTCAGAAGCCCTGGGAGCTGCTCCGCAAGCTCTTCGCCGAGGAGGGAACCTACCGCCCCAGCCGAGCGGACCTCGACCGCATGAGGCCTGAAGACTCGCTGTACGGCTGCGGTCGCGCTGTCGAGTTGATCGAGGTGAAGGAACGTGTCATCGACGCCTTCGCCAACCGCGACGATCACTCACGCAAGGAGTCCATCCTCAACCTGGCCCACTACTACTCCGAGTTTCCGTACTTCCCTCCGGCAGCCATTTTCCAGTGGGTCACCCACAACATTCCTCCCGACTGGCATTTCTACTTCTTCGATAACCTCGAAGCGAACCTGCAGGCGAGAATGGACAATAAAAGCGAGTACCAGATCTGCCCCACGCCCGAAGAGCGCATGTCAATCAAGATGGAACGGTGCAGCGCGGTTTTAACTCGGACCGCCAAGGTCCTGCTCGATGAAGCGCGAGTCGTGTGGGATTGAGAACCCTCTGGGAGAGAATCAACATGGCGAAAAGCCCGTCACAAGCGAAGAACGCCGTCATGCGGTGTCTGCGAGGAATCGTCGATCCGTATCCGTCGGATACGGAAGTCGCGCGGGTCTGGGCGTTTTTCGTCAAGACGTGCGTCTACTGCGGCTTGGAGATGGAGCGGGCGGACCGGAAGGGGCACCTAGACCACCTCGTGGCCTTCAAGGACGGGGGTGCGAACGACCTCGGCAATTACGTCCTCGCCTGCCGTGACTGCAACGGGAACGAGAAGCGAGAAGAGAACTGGGAGACATTCCTTCGCCGGAAGAACCCTGACGAGGAGGATTTCCAGCGTCGCAAGGCGAAGATCGAGCAGTGGGTGGCGCTCAACGCTCCCAGTCGCCGGATCGTCCCAGCAGACCAGCGGCAGGCCGTCTTGGCCGCGTTCGAGCAGATCGTCGCCGTGCTCGACCCCGCCGTCGCGAGGCTCCGCGGCATGCGCCCACCGAAGCCGCCCAAGAAAACCGTCAGCAAGCCCCGCTGTGCTACTGGTCGCAAGCAACCTGCTGCTCAGCCCGTAGCCCCGCCCCGTGAGACTTGCCCAGTGATGATCGGGGAGGGACGTTTGCTTGGCCGGTAGTGAGCCATCGAACTCCAAGTGAAGGATAGCATCGCATGTTCACTTTAGAGCTACTTCAGGCGCTGAGCGACTGGCAACAGGGCGGCAATGCCAAGCAGAAGAACGAGCGTGGTAAGAAGTTGCGAGATGCCTCTGCTCACCTCCCTGTCGCGTTCCGGGAGACGAAAGTTACGTGCTTTCGCCGCCTCGCGCTTCACAAGAGTGCCGTGTGGAAGGTCGGGACAGAGTACCAACTGGCGGAAACGATCTCGGCTTGGACTGAGAACGAAGCCGTAGCGATGGACTTCAAAGGTGGCGTTCCGGCGGCTGGTACTCAAGGCGTCATTTTTGCCATCAAGCCGGGCACCGGCAATGTCATCCTCAACATCAACGCCCTGTGCAAAGAACCGGCTTTCGCCGAAGCGGTCGAGGCCCAGAAGGCGAACATCAAGGGCTACGAGCAGGGGCACGGAAAGTACGGGAACAAGCAGAACGAAGTGGTAATCGAGACAGCTACGATTCCCCTCGACACAGTACATGCGTGGGGCGGCTTCACCAGCACCGAAAACGATTTGGCAACGATGTATTTCGGTAAGGCACCGAGCGCGGCAGAGTTAGAAGAGTTCCGGAAGCTGATGACGAAGTGCGGGCACAAAGTCGGCCCGTACTGGCTGAGGACGCCAGAGGCAGTCGCCCGCGTTTCAGAGAAGCTTACCGCCTACGGGGAGGAACTCAAGAAAGCGAAAGAAGCGGCGGGTGGCTGATTGCTGTGAGGCGTGTTTACACGCCTCCTTCTCCTCATCCATCCCGCCGCATCGGCCTCTTCGCTGCGAAGCACCCCGACCGTTCCACCGAGGGAAGAATGAGAATCCTCGATCTCGACCTCGACTTTTTCCTGAGTTCGATCGCCCACGACCAGAGCAGTGGCGGTGCCCGGCTGAGCGAAGAGGACTTCAAGCCGTGGGCCAGCGACAAGGTGCGGGAGTTCTTGGAGAAAAACTGCGGCCTGTCAACGCAGCGACGCATTCCGGGAAAGTACATCACCCACCACCACGAAGCGTTCTACTGGTGGAGAGACCTGATTCGGGACGGGAAGCTCGCCAAGCCGTTCGAGGTCGTCCACGTCGATGCCCATGCCGACCTCGGTGCCGGGACGTTCGCGCACTCAATGGTGTATGTCGGGTTTGATCTGCTGCATCAACCTCTAGAGAAGCGCGAGTCGCCGGAGGAAGGCGACCGGAAAATGAACGCGGGGAACTACCTGCTGGTCGCTATCGCCTGCCGCTGGCTGAACAGGCTCGTCTACGTCATGCACCGGGATAACAGGCTGAAAGACTGTGAGGACTGGCTATTCTCTGACTGCGGCGATGAATCTTGGACGCTCGCCTTGCCCAAGTTGGAAAAGCCCAAGATAGCCATTCCAGGAGTGCCGCCGAAAGTTATTGAGTTGGAACCGGGCGTGGAGTTTGTCCCAGCGTCGGAAAATACGTTCCGCGACGACGGCAGCTTCGACTACTTCGTGCTCTGCCGGTCACCCGGCTTCACCCCCAAGTCGTCCGACCTGCTCGTGCCACTGATTCAGGAGTACATGGCCCTCAGCCATGACGATTCTTGAGCTGACGACCCTCGACATCGCGCGGCCCCATGAGCAGGCAACTACTCTTCTGATTTCTTCTTACGCTTGCCCATTACGGACCCTCCCCGGTGGGCCATTCCAACTCCAGAGCAGGTTCACCGCCCCCGCTCCTTCCGTGGGTCCCTTTGGTAGGCAGGGTTGTACTTGGCGGTCGGCAGGTGTCCCCGTCAAAACAAAGGGACCAGCCACGGAGACGTCCCGGTGTAGTTTCCAGACCGCCGCATGCACTCCCGGGGTGGTGTCCCGCTGCAACCTACTCCGGTCCGACACCCCGCGGGCGATGTGACCGACGCGCAACCATCTGTCCTTTCACGGAGCGGTTTCCGCCACCAACTCTTCGACATCGATGCTACGTACTGTTGCTTCGTTCACGGCGAACCGCGAATGGGTTTATTCATCGAGCTGGACCATCGGAAGGCCGCGCCTTCAGGAATAAACGATCGCCGCTCCCGCGAACCTGAACGCAGTCTTGGTAGTCTGAACCAAGACGCCTTGAACCCCAAGCAGTCGATCCTCGCTCCTCACCAGCTATGCGCCCCGATAACAAATACGACCGAATTCGTCGCGTGGAGCGTTCGCGGGCGCGCGCCCATCTGACGGCGGACCTCGGCTGGTTGGGCGGTTTTCCCGTTCGCCAGGTTCCGGAAGGAATCGTCTGGCGGCAATGCACTCCGGACCAGAATCCACTCGGCACGGAAATCCTGGTCGATCGCGAAAAAATCCGGCGCTCCGAGTTCACTCTCAACAGGTTTGAGCACGAGTACAGCAAGGTCCTTGCGGATGTGGTCCGTGAGTCCGCTCGGTGGGCAGAGCGCGTCCATCGCCTGCTCGATCGTTTCAAGGCCGCCATCCACTCGGGCGAGCCGTTGCCGGCACGTCTCCCGGAAACGATTGACGCACAGCCCGCAAGCGTGCGGAACATGCGCCGCGAACTCTTGCGCCAGCATCCCGCTCTGGAACCGCTCGACGATGCTGTTTCCTGGCGTCTCCATCTGGAGCCGACGGCCGTCCGATCGACCATGGTTTGGCTGGCCGGCAATGCCCGCGATGTCCTTGGCCTGTTGGCAAACGACTCGTCGCTTCGCCCGGAGGAGAAATGGGCCTGGGCGATGTCGTTGTGGCGCATGGCCCATCAACACGGTGCGGAACGAACTGCCAGGTTGATTCGCTACCTGGGTGAACCCCGCTTATCCGAGACGCCATTTGCCAGAGACGAATACATCCAGTTCTTGCAACTCTGGACGCGCCGGCTGAGCCGATCCCAGCCGGACCAACAGCCCGATCCGATTCCGGAACTACCAATGGCCACGCTCGCCGATCAGGTCCACCGCGTGGCCATCTGGATTGCGCGGCAGCCGGAGGCAACGCAAGCGCAGGCGCTCGACTTGTTCAACCTGCTTGTCGACGACACATTGCTCGACGCCTGGCACACCTTCGCCGACCGCGTCGAAGCGGCCGTCGCGCTCGCCCGACGCATGACGGGAGCATCGACCGCCGGGCAATTCGAACCGCAGGCAACGAAAACTCATGCCGCGTTCTTCAACGACCTTGCTCAGAAGGAATTGCCCGACGTTCGACTCCGGGAGTTGCCCGGCACGCTCGAATCGCTGTGCACGCCGACCATGCGTCTGGTGCGCGAGGAACTGCTCCGGACGTTGCCGTGTATCTCGCTCGACAGTGGTGCCGAACGGGTGCGCCAGGATTTCTGCGACGCCGTTTTGGCTCGCGCGTCGTACCTCCCGGGGCCTCGGGTCGCGACCGCCCTGGGCATGTTCCGCCAATACCTTGCGGGCGGCGATGCGCACAAGCTCCTGGCCCCGTGGCCGGGTAGCCGGTATCGGTTCTCGGCCATTTTTACCGCCGGCGACAACGGGCCTGGGCACGCTCGGCGTTTCTTCGCCGCCTTGCGTTCGCTCATCGAACAGGACACGCGGCTCACTGCCAGGGATGTCGATACTGTCGAGAGCCTCGCCGATGAACTGCCGGACGTCACGGACGTGATCGTGTGTTTCCTGACGCTGAAGGCTGCCGGATCGGACAACCAGTCCGTCGCGTCGGACTCCATTCGATGTGCGTATCGCCTGCGCAGCCACGGTGTCGACTTCGGCGCGTGCGTCGTTGGTCTCGAAAAGATGGACACGGAATCGTCGGCGCCAGTCATTCGAATCGTGGACGCCTTGCACGCGGCCGGGCAGATCGGCGTTGCCGCCCATCTGGTTCGGCAAGGGGAGTACGGTCCGCTCATCGCGGCGGGCCGACGACTGGAGGTCCTTCGCGGCCTGATCGACCTGGGACAAGCGCCAGTCGTTGCCGCCGCGCCGCAACCCGCACCCGAATGGATCCACCGCTACCCGCTCGCGCTGCACGAGGCGTTAACGCGCCTAGCCGCCGTGACGGCCGACGCGGAGCCGGTCGCCCAGCGCGTGCTGACGAAGGACCTGCCGCCACCCGAGGCGATCGCGAGCGAGATCGCGGCCTTGCAGGATTTGCTGCGGACCCGACCCGGCAACACGCATCTCGAGAGCCGCCTCGCGAATCGCCTGGCGCGCCCATCGAGTGCATCGGCCGTCTCGCCGGCACGACTGGACAATCTGCGGACGCGCCTCGAATTGAATGCGTCGCGATTGTGGATTGAAAACTGGCTCCGGCAGATGGAAGGGCAAGCTCATGCGAAGTTACGCACGTTGCTCGGCAGCGCGAACATTCCCGATTGGGTCGGGAATGAGGCCAACTTGCGTCTGGTGTCGGCCATCAGCAAGCTCGAGGGGCGTGTTCGCGAACTGGGTTTACAGTTAATCCGACGGCGCTGCGGGCCGCCGCCCTGGGACTTTCACGCGGAGCCGGCCAACCGGGAGTTTCTCGCGCTGCTCCGCGAACGCGGCGTCGATCCCGGTCCACTGGTCGACCCCCCGGCGGACATTTCAATTGAGGATGCGAAGGGACGCCGCTACCAGTTGGGCTTCGAACGCGACCCTCTCGAAGTTCTGCGCATGGGCGAGCCGTTCGACACGTGCCTGAGTCCGGATGGCTGCAATTTTTTCTCGGCGATCGTGAACGCGGTCGACATCAACAAGCGCGTGATCTACGCACGAGACGCCGAAGGAAAGGTCGTCGGCCGCTGCCTGCTCGCGGTGACCGATCTGGGCCGACTGCTGACCTTTCGCATCTATAGCAACATCAAGGATCTCGACCTGCAGGCCGCCGTGAGCCAATTCGTTGACGCCCTGGCCCGGTCGATGGGAACGTACGTCGCCAAGCGCGGGACGGTGCCCGCGCTCGTCGCCCCGAAATGGTACGACGACGGCCCGCAGGACTTGGGCTCACAGTTCGACTTCTTGGCACCGGGTTCGCCATTTCGCGTGGCGCTGGCCACGCTGCCTTTGCCCGACTTGCTGCCCGCCATTCGCGCCGCATTCGCGCCGCTGCCACCGGACGACATGATGCTGGCGCTCGTGCTGGAACTGGAGGAATTCGACCAACGACCCGAGTTGATCCTGCCGCTGATCCCCATGCTCGAGTCGGCACAGCACCTTCCGGAGACGCTGCGCTGGCGCGCCGCGGCGCGAGCGCACGAGGCGGGACGTTCGGATTTCGCCGCCCGTGTGCTAAACGGCCGCAAAGTAACGCGCCTTGTGCAAGCGATCGAGCGCCACGGCGTCTGCCCGTGCTGCTCGGAGCCGGCCCTGCGGACCCTGGTCGAACTGGACCCGACGACCGCCCTGAGGGCGCTCCGACTGACACGTGAGAAAGGCGTTCGCAGCGACGAAGCGGAAGACGACGGCCAGCGCCGCCACCTGCTCGCGGCGGCCCACAGTCGCCTGGGGCGCGATGCACTGGCAGGGCGCTTGCGTCGTTCCAAGGCGGACAGCGCCTAGTCACGAGACTAATTCTCGCAACCGCCCATACCACTTGGAGCCTCGCATTCCGTTCCGAACTGGCCCGATGACACGGTGACCAGCGCTGCAAAGTGGGGAGTCGGCAAACGTGAGGTGCGCGATTCGGCAAAGCGCCAACCGCATTGACTCTTCTTCGTACGTGTAGCCTTCATGATCGACACGGGCATGTAGTCCACAAAGAAAGCCGCTCTTCAGTCGTAGTCCTTGCCTGCTCCGATCCGACACACCGAGGTTTTCTTCGAGGTTTTGGTTGCGGCGTGTTCTTTCCGATTTCGGGCACTCGGTGAAGGGAGTAACATGCCACCTCGCGTCCTCGCGGAGACGAAATATGACAGAGCTTTCCCGTCACGACCGAGTTTTTCTCGCCGAGCTTTCCCACCTCTATCCGACGGTCGACGCGGCGGCGACGACCATTGCGTCGCTCGAGGCGTCGCTCGATCGACCGAAGCCGACGGTGCATGTCATCAGCGACATTCACGGTGAGGCGAAAAAATTAAAACATGTCGTGAACAATGCGTCCGGCTCGCTTCGTCCCCTCGTTGAGCGGCTTTTCTATACGTCGCTCGACGAAGCCGATCGCCGTGAATTGCTCAACCTCATCTACTACCCGCGTGAGACCTTCGAGTTCATCGCGCCCCGAATGCAGGTGCCCGAAGTGCGACGGGAGTATGTCCAACGTCGACTCGAGCAGATGCTCGTCATCCTGCGACACCTCGCCGCGCACTACCCTCTCGGACACACCGAGCAGTTGATTCCCCGAGAGTATCGCGAGCTGTTGCGTGAGCTCCTCTTCCTTCCCCGTCTGGAGGGAGGGAGTCCGCACCTCGGTGCGGTGGTGCGACAGTTTCACGTGCTCGGAAAGGAGCTCGATCTTGTTCGCGTCGTTGCTCGCATGGTTCGAAATCTGCTCATCGGCGAATTGATCGTCGCAGGCGATTGCGGTGATCGCGGCCCGCGGATCGATCAGGTGATCGAGTTCCTCATGCGGCAGCCGAACGTTTCGATCGTGTGGGGGAACCACGACATGTCGTGGCTCGCCGCGTGCCTCGGGCACGAGTTGAGTATCGCGACCGTGCTCCGGGTATCGCTCCGATATCGCCGCCTCTCGCAGCTCGAGGAAGGCTACGGAATTCCCATGGTGCCGCTCGAACGGCTCGTTCGCGATTGCTACGCGGATGACCCCGCCGTACGGTTCTCGTGTAAGGGCGCAGGACTGCGTGACCCGCAGCTCATGGCACGGATGCAGAAAGCGATCGCCATCATTCAATTCAAGCTCGAAGGGCAGTTCATCAAACGCAATCCGCACCTCAATCTGGAGCAGCGCGATCTGCTCGGGCGAATGTCGCTGAAAAACGGCACCGTTCCGCTCGAGGATGGCAAAGAGTATCCGCTCCTCGATACGCATTTCCCAACCGTCAATCCTGCCGACCCGCTCGCCCTTTCACCGGAAGAGGCCTCCTGCATGGCACGGCTGCGAAGTTCATTTCTCCACAGTCCGATTTTGTGGGAGCAGATGAAGTTCCTCGTGCGGCGCGGTCGAATGCACCTCGTGCGTGATCGGCATCTGATCTTTCACGGCTGCCTCCCGGTCACACCGACCGGAGAATACCAGACGCTCCGCGTCGATGGTGAGGAGCTCGCGGGCAAGCGACTGTTTGAAAAGTTGAACGACGTGGTATCGCGCGCGCTTCTCGGGAAAGCGCCCGAGGATCTCGATCTCCTCTGGTACCTGTGGGGAGGGCCGCTTTCACCGCTGTTCGGCAAGGACAAGATGGCGACCTTCGAGACGTACTTTATCGCCGATGAGCACACACACAAGGAGACGAAGAACCCGTACTTCTCCCTCATCCACGAGAAGGAATTTTGTCGGAAGATCCTGCGGGAGTTCGACGTCGACGATGTGGAGGGGTTGATCGTCAACGGCCACGTGCCGGTGAAGATTGCGGCCGGGGAATCTCCGCTCAAGAAGAGCGGCATGGCCGTTACGATCGACGGGGCGTTCTCTGAGGCGTACGGCGACAAGGGATACACCCTGATCCTCGAACCCCGGCAAACGCTGCTCGCGCTTCACCACCATTTCGAATCGGTCGAGGAGGCCATCCAATCCGGCGCGGACATCATCCCGTCCGTGCAAATACTCCGCGAATACGCGGAGCCTCGACGCGTGGCGGTCACCGAGCAAGGAGAACAGATTCGGGGACGGGTAGAGGTGCTGCGGCAACTTATAGACGCTTACAACGGAAACGATCTCAATCGATGATCGTTCTCCGTGGTGAAAGACTTATCATCGGAATTGGAGTGGAAGACGCCGCTCTCCCACGCCCTCATCTGTCCACTTCGTCGTTGACAGAAACTGAACCGGCGGTTGCTAGACTATCACAGAGTTGCGCGGTTTATGATGTTTCGCAACGGATTCTCTGCCACTTCTCTGCCAAAATACTGCCCCATACCCCCTTCACAAACCGATCAACATACCATTCGACGCATCGGTCGATGTGACCGAAGCACTCACCGCTCAGGTGGAAGACAGAGTTAGAGGCGACGAGTTTGATGGCGTCTTGACGACACGCGGCCGGTCAGGCAAACCGCCCGGCGTGGCGCCGCACCCGCTCGCCGTGCCGCGCGAGTGACTCATACTCGTCGGCCGGGAGTGGAGCGGAAACGGACAGGATATCGAGGTCTTCGTCCAGTTCCGCCCGGGTGTGAGGGGCGGAGAGTGCGACCGAAACTGCCGGGTGCTGGAGAACGAAACGGTACCAGGCCGGGGCAGGCGGTGGGACGAACCCCGGCGGGTCGTCCGGCGTCGGGAGCAGCAGCGCCCCCCAACGGAGCGCGGTGTACGCGATGACCGGCAGGCCGCATGCGGCGGCCACCGGGAACACATCACGCTCGGCCCCGCGGTGGGCCGCGTTGTAGCGGACCATAACGCAGTCGAGCAGCCCCGAAGCCACCATCGTCGCGGCGAGCGGCCGCTGGTGGCTCGTCACCCCGAGCCGCCGCACAAGCCCGTCCGCGCGTGCGGCCCGCAGGTACTCGACCACCCCGTCCGGGCTGCGGAGCGAGTCCCACTCGTCTGCCCGCTCGACGTAGTAGAGGGTGACGACGTCGACGTAGTCCGACCGGATGGCGGACAGCACCGACCGGAGTTCCCCCGCGGCCTCCGCGGCGGTCCGGGCGGCGAATTGCACGCACACCGCGACCCCGTCGCGCTCGCGGCCGAGGGCAGCGACGGCAGCGGGGAACGCCTCGTCGTCGGGCGGGCCCTCGGCGAAAGCGCTCCAGTTGAGGAAGTTGACCCCGCGTGAGACGGCGTGGAGAACGTCATCGGCGGTGATCGCGGTCCGGCCGTGGGAGGCGAGCCCGAGCCGGCTCACGGTCTTTCCGAACTCCCGCTCCGGGCGGGTGAGGAACGCTGCGGGCTGCATGACGTCGGCCTGGCTCATGTCCGTTCGCCTCCGTTCGTCGCGCCTCGGGTCACGCCTTCAGTGTTGCCATGTCGATCACGAACCGGTACTTCACGTCGCTCTTGAGCATCCGCTCGTACGCCTCGTTCACCTTCTGGATCGGGATCACCTCGACGTCGGACGTGATGCCGTGCTGGCCGCAGAAGTCGAGCATCTCCTGCGTCTGGGCGATCCCGCCGATCATCGACCCGCCGAGCGTCTTGTTGCCGAAGAACAGGGCGAACGCCGACACCGGCAGCGGCTTCTCCGGGGCACCGACCAGTGTCAGGTTCCCGCCGGTGCGGACGAGGCTCAGGTAGGCGTTGATGTCGTGGTCGGCCGACACGCAGTCGAGGATCATGTCGAACGTGCTGGCGTGCTTCTTCATCTCGCCCGCGTTCTTCGACACCACCACCTCGTCCGCCCCGAGCTTCAGTGCGTCCTCCCGCTTGCCCGGGGACGTCGTGAACACGGTCACGTGCGCGCCCATGGCGTGGGCGAGTTTCACGCCCATGTGCCCCAACCCACCCAGGCCGACGACCCCGACCTTCTTCCCCGGGCCGACGCCTTGGCGCTTGAGCGGCGAGTAGGTGGTGATGCCCGCGCAAAGGAGCGGGGCCGCACCCGAAAGCTCGAGGTTGGTGGGGATGCGGAGGACCATGTCCTCCTCCACCACAACGCTGTCGGAGTACCCGCCGTAGGTGACTGGGGCCGTCCCGTGCTTGTCCGGGCTGTTGTAGGTGAAGGTGGCGCTGGGGCAGAACTGCTCGAGACCGTTCTTACAGTTGGAACAGGTGTGGTCCGAGCCGACGAGGCAGCCGACGCCGACAACGTCGCCGACCTTGAAGCGCGTGACGCCCGCGCCGACCTGAGTGACCCGGCCGATGATCTCGTGGCCCGGCACGCACGGGTAGACGGTCTGCATCACGCTGTGCCACTCGTCGCGAGCCGTGTGCAGGTCGGAGTGGCAGACTCCGCAGAACAGGATCTCGATTTGGACGTCCCGGTCGGTCACGTCCCGACGGGGAATGGTGGTACCCGCCAGGACGGCGGTCGGACTGACGCAGGCGTATGCTCTGGCTTTATACATTCGTTGATGCTCCTGGTGGTGTCGGGCCAGTAAACCTTGCCAGCCCAATCTACGTCACGACCTTCTACTCAGACGCGATCCGCGGACTCGCGGTAAATCGTGCCGTTGTCACTGAATCGTTTGGCCGCCGTCGATGACCATGGCGTGGCCGACCATGAAGGCGGCCGCGTCCGAGCACAGGAAGATGACGGCCGCGGCGATCTCCTCGGGCGTGCCCATCCGGCCGACCGGCTCCTCAGCGATCACCTTCGCACGCCCCTCGGGCGTGCCCCCGGTGAACCGCCCCATCATCGGCGTGTCGATGTATCCGGGGCAGACCGCGTTGACGCGGATGTTCTGGGCCGCGTAGTCGAGGGCAGCCGCCCGGGTCAGGCCGATCACGCCGTGCTTGGCGGCGGTGTACGCCGGGCTGTTCTTGATGCCGATCACCCCGGCCCCCGAGGACGTGTTCACGATCGCCCCGCCGCCCTGCTTCAGGATCAGCGGGATCTCGTACTTCATGCACAGGAACACGCCCCGGAGGTCGACGTCGATGATGCGATTCCATTCCTCCTCGTCGTAGTCCGCGGTTGGGGCCGGGTTCTTCGGCTCGATGCCGGCGTTGTTGAAGGCGAAGTCCAGCCGCCCGAATGCCTCGACCGTCTTGGCCAGGGCCGCCTTCACGTCCTCGGCCCGCGTCACGTCGCACCGCACTGCGAGCGCCCTCCCGCCGAGCCCTTCGACCAGACGAACCGTCTCTCGGTTGTCCTGCTCGGACACGTCGGCCACCACCACGCTTGCCCCCTCGCGGGCGAACGCCAACGCCGCCGCGCGACCGATGCCGTTCGCGGCCCCAGTCACGAACGCCACCTTTCCCGCGAAGCCCTTCTTCTCACTCATCGTCTACTCCTGTTTTTGTTCCCCGCCTCACGGCGGCTGTTCGTATCAACGCGCCGGCCGCGTCCGGCCATCTCCGCCGTGGGCGACACGATGGGGTCACTTGCCGTACTGCTCGTCGCTGACCTTCTCCATCCACTCGACCACCTTGCCGTCGAGTTGCTCCTGGATCGCGATGTGCGTCATGGCCGTGCTCGGGGCCGCCCCGTGCCAGTGCTTCTCGCCAGGCGGGATCCACACCACGTCACCGGGCTTGATCTCCTCGACCGGACCGCCCAACCGCTGCACCCGCCCGCACCCGGCGGTGACGATGAGGGTCTGCCCGAGCGGGTGGGTGTGCCATGCCGTCCGGGCACCGGGCTCGAACGTGACGCTGGCACCGGCGGATCGGGCCGGGTCGTGGACCGCGAACAGCGGGTCGATGCGGACCGTGCCGGTGAACCAGTCGGCCGGCCCCTTGGCGGACGGCTGCGACCCTGCTCGCTTGATTTCCATATGTGGCTCCTCGTGTTTGGCCTGGGGCACTTCCGGACGGGAGCAGGCAAACACTGGAAGGGTGATTGCGGCCACTCCGATGGACTTCAAAAACGCACGGCGGGGCACGCCTACCGGACTGAGATCCGCGGGCCCCGGCCCGCTCACACTGCTGCTCATGGTCCTGACTTCCCTTCCGGTCGTCGGATGACGACCTCGTTCCCTGGTGAATCTCGCCTGTCATTCCAGTTCAAATGTCACGGTCACACTTCCCGTGCCGACTGCGGCGGCAAGGCCCGACGGCTCGTCGATCCGCCCGAGCCGCGTGTATCTGTAGGTCGTCTGAAACGTCTCGTAGAAGAGCACCAGGGTGTCGGCCTGCCAGAGCATGAGGTCGCCGTCCCGGATCGTCCCGGGGTTTGCTGCGGTCGTCGGAAGAGTGGTCGGCAGACGGTACAACTTCTCGTTGCCGTTCAACTCGCTCATGTCCAGCGTGAGCGGGAGCATGGCTCTCAGCTTCGCGGTCGCCGGGTTGTCCTCAAGCGTGGCCGTAAACGTTTTCGTTCCGATTGTTACGTTCATTTTCTTGCCCACAGGTTGATTGCTCAGCCGCTCGCGGTTCTCGGCAGACGCGGAGGGGACGGCGGCGCTCTGATCGGGCTTACTCGCGTCGCAGGAGGTAAGCCCGACCAGAATGCTCGCCGCGAAGAGAGCGGCACCTCGTGATTTCACCATGACCATTCCGTCCTCTCGATCTCACTTCAGGTGGTCGGTGAAAAAGGTCACCAGCTTGTCGAATGGGATCAGGTTCACACGGTCGTAGAGATCGACGTGGCCCGCGCCCTTGACCAACAGCAGTTCCTTGGGCTCGGCGGCCCGCTTGTACGCGTCCTCGCTGAACTCCTTGGAGTGCGCCTGGTCGCCCGTGATGAACAGCAGCGGCCTCGGGGAGATCGTCTCGATGTCGTCGAACGGGTAGAAGTTCATGAACTTCACGTTGCTCGAAAGCGTCGGGTGGGTCGTCAGCTCCGGTGAAGAACCCTTCGGGGTGAACTCGCCCCGGGGGTGCGGTAGAAGTCGTAGAACTCGCGCTGGATCGGGTGCGTGTCCGCGGTCAACTCGTGCACGGTCCCGCCGGTGTGCTTGGTCTTCCCGCCGGTGAACTCCGCGTACCGCTGCTCCGCCGCCTCTTCGAGAATCTTCTTTCGCTGCTCCAGGGTCAGGGACTTCTTGAGCGCGTTCCGGCTGGCTGCGCCCATGTCGTACATGCTGACCGTGGCGACGGCCCGGATGCGCGGGTCGATCTTGGCCGCGCTAATGACGAAGCTCCCGCTCCCGCAGATGCCGATCGCGCCGATCCACTTGCGGTCGACGAACGGCCGCGTGCCCAGGTAGTCCACCGCGGCGCTGAAGGTCTCGGCGAACATCTCCGGCGCGACGGCGTTGCGCGGCTCTCCGCCACTCTCGCCCCAGAAGGACAGGTCGACCGACATGGCGACGAACCCTTGCTCCGCCATCTTCGTGGCGTAGAGGTCCCCGCCCTGCTCCTTGACCGCGCCCATCGGGTGCCCGACGACGACTGCGGGGTGTTTCGCGTCCGGCTTCGAGCCCTTGGGAAGGAACAGGTTCCCGGCGACGGTCATCTGGTACTGGTTCTTGAACGTGACCTTCTGCACTGTCACCTTGTCGCTCTTGAAGAAGTTGTCTGCTCCGTACGGCATGTCGTGGGCTCCTTTGGGTGGTGGGCTGGCCGGCGACGCCAGCGGAGTAGCGGTCGCGTCCGTGAGCAGCATCGCGCAGGCCGTCAGGGCGGTGGCGATGCCAAGAGGGATGGCGAGCTTCGATGTCGTCTTCATGTCGCTCCTTTCAATGGAGTGGGTTGCTTGGCTGCGGCGCAGGTGGCCATTCAAGTGTTGGTGCAAATCAGGAGCCGGGGGCGTCCCGCGTCCCGATGGCCTTCGCGCCGCGGGTTGTGTGCCCGGCGTCGCGGCCGGCTGACAGAAGCATGGTAAGCAGACGCCCGGAAGGGCCGGTATCACGATCGTCCCGAACTTTAGCCTGATCCTCCACGACTTCGTCTAAGCCCATCCCCGCTGGGGTTCAGGACGGGTAAACTGGATGGAGATGTGGAACACGACGGGGGCAGACTCGTGGCGACGAAAGACGTGATGACACTTGCGGCGGTAGTCGAGCGGCACACCCGGGCGGACGGCGACTACGAGACGGCTGTGCCGGGGCTCTGGCTCTACCGTTCCTCCACGCCCTCGGAGGAACATGCGGTCGTGTACGTGCCGTCCCTGTGCGTCGTAATGCAAGGGGCGAAGGAGGTGGTCGTCGGGGGCCAGGTGTACCGCTACGACCCGGCTCAGTCGCTGCTCGTGTCGGTCGACATGCCCGCCCTGACCCACGTGGCCGACGCCACTCCGGATCGCCCATGCCTGGCCGTCCGCATCCCGATCGACCCGGCCGTGGTCGGCGAACTACTCGCCGATGGCTCGGCTATCCCGCCACTCGGGCGGCCTGTGCGCGGCCTCGGGGTCATCGACCTCGAACCGCCACTCCTCGACGCGGTCAGTCGCCTTCTGGGCCTGCTTGACGCCCCGCACGAGATCCCGGCACTCGCGCCGCTCGTGCTGCGGGAGATCACCTTCCGACTGCTCACCGGCCCGGAACGGGCGAGGCTTCGGCAGATCGCTGCGGCTGGCGCTCCGGCGCATCGCGTAGCCCGTGCCATTCGCTGGCTCCGGGACCACTTCGCCGAGCCGCTTCGGATCGAGACACTCGCAAGGCACGTGGGGATGAGCCCGTCGGCGCTCCACCTCCACTTCAAGAGCGTGACAGCATTGAGCCCGCTCCAGTACCAGAAGCGGCTCCGGCTCCAGGAGGCGAGGCGGCTGATGGCGGGGGAGGGCCTCGACGCGGGAGAAGCGGCATTCCGGGTCGGGTACGAGAGCCCGTCCCAGTTCGGCCGGGAGTATTTGCGGATGTTCGGTTCACCGCCGCGCCAGGACATCGCCGCGCTCAAGGCCGAGGCTGAACCAGCGAGCACTTTCCGCATCTGACCGAGCGGTATGCCCGCTGACTCGACTGTGCCGCAACGTGCTTCGGTCCGACACACCGACGCGACTTTTGGTCGAAGGCCAGAGTGACGATCAAGTCCATCTGCCGACCATGTTGAATGTCATGTGTGAAAGACCACATCCGCGACAGAGCCGTCCGCCGCGAGACGCACGTCGAGTTGGCCGAACCGGATGTTGAAGTTCCGGATTCGTAGGTCACGGACGGTCAGCAAGGTCGCATCCGGGCGGCGCTCGACGGCAACAACGTGATACGCGGGCGAGAGTTGCCGGAAGAGACGATATTCCGGCAAGGTCTGGAGGATCGGGTCGAATTCTACATCGAACACCGAGTGAACTTCCTCTCTACTGATCATGCCATCGAAAGCGTTGAGCGTGAAAGTCCGAACCCCGTGTCCGTGCGGTTGGCAGCAGAGGAACCGCCAGGGAAAGGCCGCGGAGGGAATGATCGAAAGGGTATCTCGCGGCGACAGCCGTTTGGCACGATACCAGAGATACTCACCCCGGCGAGGTACAAACTGCCCGCAATCAGCAGACCACCAAGTGCGATCAGCGGGAGCGCGTGGGTATATGTCTGATGACATTTCAGGAAGAAGCGTCGGCTAACGTGAAGGGTGAAGACGTCGAGATCCGGAGCCATCGAACCGAAGATGATGCAAAATGCGACCGCGGGGTCATCCTTCAGAAAATGGGCTCGCGACGATCGACCCCATGAGCGTGCGCGTGACGATGTCCATTGCGTAAACCTCACGGATGCTTCTCTTCGCGGCGGGTCGCAGACGGGTCAGTTTCTCGGGACCGAAAAAGTCTCCGGACCGTTCGCACCACGAATCCCTCGTCTTGCTTCGTATCGTTCAGGTAGGCGTTCAAATCGGTGCCGATACGGAACACATTGCAGAAGAGCAGGAAGTGACCGAACACGAACGGCAACAGGATCGCGAACGGCCCGATCGTCTGAATCGACACGTACGACAGCACCCCGACAACGACGGTCGCGCAGACATCCATGACGGACAGGCGAAAACCGCAGGTGCGCCGGTGACCGTTATCGTTCACGGGACTTTCCTTTCGGGACGTTGTTCACTTTCGCTATCCAGGTGACCTGCGTCGTTTCTGCGAGCATTCCACAGTAGCACGGCAATCGCCACAACTCGTTGTTTTGGTCAGCAGCCGGTCCTTCAGTGTCGAGCTGAACGGCCCGTTGCGAACGTGACTGCCCCGAACCCGACTTGCTCCTCGTGCGTCAATGGTGCGAGTACCACGAATCGGAGAACGCGGTGGACGACCAACTGAGCGAGAAACTCGCGGCGGTTCCGTTCAGGTTCCCCGACCGCGCGGGACGGCACGTCTTCGTTCTCGGCCTTGGCGGCGGGTGCGACGTCATCACCGCGTTTGCCGTATCCACTCTTTTCGACCCAGCAGCTGACAGGATCGTTTACGGCAACACCAAGACCAACAACGTTGGCCCAGTGCAGCCAATCACACCGCATGTCGTTCGCGTGGCAAGCCCTGAACCAGAACCCGGTCGCAAAGCCAAAGGATGTGGAAGTGCCGCCATCGACCACGGCGTGCCCCGCGACCAACACGGCAGCCCGTGGATCGTTCTCCTCAACGACGAAGCGGCCGAGCGAGAACTGGTGGCGGAAATCCCGTCCCTCGGCTTCAATCTGATTGTCGGCGTGGATGCTGGTGGCGACTCACTGGTATCGAAGCGAAAGCGGGGACGCCTTGGACGCGATCAGCGAATGCTCGGTGTCCTCCGGCGAACGGGAGTGCCACTGCTGCACGTCGTCGTTGGGCCTGGGTGCGATGGCGAATGCTCGGTTGAAGCACTTCGCTCTGCGCTCGAAGATCGATTGGCGGCTGGGAACTATCGCGGTTGCTTTCCGCTGACGCCGCTCCTGCCGGTGTTGCGGGCGCAGAGCGTGGGATTGAGCGAATCACGCACACCGCGAATCGTTCTCGCCGCGGCCGACGGGCTTCTGACGGCAACAAGCGACGGGGGAATTGTTGTCCCCCGTGGGTGCAAACCCGTGGTTCCGGCATCGTGGCTGGCTCACGCCTTCGTGTTCGAGCCGACCACTCTCTCGTCAAATTGACGGTAGCCATGAAACTCTACATTCGCACGCAGGAACCCGGTGACCGCAGGGAGCACGTCCAGCACGACCACTGTTTCGAGGTGAACTCGCAGACCGAGTGGCAGTCAAGGATCGCTGCGGTCGGCAACACCATCATCACGACGGTTCTGAAACCGACTGGTGACCGATTCCGTTTGAGCGGCCGACACCTTTACACGAAGTCGCACCCGCACGAGACCTGCTACACCTACGATCTCGCCATTCACGAAAGTTATCGCACTGCAGCCGAGAAGCTGGCTGCTCGCGTCGAACTTGCAATCAAGGACACCCGGCGGTGCCTCGTGTACCTTCCGCTGCGTGGCGCGTTGCCCATCTGGCGGGCGATACGACGGCACTTCCGCAACGAGTACCCAGCGGGGCGTCTCGAAGAGTATCACGCGGTCACGTCCAGTTTCGTGATGTACCCGGAGGAGTTGTCAATTCGCAGCAAGAACGGCGGTCGTGCAAGCGGACGATACGCGAACATCCTCGAACTCCGCCGACTCCGGGACTGGTGCATCCGACAGATGGGCTTCGACCACATGCTTTATGTGGACGAGATCATCTCCGGCGGGATGATGCGTGGGCACGTCAACGAGATGATGGAACTCGGAGTGACACAGTTGCTACCGGTCACGGTGGCGGCGCTCGCGGACTCGTTTGGCACCCGCTCGAAAGCGAACGGCTACCTGAAGGGTCTCGCCGAGGAGCGGAAGATCAACGCATTTCTGTGGGAGGGATGCCACACGCTGATTTCGGAAGACCAGAAGTTCGTGCTGGGTATGCACTACGTCGATCACGCATTCGGTCCACACGTCGTTCCGGTGCTGACCGACGAACTCGGGTGGTTCGAGGAGAAAGTGCGTTTCGACACGGATGTGGTCGGTTCGGTCGAGCCGTTTGAACCGGAACCGTCCTGACACACGAGATGCTTCTGCTCGCGGGAGGAGGCCGACGCTCTGTTCGCCTGTTACGCTCCGAAATCCAGTGGCGACAGGAGATGGCTCACGGCAACCCGTTGCCGCGTCTCAACGCCTGGTTCGCGGACGACGGTTTGCGATACAGCTATTCCGGGCTGACGCACCTCGGAGCCGGTTGGCTTCCCGAACTGGCTGAAATCAAAAGCGATGTCGAGATCGCGTCGGGAACCAGCTTCAACAGCCGGCTCCTGAACCGGTATCGGAATGGGCAGGACTCGATCGGGTTTCACACCGATGCGGAACCGGAGCTGGGCGAGAACCCCGTCGTCGCCACCTTGTCGTTCGGGTCAGAGCGGGACTTCGTCCTTCGCCATCGCAAGAAGAAGGAAACGCTGACCTACCGGGTCGGGCACGGGAGTTTGCTGGTCATGGGCGGGACATCGCAGCACCACTGGCTGCACTCCGTGCCCAAGACCGAGGAAGTGGTCGGGGAGCGGATCAGCCTCACCTTCCGGTTCATTCGTGGTTTGTCGGAAGAGTGAACGAAGGATTTGAGTTAATCGGGGATTTGGCCATGTTACAAGTGCAGCAGTATCTCACAGCCGGGAAGTCGCTCGACGACCTCCGTTCGGAACTCGGCATTCGTGTCGCCGAGCACCCCACCGACCCACTCCTCATTCTCAACTACGACCAGATCGACAGCCCCAAGACGCACCCGGTTGTGCGTGAGTGCCGAGGCGTCACCCTCGAACGGGGAACGTGGAACCTCGTCGCCAAGGCGTTCGATCGGTTCTTCGACTGGGGCGAAGTTGCGAACGAGGCTCATCTCTTCGACTGGTCCGACTTCACCTGCCAGTCGAAGGAGGATGGCTCACTCGTCCTCGTTTACCACTACCAAGGGCAGTGGCGGGTCAACACTCGTGGCTCGTTCGGCCGTGATCCCGTCGCACGGAGCGTTTCGGTAACCTGGCACGAACTCGTCTGGCCGCGAATTCAGCACGCGGAACTCGACCGCAACCGGACCTATGTGTTCGAGTTGACCAGCCCACACAACCGCATCGTTCGTCACTACGACGACGCAGCGGTTCACCTCCTCGCGGTGTTCGAGGGCAGCGTCGAACTATCGCCAAGCGAGGTCGATGAGTTTGCGGATCGGTGGTCCGTGAAGCGACCGACACGGTATCAGTTTTCGTCCGTCGATGAGATTCGCGAGTGGCTCCACGACCAGTCGCGAGAAGACTCGACGTTTGAAGGGGTCGTTGTCCGTGATCGAAACGGACTCCGATGGAAGGTGAAGACGCGGACTTATGAGAGCCTTCACTTTCACTGGGCGTGCAAGGATCCGACAGCATACTTGAATCGGCTCGTTCCGTTCTTGCTGAGCGAGAACCCAGCCGCATTGCTCACCCGGCACCCGGAACTCGCGGACAAGTACGAAGTGTTCCGGTTGAAGGTGGACGAGGCACGCCGAACGCTGTTCGAGGTGTGGGCCAAGACGAAGGACATCGACGATCAGAAGGTGTTCGCCAAGACCGTGACTTCGGCCACGCCGTTCAACGCTCTGCTGTTCCAACTCCGGAAGCTGCCGCCCGCGGAACAGACCGAGCGGAATTTGCAGAGGATGTGGAGGAAGGCCGAGGGGCTCGTCGCAAAGTTCCTGAAACTCGGATAGTCGCACTGAGAGGCTGTCCCATATGTCGGTTTAAGCCGCCAAATGGTAGTGGAACTCAGCGTCCACGTTTTTGGGTTCCAGCCGATTGAGCATGAGTTGGATCATGGCCAACTTGACGAATGCTTCCGATGACATCACGCTCTT
>JAIOPV010000157.1 GCA_021413735.1 Planctomycetota bacterium
ATACAAGACCCCCGGCGGAGTAATCCGCCGGGGGTTTTTTAGTTGATTCATATTGTCCGTCGTCATCTGCTGCGTTCCTACCTCCCTTGCGGCTTCGCAGGGTTTCACCTGCGAAGCCGTCAGCGACGGAAATTCACTCCTTCGAGGACATCGCCGCGACGGGAAGATCATCGAATGAAGTGGGTCCGAGAACGAACGACGCGGGGCACACCTTCGCCGAAGCGGTTCGCCACGGCGGACACCAAGCGTACACATCCATCATGTCGGCGAGTTCGGCAATCGACGGAACCACCACATCCGGACGATACGCATACCGCGGCAAGTCTTCTGCCTTCGTTCCACCGCTCAGAACCAGCACCGTGTGGAAGCCGAGCTGGGCGCCGCCGAGAATGTCCGTCTCCATCGTGTCGCCGATCATGCAGGTTTCGTCGGTGGTCAGCCCGAGTTCCTTCCGGGCCGCACGCATCATCACGGGGCTTGGCTTCCCCACGCTGAACGCCTTCACTCCTGTCGCTGTTTCGAGCATCGCCACCATCGCACCGCACCCAGGCCGCAGGCCGTTCTGCGTCGGGCAATTCGGGTCCATGTTCGTCGCAATCAGCTTCGCACCACCAAGAATCATCCGCACAGCCGCTTCCACGAGTTCAAGGTTGAAGGTGCGGCCTTCGCCAACAACGACGTAATCCGGTGCGTGATCCACGACCGCGTAACCGTGCTGGTGGAGCGCCGTGAGCAAGCCGCCTTCGCCGATGACGTAAGCCGTGCCGCCTGGTTTTTGTTGCGCGAGAAACCGAGCGGTCGCCATCGCGCTCGTGAACACATGCCGATCTTCCACTTCTAACCCAAGGCGAACGAGTCGAGCGACCACGTCACGCCGCGTGCGCTGACTGTTGTTCGTCAAGAAACGGAACGGGATATCGCGCTTGCACAGTTCGCGAATGAAGCGATCCGCTCCGGGAATCAATTCGGTGCCGCGGTAAAGGACGCCATCCATGTCGATCAAGAAGCCAAACTTCGGTGAAGCAGTCAATTGCACAGCAGATCCTCACAGGCAATACAGGTCCGACGGGCATGTGCCCGCATGAATTCGAGAGGTAAGGGTGGGAGGGAGGAGATAGGCGAACCGGATATAGCAGTCCGCGTGCCACGGTTGGAACGACGTGAGCTATCAGCGGTAACGTGTTTCAGTACAGTCGGTTCTGGTTAGCGTGAAGAACAAATGTTGAATGTGGGAATGCCTGCGAACTAAGCACTCAGAATGAAAAAAGCCCACGGACATGATCCGTGGGCTTCGTGCGAACGATCTGGTCATTTCACGATCTTGGCAACGTCGGCGACGACTTTCTCAACGTCCTTCTCGGTCAGTTTGCCCTTGGCGAACGTGTGGTTTGCCACAACTCGGCGGTCCTTGTAAATGAGGACCGTCACGTCGGCGTCCTTGCTGATGTCGTACTTTTCTGGGCCTTCGGCAGCTTCAATGGCCAACACCAGTTGCTTGAGCTTGGCCTTCTCGGCGAGTTCCTTCAGCTTCGCTTCCAGTTTTTCATCGGCGGAGCAGAACACCGCGAAGCTGTGCATGTCGGCCTTCGCGTTCTTCACCGTGACTTCATCGAGCGCGGCAAGTAGCTTGTGAAGTGCGGGATCATCGCTGGTGCGAGCAAAGATCGCGACCGTGGGATCGTCGCCGGCTTCGCAGTACAGGCAGTTTTTCTTGCCCGCGTATTCGCCGTTGATGTTCAGCGGGTGGAATGGGCCAGGAATCTTGTCGCCAGTTTGCGGACCGGATTTCAGATCAGCAGCGAACACCACAGTACCCAGACTCGCCACAATCGCGGCAGCCAGCAGATTGCGAACCATCGACTTGTCTCCGTTGGTTTCGTGAGTCACATTCCAACACAATTCTAGACGCTCGAGCAGTCTCGCATATTCGGGAGCGTCACTCCACTCGGCTCAGCAATTCGTTCAGCACGTCGGCGTCGCTGGGGTAATCCGTCGGCAGCAACATCCGCAAGGGAATCGGCACTTCGTCCATTCGGTACGCGGTTCCCAGACGGTGAACGCCATACACCGCCGTCGTGAACTTCACCGTTGCTGGCACCAGTTGTGGTATACCCGGCGAATCGAGCGTGATTACAGGGATTCGCCGGAGATGATCGAACGCCGCGGGGGGGAAGTCAACGGCGGTTTCACCACCCACAATCAGACACGCATCGGGTTCGCCGCGTGCTAGCATCTCGGGGCCAGTAAATTCGCCGGGGTTGTATCGCGGATATCCCCGACTGAGGTTCACGCCGAACGGGTAACCAGTCTGCCATGCCAGCACAGAATCGGCCCCGGCGACGTCGCCGTATCGCCGCATTCGGCGGACGTAGAACCGTGTGAATTCGTTCAAATCCGTTGCGAGTTGCAGCAGTGCTTCGATGGTTCGGTGCGCGAGTTTCGTGGTGGTCAACCCTGACCCGAAGAAGATCACACCGCAGCGGCAGGACTTCATGCGCTCGGCTAATGCGACGAGGTCATCCCGTCGCTCTGGGGTCGCCACGCCGGCGACCAACATCCGCAGTTCCCACAGCGTTTCCCAGTGCTTTCCGGGGGGCACCGGAATGAACAGATCGGCCTGCTTCGCCGTTTCGGTTTCGTTCTCATCGACGACGACCAGGAACCGATCGGCTCGACCGTTGGGCACCCAGCGGCCTTTCGCTTCAAGCGAATAACGTTCGAGATGTCGCGGATGCGTGCGTACCGGATCGCTTCCCCAGAAGACGACGAGGTCGGCACGGTTCTTGATTTCGCCCAGGGTGGACGTCGATTCGCCCACTTGCTGCAACGCCATCAGCGACGGAGCATGTCCGGTGCTCGCGGTGGTATCGATGGTCGCGCCGATTCGATCCGCGAGAGCCGTCGCAGCACGTTGGCCCTCGGTCGTGCTGCGAGACAGGCCGAAGATCAGTGGATACTTGGCGGCCTTGAGAATCTCGGCCGCACGAGCGAACGCCACCGGGGGTTCGACTTGAACGCTATCGACTTCGGCTGCGGGTGGATGCGAGGCGTTCTGCGACAGGAACCACGGTTCCGCAAGCGAACACGCACCTTCGGCTTTGGTGACCCGTTGCCCCTCGACCGTAACACGCAGATCATCGCAGACGCACCCACAGACAGTGCAGGCCACGTTCGAGGTTGTTGTTGACGCCACGGTTGCCTTCCAGGAAGTATGCGAAGCCGCAAGCGGCATAAAGCCGCTTGCGGCTTCGCACCAGTTTATCATTCACGCAGCCTCTTGCCCCGCGTGGTGCGTGCGGTCACACTATCCTCGCACCCTTTCCCGTCAGCGAGGATACACCGCAATGAAGCGTTCCTGCTCTCTCGTCATGCTCCTGCTCCTGGCCGCACCAGCGAGCGCCAAGGAGCTGCCCAAGCCGTTGGTCTCCGGGATGCTTAACCCGGAATCGGTCTGCGTCGGACCGGGCGGCCGGCTGTTCGTCACCGTCATCGGCGAGTTCGGCAAAGACGGCGATGGCTCCGTCGTCGTCATCGAGAACGGCAAAGCTGTTCCGTTCGTCACCGGCCTCGACGATCCCAAGGGCATCGTCGCGTATGAGAAGTTTCTGTACGTCGCGGACGTCAACAAGGTTATCCGCATCGACGCCACCGCGAAGGATCCGAAGGCCGAGATTCTCGCGCCGCCGAACGCCTTCCCGGTTCCGCCGCTGTTCCTGAACGATATCGCGGTCGATCCCGAAAGTGGAGCGTTGTTCGTCAGCGACTCCGGCAACCGCGACAAGGACAACCCCGCTCAAGGTGCTGTCTATCGCATCACTCCGAAAGGTCTCGTGTCCACGCTGATCGACGACAAGAAACTCCCCGGTTTGAAGATCCCCAACGGCGTGCAGATGGACGGCGCTTCGCACTTGCTGCTCGCTGACTTCGGGGCCGGCATTCTGTATCGCGTGAAGCTCGCCGACAGCAGCTACGAGAAGCTCGCCGAGGGCATGCTCGGTGCCGACGGCGTGACGTTCGACCAATTCGGTCGGCTGTACATTTCGAGCTGGCTCACGGGTAAGGTTTATGGCATCAACCGCCCCGGCGATAAGCCCGTCGAGATCGTCAGCGAAGGGTTCAAGTCCGCCGCCGATACGTGCCTCGACCCGACCGGAAAGTTCATTCTCGTACCGGATATGAAGGCTGGCACGCTCACCGCAATTCCCGCGAAGATCCCCGGATTCGATGTCGATGACAGCCCGCTGGCGCTCAAGACCGAGGTTGCTTTCCCAGATCTGAAGTGGACCGGTTGGAGCGCTGAAACCACAGCCGGCAAGGTGAACGCACTGCGGCCAATCGTGCTGACGCACGCCAACGACGGCAGCAATCGCATCTTCGTGGCGACACAACATGGCGTTGTTCACACCTTCGCGAACAATCAGAAGGCGACCGAAACGAAGATTCTGCTCGATATTCAGGATCGCGTGCAGTACGACGACAAGACCAACGAGGAAGGGTTGCTCGGCATGGCTCTGCACCCAGACTACAAGAAGAACGGCGAAGTCTTCATCTTCTACACGCCGAAGAAAGAGAAGACTGCGAATGTTGTCGCGCGTTTCCGACCGTCGAAGGACGACCCCTCGAAGCTCGACCCGGCATCGGAAGAAGTGTTGGTGAAGTACACCAAGCGTCCGTTCTGGAACCACGACGGCGGCACCATTTGCTTCGGGCCAGACGGGTTCCTGTACATCGTTCACGGCGACGGCGGCTCGGGCAACGATCCGTTCGACAACGGTCAGCAGTTGAGCAATTTCTTCGGCAAGATTCTCCGCATCGACGTGAACGCGAAGTCTGACGGCAAGCCATACGCGGTTCCGAAAGACAATCCGTTTGTCGGCACCAAAGATGCGTTGCCAGAAATCTGGGCGTATGGGCTTCGCAATCCGTGGCGAATGTCGTTCGACCGCAAGGGTGGGCAACTCTGGCTCGCGGATGTCGGCCAGAATCTCTACGAGGAAATCAACCTCATCGAGAAGGGCGGCAACTACGGCTGGAACCGTCGCGAAGGGTTGCATCCGTTCGGCGCGAAGGGCACCGGGCCGAAGAAGGAGTTCATCGACCCGATCTGGGAATATAGCCACGATGTCGGCAAGTCGATCACCGGCGGCACGGTGTATCGCGGGAAGGCGCTGCCGGAACTCGACGGGCATTATGTCTATGCCGACTACGTGACGTCGAAGATTTGGGCGTTGAAGTACGACGACAAGGCGAAGCGAGTGACCGCGAATCACCCGATTCCAGATCCGGCGAAGCCTGTGATTTCGTTCGGCGAGGATGAACAGGGCGAACTGTACTTCCTGGTCGTCGCGCCGAACGGGAAGGGCATCTATCGGTTTGTGAAGTAAGAACCGCTACGCCGCAAGCGGCGGCACATTATTGCTGCTTGCGGCGAAGCACCACGTTACCGGGGCGGGTAGCCCTGCACCGGTGGCGGGTTCGGATTCGGATTCGGGTTCGCCGGTGGCTGCAACCAGTTCGGCGAGTTCGACTGTCGCGCACCCGCAGCGGGTGGCCAATCCGGGCGATACGCTGGCATCATCGCACCGGGTGCATCTTTCAGCCCGGAGCTGGGTCGAACTGCTCCGCCAACTCCGATCAACTCCGGCCGACGAGCAATCTTGTCCGCGAACACTTCAAGATCGCGAGTAATCTTCTCGGCCTTCGCCATCACGCGAGCCAGCGAACCTGCCGCATCGTCGATGTTCTGATACACGCCCGGATCGGTCAGCAGCTTTTGCACGGAACCGTTGCCCTTTCCGAACGTCGCCAGCAAACCACGAACCTCCACCAGTGCCTTGTTCAGTTGGTCGGCCGAGTCGGTAACGCCAGTCACGAGCGCCTCCGATTTCGCCGCGAGCGGCTTCGTGAACTCGCGAACATCCGTGATGACCCCACCCGCCGAGGTCACAACCGTGTCGATGTTCTTCAACGACTTCTCGGCTCCCTCCAGAATCGAGGTGAGTGCCGCACTGATTCGCACGATCGACAGCGCGACCGCATTCGCGTTCTTCAGCAACTCCGAAACCTGCTTCTTGTTCTCGGGCGAAAGCACTTCGTTCACGTTGTCGAATGTCAGGCGCGCCGACTTCACGGCGCTGGTGACATCGGGTTCGAGTCGCTTAATCATCGCACGCATTTCATCGACGGCAGGCTTCGCGGTGCGGGCGACTTCTTGAATGTCCCTGATGAGATCCTTGATATTCGGATCAGTCACTGGCTTGATGGGCTGCGGTTGGCCCAACGCGAGCCCGGGGTTGTCGATGAAACTGGCAGGAACCACGCCACCCGGGTTGTTCGGTGGCGTGTCTGCGCCCAGTAAATTGTTGAGGCGATCGAGCGTCTTCTTGGCTTCGGGAACGAGCGTGCGAACCGACTTGAACGTCTCGGTGGCTTCGTCGAGTGCCTTCTCCAACTTCGGTTGGACGGTCGAGAACTTCTCCAGTCGCTCGAATGCCCTCGCGACCTTGTCGAGCGATTGCTGTGCGTTCGCCAGGATGCCCGACGCGGGCGTGAGCAGGCTTCGCGGCGTGATCGGCGGAAGCCCTGGAATGTCCGAGTCCGGCGGCCACTCTTCGCCGTTGGGAATCGGGTGCCCTTCTTCGTTCAGTCGCGGCACGAGATCAATGGCCGTGTCGCCACTGAGGATGCCCTTCGTGATGATGACGTCTTCGGACTTTCGCGGAAGGTACTTCTTTTCGAGGCGAACCTGCACGCGAACCTGTCCCGTGTTGACGTCGAGATCGACGCCGGAAACTTCACCGATACGAACGCCAGACTTGCGGATCGGAATGCCAGGACCGATTCCGGGAGCTTCGGGAAACAGCAGTGTGTAGCGAACTTTGGTGGAAAAGAGTTCTGGGGCGCGACCGAAGAATACGATGAGGCCCGCGAGGATGGCCAGTGCCCCCGCCACGAACAGCCCCAGTTTCAGTTGCATCCTCCGCTCGGCCATTGCACCATCCCGTCGAGTCGCCTCTCCCCATCATTTTACTTGCAGTCCCGGATGCGGCGTAAGATCTGTTGTTCCAGCGCATAATCCCGACCAATTCTATACCAGCCCTGAGCCGTCGGTGCCTCCGGGCTGACCACATCAAGCTGACGATCCACCGACGGCGTATCCTGGAACACCGCCACGCCGCCACGAATCTGCGTCGGTCGCGCGAGGTCTTCCAACTCTCTCTCCACAACAACGTAGACGAGATATCCGCCGCGTTCGCCAGCACGAATCTCAGCGGTCGCGGTCTGGCGTGTGCTCTGGAACGTCGCCAGCAATCGCCCGCGAGGTTCCGGGTTGCCGCGTTTCCAGAACTGTTCGTAGCCCGGCGTGATTCGCGGCTTCGACACAATCCGCCCGTCGTATGGGTTCGGCGGCAACAGATCGAAATAGTCGTCGAGAATGGCGACCGTCTTCTCGAAGACCTCGTGATATGCCGCAGCTGTCGGCGCTCCGGGAGAAACGAGAACGGGGTTCTCGACTCCGTCGCTGGTGCCGCGGACGTTCGCCGGGTTATCGAGCGGTGGGGCGGTCGCGCACCCTGTGGTCAGGACGCACAAGAGCCACCCGTACCGGAGCCCTATCCCCATTCGGGTGCTCCAAAAATCGTCGTGGGTAGTTGCAACCGAGGCTATGCCAACGAAGTGCCACGCCGTCAAGCCGGGCTGCTCCACAAATTCCAGATGTCAAGCAATCCGCAGGGCAAACGCACGAAAAACCACTTGAAATCGAAGATTTCCGCCTCATTCATCTCCTGGCAGAATGAGGGGGCCGACACTATCCCCAGCAAATCACTGATGATTACACTGCATCAAGTCGAGGCAGGTGATGGTTCAGGTCCGTCCGGAAGAAAGATTGTTCGAGCAATCCGTGGCGATTTCTTCTCGCGTATCATCTTTCCCAGATATCCCTTGCGGTGATAGGTCACGGCGTTCTTACGGATCAGACGAAAATGCCACTCCGGAAACGAACGGAACAGCCAATCCACATCCGGAACTAACGAATAACTCTTCATGATGTTCGAGCAAACCGAACCCCCAGACCACATAATGTCTCCGTCCTGATGGACGGGCTTGGCGGGCTTCACATCACGCTTTGAACCAAGGAGCAACTCATGGGCGGCACACGCTGGTCGGACGATGAATACCAGGAACGCGCAGTCAGCCGGAAGAAATCTGGCAAAGATGCGTTCGAACACGATCACGAAGTCCGGGCAGGCAAGGCACAATCGGCTGTTCACCAGAAGATGAACCCCAAGGGAGTCATCGCCCGCGAATCCCGAGACAGCGAAGCACATCCCGAAAGCCATGCCGTCGCGGTACTGTTCGACGTAACCGGGAGCATGCAGTCGGTGCCGCGAATCTTGCAGCAAAACCTGCCGAAGCTGATGAACCTGCTCATCCGCAAGGGCTACCTCGAACACCCGCAGATCATGGTCGGAGCCATCGGCGATGCGACCTGCGACACCGCTCCACTTCAGATCGGTCAGTTCGAGTCGGGCATCGAGATCGAAGACGACCTCGGCAAGCTGTTCCTCGAAGGCGGTGGTGGCGGTCACATCACCGAGTCGTACGAGCTCGCGATGTACTTCATGGCCTGGCACACCGCGATCGACTGTTTCGAGAAGCGCGGCAAGAAGGGCTATCTGTTCGTGATCGGCGACGAAGCTCCATATCCGAATGTGAAGCGGAAGGAGATTCAAGCGGTCATCGGCGACGGCATTCAGGCCGACATCCCATTCCCGGAAGTGATCGAAAAACTTCAGCAGCGGTACGAGGTGTACTACATCATTCCGAAGATGACGAGTCACTGGGGTAACGAAGAGATTCGTAAGCGATGGGTTGATCTGCTGGGTCAGCACGTTCTCAGGCTCGAAGACCCGGCTGGCATCTGCGAACTGATCGCGTCGGTGATCGGGATCACCGAGGAGAAGGTCGATCTGGAGGAAGTTGAGTCGGACCTGGAGGAAGCGGGCACTTCGGCGACCGTGGTTCGTGCGGTGAGTGCGTCGGTGGCTCCAGTGTCGGCGGGTCGCCGGAAGTGAGTCTCTGAGCCCGAGCGCCAAGCGAGGGGCCAAGTGTGCCCTCGCTTGGCGCTCGGGCTCAGACAAAGTCCGTCGTGGAGATCATGTGAAACGTGCCGTTATCACCGTGGGTCTTGGCTTCGGCGACGAAGGTAAAGGTGCCACGGTCGATTACCTGACCCGCGAACTCGACGCTGATCTTGTCGTGCGGTATTGCGGGGGCAGTCAGGCCGGGCACAACGTCGAACTCCCCGACGGCAAACGGCACACGTTCGCTCAGTTTGGAGCTGGCACGCTCGCCCCGAATCGACCGAAAACCTATCTCGGGCCGGCGATGGTCGTTGACCCGCCGGCCCTGCTTCGTGAAGCCCGACATCTCACGGAACTCGGCGTCGCCGATCCGCTGCAACTCATCACGATTCACCCTCGCTGTCTTGTCACGACTCCCTGGCTCAAGTTGCTGAACCGCGTCCGTGAACTGGCTCGCGGCGGGAGTCGCCACGGTTCCTGCGGTCAGGGAATCGGCGAAGCCCGAAGCTACTGGCTGCGACACGGTGAGGATGCCATCTTCGCGGCCGATCTGCACAGCACGAACACCCTGCGGCACAAACTCGAACTGCAACGACAGCGAATTCTGCTGGAAATTCAGCCGCAACTCGAACTCGAAAGCAACCTAACCCCCCAACCCCCTTCCCTGGAAAGGAAGGGGGAGCAAGATTGTAACCCCTCTCCTTTTGGGGGAGGGGTTGGGGAGGGGTTGCTTTCCGCCTGGGAACTCAGCGCCGTTGACGCGGTCGAAGAACTGGCCGGTCCGGCGTGGCAAGATATCGCAACCACCGCTGAAGTGCCTGCTCATCGAATGGCGATTCTGGAAGGAGCACAGGGGGTGCTGCTCGACGAATACCGTGGCTTCCACCCGCACACGACCTGGAGCACGGTCACGCCACATCACGCCTGGGAGATGGTCGCGGAAATGGGCTCGGAAGCGGTCACGCTCCTGGGCATCACGCGAGCATTCACCACCCGCCACGGCGACGGCCCGCATCCGACTTACTCCGCGGAACTGACCGCCAGACTCACCGATCCTGGGAATCCGTGGAACGCCTGGCAGGGCACGATGCGTTGCGGCTGGCTCGATCTCGTGATGCTGCGGTATGCCGTGGCGGTTTCCGGGCCGTTGGATGGCCTGGTCGTGAACCATCTCGATCAGGCAGAGGGCGGCGAGTTCCAGATTTGTGAGGCCTACCGCAACGCGAGCCTTCACGCTGCGACGGTGCCAAATCTTGCGTGGCAGTCGAGGCTGACCGAGCAAGTTCAGCGAGCCGAACCACTGCTGACGGCGATGACACCAACGGAGATGCTGCGCGTCCTTGAGACGATTACGCCCGTGGTCGTAACGGGTTTCGGTCCGACCCACCTCAAGCGAAAATGCTCAAATTTAACCTTTCGGAAGAAGCGAAATTGATGCTGGGATTCACTTTTCGGCCGAAGTTATGAAACAAGTCAGCAAATGAGTTGGACGAGAAGTGAGAACTAGATTAAACTCTCGATGAACCATTCGGTTCTGATCGTTTCACCATTATCCTTTGCCTCTCCCATGCGACAGATTCCGGCCGCCCTGCTGGTCTGTAGTGTCTTCGCCGTCGCGGGTTGCGGCAGCGGCCCCGATATGTCGCCCATCGCGCCACGGTCATACGATCCGGAAGCGATGGCGAAGTCGGCAATCGTCCAACTCGACAAGAACGCGAATGGCACCATCGAGGGTGCCGAACTCGACGCTTGCCCTGGTCTGAAAGCAGCACTTCCGGCCTTCGACACGAACAAAGATAACAAACTGTCGGCTGACGAGTTGAAGGCTCGTTTCGATGGCTACAAGGCGGTTGCGGCGGTTGGTTTCACGATTCGGGTCACCCTCGACGGAACCCCGCTGCCCGATGCGACCGTGACGCTGACACCCGAACTGTTCATGAACGGGGCCATTGTCGAAGCGACCGGTCGCACAGGTCCCGACGGATCGGTCATGAACTACACCGTCGAGAATCGCGAGTTGCCGGGGCTTCCGCCCGGCGTGTACCGCGTGTCGGTCACCAAAGACGGCGCCAACATCCCTGCAAAATACAACACGCAGACAATTCTGGGCTGCGAAGTGACCGGGTCCGGGCGTGGCGGAATCTACGCTCTCGACGTGAAAATAATCAGTAAGTGAAGTCACGGTTTCCCGTTCATTCTCAGGCGAAGAGGTGTTTTCAATGCCGAAGTTCCCTCTCCCCGGAAAGCGTGGATTTACGTTGATCGAGTTGTTGGTTGTGATCGCCATCATTGCCATCCTCATTGGCCTGCTGCTGCCGGCGGTTCAAAAGGTCCGCGAGTCGGCTTCGCGTCTGAAGTGCAGCAACAATCTCAAGCAGATTGGCATTGCAATGCACGCCTGCCACGATGTGAACGGGTTCTTCCCGTCCGGTGGGTGGGGTTGGAGCTGGGTTGGCGAACCGGGTCGCGGCGTTGGTGCGTCACAACCCGGTGGCTGGGTCTACAGCATTCTTCCCTACTGCGAACAGACGAATCTCGCCAATCTGGGAGCCGGCGAGACGTTCGGTTCAGCTCTGCACCAGGCCGCGCATAAACAGCGGGCGAGCACTTCCCCCGCGATCTTCGGTTGCTCCAGTCGTCGAGCCTCGACCCCGTATCCGGGAGGGACGACGTACTACAACCTGACCTCGGCCCCACCGCAAGGTTACGGTCGAACGGACTACGCCGGTTGCGCTGGCTCGGGTGGAGACGAGGTGAGTGGCGGCCCTGCGACTCTCGCAGCGGGCGATGCGCTGGCACCGACAATTACCGATGGCATCTTCGGGGTGAAAACTCAAACACGTATTGCCGACATCACAAAGGGCACGAGCAATCAGTTGCTGGTTGGCGAAAAGTATTTGAGCCGAGACAACTACACCACCGGTTCCGATCCAGGCGATAACGAGTGCATGTACACGGGGTTCAATAACGACGTGTACCGGAGCACAGGTCAGGTGCCGCTCATGGATCGGACAGGCCCCGCTAACACGATGGCTTTCGGAGATGGTGCGGTGCGGGTCATCAGCTACCAGGTTGATGCAACCGTGTTCAAGGAATACGGCAGAATCGCCAGCGGCGCGGTGATTACCCTCCCGTGACGTGAGATCATCGGCGCAGTGGTTGCAGAGCAGCGCCGCGAACGGGAGCCTCGAAGTCGGCGAAGAGTTGCCTTGCCCGATCATCGAGTTGGTGTTGCCCCTCCGGACTATTGAGAATTGGACGTGCCTGGGCGAGCGCCGCGAGGAGTTCGCGGTTGAGGGCGTCGAGTTGCTTCCGCAGAGTCGGAAGGTCCGGCACGTCTGTGAACGGCGGCGACTTCTCCGCTCGCCATCGCTGGAAGTCGCTCTCCTGAATGAACTTTGCCGCTTCCATCTGAGCGACAAAGAATGAGCGTGTGACCTCGGCGTCCAAAGCGTGTGACTGGCCGCGTTCGACGACATCCTTGAGCAGAGCCTGTTCGCGTTCTGGATCGAAGATTGGGGCTTGCGTGTTCCACTTGATGCGAGCCACCGTGTGCATCAACTCAAGCCGCTGATGCATTCGTTGCAGCAGCACGTCGATGGCCGCGTAATCGACAGCAGGATGAGCAGCGGTTGAGGGTGCCGCGGCCCGACGATCGCAAGCCGGAGCCGTCAGTGAGAGCAAGCAGACCGCAGCCAGAAAAGCATGTCTCACGTTGTTCCCGGAATGGTTGGGGAAAAGAACAAGGGCTTACGGGATTGCTCGCCGTAAGCCCTGTCGTTTCAAAGTGCCCAGGAGAGGACTTGAACCTCCACGGGATTGCTCCCGCCAGCCCCTCAAGCTGGTGCGTCTGCCATTCCGCCACCTGGGCGCACAGGGAATTATGGCGGACATCGCGAAGGATTCAAGAGGGGAAAATCATCAAGAGCCGCGATGCGGTTCGCGCCGTGGCTACTTCTCGATCGGGGTTTCCTGATAGTACGCTTCCAACCACTTGCCTCCTTTGCGAACCCACACGGCAGAAGCAAAGTTCGTGGCGGGCAGTTCCTTCCCCTTGTAGGTGCCCTTCAATCCCAGGGGATAGGTCACGAGAGCCGCGTCGGGACCGAGTACCATGATCTTCAATTTACCTGCCGCGTACTCCTTGATTTTCAGATCGGGAAGCGTCTTCAGGCTTTGCTCGCGTGTCTGGGTGCCGCCCCACGATGTGACCGACAGATGATCCTCCGTCAGCAACACCTTGATTTTCTCAGGATCGGCGACTTTGAAAGCGTCGTTCAGGACAGTGATCGCCTTGCCAACGTCCTTTTCGGTGTCATCGGCGAATGCGGACGAACACGCGGCCGTGACGAACGCGGTGAGCAGCAATCGAGCGAGCATCGGTCGGTTCTCCGAAATCGAAGGCATGATCGGCACACCGGATGTGCCGTGGGCGCTGGTCAGTATCGCGAAGAACACGAGACGCGGGAACGAAAAACTTCGGAAACACTCACGCCGTCGGAGTCAATGCATCATCCGCTTTGTGTCGAGGATGCCGAATAATCTGCGGGGCGGCGGGCAACTGGGGATTTGCGAACTGATTCCGCGCGAGACTACCCTGAACCGTTGCCGATCAGATTGATGAACTCTCGACGTCCATGTCGAGAGCACTTCTCCTGGTCACCCACGGAAGGGGAACCATGCGACCGAAACGCACACTACTTGCGACGCTCGGGTCATTCCTGTCCAGCGCCGGGTTGGCCTTCGCGCAGAGCGCACCAACTCCGGCCGAAGCAACACCGCCAGCCCCGATCGCCGATGTCGGCCCGGCGACACCACTGATGGCACCCGCTGCCGCGCCCTTCACGCCGACAGTCCCCAAGCCATACTTCCCGACCGTGGACGCGTGCAAGTCGGTTCCTCGTATGTGGGGCAGCGCTGAGTACCTTCTCTGGTGGAGTAAAGACGCCCCGGTCCCGACTCCGCTCGTGACAGTCGGGCCAGTAACGCCCAACCTTGCGCCGGTTCTCGGTCAACCCGGAACGACGGTTCTGCTTGGCGGCAACAGCATCGACTTCGGCATTCGTTCGGGTGGTCGATTCACGATCGGCGGCTGGCTCAACGACCAGCGGACGATCGGGTTGGAAGGCAGTTATCTGTTCCTGGCGAACGACTCCGTGAGCAGAACTGTTGGGTCGTCCGGTGCTCCGGGTTCGCCGTTCCTGTCGTTGCCGTTCTTTAACGTGACGACGGGTGCCGAAAGCTCCACGCGGATTGCCTCCCCCGGTGAGTTCGCCGGAGCCGCGAAGCTGAACGTATCGAGCAACCTGCAAGGTGGTGAGTTAAACGGCGTTTACAACCTCGTCCGCAGCGAGGCCTGGACAGTCAACCTGTTGGGTGGCTTCCGCTACCTGGGACTGCGGGAAGGATTGTCGTTTGCGACGAGCAGCCCCAGCATCATCGGGCCGCCCGATGTGTTCGCGACCCTGGACCGCTTCACCACGAGCAACGATTTCTACGGCGGTCAACTCGGTGCTCGCGTCGAACGACGGTTCGGCAACTTCTTCGTGAACTCGACCGCAAAGGTCGCGCTGGGTGGCACGCATCAAACGGTGAACACGGCCGGCCAGCTTGTGTCGAATGATTTCAATGGATTTGGCACACCGCAGGTGTTCGCTGGCGGATACTTCACGCAACCGACGAACATCGGCAGGCAGTCGGACGACCGCTTCGCGGTTCTGACGGATGTGACCCTCAACATCGGGTATCAGTTGACGCGCTCGGCTCGTGTCTTCGCGGGGTACTCGTTGATTTACATCAGTGATGTGGTGCGGCCTGGCGAGCAGATCGACCGGCGAATCAACCCGACGCAGGCTCCGTCCATCGTCGGGATGCCCGTTGGGCTTGTTGGGCCGGCAGCTCCGTTGCCGCAGTTCCATCACACCGACTTCTGGGCGCAAGGCATGACCTTCGGGTTGCAACTCCGGTACTGAGTGACCCCTATTTCAGTTCACGCGGAGGAGTGACGCCTTCCGCGGTGACGCGGACCACGCACACGGGAAGCGGTTTGCCATAGGCCGCGAGCGCCGACCTGAACGTAGCGACGCTCAGATCCTCGGCATCGGTGAGCAACACGATCACATCCGGCCGCAGTGCGACAGCAGCGCGAACAGCTTCGACGTGGTTGCTTCGTCCCGTCGCTTTGAGCTTCGTCAGTCCGGTCTCCGCAGCAGCGATATTCACGGCATTCGCAACAACGCAAATACCCGGTAACACGGCGTGGGCCGCCCCGTTGTACGCAAGCACCTGGAACCGCACTTCCGCAGACTGTCGCCGCAATGTGCTGACCAAAGCGGCACGCGCCAGAGTGAGTTTGCCGAACTCCCCCATGCTGCCCGAACAATCGAGAACGTACACGATGGTTTGCCCGGCTTTCAGCGCTCCGTGCATCGCGGGCGTCTGCGGAGCGGCTGATTTAACGGCACTCGCAGGCTTCACCGGTTGTTCGGGCGGAACGGGAACGGCTTCGCGTGGCTTGATCGCTTCCGGCGTTGGCACCGTGATCGTGATTTCTTCCGGCTGCAATCGCAGAGCGAGTTCGTCGGCTCGGGTATCGAAACCGGGCTGCGATGGTTGTCTAGAGTTTGTTTCCGTGCCCGCGTAGAACGCCACGGAAGCGACGCTTACCAACAGTAGGTGAACGACCACTGAGCCGGCGATGGCGCGACGGAACCGTGTCGGCTTTGAGCGCGGAAGTTGCCCCATGTCGGGGGGCATACCGAGGAGGATCTCACAGCGGAAGAGCAATTTCGGAAGCGGTGGGGTCCAGGCGCCTCGCCGCGCGCTGAATCGCCTCCAACAACTCGTCTTCCTGTCGCGGGAACACGGCACGCAAATCGAGCAACAGTTTCCCATCCTGCACGCGACCAACCACCGACGGCGTTCCGGTGCGTAGCTTCATCGCGAGATCAGCCTCGCTGAGCCCCGCGACCGTGATTGCAAGCACCACCGTCGGCACGGCCACATCCGGAAGCGAGCCGCCGCCAACGTATGCTACATCCGCCCGCAGTTCGACCATCACCTCGGGGAGCGTTCGCAGACGCTCGGCAAACGCCTCGCTACGGCGTTGCAACTCTTCGAGTGGCGTCGTCAGCATTCGCAGCGTGGGAAGTTCACGCAGAGCCTTCGCCGGATCGCGATACAGTCGCAGAGTCGCTTCGAGTGCGGCGAGCGTCATCTTGTCGAGCCGAAACGCACGCATCAGCGGATCTCGCTCGATCTTCGCAATGTGTGCCGCCTTCCCCGCGATGATGCCAGCCTGCGGACCGCCAAGCAACTTGTCGCCGCTGAACAGCACGAGATCGGCACCCGCGGCAACGCCAGTGGAAACGAGCGGTTCGCCCGGCAGTCCGAACGGCGCGAGATCAACAGCCTGCCCGCTGCCAGCGTCGTCGATCACTGCGAGATTGTGCTTGCGACCCAGTTCCACGAGTTCTGGCAGATCGACGGATTTCGTGAAGCCGCGAACCCGGTAGTTGCTCGTGTGAACCCGCATGATCGCGGCCGTGTTCGGGCCGATGGCGTTCTCGTAGTCGGCGAGCCGCGTGATGTTCGTGGTGCCGACTTCTCGCAGGATCGCACCGCTCACCGCCATGATGTCCGGGATGCGGAAACTGCCGCCGATCTCGATGAGTTGGCCACGCGAGACGATCACTTCTCGCTGTGCTGCCAGCGAACGCAGCACGATCACGGTTGCGGCGGCGCAGTTGTTCACGGCCGTCGCGCTTTCGGCTCCCGTAATTGCACGAATGCCCGCTCGCACCGCGTCCTGCCGGCTGGAACGCTTCCCCGTGGCGAGATCGAGTTCGAGATTGCAATAAGCTCGACCAGCCTCGAACGCCGCACGGGCGGCTTCTTCATGCAACGGCGAACGCCCGAGGTTCGTGTGAAGGACAATTCCCGTGGCGTTGATGACCGTGCGAAGTGTCGGAAGCGCATCGAGATCGAGGCGGGCAGCGATTCGTTCCGCGATTGCCGCGAGATCGAGATTCGGCGAACTGCCGGCCGCGAGGGCTGTTCGCAACGCTTCAACCTCGGCGCGTGCCGCTGCCGTGATTGCTTCGGGTGGGTGCCGATCGCGCTTGCCAACGAGGGTTGGCTGCTCCAGAAGTTGCGTGATCGATGGCAGGGCACGGAACGGGTTACTCATGCCGCTTACTCCGCCGCTTCGGGCGATGCGAGTTTGAGGCCGATCATGCAGACGATCATTCCGCACAGAAAGAACACCCGCCAGAACGTGCGGGGGTCATCGAACCACACGATGCCGATGACCGCCGTGCCGAATGCCCCGATACCGGTCCACACGGCGTAGGCGGTGCCCAGGCTAATCCGCTGAGCTGCGATTGTGAGCAATCCAAAGCTCACCATCGACAGCAACAGAAACGCGATTGCCCAGCCGATTCGCGTCAGCCCATCGGAGAGCTTCAGACAGGTCGTGAAGGCACATTCACACAACCCCGCCAAGATCAGGATAAGCCAGTACATAGTTTCGCGTTTCGTGTTTGCCTTGGCCGCTTGCGGCGTAGCACTCACCTCAATTGCTACGCCGCAAGCGGCTGATACCAGATTCTCGCACATCGGCGGGAACTTTTCGCGTGCGCGGTTGCTCCCACTGTCGTCTCTATTGCGGAGGACGCATGAGCGATACCGACACGGCCCTGGTCAAACGGGCACGCAACGGCGACCGACCGGCATTCGAGGAACTGGTCCGTCGAACCTCGCGGCTCGTGTTCGCGCGCCTGTATCTCGACACCGGCTGCGCCGATCGCTCGGAGGATCTCCTTCAGGAGACGTTCCTCCATGCATTCCGGGCGTTGCCCAAACTCGCGGACCCCGCCGGCTTCCGTCCCTGGCTCCTCTCCATTGCCCACAATGCTCTGATCGACGACGCTCGCCGTGCAACCCGGCTCAAGCGACTCAAACCGCCGCCGTCAGATACGCCATTGTCGGAATTAGCGGCCGCGGGGCCAGCGCCTGACGAAATTGCTGAGCGCACGGAGTTGCGTCAGCGTGTGCTTGCCGTGCTGCGGTCGTTGCCGGAGGAATACCGACTGCCGCTGACCCTGAGATACATCACCGGTGCCGATTTCGACACCATTAGCCAGCAGCTCGGCCTCTCGAACGGTTCGCTTCGTGGGTTGCTGCACCGCGGATTGAAGATGCTTCGCGCCCGCCTGCCGTCCGACCTTGCGCCCGAAAGCGTTGGCGAGCGAGCGACGACGCATTACTGAGGAAACCATGTCCGACCACACCTGGACCGAAGAACACGTTGAGGCATACCTCGCCGGCGGGCTGACCGCTCAGGAAGCGGAGCGGCTGGAAGCCCACGCCGAGGAGTGCGCCGTGTGTGCCGGTCTGCTGAACTCAAGCCGAGCCTTGGACCGCGAGTTGAATAGCCTCTTTCTCGACATTCGACCCGGCCCGGAACTGGAGGATCGCCTCGTGAACAATCTCCGCAATGTTTCGGAACCGCGAAAGCCTGTGTTCGCTCGCTGGTCGGGTCGCCTCGTCGCAGCCGCGGCCGCTGTGCTTTTCCTCGGTGCGTTCGGAGCGCTGGCGAGCAGCGTTGCCGAGAACGGGTTGCCGATGCCCGGCAGTCCGAAGGCGATGCAAAGGTTTTCACGGGCATCCGGGCGAGTTCACAGAACCCCTGATGAGATTCCCACAGGTGGTGACCCGAACAAAGACTTAACCAACGAAGACCCCGGTTTGCAGTCGAATCTCGAAGGGGCACTGCCCAATATCGAGCGATTGGACAAACAGAATGTCGATGGATCCGTCACGACGGACGACCTCGGACAGCCGAAAGCCCCAGACGTCGACACCGCGAAAAAACTTTACTCGCTCGGTTATTCCCCTCCCATGTCGAGTTACACAGGAGACAAGGGTAAGGGGAACGAGTGGTTCGCTCGACATCCCGACGGAAATTTCAAGCCAGCCGATCCGTACTCGAAGCCGGTCCCAACAAAGGGCGCGGAACAGTACGGCAACTTCAATTCGACCGGCAGAGTCGAGCTCGATAAGGCTATGGAGGAGAAGGGGGCAAAGGCACGGGAAAACAAGTTCGCACAAACCGAGGCCACGTCTCGCGAATATTACGATCCAAAAGCACCCCCGCTGCCAGTTGTGACCCCCGTTGTCCCGGGTGCAGGCCCTGTTGCCACCGTCGCTCCCCCGGTCACTCCGGTAAGCGGCCTGCCGGCTCCGTCCGCAACGGGTCCGGCGCCTGCTCCCGATATAACTCCGGCACCACGCGAACCGAAGAAAGATCCCATTGCTGATCCGAATCCGGAGCCGGCGAAGCGCGTCATTCTGCGCTCGGGCAACATGGAATTCGAGGTGCCGTCGTTCGATGCCGCTTCCGCGACGATCACCAAGAGCGTGCTCGGCATCAAGGGCGCGTTCATCGCCACGGTCAACAGCGACAAGCTGCCCAACGGCAAGGTGAAAGGTTCGATCACCGTTCGCACGCCGCCGGAAAATCTCGATTCGCTCGTCCTCGAACTCCGCAAGGAACTCGGCAAAGACGGCGAACTCAAAGGCGTTCGCATCTCCAGCCAGGATGTGACGAAGCAGTACACCGATTTGGAGAGCCATCTTCGCGCTTATCGCACGATGGAAACGCGGCTCATCCAGATCATCAAGGAGGGCAAGGGCGAGATCAAGCAGTTGCTCGAAGCGGAACGGGAACTCGGCAACTGGCGCACGAAGATCGAAGAAACCGAGGGCGAACTGCGGTATTACGCGAACCTCGCGGCGCTCAGCACGCTGGTCATTACGCTGACCGAGAAGGAGATTCGCGCTGCCGCCACGCTGACCGAGAACGAACGAGTGCAGGCCGGCGTCGAAGTCGATGACGTGGACAAGACCTATCAGGAGATTCTCAAGGCCATCCTCGAAGCCAAGGGCCACATCATCAAGTCGGAAGTGAAACAGCTCACGGCAGGGCAGTTCAGCGCTACGTTGAACTTCGAGGTTCCCCCGGACGCTGCTGGCCCGATGCGTGATCGGCTCAAGCAACTCGGTCGCATCGCTCGGCTGGAAATCGACCGCGTCCAAAACCCCGAGGGCGGCACGCTGCCAACCAACGCGAAGCTGACCCGTGGCGACACCATGTTCATGGTGCAGCTCTACAACCTCGCCAACATCGCGCCGCGTGAAACGACTATGCTTCACATTGCGGTTGCGGATGTCTCGGCGGCGTTACAGAGCTTGCGAGATGTCGTGGGCAAGGCCACGAGCCGCGTGTTCACGGCTCGGTTTGACGAGCAAGACAAGTCGAACCCGACGGCTCAACTCGATTTCGAGGTGCGCCGGACCGACGATGGTGCTGTTCGTGCTGCTCTCGAAGCAGCTGGCGAAACGTTCTCGCGTCAACTCACCCGTGCCCCGGAGAGCGACAACGTCACCGACACGAAGGTTCTCTACCGGATCTCGGTGATCTCGATGGCGAAGTTGCGTCCGCGTGAAACGGCGACCATGAGCGTTGCCGTGAATGATGTGCCTGCCGCGTATCAGGCACTCCGAGCAGCCGCGGGTAAGACGACGAGCCGCGTGCTGAACGCACAGATCAACGAGCAGGACCGCCAGAACATCTCGGCGAATCTGGATATCGACGTGAAGAAGGCCGATGAGCCAGCGATTCGCACGGCCTTCGATGCCTCGGGCGAAGTGCTTTCCCGGCAGACCACGCGGGCCCCAGATAACGAAACCGCGACCGACAGCAAGACGCTGTATCGCATCACGATCATCTCGATGGACCGGTTGCGTCCGCGTGAAACGGCCACGCTGAACGTGGCGGTCGTGGATGTGCCCGCAGCGTATCAGGCGTTGCGAGACGCGATCGGCAAGGCGAATGGTCGTGTGCTGAATGCGCAGATCAACGAGCAGGACCGCCAGAACATCACGGCACACCTTGATCTCGATGTGAAGCGCACCGACGAAGCGGCAGTTCGTGCGGCCTTCGATGCGGCTGGCGATGTACTCTCGCGGCAAGTGACGCGAGTTCCGGAAAGCGACAGCGTGACCGACTCGAAGGTGCGTTACACGGCGTCGTTGGTTCCTGCGAACCGGCTGAAGCCGCGAGAGACGACGACACTTGGCATCGAGGTCAGCAACGTGGAAGAAACCGCGACGCTGTTCGCGGCACAGGCTGCTGAGGTGAAGGGGCGTCAGGGGGATCCGAAGTTTACTCGCGACAGTTCGGGCAAGACGATCGCGAAACTGGTGTTTGATGTGCCGTTGACCGCTGCTGCGGGTTTAGTGGAACGCTTCAAGTCGGCGGGCACGGTGCGGTCGTTGCAGTCGGTTCGCGATTCGCAGGCGACCGACGGTAAGTTCGCGACGGCTCGCATCGAGGTGACGCTGGGTAATCGCGATAGCATCGTGGCAGACGAGGACGGGTTGACTTCGCAGGTACGTCGTGGGTTGTCGTACAGTGCGACGGTGCTGCTGACATCGGTGACGTGGGTGATCTTTGGGCTGTGTGTTCTTCTGCCGTGGGCGATCATTGGATATGTAGTATACCGCGTGATTCGTCGGGCGTTCTTCGCGACAGCGACCCCCGCAGCAGAGATGACTCCGACGCCCACCGCACCACCGCCTGCAACCGCGTGATGGCGAGTCGAGTTGAAAGGGTCGTGCATTTGCCCTGAAGGGGCGTGACAACTTAGCCCGGGGCAAGACCGCGAAGCAGTTGCCGCCCCGGGACCAACTTGTCCCACCCTTTCAGGGTGGATCATTGGGAGTCCCGGTCCTGGGGCGTCGCCTTCGGCTTGCCCCAGGCTATGTTGTCACGCCCCTTCAGGGCGAAGACAAAAGTTCGTGCGATTGCGATGCTCGCCTTCCCATAACCGAACACAATTCGACGCGACACGCACGGTTGACCTTCCCCCTTCGTGCCGGGTAAGGTGAACGCACGGAGAACGCACGCATGACGATCACGTTGCCGGAAGAATGGCGAGAACGGCTTGAGAATCGCGCGAAACTCAACCGTTTCGCGTCGGTCGAAGAGTATCTCCTGAGTCTCGCCGAGGCCGAGGAACAAGAAAGCAATCACTCGGGACCGCCGGAGATCAGTCCTCAAAACCGGGCCGAATTGGATGCAATGCTTGGCGTGGGGATGGCAAGCGGTCCGCCGGTTCGCGTCACTTCGGAGTTCTGGGAAGAACGCCGTCGGGTTCTCGAAGAACGGATGGCGAAGCGAAAAGGCTCTGCGTCGTGAGCATCGACTTCACACCTGTTCCAGATAAAAGCACGGAGGATGCACGCATGACGATCACACTACCCGAGGAACTCCGCGATGAACTCGAACGCAAAGCGAAAGCCAACGGCTTCGCCTCTGTGAGCGAGTATATCGCGGAGTTGGTTCAAGCGGATGATTCGCCGATATCAGTGCCAGAAGCGCGAGTCGGTGCACGATACGCCGTCCGCACGCCGGAAGAGTTGACGGCGAAGCTCCTCGAAGGAATGGACACGTCAGGTGATGTGCTGGCTGGTCCGGACTTTTGGGAACGCCGACGGCAAGCAGCGGAAGCGAGATTTGCGGGCGAGCAGCCCAAATGAGCATCGTTTACGCAGGCGCCGCGTTAGCGGACCTCGATCAGATCGAAGACGATCTTCGGCAAGTGGGTATTCACGTCCTCCAGTTATTCCACCGGCGGCTCTCGCGTGCATTGGCTTTGCGTGAGCGACTTCCGCTCTCGGCACCCGAGTATCAGCCGCCCGATCCGCGATTGCCCGGAATGCGATACTTTCCGATTCGTCGATTTGAGTCGTTCGCAGTTTTCTACCAACCGACGGACGACGGGATACGTGTTGTTCGGGTACTGCACACTTCCCGCAACATTGCCGTGATCTTCGCTCCTGATCCGTGACTTCACCGTTATTGGTTCCGGACCCAATGCGATGGTTCCGGAGCTGTCGAAATACCCCTGTAACTTCATCAGAATTGTCGACGAGTGGCGCAACCTGCCTTTCCACATCGAGATACGATCCACAACTCGGTCAATCTAATCAACTTTCTTCCGGACGAGAGTGGATGGTTCCGGGGCTGAAACGCTGGTTCCGGGTCTGAAATGGATGGTTCCGGGGGTGGGGTGGGGAAGTGGCCCGGAACCAATGAGAAGCGGTCAGCGACTACGCTCCGAGGTTCTTGATGATCTGCTCCGTGATCGTCGCCGTATTGCCGTCGCCGCCAAGGTCGCGAGTCAGACCCACACCATTTTGCAACGTCGTCGCCACCGATTGCTCGATCTTCACCGCCGCCCCACGATGACCGACGTACTCCAACATCAACGCCGCACTGCGAATCACCGCAATCGGATTCGCAAGCCCCTTGCCCGCGATGTCCGGAGCGCTGCCGTGAACTGCCTCGAACACGGCATAACGGCTGCCGTAGTTCGCACCAGGTACCACACCTAAGCCACCCACTAAACCCGCTGCTAGATCCGAGATCACATCGCCGAAGAGGTTCTCCATCACCAGTACGTCGAACTCTGCCGGATCAGCCGCCAGTTCCAGGCACACGTTGTCGATCGGCTTCTCTTCAAACTGGATGAACGGGTAATCGTCCGCCACGCTACGAGCGCACTCCAAGAACAATCCGTCCGAGAGCCGCATCACATCGGCCTTGTGGCAGAACGTCACCATTCGCCGCCCACCGTGCCGAGCGAGTTCAAACGCAAACTTCACGATCCGTTCCGCCGCCGGTCGCGTGATCAGTCGCACGCTCTCGACCACGCCCGGCACCACCTGATGTTCCAATCCTGCGTACAACCCCTCGGTGTTTTCGCGGACGACGATGAGGTCCACTTTCTCGTATGGGGTCTTCACACCGGGGAGAGTCTTCACGGGCCGAACGCTCGCGAAGAGATCGAGTCCTTGTCGCAGTCGCACGTTGATCGAGCGATAGCCTTTGCCGACGGGCGTGGTACATGGCCCCTTGAGAGCCACCCGATAGCGGCGGATCATCTCCAGGGTTTCTTCGGGCAGCGGTTCGCCGTGTTGCTCCGCAGCGGGAATACCCGCAGCAGCTTTCACCCAGTCGATCTTGACCCCGGCGGCCGCGATCACACGGCACGCAGCCTGGGTGACTTCCGGACCAATCCCGTCGCCTTCGATCAAAACAATCTGCATCGCAAGTCCTCTCGGTTACCCGTCAGAATGCCGAAGTCGATGCCAAGCGGCAAGCGGTAAGGTTGCGACTGATTCACGCGCAGGGGTGGGCAAAGGCTGTCCAGACGTGGCCCAGATTTGTGGGCGGCGTGTACAAATTCATTGCGTATCAAAGCGATTATTCATGCGCGGAATAGACGCGACTTCTGGGAACGGAATCTGCTAGAATCGAGTCTAAGTAAGTAAAGTAGCTCCGTTCCGCCGCCGGAGGCGATTGATGGAAACGACCGTTCGGGCGACCTGCCCCCAATGTCAAACCGTCCTGAAAATCCCAAGTCAGTGGCTTGGTCAGGCGATCAAGTGCAAGAAGTGCGGGACCGTGGTCCGGACAAAGGCCCGGGGTGACGGCGCAACCGAAACGGCGAGACTCGACCAAACCCAACCCCAGCAGAACGGGAACGGAGTCGATCACGGCGCGTTCGACTTCGCGGCAGGATCGCCAGACGACGGCGACGGTTCGCTTGAGTTCACCTCACCCGCCAGCGATTCAAGCCCGGACGGCGGCTTCGACCCAACGGGCGGCGCAGATATTTCCTCGCAGCAGCAACAGCAAGCAGCCCCGCAGCCAGCCCCGCCGAGTTACCCGTATCCTGTGCCGCCGGGCTACCCGCAACCGGGAGCCGTGCCGCCAGGCTATCCGCAACCGGGATCTGCCTACGGCGCTCCCCCTGGCTATCCTTACGCGCCGCCTCCGGGTTACCCTTACGCACCCCCACCCGGATATCCCCCTGGTGCGCCTCCCGGATATGGCCCGCCACCCGGAGCCTACGGCGCTCCGCCTGCCGGATACCCGTATACGCCACCTCCCGGATATCCACCAGCTCCCGCTTCCGGAGTTTACGGCGCTGCTCCCGGATACCCGTATCCGATGCCTCCGGGCACAACTGGCCCCGGTGCGCCGCCCGCGCCCGGAATGCCAGGTGGAATGCCCGGAATGCCTCCTGCGTCGGGCGTCTACTATGGCGCTGGCGGTGGTGCGTATCCGCCCGCACCGGGCGCGCCAGCAACTCCGCCAGCACCAAGGTTCTCGGCACCGCCAAGCCCTGGTGCCCCGGCGGCTCCGCCCGCGCCGAAGTTCCCAGCACCACCAGCCCCGGGTGCTCCTCCCGCCCCCGCTTCGGGCGTGATGTCGGGTCGTAATGGGACTGGCCCAGCCAAGCCCGGAATGCCGCCTGCGAAGCCCGGGGCACCAGCGCCTGTGCAACCCGCGAATCGGCCCGCCGCTCAACCCGCACCGAACAGTGCGTTCAAGACTGATGTTCCCGCCACTTCCGCGAGGACTCGAAAGGGCAACGACAAATCCAAGATGATTTGGGTTGCGGTGTGTCTCGTCTTGACGGGCGGATTGGTCACTGCGGCGATCATGGTTGCAAAATCCATCAACAGCGCCAACATCGCCAAGAAGCTGCCAGACGACCCGTACAAGCTGGTCGAGCACCACATGACCAGCCTCGATTCCGTTGAGCGTGACGCGGCGATCAAGGCGCTCCGCGACATGGGCGACAGGGCTGAGCCGGCTCTCAAGGAAGGCGCAAAATCGAGCAACCCCGACGTCGCCAAGAAATGCCAGGAGTTGCTTGCCTCGATCAAGACTGATCCGAAGAGCAACGCCGGCCACGCGAAGACCGGGCCGTTCCCACGGCGGCTGCTGTTCATCCACATCAGCAAGTACATGTACCTGAACCCACTGACGGCAGGCCAAGCCGGTGGCGAAGACCGCACCAAGGGCGCTGCCATTCGCCTTGCGAACGAATGGAGTGTTCCGTTCGACCCGAAGGACAACGAACGGAATCAGCTCTTCTTCATGTCTGACACCGCACGGCCGGACAACCTGAAGACAAACGACGTTCAGACACCCATGAAGAATGTCGTCGAAGGAACGTACACTCAGTTCTTCGCGACGAGCCGGGGTCAAGATCGAATCGTCGTGTACTTCGGCGGGCACGCTCTGGAAAAAGACGGCAAGGCGTATCTCGCTCCGATCGAGGGCGACCTCGACGATCCGGAACCTTCGCTGATTCCGCTCTCCGATTTTTACGACAAGATGAAGATGTGCAAGGCCACACAGCGAGTCGTGATTTGGGACGTTTGTCGGTACAACCCGCAGCGAGGTCGGCAGCGGCCCGGCAGCGAGCCGATGAGCGAAAGTCTGTACAAATCCCTCGCGGCCGCACCGCCCGGGGTTGAAGTGATTATCACGTGTCAACCTGGCGAGAACGCACTGGAGTTCTTCAACGTCCAGATCGAGTCTGGTGCGACGGCGACTGCCCCGAAATACGCTGGCAGCGCGTTCCTGGAGTCGATGAAGTATGTTGCCAGCAAGAACTCGAAGCTGGTCACGAAGCAGGCGGTCCCAACCGATCCGATTCCCATTGTCGAGTGGTCAACCCAGGTCGGGAAGCGAGTCACCGACATGGCGACTTCACCTGTTGTGAATCTCAAACAGGGTCTCAAACTGGAAGGGAAGGCGCCGGCGAACTGGGTCGCGTTCAACCCCGAGGAGCCGATTGCCAAGCGATTTGAATTCCCGTTGCCGCCGAAGGGAACGAACCCCGCCGAGGTCGCGGCTATCGTGAACGAGTTCAACGTCCCGTCGATCAAGCTCGACCTCATCGATTCGGGCCTCGGCGCGTTGCCGTTCCGCGAGGAGGTGATGAAGGATTACAAGTCCGACGTGACGATTGATATGGTGCTGAAGAACAAAGAAACCTACAAGTTCCAGGCCAAGACGTTCGACGCCATCGACAAGATTCGCAAGATGTGGACGGTCACGTCTGGGGCATCGGGCGGACCACAAATGCGAGACGACTTCAAGGCACCGGTCAACGACGCCCTGAAGAACGAAATCAAGAAGGAGCAGGATTTCTGGGCAATCGGCGTGGCTGAACTCGACCTCATCAACGCGGAACTCGACGGGCTCGCAGCGGATCGCGAATCACAACCGAAACGTTGGCAGGCTCACTACGATTACGCTCGCGCTACGATCAAGGCTCGGCTCGCGTTCATGAACGAGTACAACAAGCTCATGGGCAACGTGCTGACGGAAACTCTGCCCGCGCTCGACGCCAAGCTCGGTCAAGACACTTACAAGTTGACCTCGACCGAGAAGATGAAGAGCAGCAAGGAAGTGCAGGCGCTCGCCAAGGAGGCCAAGGAGGCGTACGAGAAGTTGGTGACCGACCACAAGGGCACCCCGTGGGCGATCCAGGCCAAACGGGACAAGTCGTTCGCGATTGGCCTTGCGTGGGTGCCGATCAGCTCCGGAGCTGGCACCGCCCCGTGATGTGTTGGCGAACTCAGAAACGGCGAGCGGCGACTATGAGGTCGCCGCTCGCTTTGTTTTCGGGTGTTCACTTCAACCGACCTGAAAGGCCGCCGTTACTTTCTTCAGCGACACATACCGGATGCCAAGGACGCAGCCTTCTTCCTTGGCCTTCGCTTGAAACAAGCCGGCAGCGGGCACGTCGATTCCGGCGCTGGCGTCTTCGACCATAAGCACATCGAAGCCGGCCAACTTCAGATCACGAGCCGCAAAGAAACAGCAGATGTTCGTCGCAAGCCCGCACACAACCACGGTCGCGATTCCGCTCGCTTTCAAGAACGCCGCGAACGCCGGATGTTGAGCGGTCACTGCGTAGGCGTCGAAATCGCGGTCGTAACCTTTGCGCCAGATGGTCGAGAATCGGTTTGTGTGCAGCCCAGGCACGAACTCGGCGCCAGGGGTTCCGATCACGCAGTGCGGTGGGTAGAAATTGTCGCGCTGGCCGAAGAACGAGCAGTGATCGCTCGGGTGCCAGTCTTGGGTAGCGTCGATTCGTGCGAACGGGAGCGCGAGCAGCGCGTTGACTTGCGGGATGATGGCGAGGGCACCCGGCACGGGAAGTTCGGCCAGGCACAGTTCAGTGAATCCCTGCTGGACATCGACGACGAGCAGGGACGCGGAGCGTGGGGCGAGTGATGTCATGCGAAATGTTATAGCAGCCGCCCCAGCGGGGCGGCGCTCCGACACGGAGATCACTTCTTGATGTAGCTCTTGTGAATGAGCGCGTTCTGGCGTGATGGATCACGGGATTCGGAACACAGCCCGGCCTTGTCCTCGACTCGCTGCACGTTCAACCGGCCACCCGTCGCGGTCACGACGCTGATTGGAGCCTGGACATTATCCATCGATTGTTGGAGACCTCCGAGCTGTTGCACTTCCTCGTTCGGATTCGCCGTTTGCCCGGCCTGTGCGCCGCCCGCGTTCAGGAGTCGCGATCGCGTGCTCCCACTCCGGCCGTTCAAGTTGGCGCTGCGATCGACAGTCTGCTGGGTCTGCTGGTCAACCCGTTGGATTTCCGGCAGCGCCGCCTCAAGGTTCGTCTGCAACCCAGGATCCTCGTTGGTCAGATCCATGTCATGCCCGTCGCGATTTCGAGTCGGCTTTACTGAATCGGACTTGCCGGCCATCGCGAGGAAGCGTTCCACTTCCTGCACGCTCGGATTCGGTGGCAACGTCTTGTCCGTCTTCTCCTGAATGGCGTCCGCAGCCTGCGACTTCAGCAACTTCGGCCATGCCTTTTGGAACAAGGCATTCGAGCCGTAAACCTCTGCTCCGGTCACTTGCCCATTCACATAGAACACCACGCCGATCACGTTCTTGCGACTCGCTCCTGCTTCACGCAACGCTTCCTCGAAATCAGCTACCTTCGCGAGCAAGTCCTTGTTTTCCAGGGCAAGTTGGAAGCTCGATTCGGATTCTTGTGCATTCACTTTTGTCTTGAGGGTCGCCGACAACTTTTCCTGATTCTCCTTCACGTTCTTCCACACTTCGCCCTGCTGTTGGGTTGCGTTCGCGTACCGCAGTCCCTTGCCAACCGCGAAGTTGTCGGACTTGCTGAACTTGGCTGTGGATTCGCTGCCGCGTGCAGTCCAGCGACCCGATTCAACACAGTGAGCCGGGAACGGGATCACCCCGGACTTCGGCGGCACAAGCATATCGACCGCGAACACGCGATCTTGCTTGCCGCCCTTTATCATGTCGCCTTCTTGAATGAACAGCTCATAATCGTCGGAGTTGTTCTGAACGGTCAGCGTGTTGACGTTGCCGGTTTCATTCACCACCGCCCAACCCGCTTCGAGGGCTTCTTGCAACGTGGCGACCTTGTGCGTGTCCACGACGGTGTCGGGTCCGTGGACGAAATACACCGTGAGGTTGTTGTGCGTCAGCGGAGCCGAGACGTGCGGTTGCTCGGCGGCCGCGGCAGTCTGAGCAGGCACAGCCGATCCACCGCCGACATACCAAAGACCCGCGAGGGCGAGCAACACTGCCCCAAAGGCTGCATAAGACTTCATCGTGAGCCTCCGCCGAAGTGGTTGGTGTCCGAGAACCACGAGATGGGACAACCGGTCGCCTTTGATTCTAACTCAGGAACCGGATGCAACGCGAGGGTAAGCTGTAACGGATGGGTAACGTCTGCCGTCAACGCTCCTCTCAGTTCTTTTTCTTCTCACCGAGGCGAAACGAGTTCCAGAATCGCGACACGTTCGCAGCCTTCACTCCTTCTTCGGTGCCGATCACCATCAAGCCATAAAGACGATCGCCCGACGCGAACAGCCGCACGCGAGCTGCGCCTTTATCCTTGGAATCCAACACTTCCAGGCCGATTAGCAGCTCTTTCACGGGCTGGCCGCCAATCTTGATATCCTTTTCGCTCTCGGTCGTCGCCTTTGCATCGCTGTCGACTTCGGCGAGTAACGAAGTCTTCACTGCCTCCAACGCTGCCGCAAGTTCCTTCTCGTCGAGTGGGCCAGGAAACGGCGTCACCGACGTGAGATACGACACCCGTTCCGCCTCGCTCCGCACGACCTGGATCGTCGTCGTGGCTTTGCCCGCTGGCGTGGTCACTTCCCGCTTCCGCTCCTCCGGCTTGCCGGGCATCTCGACGCTGAACCCGATGAGCTTGTCTGTGTGGCGTTCCCAGCGACTGCGTTTCAGCGTGAAGATTTCCGTGTCACCGCCTGGCTTGGTCGCGAACTCTGTGGGGCGGTTCGCCCCGATGCTCAGGCAAAGCACCAGTTCCTCGCCTTCAAATTTGTAGATGCCTCGGATAACAACAGCCTTGGCCATCAGGTCAATGGTCTTCGGTAACTTGCTCGGATCGAGGACGCTGCCAAACTCGATGGGAGCGTGCTTGCCTTCTTTCAGCGTCGCCTTGTCTTTGGTGAACGTGAGCGTGTTTCCCTTGTAGTTCTGCTCAGGCTCCGCCTTGCCGTTCGCTTCCAACCCGATGATGAGCCAGATGCCTTCGAACAGTTCTTGATCGGACTTTGATTTCTGAGCGACCTTCCGATTCGGTTCGGCAGGTTGATCTGCCACAGAGTGCGAGACGAGAATGCTCAGCAACGCCGCGAAAGCAAGTGACCGCATGAGGTGCTCCGTGAGGTGGGCGAGCTGCGGACAAAGATGACGCGACCCGGCAGATAGCCGGGTCGCAATGGCTACTTACTTCGCTCGCGGTGCTGGTGCGATCACCACAGAGTCTTCTTTCTTCTTCTCGTCCGATTTCTTCGGCTCGTCGTCGGTCTTCTTCGGTTCTTCCTTCTTTACTTCCTTCTTGGGCTCGTCGGTCTTCTTGGGTTCCTCCTTCTTCACTTCCTCTTTTTTCTTGGGTTCCTCTTTCTTGGGCTCTTCTTTCTTGATCTCTTTCTTGGGTTCTTCCTTCTTCACTTCTTTCTTCGGTTCCTCGGTCTTCACCGCGACGGGAACAATCGGGAAGGTCATCGCCCGAACCACGCCTGACGGATTGGCTGCGCCCAGCGTCCAGGGTGCTGTTGCGAACGCGCCCTTGGATGTCTTCCCGTCAGCAACAACCGTCACGCCGATTTGCTTGACTGTCACCACGCCGTTGCCCGTGCTGTGGACTCGCAGATCGAACGGCCCCGCAGCATCGGCTGCATCAATGTCGAGGGTCTTGCCGGGGAGAGCGGTTAGGCCCTTCTCCTCGGCAACCACCTTGCCACCCTTCTTCAGAGTGTAGCCCAGTGTCGTATCCTTGTCGGCTGTGAATTCACCCGTCACCTGCACCGTTGCCTTGCCGGCTTTCTTTTCTTCGCCAGTGCTCGTGGCAGTCACAAGCCCGAACACCAGCATTGCACACAACAATCTCATCGCTCAGCCCTCCTCGCTCAATGAAGCACGTCTCCCGATGCACACCTAGAAAAGCATAGTCGATTCGCTTCGCGCAGGCGACTCTTCGCGTTACGGCTGCTTGTGCAGAACGCCGCTCTTCATCACGAGTTTCACTTTCCGCAGCTTCTTGATGTCCTTCGTGGGGTCGCCCTCCACAGCCACCAAATCCGCGACGAACCCGGGCTTCACCGCTCCGAGTTTCTCCTCGAAATGCAGTGCCTTCGCAGCGACACTCGTTGCGGCTTTCAGAGCTTGAACCGGCGTCATGCCGTATTCGACCAGCATCTCGATTTCGCGTGCTCCGTCGCCGTGAGCGAACACGCCGATGTCACTGCCGTTCACCACCGTAACGCCTGCTTCCAACGCCGCCTTGAAGCTCAGCCGCTTCGTCTTCAGGCCGGTTGGCTCGGGTTTGCCGGTTTGCCAGCCGTCGAAGTATCGTGCGTAACCTTCCGCGGCCGCGAGCGTCGGACAGTAGCCGACGTTGTGCTTCGCCATCAGCCGAAACACCTCGACGTCGCCCTCGTCGCCGTGTTCGATTGTCTCGACACCCGCGAGGGTCGCACGCCGCATTCCTTCCTTCGATTGTGCATGTGCGACGACCGGAACGCCAGCATCGCGGGCCGTGGTCACGACCAGTTTCAGTTCGTCGAGTGAGAACGCGGGCTTCGGCCCTGGACCCGGACCGTGCGGCGTGTCGGCGTAGATTTTGATCCAGTCAGCACCGGCGCGGATCTGCTCACGAACGACGGTCCGGAGCTTCTCGCCGTCGGCTTCGTCAGCACCCTGCGGAATGCGCCATTCCGGAGCGTGGTTCCGCGGCGCATAACTTCCCGTGGCAACGATGGCCTTGGTTGTGACCAGCAACCGCGGCCCCGGAATGATGCCTTTCTCGATGGCCGACTTGATGCCGACATCTGCGTAGCCCGCGCCTTCCGTGCCGAGATCGCGGAGCGTCGTGAAGCCACTCAGAAGCCCAGCCTTCGCGTGGTTCGTGGCCCGGCAAATTCTTTCAGCGAGCGGTTCCTTCAGCACTTGATCGTCCCATTTCGTCTCGTCGTACGGATGAAGCAGCAAGTGCGAGTGTGCGTCAATCAGTCCCGGAAGCAGTGTCGTGCCGGGCAGTTCAATCACCTTCGCGTTCTTGGGCACTTCCACCGTGTCGGCCGGTCCAGCTGCGGTAATCTTCTCACTCTTCACAACCACGACCCAGCCGGCATGAGCGCTCGCTGTGGTGCCGTCGAACACGCGATCTGGCTTCAGCAGGATCGACGTTTCGGACTGTGCGAATGAGGGTGAACCAATCGCGAGAGATGCGACCATCACAAGAAAACGCATGGGATATCTCCGAAAGTGCCGCTTGCGGCGTGGCAGTGCCAATGCAAAAACGAATCGTTGCTGTTGTGGGCCGTTTGGTTACAGTATGAGTGTCCAAGCCCTCCCACCCCAGGACTTCCGCATGTCCAACAACTCCACAACACGCAGAGACTTTCTCGCCACAACAGCAGCGGCTTCCGCTGCCTCGCTGTTCCCAGGCGCAGCTTTCAGCCAGAACCGCCCCGCAGCCAACGAACGCATCACGATGGCCACCATCGGCACCGGCGGTCAAGGCAGCGGCGACATGGGCGGCTTCATGAGCTTCCCCGAAGTGCAGATGGTTGCCGTGTGCGACGTGGTGCCCGAACACCGCGAACGCGCCAAAAAGCAAGTGAACGACAAGTACAAGAACAACGACTGCAAAGCGTACAACGATTTCCGCGATGTGCTGGCCCGCGAAGACATCGACGCTGTGCTGATCGGCACCCCCGACCACTGGCACGCGATCATTACCATTGAGGCGTGCAAGGCCGGCAAAGACGTGTATTGCGAGAAGCCCGAGTGCCTCACGGTTCGCGAAGGCCGGGCGATGGTCGAAGCAGTTCGGCGCTACGGCCGCGTGTTCTCGGGCGGCAGTCAGCGAGTGCTCGGCGACTATGGTGACTGGCCGCGAAGCATTTGGGGCGGGTCGATCGGCACCGTCAAGGAAGTGTACGCCGATTGCTGGGGCCCGTCGGGCGACTGCAACTTGCCCGAGGAGAAACTGCCTGCCGGGATGACCGAAGCGGATTGGGATATGTGGCTCGGGCCAGCGCCGAAGCGGCCGTATCACTCGTCGCTGACGAAGGGCGGCTTCCGACCGTTCCGCGACTACAGCGGCGGCGGCATGACCGACTGGGGCGCTCACCGTTTCGGTGCCGCGATGTTTGCCACAGGTCACCACCTCACAGGACCAACCGACATCACGCCGCCCGATGGCAAGGACGTCAAACTGCTGACGTACACCTTCCCGGACGGCATGAAGATGTATCACGGAGGCACGAACGACATCCGCTATGTCGGCACCGAGGGCGTAATCGACCGTGCGAATCCGAAGCCCGCGAAGCCGCCACACGCTTCCGACATGCCGGGCTACAAGGGTCGCGGCGGCATCTTCGGCGACTTCCTCCATTGCGTGAAGACCCGCGAGAAGTGCTTCCGCGACATCGAGATCGCGCATCGCACCACGACGGTCTGCCATCTCGGGAACATCGCGTACTGGCTGAAACGGCCGTTGAAGTACGACCCCGTGAAAGAAGAGATCATCGGCGATGCCGAGGCCGCACGCTGGCTCGATCGCCCCAAACGCGAACCGTGGGCGTTGTCGTAAAACCTACCGCTTCGCGGTTGTCAACTCGTCGGCGGTCCCGCTGGGACCGCCGCTAAACCTCCCTGCACCAACCTCGCCAGACATTCACACATATGATGCGTTTCATTCTCCCCGCGCTGCTCCTGTGCGCCTCGACCGCGAATGCGGCACCGCCCGACCTCAAGAGCAAAACCCTCGCCGAAACCTTCACCGAGTTGTTGCCCGGCCTCGGCAAAGGCGATAACAACGCCAAAGACTCTCCTGGGCAGAAGTGGCAAGACATCTGCTTTGCGATCGGTGCCCCCGGCAACGAAAAGCTCCGCACTGAAGCCTGCACCCTGATGGCTGCAAAGCTCGACGACAAGACGCCGAAGTCCGCTCGTCTCTGGCTGCTCGCACAACTTCAACGCATCGGCAACGAAGAATCGGTCGAAGGAGTCGCAGGCGTTCTTGTCGATCCAGACGCCGAACTTCGCGAGGCCGCCGTGCGCGTTCTGGCGAATAACCCCAGTCCCAAAGCAACCGAGAAACTCACGGAGCGACTCTCCAAAGTGACGGGACCGTCGCTCGATGCCAGCGGCATCAAAGCGAAGGTCGGTCTGCTGAACGCTCTCGGTCGTCGAGGTGATGCCACCACTGTGAGCCTCATCGCGAGGAGTCTCGACGGCACCGGCGCTGCCGAGGTTGCGGCAGCCCAGGCACTCGGTCGCATTCCCGGACCGGAAGCCGCGAAAGCTCTGGAAGCAGCGAGAGCCGCAAGCAAGGGGGCCGTTCATAACGCCATCGCGGATTCGCTCCTCGCACACGCCGACCGCTTGCTCAAGGCCGGCAAGACAGCCGACGCGGCTGCAATCTACAAGGAGCTGAACACGAAGGATGAAGCCAAGCCGATTCGGCTCGCGGCCCTTCGTGGCACGATTCAGAGCAGTGGCGACAAAGCGGGCGAGTTGATCCTCGAAATTCTCACGGGCACCGACGCTGGCGCGAGCGCCATCGCAGTTGGTCAGATCGACAGCCTCTCGGCTCCTTCTCTCAAGACGCTCGCCGCGAACATCGAGAAGCTCGCAGTGCCAAGTCGCGTGCTGGTCATCACCGCCATCGCGGCTCGTGGCGACAAGACGCAGCTTCCGATTGCCGTCGCTGCTTCGACATCACAAGACCCAGCCGTGAAGAAGGCTGGCGTGCTGGCTCTCGGTCGACTTGGTGATGCGACTTCGGTGGAACTGCTTCTCAACTTGATGGCTGGCAAAGACGCGACGGCGGGCATCGCGGCTGAGAGCCTGGCGGCGCTTCCCGCTGACGGCGTGAACGAAAAGTTGCTCGCGGTTCTTGAAGCGGAGAAAGCTCCCGCCAAGACCGTGGCGCTGATTGGCATTCTCGAACGCCGCAAGGCCACGACCGCTGTTCCCGCACTGTTGAAGGCTGCGAGTGGTACCGATTCTGGCATTCGCACGGCGGCCTTCAACGGGCTGAAAGCACTGGCAACTCCAGAACATCTTCCGGGCATGATCGCGGCGTTCCTCAAGACTGAAAAGGGCAAGGAACGCGAGCAAGCGGAACAGGCGATCGTGGCGGTGGCGTTCCAGAGCATGAACACGGAGAAGCGAGCCGAGCCGGTGCTGGCTGCGATCAAGGACACGGCGAAGGACCGCGCTGCCGAACTGTTGCCACTGTTGGGTCGTCTTGGCGGAACGGACGCCCGGAAGGTCGTTCGCGAGGCGGTTGCCGGCACCGATCCTGCGCTGCACGACGCAGCAGTTGTCGCCATCTGTAACTGGCCCGACATCAGCATGAACGACGACCTGATCGCGCTGGTTGAGAAATCGAAGGTGGACAGCGAGAAGTTGCGTTCGCTGCAAGCGTTGATTCGCGTGAACACGGTGTTGATCGACCGCACGCCCGAGGAGCGGCTCGCGGCTCTCGGCGTGATGAAGAAGGCGATGGAGCTGGCATCACGCGATGAGGAACGGCGAGCGATTCTGGAAGGTCTCGGCAACATTCGCCACCTCGACACGCTGCACTTTGTGGTGCCGTATCTGGATCAGCCGGCGCTGGCACAAGCAGCGTGCAAGGGCATCGTAGACCTGGCGCACTCGAAGATGCTTCGCGATCCGAACAAGGCGGAGTTCGTGAAGGTGCTCGATCGCGTGATCGCGACGACCAAGGATAAGGGATTGGCTGACCGAGCGAAGGGCTACAAGACCGCCCCGTGAAACGTCTTTGCCCTCTCCCCTTGCGGGAGAGGGTGGCCGCGCTTCGCGGCCGGGTGAGGTGTACAAGCGTTACATCTCGATTCGGCTTATCCCTCATCCGCTCACTTCGTTCGCTGTCCTCTCCCGAAAGGGGAGAGGCCGAAATCAAAATCGCATCACTCCGGCACGGCCGTTTCAAACTCCAGTGCCGTTAGCGTCTGGTTCAATCTCGCCTTTGCGATGTCGCGATCCGTCTGGTGCTGTTTCACGTCCTTGGCAATCACTTCCAGCCGATCCTCTTGCTGCCCCAGCGTGCGCACGAAACGCTCCCGCAACTCCTTCTCACTGGCGCGTTCGCCGAGCGAACCCAGGTTGTCGCGGATACGCTTCTGCTCCGCGTGGATCTGTTCACGCTCAGTGGCGAGTTGACGCAACTTCTCTTCGAACGCCGCAATCTCATGACGAATCTTGAACGAGTCTCGCAGCACCGTCTCCGTTTGTTTGTCGATGAAACGGCCCTCCACCCATGCCGTCACCTGCGTATCAGAGATATCGCCGAGGTAGAACATCTGGCTGTCGGGTTGCTGCATCTTCACCACAAACGTCATCGACTTGTTCGGCAGGATGAACTTGAATCGCCAGAAATGCTCGGTGATTTCGTGCGGGGCAGGGGTGTCGAACAGTTGCCAGTCGCCATTCTGGGAATTGCCTCGCGGGTGATCCAGATAGAGCTTCTGTTCCTTGTCCGACTTGCTCGTGAAGGTGTACGTCGTCTGGCTCACCTGGCCGTAGTGAGTGAACATCACGCCGTTCTTGATGACGACGCGGCTCACGTTCTGCCGGTAGCTCTTGATGTTGTCGAGGACACGCACGGCCAGCTCCACGGCATACCCGACGAGACGCTTTTCGGTCGGTTTCAGGGTGTCAAGCATTGCCTCGCCAACGTAACTGCCCTGTTCCAGAACCGTGACCGGGCCGCCTTCGAGAGTTAGCCCCGTGGTGTTCTCGAACTCGACGCAGCGCATCGGGTTCTCGGCTCGTGCCGCCTTCTGGTACAGCAGAACCGACCGGCCCGCGAACGGCTTCAGCACGATCGGCACAAGCGCCGACTGATTCCGCCGCACCGTGACGGGTTTCTCGATGCCGTATTCGAACAGATCGCCGACTTGCCGTTCGCGTGTCTGCGCCTGAACGGAGGAGACGGCCGATTGACGATCACCACCGCCACTGCCGCCACCCCCGTAACCACCGCGACCGCCGCCACCACCGCCGAGTGCGGCGTGCGCTGGCACGCTCATCATTGGCGCTGCAATGGGTGTGGCGCGGCCGGCGCAGGTTGTGTCGTCGACGACCAACTCGAACTCGCTGTTGTCGGAATCCGTCTCAAAGATATCCACGCCGCTTTCGGCCAGCGGAGGCAGTACGCCGGTCGTTTCTTTCACTTCAACAACGGGGCGGCGAATATAGCGTGGCGTGTACAAGTCGTGAACGAATGACACCGGCAACCCCGCGACGAGCGTCAGCGATACGTCGGTCCAGTCTTCGTCCGACGTGTTATCGACGACTGCCCATCCTTGAATGAGTGGTTGTAGTTCTGGCCCGCTCCCTGGCGGTCGCGGCTCGTTCGGAGTTGGCGAGCCGCGACCGCTAGAGAGCGGTGTTTCTTCGCCAAGCAGTATCCGATACGTCGCCTTCCAAACAGGCGCTTCCAGCACGTAGCTCACACGCACCGTGCGTTTGCCTTCACCCTGCGCGAACAACGTGAACGCCCGAGCGTCCTTCTTCTTCGAGGCAAGTTGCGTCTTCAGATAGAAGTCGAGATCACGCTTGATGCCGTCGTCGAGCAGCGTCAGTTCCAGATCGAACAGGTCGAACGTGCGGACATCGGCCGAATCGGTCAGCAGCGAAAGCCGAACTTGCGTTGTGGTGCCTGTTTCGGTGTGTGTCTCGATGGTGTCGATGCCCAGAATCGCGCCCTGTACGGCAACGCTACCGGTGGGTTTCACGGCTGCCCTGGCGCCCTTGAGCTGCGGCAGTAAACCGACGAGACTTCCCGAATCGGGGATACTCAGGGCAATCTCGGCGAGAAGTTGCTCGATGGGTGTCGTTGAATCGTAAGAGACGGCGGAGACGGTGCCGCCGTGGAGATCGAGAACTGTGAGCGATTTCAGGACGTCGCTGACTTCGCGTTGCTTGAAGGATAGCGACAGCGACGCATCGCCTTCGATTGCGGCTTCACGCTCAAAGTATCCGACGCCATGCTTGTACAGCACGACGCGGCGAATGGGGAGGTTCGACATACTCGCTCCGATTCCGACCGTGGGGCACGACTCGACCGTGCTGATGATTTACGACTACGACTTTCCCAGCATGACGCGACGAATCGGTAGAAAGCCCGCAATCGGAATATACGACGCGGGCGAGACTTGAACGCGGTCCGACACTTTTCATCTCTCAGAACGCAACTTGCTCCGGTCGAAGCGATAGAATGGCCGGTGTCTTTTGTGGCCGACCGCTAGGCCGGGGTGAAAAGATTGGCGCTCCGCCCGACGTGTGGTGAAATAAGTTCATGAAGCTGCTCACCTCGGTTCTGCCCCGCGGCCGAATCCTCACCGACGACGGCTGGTTCACACTCGCCGTGTGCGGGTTCTTCATCGGCCTCGAAGTCGTCGGCCGCTACGCCGCGATTTCCGACTTTCACGACGGTCTCGCGGGCTTCGCCCTCATGATGGGCATCGCCGCCATCGCCGCACGACATCGACGTGCGCCCCTCGCCTGGGTAACTGGCCTCGCGAACTGGTGCCAACGCCTCGGCGTCTCGCTCGCCACCCTTCG
>JAIOPV010000158.1 GCA_021413735.1 Planctomycetota bacterium
GTTCACCGTGATTTGAAGCCGTCGAACGTGATTCTCACCCAGGAGGGGCGAGCGAAGATTCTTGATCTGGGGTTCGCGTTCGCACCAGGCGAACCGCTCCCCGACGACCCCACAATCGTTGGCGGCGTAGGATACATCGTCGGTACGATGAATTTCATCTCGCCAGAACAGGCTCGCGATGCGCTCGCCGCACGTCCCGCATCCGATCTGTATTCGCTCGGTTGCTCGCTGTACTGCGTACTCACTGGCACCCCACCCTTCCCTGGTGGCACTGCCAAGGACAAAATTCGCCGACAGCAAACTCTCACGCCAACCTCGGTTTCTGAACTCAATCCGGAAGTGCCACGCGAATTTGTGCGGGTGATCGAACGGCTTATGGCGAAGAACCCAGCCGACCGACCATCGACTGCAAAAGCCGCACGGGAATTGCTTCTTCCATTCGCCACGGCACCGAAGAAAGTGGCAAGTTTGTCCGGGGCGGCAGCGGTTGCTGCCGTGGATTCCCCAGAAGAACATCCGGAGTTATGGACTGACGACGACACCGATGAAGCCCCCAGCGAGCCCGAGTTGCTTTCGCTGCCCGACGATGAAACAGCGAACACCCACTCGTGGAAACTAGCGGTCGGCGTGATGTTCGCAATGATCCTCCTCGGCATCCTCCTGACACAGCTCCGGCGGATATGATGATGTGTTGAACTCCCACCGTTGGATGTTTTCCAGTCATGCGAAAGGTGAGGTACTTCAAACGGCACCGCATGGAGTTGGAACTTCGGCATCCGCGCCCACCCGCTGAGTTGCCGGAGGGGTGCTACTGGATGCCGTGGTCCGGCCAACTCCTCGATATGCACGCCCAGGTTCTCTGTGCGTGCTTTGCTGGCGAAACCGATTCCGAAGTCTTTCCGTGTCTGGCCAACCTGAACGGCTGTCGCGACCTGATGACGGCAATTGCGAATCGTGCGGGGTTCTGCCCTGGTGGAACCTGGCTTGTGGCGAACAAGGATTGCTGCATCGGCACGGTTCAGGGGTTGCTCGACGACAGCGGGTTCGGTGGTATTCAGAATCTTGGCGTGGTCGCGAATTGCCGGGGTGCTGGAATCGGTCGGGCACTTCTCCTGAAGGCGTTGGAAGGGTTCGAGGCGACCGGTGTGAAGCGGGCATTTCTGGAAGTGACAGCCGCGAATACCACAGCCGTCCGGATGTATCGCTGGCTCGGCTTCCGGTCGTCCAAGACCATCTACCGCGAGGTTGAAGTGAAGCCGCCGGTGCCAGATTACGTCGGGGTTGGGATTTGACGCTTGCGCTCCGTAGAATCCCCAAAGCTGACTTCTGCGATAGCTGGGGCGAACTGCACGGAGAGCGACGTGGGACAACAGGTTTTCCAACATACGCTGGCGAACGGGCTAGTGCTGCTCGCGGAGCGCATGGAACACGTTCGCTCGGCGGCGTTCAACTTCCTCGTGCCCGCCGGCTGCGCGAACGATCCAACCGGTCAATTGGGTGTCGCCTCCATTCTTGCCGACATGATGACTCGCGGTGCGGGTGATCGCGATAGCCGCGAGTTGTCGCTCGCACTCGACGGGCTTGGCGTTGACCGTGACGAAAGCGTCGGCGTTTACAACATGCGTTTCTGGGGTTCGACACTCGCTCGAAACGTCCCCTCCGCCCTCGAAATCTATGCAGACATTCTTTTGCGTCCGCACTTGCCCGAAGACGAACTCGAACCGGTTCAGTCGCTGGCGATTCAGGACATTGAAGCCCTCGAAGACGCCCCGCAAGCGAAGGTGATGATCGAATTGCGGAAGCGATATTACCCGTCGCCGTTGGACAAGGACCGTCGCGGCAAGATCGAAGACATCGAGGCTCTGACTCCTGCTGCGGTGCGCGGTTACCACACGAAGTTGTTCCGCCCGAACGGCTCGATTCTGTCGGTAGCCGGGAATGTCGAGTGGGAAGCGCTGAAGGCTCAGGTTGAGCGGCTGTTCGGCGGATGGTCGCGTGGAACCGAGGCTGATCTCACTCCCGAAGCCGACAAACCGACATCGGGGCACCTCGCGAAAGAAACCGCACAGACTCACATCGCGATTGCGTATCCAAGCGTGCCCGTCACGCATCCGGAATACTACGCTGCACGCGCTGCCGAGAGCGTGCTTTCGGGCGGCATGAGTGCTCGACTGTTCACGGAAGTTCGCGAAAAGCGTGGGCTGTGTTATTCCGTTGGCGTGCGTCACGAGACGTTCAAGGATCGCGGCACAATCATTGGTTACGCAGGCACCGGAGCCGAACGCGCACAACAAACGCTCGACGTGACGATGGCCGAACTTCGCAAGCTGAAAGATGGCGTGACCGACGACGAAATCCTTCGAGTGAAAGCCGGGTTGAAGTCGTCGCTCATCATGCAGGAAGAATCGACCTCGTCGCGTGCGGGTTCGATCGCTTCGGACTGGTACCACCTTGGCCGTGTGCGGTCATTCGATGAAGTTCAGGCAGCGATTGATGGCCTCACGCCGTCGATGGTCGTCGAACACCTCGCGAGGTTCCCGGTCAAGGATGTCACGCTCGTAACGCTCGGCCCTGCCCCGCTGACCATGCCGGATTGACCAATGCATCAACTCAAACGTTCCATCGTCCGCGAACCGGATGAACTGCTCGCGCCGCTCGTTTTCCTGTACATGGCTGGCGTGATTGCCACCCTGACCGCAGCGCTTGCGTGGGTCTTCTGGTTCCGCGGTTACGCCTGATAAGAGATCGCCATGCCATTCCATCACACACGCCTTCCGAACGGCCTCAGCATCATCGGTGAAACCAGCCCCTCGGCCCGGTCGGTGGCCATTGGGTTCTTCGTTCGCACGGGCTCCCGCGACGAAACGGTTCCCGAAGCTGGCGTCTCGCACTTCCTCGAACACATGATGTTCAAGGGCACGCCACGCCGCACAGCCGAGCAGGTGAACCTCGATTTCGACCGCATCGGTTCCAGTCCGAACGCCTACACCAGCGAAGAGAACACCGTCTACTACGCGGCCGGGTTGCCCGAATATCTGCCACAAATGGTCGATATCCTGGGGGACATTCTGCGGCCGAGTCTTCGCGATGATGACTTCAACACCGAGAAGAAGGTCATCATCGAAGAGATCAAGATGTATGAAGACCAACCTGGTTCAGTGGCCGGCGAAAATGCTCGCCGCATCTACTACGGCGGTCACCCGCTTGGCAACAGCGTACTCGGCACGCAAGAAAGTGTCGGTGCACTGACCCGCGACCAGATGCAGGCGTACTTCACACGCCGTTATGCCGCGAACAACATCATCCTGTCAGTAGCGGGGAACTACGACTGGAACCAGTTGGTGTCGCTCGCAACGGCAGCGTGTTCGGGTTGGAACACGGCCGAGGTTGGCCGCACGCACCGCACCGAGTGGAGCGGCGTTGGCGGACTGCATGTTCTCACTCGCCCGAAGGTTCAGCAGGAATACGCTCTGTTCCTCGCCGGCGGACCACCCGCCGACTCGAAGATGCGCTACGCGGCCGACACGATGGCACTCGCGGTCGGCGACGATTCCGGAAGCCATCTTTACTGGGCACTGATCGACCCAGGTCTCGCGGACTCGGCCGATTGCAGTTACTACGAGAACGACGGCAGCGGCATTGTCTATGCTTCGTTCACGAGCGAACTCGAACAGGCTGAATCGAATCTGCGGATTGTTCGCAAAGTGCTGGCAGACGTTCAACGCAACGGTCTGACTGCGGACGAACTGAAACTGGCGAAGAGCAAGATCACGTCGCGGTGGGTTCGCGGCAGCGAGCGACCGATGGGCCGTATGAACGCGATCGCTTCCATGTGGGCCTACACCGGCGAGTACCGCGATGTCGATAAGGAGCTGGCGAACTACGACGCGGTGACGCTCGACGATGTGCGGGCCTACCTCGACAAGTACCCCGTGGATCGACTGACGACCGTGGCTTTCGGCCCCGCAACGGAGCTGGAAGGCGTCGCTGGCAAGGTCGTGTGACGGGGGGCAACTCGGCACATTCGGCAGCTTCCGCAGAATCTGATCGTGAGCGTGAGAAACCGTTCCGGTTCCTCTCACGCTTCGTAGGTCACATCCAGCCAGCAACAAATTTCCGCACTTCCCTTGGAAATTCCACTCAACCGAGAGACGATGGAAGAGGAAGACGCGCCCGTATCCGGATGCCATCCCATGACACACGCCCGCTTTGCTGCTGTCGCACTGGCCGTTCTGCTTGGCGTTAGCGCTCTCGGTGCGCAAGAGCGCGAGAAAGATGAACCGCGTGTCAAGGAGCCTGCACGAACTGAGAAGGTGGACGTTCAGATCCGCTATCGCATTCGAGCCGATCGCGATGAGCGAGTCCGGCAGTTCCGCGGTCTTGAGAAGCATCTCGCGGCCCTCGGCTTCGAGGATTCCCGCAAGGAAGACCCGGACCTCGACCTCGATATCCTCGATCCGAACGCGGAGCGGTTCACCGGCACCATTACATCGGCGAAGGTTCTTTCGCTGCTCGACGACCCGCGTGTGCAGCAGATCCTGTTCGCCCCAAGCGGGTACATGTACCCCGAAGATCGCAGCAAGGGCGTGCCGATTCGTGTGGTGCTGCGTGCCGACATGATCCCAACCGTTCAGCAGGCGTTCCATTTTCAGGTATTGCAGCAACTCGAAAAGCTCGGGTTCCGCGAAGCCCTCGGCTACGACACGCAGGGCTACAAGCAACTCAAGGGCACCATCCCGTACAAGTACCTCGACCGACTCGTGAAGGATCTGCGAACCGAACCCGCCGGCTGGTTCTTCACCGACACGCCCACCGATCGTTTGCCGCGACCCTTCGCTGATCGCAATCCGGTTCGCTGGGTTGAGGTGATGCCGTCTGCTGAACCACCCGCTGCGTTTGTTCCCGAGGTTGTGCCGCCAACGCGAGCCAAGATGCCGCCAGACTTGCGTGCGGTTCTCAATGATCCTGCTCAGAAAGAGATTCCGCTACGGGTCATCGTTCTGTTCGCGGAACCGATCGACAACAGGCTCGAAGAACTCCGCAATCGACTCACCAGTGGCTTCTCACCGACCGTGAAACGCGACGAGAACAACAACCCGATCAAGGGGCCAGATGGTTTGCCGTCGCTCACCGAAGGTGCGGCACTCGATGGTGCGGCCGGCAACCTCGCGAGCATCCGTTTTGACCACCCCAGCGATGTCGAACGATTCGCGCAGTTCCCAGATGTGCTTTCGATTCGCCTGCCGCGACTCGCGAGCGAAACGGTCACACCGATTCCCGCGCCAGGCAAACCAGCAGCCGCCAGCGAGGTCCTGAAGGGTTCCGGCGTCGAAGCGATGTTGAAGCTCGGCTACACGGGCGCTGGCGTGAAGGTTCTCGTCATCGGGACTGACTTCACGGGAGCTGAAAAGCTGTTCGGAAATGGGCTGCCGAAGAACACACAGATTCTCGACCTCACTACCGAGTTGAACCCGGAAATTCTGCCGTCGCCCGCCGACCCGAACCGTGCTGGTCTCGGCACCTCGGCTGCTCTCGCTGTGGCGCTTGCCGCTCCGGATGCTGAGTTGGTTCTGGTTCGCATCGACCCAGGGGCGATCTTCCAGTTGTTCGGCATCATCCGCGTCGTTCGCAAAGAAGCGACTTTCTCGGATGCCCTGCGATCCCGACTGGTCGATATCTCGAACAAGACCGCCGAGTTGACCAAGCGGAAGGAAGTCGCGATTACCGAATATCGGCTGGCATTCGATGACCTTGCGGACGATGAACCGACCAAGGCCCGCCGTGTGCGAGCCAAGGCCGCGCTTGATATCGTTCTCGCTGAACAGGTCGCCCTCACGCAGCGAATCGACCGCTTCAACGTGTTCCAGAAGCGTGTCGTTTCCACACTGATTGGTGCGCGTGTGATCGTGAATACGCTCGAATGGGAAAGCGGATATCCGCTCGATGCGCTGAGTCAATTGAGCCGAACGCTCGATGCACTCGCCGTGCCGCAGCCGCCGCGAATCGCCAAGCGTGCTGGCGATCCCTTGGCTGGTCCACTGCCCCCGATTGTCTGGGTGCAGGCTGCAAGCGCTGCGGGTGCAACCGTCTGGGGTGGTCCGTTCCTCGACCCGAACCGCGACACCGCGATGGAGTTCGCTCCGCCTGATCAGAAGCTGCCGCCGATGAACTGGTCGGCCGACATGAACTTCGTCGGCTTCCAGAGCCCGACCGGCGAAACCGTCGCTGATCTCCCGGCTGGTGCGAAGGTGCGATTCACGATTCAATGGCGTGAGCCGACCGATCCGAACTTCCCCACGGTCGATCGTCCATCGTTCCCGGTCGTGCTGCGATTGTTCCGCCAACTCGACCCCAAGGGCGAGAAGATTCCGAGCGACGAAATGGCTGAAGAAGCTCGTTCGGCAGGCGGACCATATCCGCTGTTGTTCACGCGAACGTACGTCGTCTTCGAGCAAGTGCTGGATTTCACCGTGAAGGATCCTGGTCGCTATGCTCTGATCGTGGCGAAGGGCTACGAGCCTGAGGCATTGCTGCCCGGATTGAAGCGGAACATCGAGGTTCACCCGCGAATCGTCATCGAGACGCTTTCCGCCAAGCCCGGCGAGGGGCGAGCCGTGTTCCGTTCGTACATCACTCCGGAAGCTGGCGTCGGCATCCCCGGCGACTCCTCGGGTGCCATCACCATTGGCGTGCCTGTGAAGGGCGAACTCTTCGGTGGTGGAACTGGTTTGAGCTTGCGAGGCAAACCCGATCTGTTCGGGCCAGACTCCATCGAGGTCAGCGGTCCGGGTGTCCGAGGCACCGGCATCGCCACGGGCTTTGTCGGCGGCATGGCTGCGGGCTTGGTTCAGGCTGGCGCTGCTGGGGCGAACCCGTTCAAGTCCGCAGGATTCGATCCCGGCAAGATGGCGATCATGCCCGAAGTTTGGCTGAAGATTTTGAAACCTGCCGCGAAGCCGTGAGTTGGCGAGCGGGGGACGTCAGTCCCCCCGGTGAATCGCAATTGGATCAGAACCGGAGGATTGACGTCCCCCGCTCGCCAAGAGTCACTTCACCTTGCGGATGCGGTGGCTATTCGTGTCGCCGATGTAGATGCCGCCATCCGGACCAATCGCAACGCCGTGCGGACGACCGAGCGTTGCGTTTGTTGCGGCTCCGCCATCACCCAACCCCGGCGTCTTCGTTCGACCCTTCCCCGCCACCGTTGACACCAGCCCCGTCTTCGCGTCGATGCAGCGAATCGCTTCGTTCTCCGTGTCCACGATGTAGACGTTCCCCGCACGGTCGATGTCGATTTCCTTGGGGCCGTCGAAGGTCGCGTCGAGCGCTTTGCCACCGTCGCCGGTGAAACCCTTCTTGCTGGTGCCTGCGAAGCGGTCGATCGTGCCCTTCGCGATGTCGATGCGGCGGATCGTGTTGCCGTTGCGTTCCACCAGAAACAGCGAGCCATCCGGGTGCATCGCCACCGCACGCGGACCGTTCACCGATGCGTCCTTGAGCGCACCGCCGTCGCCAACAGTCGCGCCTTTCCCGTTGCCGATGAGTGTGTCGATGTTGCCCGTCTTCAGATCGACAACACGAACACGGTGCCCAGCGACGTCTGCGATGTAGAGCTTGCCCTTGCCGTCGAGACAGAGGCCGTTCGGCTCGACGAGCAGCGCTTTATCCGCCGCAGCGCCGTCGCCTGCGAATCCGGACTTGCCGCCGGTGCCCGCGATGGTCGAAATGTTGCCCGCCTTCGCATCGACGCGTCGAATGCAGAAGTTCAGCCGATCGACGATGAAGAGGTTGCCGTCGGCGTCGATCTCGATGCCGTAGGGTTCGTTCAGGCTCGCGTCGGTGGCCTTCGCGCCGTCGCCCGCAAAGCCTTTCTTGCCGTTGCCAGCCACGGTGGTGATGATGCCCGTCTTCGCATCGACACGTCGAACGCGGTGGTTGTTCGTGTCCGAGAAGTAGAGGTTGGCGTTGGTGTCGAACGCCACATCGAACGGTTGATCGAGCTTCGCTTTGTCAGCAGGGCCGCCATCACCAGCGAAGCCTTTTTCGCCCGTGCCCGCAACCGATGTGATCGTGGGTGCAGCGTCGGCGCTCAACACGCATGCGACGAGAATGAACGACGTCATGTGTCACCGTGATGGGTTGGCCGCTGCGATGCGGCGGCCTCTAAACGTAATGGGTTTACTCGAATCGAATCACGAGATCGCCGCCTTCGACTTGTGTGCCGGGGCGAACTAACACTTCAGCGACCTTGCCCGGACGTTCCGCATACAGCGTCGTTTCCATCTTCATCGCTTCGAGCGCCAGCAGTTTCTGCCCTGCGGTCACCTCGTCGCCGGCTGCAACAGAGACGCCCACGATCGAACCGGGCATCGGGGCGGCGACGTGCTTCGCATTGCCAGCCTCGGCCTTCGGGCGTGCCTTCACGGCCACCGCGTCGAGCGAACGATCTGTCACGAACACCTCGCGCGGCTGCCCGTTCAACTCGAAGTACACGACTCGCCGACCGTCGGGCGCTGCTTCGCCCACCGTCAGGAACTTGATGATGAGCGTCTTGCCCGGCTCGATGTCGATGCTCACTTCTTCGCCGCGTTGCATTCCGTAGAAGAACACCGGCGTCGGCAACACGCTCAAATCCGAATACTTCGCCTGCGTTTCCGCGAACTCCACGAACACCTTCGGATACAGCAAATACGAGTTCACTTCCTGATCGTTCACGGGTCGTCGCAGTTTCGCTTCGAGATCCGTGCGAGCCTTCGTGAAGTCAGCAGCCGGTAGCAGCGCGCCGGGACGATCGGTCATCGGCTTGCGGCCGCGGAGAATCTTCGTTTGCAGTGCCGGCGGGAAGCCACCCGGCGGTTGACCGAGCTTGCCTTCAAAGAATTCGACAATCGACTCCGGGAACGCGATGTCTCGCTTGGGGTCCAGCACCTGCTCTGGCGTGAGGTTGTTCGCGATCATGAACAGCGTCATGTCGCCGACGACCTTCGAGGTTGGCGTCACTTTCACGATGTCGCCAAACATCTTGTTCACGGCCGCGTACATGCGCCCGACTTCCGGCCAGCGGTCGCCGACGCCGAGCGAATGCGCCTGCTGATAGAGGTTCGCGTACTGGCCACCGGGCATCTCGTGCAAGTACACTTCGGCGGAGCTTGCAAGCTGGCCCGTCTCGAACGGAGCGTAATACTTCCGCACGCCATCCCAGTAGTTCGCCGTGGTCTGAAGCGTGTCGAACGCAAGATTCGTGTCGCGATCCGAGAACCGCATCGACTCGACGAGTGCGTTCAGGCTCGGCTGTGCTGTGACACCCGCGAGCGGGGCGAACGCACAATCGACGATGTTCACGCCTTCTTCCGCGGCCAGCAGATACGAGGCGAGTTGTCCACCGGCGCTGTCGTGCGTGTGGAAGTGGATCGGCACGCCGACGTTCTCGCGCAGCGTCTTCACGAGCTTCTTCGCGGCGAGCGGCTTCAGCAATCCGGCCATGTCCTTGATGGCGAGGAAGTGCGTGCCGGCCTTCTCCAGTTCCTTCGCGAGATTCACGAAGTACGTCAGCGAGTACTTGTCGCGCTTGGGGTCGAGGATGTCTCCGGTGTAGCAGATCGCTGCTTCGCAAATGGCGTTCGTCTTCAGAACAGCGTCGATGCCGAGGCGGATGTTCGGCAGCCAGTTGTTCGCGTCGAAGATGCGGAAGATGTCCATGCCTGCTTCGGCCGACAGCCGCACGAACTCGTACACGACGTTGTCGGGGTAGTTCGTGTAGCCGACGGCACTCGCGGCACGCACGAGCATCTGGAACAGGATGTTCGGGATGCGTTCGCGAAGTCGTGCGAGCCGATCCCACGGCGACTCTTTCAGGAAGCGCATGGCGGTATCGAACGTCGCGCCGCCCCACATTTCGAGCGAAAACAAATCGGCGTGTTCGGCAGCATAGCGGTCCGCGATGGCGACCATGTCAGCGGTTCGCATTCGCGTCGCGAGCAACGACTGATGGGCGTCGCGCATCGTTGTATCGGTGATGAGCAATCGCTTCTGAGCGCGAACCCACGTGGCGAAGCGGGACGGGCCGAGTTCCTTGAAGACATCTCGTGTCCCGCGTGGAAGCGTGGAAGCGGGAGTGACTCGCGGGGTCGGAGATGAGGCAGCGCGAGCCGGGATCTTCTCGCCCTTGCGAACTTCCGGGTGCCCGTTCACGATCACTTCCGCGATGTACGAAAGCAGTTTGCTCGCACGGTCGCGGCGTGACTGGAACTGGAAGAGTTGCGGCGTTTCGTCGAGGAAGCGGGTCGTCACGTCGCCTTCGAGGAACTGCGGGTGATCGATCAGGTTCAGCAGAAACGGAATGTTCGTCTTCACGCCGCGAACGCGAAATTCCTGGAGCGCACGCTTCATGCGGCGGGCCGCGTCCTCGAAGCGCAACCCGAATGCACTCACTTTCACGAGCAGCGAATCGTAGAAGGGCGTGATGACAGCGCCGCCGAAAGCCGTGCCTGCGTCGAGGCGAATGCCAGGGCCGCCACTCGAACGGTACGCACTCAGTCGGCCGTAGTCAGGCACAAAGCCGTTCGCGGGGTCTTCGGTTGTAACACGGCACTGGATGGCGAAACCGCGTGCCGAGATGTCCGCTTGCTTCAGGCCGACGGCGGGGTCTTCGAGCTTGTGGCCGCCTGCGATCATGATCTGCGAGCGAACGATGTCGATGCCCGTGATCTGCTCGGTGACCGTGTGCTCAACCTGAATTCGAGGGTTCACCTCGATGAAGTAGAACTTCTTCGAGTCGGTGTCGTACAGGAACTCGACGGTGCTCGCATTGTCGATGCCGCACGCACGACCCACGGCAAGGGCTGCATCGAGGATGCCCTGTCGCACGCCTTGCGGCAGGTTCGGCGCTGGTGCAAGCTCCACGACCTTCTGGTGGCGTCGTTGGATGGAGCAGTCGCGCTCGAACAAGTGAACGAGGCCGCCGTGACGATCGCCGATGAGTTGCACCTCGATGTGCTTCGCCCGCTGCACAAACTTTTCGAGGAACACATCCGAGATGCCGAACGCGGTGCCGGCTTCACGTCGTGCTGACTCAATGCTCTCTTCGAGCTTGTCGGCAGTGTGAACAACTCGCATTCCGCGCCCGCCACCCCCCATCGACGCCTTCACGATGATCGGGTAGCCGAGTTTCGCCGCGAGTTCCTTCGCTTCTGCGATTGATGCAACCGGGCTATCACCGCCGGAGAGAATCGGCACAGCGGCCTTCTTCGCGATGGCCCGAGCGCTCACCTTGTCGCCCAAACTTTCGAGAACTTCCGGACGCGGGCCGACGAACTGAATGTTCGCCTCGGCACACGCACGGGCGAAGATCGCGTTCTCGGAGAGGAAGCCGTAGCCTGGGTGAATCGCATCGACACCGATATCGCGAGCGAGTTGCACGATGCTTGGGATGTCGAGATAAGCGCGAATCGGCTCGCCGGGCTTGCCGACGTGATACGCTTCGTCTGCTTTGAAGCGATGCAGCGCGAAGCGGTCTTCGTGCGAGTAAATCGCAACAGTGCGGATTCCGAGTTCGTGTGCGGAGCGAAACACGCGAATCGCGATCTCGCTGCGATTTGCAACGAGCAGCTTCTTGAAGTGCCGGAGAGGAGCGGTCGACATAAGCTGGCGTACCCTTCAGTGTGGGGAACGCCGGTTTGATACGGAAATGTGTCGGCGGTGACAGGTTCGTTTCGTCGCTCTCACAAAACGACGGCAGCCCCGATGGGGCTGCCGCGAAACATCTCGTTGTCCTTGCGAATCAATCGCTTACTTTTCGACCACCTTCGCGGTGACTGGAATAATCAACTTCGGCTGGTCCTTGTCGTCGGTCGTGATTTCAACCATGCGGGTGAAGCCGCCGACAGCCTTCGGATTCGCGGCGACCACGATCGTGTGAACGTCGCTCGAAGCATTCTTATCAACGGTGATCTTGAGTTGTTCGTCGGCACCCTTCACTTCGAGAATCTTGAACGGCTTGCCGCTCTTCAGGGTGATCTTCTTTTCCATCTCGACGCCCATCGGCAGGTTGCCGAATGTTGCGCTCTCAGGGGTGATCGCAACCTGAGGAACGGTCACATTCACCGTCACGGGAACGCGGAGTTTCCCGACAGCAGGGTTCGAGGTCGTCAAGTTGATGTCCGAGACCCAGTTGCCCGCAGGGCAAGCCTTGTCGAGAATCGCACTCACTTCGTAGGTCACCATGCTGCCACTGCGGCTCTCTTCCTTAACTTCTGCCTGAACGAAGCCGCCGGTGCTCTTCGCTTCGGTGATCTTCCAGTTCGGGTCGCTCATGAACGTCACTTTCGTCGACATCTTCGCACCGGCACCCGCCTTTACGTTGCCGATCGCGATTGTGTCGGGCGACATCATGAGATCGTCGCGAGCTACCGTTTGAACTCGCAGTGTCACTTCCTCTTGCGTCGGGCTGAGGAATGGCACATAGACGAGGACCGACTTCGTGACGTTCGGGGTTGGGATGCGGCGAGTATCCATGTACGCAATCACTGCCGCGGTTTCGCCTGGGGCGACTTGTGCCTTGCTGACCGAAGCGCTCGTGCAACCGCAAGAGACTCGCGGCGTGCCCAGGTTCAAAGTCTGGGTTGTGTTGTTCGTGAAGCGGAAGTAATGGACGAGAACCGTGCCCCGTGGGGTGGTGCCGAAGTCCATGACCTTTTCGGTGAACAGGTCGCCAGGGCCGGCAAGAGCCGACGCGGCGGTGCCGAGTAGCGCAGCAACTGCATACACAAGATGTTTCATCGCCAAGTTCCCCAGTATTGCGGCCGGCTTGGCGTTCCCCCGAACACCAAACCGACGTTAATCCCTTCGTATCAGATGCGGCCAACTCACTTCATCAGCAATTCGCCAAGGCAGTCGAAACTCGTGGTGTTTTCGGCCAGCGTTCTCAGTACCACCGGACCAGTTTTCGCGATCCTCAATGTCGGGCGAGAACCGCGACCACCACTTTTATCGCTCCGGCGGCTTTCAGCGTGCGAGCGGCCTCGCTTGCTGTGCTGCCGGTGGTCATCACGTCGTCCACCAGTAGGACTGTGAGACCCGTGAGGCTTGCGCCCCACGCGATCCGAAACGCGCCCTTCACGTTCTCTCGACGGGCCAAGGCTGACGGTTGCACTTGTTGGGGGGTATGCCGTACCCTTCGTAAGCTAGTTGCAAACTGTATGCCCAAGCCCGAAGCAAGTTCCCGCGCGACGCCTTCAGCTTGATTGTGCCCTCTTGCGAATCGCCGCCTCCAGTGCAGCGGCACCGGCACGACAACCGTTATCCCCTGTTCGCGCAGCCGAGTGCCCAACATCCCCCAAAGCACTCGGCCCATCATTTCCGCAAGCCCTTCCCCGTTGGGCTGCTTCATTCGCAGAATCGCATCGCGTCGGCGGTCGGCGTACAACCCCATGCGGACCGCATAATCGAATCCGAGAGACAATCCGCTACAAACCGCACAACCGGAACTCGTATCGGTGTGCGGTCCGACCGTTGCCGCACACCAGTGACACGTTTCCAGCGGGTCGAGTGTGACAGCTCGATGACACTCGGCGCACATTCCGTGTTCAAAGTCGCTGCGGTCGCCTTCCGGACTGTCACAAATCAAACACGCGTTCGGAAACACCAGTTGGGCGACACCGTGGGCGACATCGGATAGCCCACGCAACCACATTCCGCGACCCAATCACATTGGTTGAAACGACACTACCCCGACGTTAGCGGACAAAAAATTCATCAGCAAGTGGCGAAACCACGCGATTCTCTGAGTACTTGAGCTTCGTTGTCAGGTTGAGGTTCACCAGCGTTCGCAGCTTGCCCAGATTTCCACAAGTGGGTTGCAACGTCGCAAGCGGTGGATGGGTTTCAGCCGCTTGCGGCGTTGCCCTTCCATCATGCAGAGCGGAGGGTAAGGATCTCGTGCGCGATGGCTCGGCGAGCCGTCAGCACGAAACGGGTGGGTCCATCGCGGGCGGTGTCGTGGCGGAGGTCGCCGCCATTTTGTCGCGTGAGTCGCCAGGCTGTCGAAAGTCCAAGACCACAGCCGCGCCCTGCCGAACGACCCGAGTAGAATGGGTCGAACGCGTGGGCCGCGACTTCAGGCGTCAGTCCTGGGCCGCTGTCTTCGACCCCAATCACAACTTCAGCAGCATCTTCAGGGGCGGAACAACTCACACGCACCCAACCGTTGGTAGAGGCCGCTTCGATCGCATTGCGGACAACAGCGGTCAGTGCGTGGCGAACCTGCGCAGGATCGCCTTGCAACAACACGTCGGCATCCACGGGTTCGAGTTCAAACCGCTGCCCACGTTCGAGGACGAGCGGCGCGACGTGTTTCTCAACTTCGGCGAACAACTCCGACACGGAGAACTCGCGTGACTCTGGACGGGCTGGCCGTGCGAACTGCATCAGATCGCGAAGAATGCCCGCGATTCGCTGGGTCTGCCGCATGACAGCACGAAGCGATTCGCCACGCTCGGGGTCCGGTTCTGTGCGAAGCAATCGCTGTGCGTTGCTCGAAATCACAGCCAGTGGGTTGTTGATCTCGTGCCCTGCCCCGGCGGCGAGTTCCGCGAGTCCTTCGAGCTTCGCATCACGCAACCGGTCGCCCACTTCATCGCCAAGATCAGCCGCGACGCCGTGCAACTGATCGACGTGCTGTTCGAGGCGTTCAACAAGTGCGGGGCCATTCCGTCGCCGACTCTCGGCCGCGAGCTTCAACAGATTCGGCAGCAGCGGAACGCAGTGCGGATCGGCGGGGTAAGTCGACAGCACCCGCGGAGCGCGCGGTTCCGGCAACGGCAGCACCAATTCCCGAATCGCAGTTTCGTCGAGGTGCAAGTGATTCAGCAATTCTTCGCGGTTCGCGCCATGGGTGAGGCCGAAGTTCGTGCCGAGGCGTTCGGCTTCGATCACGGCCAACTGCGTGATTGCGAAGATGTCGCGATGCGAGACGAGATGCGCCGCAACCCGTAACGGCAGCGTGAGTGAGCCGAGTGTGCTTGAAATCCAGAGCGGCAACCGCCAGCGAGCAGTAAGTCTTCGCGTGATGCTCGCGTGATCGAGACCCCACAACTTCATCTGCACTTCAGCGGGGTGCGCTGCGAAAGCCGAATCGTTCACCGGATCGGCCGCGTCGAAGAGATCGACCGCCGAAACCGCGTACCACCCGAGTGGCGCGAGTCGTGCGACAGCCGCGACGGCGTCCGCCGGAGCCACGCGAGTGACTTCCGCAATCCGCCCCGCGATCTGAGCAGCGCGTTGTGCCACCTGGCGGACGCGAGTTTGTGCGAGTGATTCTGTCGGAAGCGTAGCACCTGGCACGGCAGCCAAGTATGCAGCAGCGGTGTCAGGAAGCGAAGCCGCGTGAACGGCTCCTGCGGCGAAATCGAATGGTGCCGGTTCTGGTGCGGACTGGGCGAAACGGAACAGGAATACCGCCAGTGCCGGGTCGGAGGCCGACAAGCCGGGCACGGTCGCCGGAGCTTCGGCGAGTGCGATCAGACTGTCGGTGTTGGGGCAGAGCCACGGCAGTTCCACCGCGGCTCGGCCCGCCGCCTTCCGTGGCACGGGACATCTCCAGAAGGATGAAGGATGAAGGATGAAGGATGAATCCGAGGAAGGATGGAGCCACTTTATTGGCTTCGTTCATCCTTCATCCTTCACCCTTCATCCTTCCCGTTCAGGCCAAAACGCCCGTCTCGATTTCGAGTTGGGCACACATCTTCTCGATCAGCACATCGACGTCGAACGGTTTCGGAACGAAGTCGTCGGCTCCCGCGAGCTTCAACTCCTGAACCTTGTCGTCCTCGATCATGCCCGAGATGCAGATGATTCGCACATCTTCCATCGTCGAGTCGGCGCGAACGCGATGGCAGACTTCCTTGCCGTTAATGTCAGGCAACATCACGTCAAGAATGATCAGATCCGGGCGGTATTCTTTCACCATCATGCCCGCGTCGAAGCCGTTCGAGGCGATTCGCACTTCAAAGCGGCCGTCCGCCATGAGGGCCTCGTTCACGGTTGCGACCAGGTCTGGCTCATCGTCAACCAGCAGCACTTTCCGCTTGCCGCTCTCCAAAGCGTCAGTCGGGATGCCGTTATCCTTCATGAACTTGTACAGTGCTTCTCGCGGGATGCGTCGGAACTTGGATCCGGGAACGCGGAAGCCCTTGAGCTGTCCGTTGTCGAAGCAACGGATGATGGTTTGCTGCGAAACCTTGCAAATCTTGGCGGCTTCGCCAGTTGTGAACACGGTCTTCATACGCTCGTCACCTTGCCGGCGCGGCCGGCTCGCATGAAAGAGGTCCACGAACGGCTGTGCGACCGAGCCGAAACGGGACCGGAATCCATCCGTGAATCGCTGTCGAGCAATACACCCCAACACCGCGCGCTGAGAAACTCAGCAGGCGACGCAAGGCGGGGTAAAAACTCAGGTTGTCCTTGCCGGGGCGTTTGCAGAAGCGGAGTCGGCTAGAGGGGTAAAGCACCCACCTCCATGATAACCGTGGTGGGTGGCCGATCAACGCGAAGGGTCCATTCAGCCGGGGCGTACCCGGTTTCCGAACTGGCGTTCCTTCGCACGACCGGCACGCCTTCCCAGGCTTGCCGCTTCACCGTCTCCTTACGCTCACCCCCTGATTGATGCGGACGGATTAACCGTCAGAGTCAACCAGTTTGTTCGGACGAACCGTTGCCTATTCCCTGTGTAGGCCGCAGCATTCCCAACCTACCCTGGTTCCACACCAGAGTTAGGTTGCCGACTCGGTCATAACATTCATCGGCTACCCAGCCCACGCAGGTCACTCCATTTTGCCATTTCCCCACGCCGGGTCAAATGGTCCTTGGAGAAACTGCGCGGATTCTGACGATGCCGGTGTCTGAAACGCCGATCGGCCGCGCCGCCGGAGGGGGAAATTTCCGGCCGCGACGCAATAGCGGACCGCTACGCAGCGGTTACCACCGTGCCCGCTGAGGTTGCTCCGGTTACCCGGCTTTCCCCTGCGGACGAACCCCCCATAACCACTCATCCCAGATAAAACAACAGCACTGCTAAATCAGCCGGGGTGATGCCACTGATGCGACTCGCCTGCCCTACGCTCGCAGGCCGAACCCTCGTGAACTTCTCCCGTGCCTCGGTGCGAAGCTGCGTGACCACGGAATAGTCGAATTGTGCGGGAATGCGTCGGTCTTCCATGCGGCGGAAGCGTTCGACCTCGACCGCCTGCCGATCCACATACCCGCTATACTTCGCCGCCACCACGACCTGCTCAACCACATCCGGACGTGCATTCCACGCATTCAATGCAGGGTGCCGTTCGCACAAATCCGCCCATTCGACACTGGTTCGCTTGAGCCACGTTTCGAGGCTGTCGCCATCGCTGCGGTTCTGCTTCAGATAAAGTTGCAGGTCCGCGATCCCCTGCTCTTTCATCTGGAACCGTTCCCATTCCGCATCCGACACGGAACCCACTCGCCGACCGATTGCCGTGAGCCGACGGTCGGCGTTGTCGTGCCGCAATAGCAGCCGATACTCGGCCCGCGACGTGAACATGCGGTACGGCTCGTCGACGCCCTTCGTGACGAGATCGTCGATCAGCACGCCGATGTACGCCTGGCTGCGGTCGATGACGAGCGGCGGCTCGCCCTTCAGTTTGAGGGCGGCATTCAGCCCGGCCATCAAGCCCTGGGCAGCCGCTTCTTCGTAGCCGGTCGTGCCGTTGATTTGCCCGGCGAAGTAAAGCCCGCTGACTGGCTTGGTTTCGAGCGTTGGGTGAAGCTGCGTCGGCGGGGCGTAATCGTACTCGACGGCATACCCCCAGCGCATGACCTCCGCGTTCTCCAGACCGGGGATCAGCTTCAGCATTCGGGCCTGCACGTCTTTCGGCAGGCTCGTGCTGATGCCGTTGCAGTAATACTCGTGGGTGTTCAGTCCTTCGGGTTCGAGGAAGATGAGGTGCGAGTCCTTTTCGGCGAACCGCACGACCTTGTCCTCTATAGAGGGGCAATACCGCGGACCGCGGCCGCTGATCTGCCCTGAGTACATGGGGGCACGGTGCAGATTCTCGCGGATGACATCGTGAACGGCCTGCGTGGTGGTCGTGGAATGGCACACCAACTGTGGCACGGTGATCTTTTCCGTTGAGAAGCTGAACGGTCGCGGCGGGTTGTCGCCGGGCTGCACTTCGCACTTGGAGAAGTCGATGGTGCGTCCGTTGAGGCGGCACGGCGTCCCGGTCTTGAAGCGAGCCAACTCGAAGCCGGCAGACGCGAGACTATCGCTCATGTTCTCGGCGGAGTTATCGCCGGCACGACCTCCAACGGTCTTCGCTTCGCCGGTGTGCATGATCGCTTTGAGGAACGTGCCCGTCGTGAGAATGACCGCCCTCGCGCGATAGATCGTGTCGCCGCGAGTGGTGATTCCGACCGCACGCTTTCTTGAAGACCCCTCCCCAACCCCTCCCCCAAGGGGAGAGGGGCTAAATCCGGCCCCCCCTTCCTTCCCAGGGAAGGGGGTTGGGGGGTTAGGTTCTTCACACTCCTCAAGCAGCAACCCCTCCACCAATTCCTGCCGCAGTGTCAGGTTCGCTTGCTCCTCGACCCAGCGCTTCATGGTGAACTGGTAGAGCTTCTTGTCGCACTGGGCACGTGGCGAGTGCATCGCCGGCCCCTTTGACAGATTCAGCACGCGAAACTGAATGCCGCTCGCGTCGGTGCACTTCCCCATCACACCGCCGAGAGCGTCGATTTCGCGAACGATCTGCCCCTTCGCGACGCCACCGATGGCCGGGTTGCAACTCATCTGCGCGACCGCGTCGGCGTTCATGGTGAGCAAACACGTCTTGAGGCCGAGGCGTGCGGAAGCCATCGCGGCTTCGGTGCCCGCGTGCCCTGCCCCGACCACCACCACATCGAACTGATACGTCAACTGCACAGCAACCCCCACGAAATAATCGTTTTCCCTTCATCATACCAGCAGCAAACCCTCGCGGTGAAGCGAGCCGTCGGATATGACAACTCCAGATGCTCCTTGGTTCTCGGAGTCCGTCATGGAATTGCTCTCCGCAGCGAATTCTGGGTTCGCCACAATCGACGCTGACGCTGCCCTCAAGGAAAAGGCGCTCGCGAACCTCAACGCCTGGCTCACGCAGCCCGACTTCGCCGCGTATCGACCGCAACTCGAATGGCTCATCAAAACCGCGAAGTGGTCCGTGCTGCTCGATTCCTTCTATCAGATCATGCCGTTCGGCACCGGCGGGCGCCGCGGAGCGGTCGGCATCGGTCCGAACCGCATGAACCTCTGGACGCTCGGCGCCAGCGTCCAAGGGAACTCGGAATATCTCAAGCAGCGATTCCCGGGCATCAACCCGCTTCATGTCGTGCTGGCGTTCGACGTGCGACAGTTCGAGGATCGGCGAAAGGTCTACAACCCCGACTTGCCGAACCCGGTGCTGCACCTTTCGAGTCGCGAGTTCTGCCAGTACGCGGCAGGTGTCTACGCTGCGAATGGCATTCACGCCCACATTCTGCCGCAGGACAGCAAGCGGTACGTGCCGACGCCGGAATTGTCGTTCACGATCCGCCACTTGCACGCGCACGGCGGCCTGAACATGACCGCGAGCCACAATCCACCCGACGACAACGGCAGCAAGTTTTACAACGAACTCGGCGCACAGCCGGTGCCGCCCGAAGACCAACTCATGAGCGAGTTCGTCGATCAGGTGACACACATCAAGCACATCCCCTTCAACGACGCCGTTCGCAGCGGGAAGGTGCACCTGCTCGATGACGGCCCGCACCGTGCGTACATCGAACTGTGCCGAAAAGAGAGTCTTATTCCCGCGCCAAAGCTGGACGAAATCCGTGTTGTGTTCACGCCGTTGCACGGTTGTGGTGGCTTCTGTGCCGGCGAACTCCTCGAAGTGCAAGGCTTCCGACCGATCCCCGTTCCCGAGCAAACCAACCCGGATGGCCAGTTCCCGAACGTAACCGGCTCGCCGAACCCAGAACTGCCGCCGTGCATGGATCGCGCCGAGAAAGTGGCTCGCGAACACTCCGCCGATCTCGTCATCTCGACCGACCCGGACGCCGACCGCGTCGGCGTGCTGACGAACACTCGCCACGACGGAAAAGGCGACTTCCGTTTCATCACGGGCAACGAAATCGCGGCACTCGTGACGCACTTCAAGGTGTCGCAACTGGCACGTTCGGGGTCGCTACCCGCGTCGCCGTTGGTCGTCACGACGGAAGTGACCACAGGACAAATCACTCGAATCGGGCGGTCATTTGGGGTACAAGTTATCGCCGATCTTCTCGTCGGTTTCAAGTACCACGCGGATGTCGTGGCCCAACTCGAAGCGACGGGACAATACGGCGACATCCGGGCTACGGTGGCCGATTTTGTGATCGCCACGGAGGAAAGTCACGGCGTTATGGCGACGGCTGGCCTTCGCGACAAAGATTCGGCGTGTGCGGCGTTGCTGCTTGCAGAAGCGGCGCTCTTCGAGAAGCGGCAGGGTCGCACGCTGGTCGAGTATCTCGACGACCTGAACCGTCAGTTCGGCTACTTCCGCAACGAGCTGCTGAACATCGTGATGACCGGCCTCGAAGGCAAGATCAACATGGCCAAGATGCTGAACACGATGCGGAACTCGCACCCGAAACAGATCGGCGGGCTGCCGGTGGCGTCGTTCGAGGATTTGCAGAACGAGGATGGTCGCATGGGGCCGTTCAAGGGCGAGACTGACAAGGCTGCGCGAAATTTCCTGATCTTCCGGTTAGGCGGAACGGGAGGAATGACCGCGAAAGTCTGCCTGCGACCGAGTGGCACGGAGCCAAAGGCAAAAGCGTACATTGAAGTCGCGTCGGAGCCATGCAAAGCTGGCACGCCGCAAGCGTCTTGGGATGCGACGTGTGCGGCGGTTGATGTTCAGGTGCAGAAGATCGCCACGGATTTCCTGACGCTCGCGATGGCAACCGTCGGGCAAACCCCCGCACCGGGTGCCGACAAACTGAGTCGGTAACTACTGTTGTTTCCTGGGGTGGATCTGGGACCAATCCTCGATCCACAACTTCCGGTTCGGATCAAATGGAACAGGCAAGTCCTTCACTTCATTGTTGCGCGAAACACCGGCACATCCCGCGACAGCGATGAAGGAACCGACGACGACAAACATGATCGTCACACGCCGCATCACCAACCTCCGAATCTATCGCGATCTTCGGCAGTTCCAGCACCGAACCTGAGCAATTCTCTCTTGAAATTCACCTTCACGGGAGCTTCGTATTGGGTCACTTTGGGCGCAACCGACATCGCAATCAAATAACTCACAAGTGTACACTTACTCCATCAGAACCAACCCGATGGAGATGTCCCATGACCACAACCGAACCCCTAACTCCGCGCGACCCACAACTGCAACTCATCGCAGCGGCGTTGTCCGCACCGTTCGAGCCGAAAGAAGTGAAATTCAAGCCGCAAATGGTGAAAAACAACCGTGCCCTCGCGATGGGCTACATCGACGCACGGCTGATTCAGGATCGACTCGACGAAGTTCTCGGCGTCGAAAACTGGCAGGACAAGTACGACTTCTTGCCGGATGGTTCCGTCGTCTGTCGATTGCGGTTGAAGCTCGGCGGTCGATGGATCACGAAGACGGATGTCGGTTCGCCAAGCGAACAACCCGATTCCGGCGATCGCGTGAAAGCGGCTGTGTCGGACGCCCTGAAACGCGCTGCCGTAAAGTTCGGCATCGGGAGATATCTCTATCGGTTGCCGGCGCAGTGGGTTGACTACGATCCCGTGAAGAAGCAACTCGTTCAGTTGCCGCAGATGCCCGCGTTCGCCATCCCGAAGCCAAAACCACAGGCTCCGGTTCAGACACCCAAAGCGTCCAAACCCGCGCCTGTTCCTCCTCCGCCGGCAGAACCAAAGCCGGATATCGTTGTCGAAGCGAAGACCCAACCCGTTCCCAAGATCGAAACGCCAAAGGTCGAGGCACCAAAGCCCGAAGCCCCGAAATCGGCGGCGGGACTTCCGACGAACGGCCAGGAACTTCACCGTCGGTTGCAGGAGTACGACGCGAAACTTGCTTCGCAGAAACTCTGTGTGCGGGGTGCTTTGCTTGCCCACGTTACCCAGGCTGGCGTGAAAGCTGGATACACTGCCAACATGACCGACTGGACTGGCCCCGCAATTCCATTCGCTGTGGACATCGTGAAGGAGTTCGAGCAGACCGTTCGCAGCAGCAAATCTGAACCGCGAACTGCGGCGTAAATGCTGATAATATCGTCGGCACAGTCCGTATGCCGTGCTTGGCTCATGCAATCCGACAAGAACGGCACACGGACTGTGCCGACGACATTTTCCGAGCCGTCACATTTCTTCGCGCAAGTCTCGTCTCAAACCGCATTACAATTGCGAATCACGGAGCTTCTTGCGCGGAAAACTCCGTTCCGTTGTGCGCTCAAGCGCCAATCTGGCATGAGTTTATGATGCTGCTCGCCACTACCTCACTCCTGCGAACCGTGGTTGCGCTCACGGCTCTTTTTTGTTCCACCGGAGCCGCGTCCGCCAACTGGATCACCATCAAAAACGACACCGGCAAGCCCATCGTGGTGCAAGAAATCGTCGTCGTGAACGGGCAGGTTCGACGCGGGAAGCCCACGACCCTTTTGTCAGGCGAAACCCTCCGCGAGTTCATTCCAGGGCCGACTGTCAAACGCGTGGAAGTTTACGATGCCGCTGCACCCAACCAAGCTGCGTGGTCCGGCAATCTCAACTGCAAAGACGACAACCAGATGTTCTCGGTCACCGTCGCGGGCGGGCGGGTCGCCGTCGGACAGGTCGCCGCGCCGGCAGTCCCGAAGAAGTGACGTTTCTCGCCGGGTCCGCGTTTTTCGTTCACGTCCGAACACATCTCGGCTACAGTAAGCACTTCCCACCCCGAACCGCTCTCCACGAAGCGTCGAATGACTCCAACGCTCGATTCCACCGCCCGCGCCACACGGGTTCGCTATGTCGTTCTGTTCATGCTCTGCCTGCTGGCCATGATTACCTACATGGACAGAGCCGCCAACGGCAGCGCCAAAGAAGCGATCATGAAGGAGTTGAACGAGAAGCAACGCGCCGACATCGAAAGCGCTGGCGGAGTCGTGAAGGAAGCGGATCTCTGGAACGCCGCCGACTTCTTCTGGGTGCTGATCGCGTTTCAACTCGCATATGCGATTTTCGAGATCCCCTCCGGCTGGCTCGGCGATACGCAAGGACCGCGTTCGACGCTGCTGCGTGTCGTCTTGTGGTGGTCGCTCTTCGTCGCCCTCACCGGTTTGGTGGGTTTGCGACTGACGCCGACGCTCTACCTTGGCTTCGTCTCGCTGCTGCTCCTGCAATTCTTCTTCGGCGTCGGCGAAGCGGGGGCATTTCCGAACATCGCCAAAGCCCTTTACAACTGGTTCCCGGCCACGGATCGCGGCTTTGCCAAGTCCATCATCTGGATGTCCGCTCGCTTCATGGGCGGGCTGACGCCTCTCATTTGGGTGCTGATGACCGATGCCCGGTTCGGTGGTCTCGACTGGCACGCTGCGATGTGGATCTTCGCGGGAATCGCTGCTCTGTGGTGTGTGATCTTCTACCTCTACTTCCGAAATAAGCCCGGCGAACACCCCGGCGTGAACGCACTGGAGCGTGCTGAAATCGACCTCGGTCGCATCGAAACCAAGGGCAAGGTTCGCGTGCCGTGGGGCAAACTGATTCGCTCGCGGAACCTGTGGGCGATCTGCTTCATGTACGTCGTCACGAACTACTGCTGGTACTTCCTGATGTACTTCCTGCCCAGCACGATGCGGAAGAACTTTTCCAGTTGGAACGAAACGGTCAGCGGCACCATCATGTTGAATCTGCTCGCGGGCTGTCCGCTGCTGATCGGCATGTTCGGTTGCCTTCTCGGGGGAACGCTCTCGGACCGCTACATCAAGCGAACGGGCGACAAGAAATGGGGTCGCCGCCTGTTTGGCATGATCGGCTACGGCGGGGCGGGGTTGTGCTACTTCGCGGCCGCGGGTGTGAAGGTCGCAGATCCGGATAACCTGTTCCTGTTCGCGTTCTTCGTGATTCTGATGGGGTTCATGAACGACCTCATCATGGCTCCCGCGTGGGCTGTCTGTCAGGACATCGGGCGTGATTACGCTGCGACGGTTTCGGGAGCGATGAATATGTTCGGCAACCTCGTGGGAGCAGTTTCAACACTGCTCATCACGGGGTTAATCATGAAGGAGTACAAGGACAACGAATCGCGAGGCATCTTGATTTGCTTCACGATGTACGGCTTCGTGTATTTCTTCGGTGTGGGAATGTGGATGCTGATTGACCCCACGAAGCCGATCGAAGGACCGGAAGAGGTGCTTGTCGTGCCTGCTCCGACGGCAGTTGAGGAATCGCGGGAACCGGGCGTCGAAGAGCCATAAATCAAACCCCGACGGGGCTTGCGATCTGCACTTCGTTCGGAGCCTCGTCCGGCATCGCCTCGGTATAACTCGCGAGTGCGATCACGCCATCCAGAACTGTCAGGTAATGGCAGGGCTTCTCAGTCCAGCAACCGCTGTTGAAGTAATGCACTGGCCCCGTCGTGTTTGCGATGGGGTGGTGCGTGTGCCCACAACACACCACCTGACAGCCGCGTTTCTCGGCATATCGCAGTGATCCGGCCTCGATCTTCTGGGTGCTTCGCAGGAAGGTCTTGCTGTTCCGCTTGGCAAACTTCGCGAACGTGTGCGACTTGTCGATCTTCTGCATCAGGTTGTACACGCGATCCGCGAACCAGGTGAAAAACGGATACCGCGAAATGAACTCGTCGAACCGATGACCGTGCAGGAACAGAATCTTCCGCCCTCCGCTCTCGACAATGATTTCGTCCGCGCACTCCACGCCCAGCAAATGCGACACAATTTCCGCCGGTCCGTCGTGATTCCCGTTGATCCAAACCACTTCGATTTCATCCGAGAGCTTCCGGATTTCGGACAAAATGCCCCAGTGATGCTTCTTCAGGCGTCGAAAGTCGATCGAATCGAACACATCTCCATTGAGAATCAGCCGTTTCGTCGCCATGACCCCGCGACGGATCGACGCGAGAAAGTGAACGAGATACTTCGCCTGGCAGTTATCGCTGCCAAGGTGGATGTCGGAAATGACCAATGCGTCGAACACGGCAGCTCCTGAAAAGAGCCAGATGGCAGTTTTTCTGTCTTACCGCAAGAATTTTGAGATTTGATGTGAGGAATGTGAAGACCCAACGTTTCTCCGATTAACCGACCCTTTCTATCCGCGTAACCGGCTATTTTAACACACTTTGCATCATTGATGATGAATTGAGAACGTGCCACTGTGTCGGATTCCCAGACACGTCAAACGCGACCCCTGGCGAAAAATCAGGCATACCCGGTTGCTCTTTCGGAACTTGTCACCTACTATCACATTGTCCCGCCGGGTGGTAGTTGTGGTGAATGGGCGACGCCGCAGCAGCCTCCGGCGGGATACTTTTTTCTCTCCCGCAAATCTGATCAATCAATTCGACTGCCTTTCTTCAACATGCGAATGAAAATTTGGCAGGCCACGTTCTCATTCAATTCGCACAATCTCAAGAATCAATCGCGTTCGCAACGGCTCCGCATTCGTCAGCGCACTACAGTTCGCTATGCCAGCGCTATTCTTCCCGAACCTGAATGCGCTCCGAATCGCTCTCGCGAGCGGTCTCGTTCCTGTTGAAATCAGCCAAAGTCCGGCGGATGCGGGCTTCGACGTTCACGGGCGGTTGTGGCTTGAACCGACGGAATCGCTGCCTCGCGAAGCGCTTGCAGCACTCGCACGGGTCGGGGTGCAGGCTCTTGGGGATGCCGGCGTTCAGACGACGCCCATCAGTTGTTGGGCGGAACTGCTTCCCCTTCAAGCCGACGCTGAACGTCCGCTCGGTCCGGTTCTCTTCCTCGTCCCCGAAAAACAACTCGCTCGGTTCACGGCCAAACTTCGACGGGCTTCGCGAAGTTCGTTCGGCGTGCTCCTCCCCGATCTTGGCGACGGTGTCGGTTGGGTGACCGTGGCTCAACCACCTGCCGAACTGCTGACGGAAGCGAGTGAACCGACGTGTGCATTCGAGGCGCTCGTGGAACAGGCGCCCAGCGTGTGGGTGCGGCACGGCTGGCGCCACCAAGTTCCCGAGCATCTGGCGATTCCTGAAGGCTGCGTTCTCTTCGTTCGGCCGCCGCGGTCGGTGGTCGCTCGTCCGTGCGATGTGCCATTGGCTGAAGCCGACGAATTTGGGTTGGCCTCTGTCCAGGCTGAACCCACGGAAGCACCCCCGCTCGCGCCGCCGGTAGCCGTGCGGCTCACTCTCGGTGTTCGCACCACGTCCGAGCGCGAGTCGTTGTGGGTTCTCGATGCGGCGCAGGAATCGGAGTTCTGGGCGTCTTGCGTCTCGGCTGCTGCTTCACTGACTGCCCGACTCGAAGCGACGCTCGCCGGGGCGGGCTCGGAAACGCGGCTCGTGGTTCGCGTCGCTGGCAAGCGGCTGGCAACAACACTTCCGTTTCCGGTTTCTGGCTACTGCCCAGACCCACGAGTGCCGGGACTGTTCGTTCCCGTGGATCGGATCGTGCGGCCCACGCTGCGGGTCCGGGAACTGGGGCGAACACTCGGAACCAAACCCGGCTGGATTGTCTGGCTCGAAACTGGCCCCGATGGCGGTGTGGTTCCGAACTCGGTGGCGGAGTCTGCGTTCCGGCCGGTTCAAGATTTATTGGAGTATCACGCTCCGGCCGTGACCACGCTTGCGGCCATCCCCAGAACCGATTTGTTTCCGCTCGCACGATTCGTTGTGGCGAACGACCTTGTCCCCATTCCCGAGGCACAACCGAAACCGCAACCCGTCCGCGTGGAAGAAGAACTGGAGGAACTTCCGGAGATCGAGGTTTCGGAGGAACCCAACTGGATTCGGCGAGCGCTTCGGAACCTTGTGGCGAAGCTGCGCCCCACGCGGGAGCAGGAAACGACGGAAGAGCCGCAACCCGACGACCACCCGCAACTTCACCCCACCGGCGAACGTGTCGAGCGAAAACTCGCTTCCCCCGATGCCCTGCTCCACGGCCACGACTGGACCGCCCGACGGCAAAATCTGGAAGCGAGGTTATTCACCGACCTCCCGAAACTCGGGCCGGCTGGCCGAGCCGAACGCTGGTCGGAACTCGCTGGCGTGTACTCGGCAATCGGAAACTCAACCGACGCTGCGGTCTGCTGGATGAATGCCGTCTGGGAATCATCGACTCCCTCGGGGAACTGGTTGGAACAGTGGTTCATGGCGGAATCACGAGCGGCGAAACTGACGGACACGGCGGGTGGTCTGGAACGCTGGTTGAGCGAACCGGGGCGTGCTGGCGTGGGTCGTGTGGTTGCGGCGTACACGGCTGCGGTCGGAATGACTCCCAATCCGCCACCCGAATTTCTGGCAGCACTTCCCAGGCTCCACGCGTTCCTCGATCTTCATTTCGATGATGTGCCGGTGCGAGCGGCTTGGCTGGCGCGATATGCTACGGCCCGTGTTTGCGATGGCGACGCACTCGGACTCGCACGCTGGCGTGACCGCGTTCTCGCGCGGTTGGCGGAACGTGGCCCCGGTCTCGATCTTGATGAGCCGTCGTTCTTGCGGTTTCACGGAACAGCTTCGGCAGAGCGATTCCAGGCAGCACGAGAATGGGTCTTGGGGGTTCGTGATCGGGTCATGGCCTGGGTCGAGAAACTTGCGAGCGGCAAACTCCGGTGGGCGGGCCTCGATGCGGAAACCGACTGCACCGCGGCTTACGCTCAGTTCATGCTCGCGTGGGGACTGGCGTGTCTTGGTGAGCGAACAAAGGCGAAGCAATGGGCGGGCCTCGCACGCAAGATCGTTTCGCGTGTCACTGGTCCGGGCGTCGATGCCTCCGCACACGCCGTTCTTGGCGATCTCTTCCTGCTCCGTGTTCGCGACGCCCAGGAAGGTCGCACTGCGAAGCCCGGCTTGCCGCCCGAGATCCAGACTCGCCTCGAAGCACTACCAGAATTAGCTCGCTACGCCGTGGAGCGACTCCGAGAACATTGCCGCATCCTCGAACCCGTCGATCGCGTGCGTGCGTTTCGTGGGTTGGATCTCAAAGCATTCTGGGGCAACGACGAACTCGGCGAACGGTTGTTCGTCCTCACAAGCCGCAACGACCGTGGCCATCTCGCCGAGGAAGCGAACGAACTGCTACGACTCTGCACCGAGAACCCATCCACCGAGACGGTTCCGCGGATTGTGTTTACGCTTCTCGATCTTGCGCCGTGGCTCGATCGCCCTGCCCTGCCCCGTGTGCTGGATTTGCTACCGACCGCAGTCGATTGGACCGAAGCGTGGTTATCTACGGGAAAGTGGACCGAAGCAGAACGCCCGAATCGGTTGCTGCGTTACCAGACCCGGATGTTGGCGACTGGCTTCTCGGCCGCTGCGACTCTTGATCCCACTTCAGCCGGTTTGGTTTCGGAGTTGGTTCGGCGTCTCATGTCGAGTGGCGACCGTCTGCGAGGGCCACTCCTGGCGACCTCGGGACAGGTGTTCCGTGTCCTGCGACAACTTGGCCTGAGCGGAACCGCTGAAACGCTCGTGAAGTTCCTTGATCCTGGGCAATCGGGCGTGCGACGTGACCCGGCTCGTGTTGGGTTGGCTGGCGGTTGGTATGCCGCCGGCAACGAGGACGCCGGGAACCGCATTCTCGACGAAGCACGCGAGCGGCTGTTCCTGGGCTCGGGAGCCGATTCACGGATTCGTACGCCGCTTGCGGTCGCCTACGCCGAGGCTTTGGGGTTTGCTCCCGCACGCATTGCACACGGCCGCCTGGAAGAGATCTTTCAACGGCTTGGGCCGGTCGAAGTGATGGGCTCGACGAACAGTTATTTCACGTTGCGACCGCTGCAACTGATCGACGCAGTGATTCGCTCAGTTGTGACAGACGAGTTCGCGCTGGGTCCGTCCGTGCGAGGCTGGCTCGACGACGACGAGTTCTTGATCCGAGGTCGGATTCACCGCGATTTAGCCGCCGTGCTGCGGGAACAAGACATCAGGTGAAATGGATTTTGCCGCTTGCGGCGTAGCGCTCATCGGGAGCGCTACGCCGCAAGCGGCAAAACAATCAGCGGCTCCGATATCACGGTCACTTCTTCGTAGTTTGCCCGGCGGTCTTGGCGGGCGGTTGCCCCTCGGGACGCAGGCTCACCAAAAACGCCACCATCGCATCCATCTCGGCTGGTCGAACGTGCTTCCCATAAGCAGGCATATTCCCGCCACCGGGGGTGCCGTTGTTGATCTGGTCGATGAGTTGATCGCGCGTCAACCGCACGCCAACACTGCTCAGGTCGGGTCCGCGTTTCCCACCAATTCCCTCGAGTGCGTGACAGTTCCGGCAGTTCTTGTTTTGGAACACCGCCGCACCTTGCAATTCCAGAGGCGTTGATCGCTTCACGACCGCTGTCGGAATGGTATCGCCACTCCACGCGCCCATCTGGGGCGACCACGGCGACGTCATCCCTTCGTAGGTCAACACGGCGAGAGTCGTTCCGCCAACGAGCACGACCAACACCGCCACAGGTCGCCGACTCGGGGCACGTTCACCGCGGTTCGACACGAATGGCACGAGAAGCAGGCAAACCACCAGCACGGCCGGGAACGCGAGCATCACGAACGTTTCGAGACCCGCAGGACTGAGTGACAGCAAGCCGAACAGCCACAAGAACGGCCAGTCCGGTCGTGGGTTTGCCCCGGTCAGGGTCGGATCAGGCAAACCACCCGGCCCCTTCGGCCCGATGATCGCAGCAAGCGCGACGATCACCAGCACGACCAGCGACGAGAACAGAGCGTCCTTCGTCATCGCGTCGCCGAGGAACGGTTTGCCCTTTTTGACTTCTTCGTGATATTTCGCGTCGTAAGTCTTCGGATCGACGGGCTGCCCCGGCACCGGCGGTTCGCTGATCCCACGGGTAATCACCAGCCAGAGGTGCCCACCAACGAGCGCGAGGAGCAACCCCGGAATGATGAACACGTGCAGCGCGAAGAAGCGACTCAGCGTGCTGGCTCCAATCGTCGGCCCGCCAATCAGCAACTCCACGATGCCGGGACCAGCGACAGGAACACGACCAGCCATCGAAGCCCCGACACCCACACCCCAATAAGCGTCAGCGTCCCATCGAAGCACTTGCCCCGTGAACGCCATTCCGAGCGTGAGCAACAGCAAACACACGCCGAAGATCCACGTCAGTTCCCGCGGGTACTTGTATGACCCGTGGAGGAACACTTGCGTCATGTGGACGACGACCATGACCACCATGCCCGAGCCGGACCAGTAATGGATCGACCGCAGGAACCAGCCGAACGGCTGCCGATAGTTCAGGTATTCGAGGCTCTGATACGCTTGATCGGCTGAGGGAACGTAGACGAGAGCCAGGCCGATGCCGGTGGCGATCTGAAGGAACAGCAGCGTCATGGATGCGCTACCGAAGACGTACCACCACCCTTTCGGGCCAGCAGCTCCGGCGGGGATCGGGTGTTCGAGAATCGGCATGACGGACTCTTTGAGCCGTAACCGAGCCTCGAACCAACCGCCCACGGTATTGGCGACGGCCTTCAGGATGCGCTTCATGGTACCTGCTCTTCTGGATGCTGATTCACGCCCGTTCGCCACGATCCCGCTTGATGATTCCTAACTGCACCACGTCGGACGGCTTTTCCAGCGTGTCCTGCAACGTCGGCAAGTGCGGTGCTTGAACTTCCAGCACGCCTTCCTTGATTCGCCACGGCATCTTGTACAGCCCACGCGGCGGCGGTCCCGAGGCTCGGTCGCCGTTCTCGTAGTAGACACCACCGTGACACGGGCACATGAACAATGCCGACTGCGGAAACCACGTCACCGGGCAACCCAGGTGGGCACAGATCATCGAGAAGACCCAGAACTGCTCCTGCCCCTTGTCGTCTTTGCCGAGGTTGCGGATGTATGCTCCGGTCTTCGCGGAGTCGCCATCCCACTCTTCGTGAATCGGATTGCGGAAGATATGCAATCGCGTCTCATTCACCGGGAACAACGCGGCATCTGTGACTTTCCCGATGGGCACCCAATCGATTGGGCGTGCTCGAACAGCCCCCGCGAGGAAGCCGACGACTGGCACACCAACCGCAGCGGCAGCAGCCGCCCCGACGCCGCCCGTGATCCAGAGCATTGCCGAGCGCCGCGTTGGTTCTTCAGGCGTGGGTGCGTCAGCGGGTTTAGGGGCAGTCGGTTCCGACATCATGCGTCTCCGGGTTTTGCCCTCTCCCCTTGCGGGAGAGGGTGGCCGCGCTTCGCGGCCGGGTGAGGGGTGAAGCTCCCACATTTCCGTCGGCCTTACCCCCTCACCCGCTCACTTCGTGAGTTGCCCTCTCCCGCAAGGGGAGAGGGCGAAAGCAGTCAATCACTTCGTCGCGGGGCTTCGCCACGAATCCAACAAGCTCGTGAGATCGGCCACGTCTTGTGCGGTCAACGTCTTGAAGTTGTGCGGCCGGTTCGTCTTCTCGTTGTAACTCGGCATCCCTAAATCCGGCCGACCGGTGATGATGTATCGCCGCAATGCCTGATTGCTCGACAGCGCCAGATAGGCCGGATCGTTGATCGCTCCGACACGCTGCTCGCCCGACTTGCCACCTTTACCGTTCTCGCCGTGACAACTCGCGCAAGCCATCATGAACGTCATCATCCCGTCTTCGGAGTTGCCGCCGGGGGCCAGCGCGTAACCCGGCACATCGGTCATGACACCCGGCGTACCCCACTTCGTTTTCAGTCCTGCCGCAAGAATCTTCACTTGAGCCGTCGTCAGCGGGCCACCCTTCGAGTGATCGAACGGAGCCATCGGCGTGCCTGCCCTGCCCTCGGTAATGACGCGGACCAACTCAGCATCTGGCACGATTCGCAGGAAGAGCGGATCGTTCAGTGGCGGAGCTGGTCCGAGGGTGCCGTCCTTTCCGTGGCACGCGGCGCAGTTGCTCGAGTACAGCGCATCGAAATCCTTGAGGTCTTCCGGGCGACCGGAGGTTTGCGGCAGGGTCGGCTTCCCTGGCGGGTTGCATCCTGATGCGAGAAACGCAATCGCCAGCCAAACGGGGACCCATTTTGGTGCGAGTGTCATGCCCGTTCTCCCACGGTTCCACTGCCCGCAGGCGGGACGATAACTTTCTCGGAACGCACAACAACGATCGCGGCTGCCAAGCCGAAGACGTATTGCGACAGAGCGTAGTAGAGCCAGTCGACATTGTGCTGAAGGGCGGGATTCGCAATTCCCATGCTTCCTCGGCTGAACCCGGTCCAGATCAGCGGGAGCACGATGCCCCCAACGAGTATCTGCCAGCGAGCAGCACCGGGGATCGTCGGGAGCAACACGCCGTAGATCAACCCAACGGTGAGCGACATGACAGCGTGCCCCACCACGCCGATCACGAACCACAGCATGTTGAACTTCTGCAACTCATCGGCCGGCATCTCGTCCAGCCCAGGAAGCACAATACCGGCGAGGAGGTTTACAGGGAACCAGAGAGAGTGGTTGCTGAGGACAGCCCACACAAGCGCCGGAATCGGCATCACCAACCCGCCGACAATGCCACCCTTGATGCCCGCAGAGATCGGATGCACCTTCTCAGGCAAGCGGAAACGATAGCCCGTCATGCCCGGCTGAAGGTGTTCGACCGTTCCAACTTGGCCCGTAATCGGCGTCGGCAAGGCACGCAGCGGTTCGTGCTCGTGTCCCCGATGCGGAAGGAGAGCATTCATCCAGCCGCAGAAGCTCGTGACGAAGAGCAATCCGCCGATGACCGCGAACGCTGGCGCTCCGAGAGCCGCAGCAGCCGCGATGAGCGTAATTGACAGCGCGAGAATCATCGGCCAAACCGTTGGCTTCGGCATCTCGACGCCGGGCTTCTTATCTGTCGTGTGTGTCATTGGGTCAGCGCCCCACCACGTAAACGATCAGGAAGACGATGATCCAGACGACATCGACAAAGTGCCAGTACCACCCGATAAGCGTAACCGGCATCGGAGACTTCCCACGCAGCTCGCCCATGAACGAGACGAGCAGCACCGCCGAGAGTGCAATCACCCCGAGCGTGACGTGGAAGGCATGGAACCCAACCAACGTGTAGTAGGTCGAGCCGAACAGATTCACGCCGATGGTCAGGCCGTGATCGCGAATCAGCCCATTCCACTCAATGCCAGTACCGACCAGAAACCACACGCCCAGCACGATGGTCGCGAACCACAGGACGCGGAACAGTCCGGTTTTCCCGGCGTGTAGTGCCTTCTCCGCGAAGTGTACCGTGAAACTACTGAGGATCAGTGCTGCGGTGTTCACCAGCACCATCGGCAGCGAGAACACCTGATCCGGCGTCGGACCGGTTGAGCCGTGCCGCAGGTAGATCACATACGCCATGATGAGCGTGCTGAAGAACGCCACCTCCGACCCCAGAAAGCAGATCATGCCGACTTTGTGGACGTCCGGGCGCACCTCGATTCCCAGGGTGGGATCGGGTGGCGCTGCCTCCGATTCGGGCATCACCTTTTCTGCTGGTGCGGAAGGTTCCGTCACGCTCGTTACCCCCAAGTATTCTTTTTTATCCCCTCTCCCCTGCCCCTATCCCCTGCTACTCGTACTTCCAGTCCGGGTCGTCAGGGTGCTTCAAATCCCAGAGCGGTCGGCGACTCTTCACCGTCGGCACAACCTCGAAGTTATACGGCGGCGGCGGTGACGTCGTTGCCCATTCGAGCGTCCAGGCGTCCCAGGGGTCGTCGCCCGCAATGTCGCCCTTCCAGAGCGAAATTACGAGGTTGTGCGCGAAGATCAGATAGCTCGGTGCCTGGATGAATGCGCCGATCGTGGCGAGTTGGTTCCAGATTTCCCACGGTCGATCAGAGCCGTAGGTGTAGATGCGGCGCGGCATCCCGAGAATGCCTGCGAAGTGCATCGGGCCGAACGTCAGGATGAAGCCGATCAGGAACAGCCAGAATTGCCAGCAGGCGAGCCGTTCCGAGAGCATTCGTCCGGTGACCTTCGGATACCAGTAATGCACAGCCGAGAACACGCCGAACATCGTGCCACCGATCAGCACCCAGTGGAAGTGTGCCACCACGAAGTAGGTATCCGTTACCTGGAAGGTGATCGGGGCACACGCAAGGATCACGCCCGTGAGCCCACCGATCACGAACATCGACAGGAAGCCGAGCGCGAACAGCATCGGCGACTTCAGCACGAGTTTGCCACCGTAAACGGTCGCGAGCCAGTTAAAGAGCTTGATCCCCGTCGGCACACTCACAAGCATCGTTGCGCCAACGAAGAACAGGTCCAGCGTTCGGCTCATGCCGACCGAGAACATATGGTGTGCCCACACGCCAAAGCTGATGAACACGATGGCGGCGGTTGCGGCAGCCATGAATTCGTAGCCGAAAAGCACCTTCCGCGAGAACACCGGGATCACTTCCGAGATCATGCCGAACGCGGGCAGCACGAGGATGTATACTTCCGGGTGCCCGAAGAACCAGAACAGGTGTTGCCAGAGATACGCCGAGCCGCCCGCCTGCGTGTCGAAGAAGTGCGACCCAAGTTGGCGGTCGAATTCGAGCATCGTCAGCGCGACGGTCAACGGCGGCATCACAATGATGATCTGCAGCGACGTCCAGAACATCACCCACACGAAGAACGGCACCTTCCGCAGCGTCATGCCCGGACAACGCATACACAGAATCGTGGCGACGAAGTTGATCGCACCCGTTGAGGTGCCGATGCCGCTGACGATCAACCCAAGTGCCCAGCAATCGACCCCCGGCCCACGAGCAAACGAGTTCTCGGTCAGCGGAGCATACGCGAACCAGCCAATCGCTGGTGGACCACCCGGCACCAGGAAGCTGAAGTAAACCAGCACCGCACCGAAGAATGTGGACCAGAAGCCAAAGGCGTTCATTCGTGGGAACGCCATGTCACGGGCACCGATCATCAACGGGACGGCGTAGTTCGCGATGCCGATGAGGATGGGCATTCCGACGAAGAACACCATCGTCGTGCCGTGCAGCGTGAAGAACTGGTTGAATGTGATCGGTTGCAAGATACTGAGTTGTGGTGCCCAGAGCTGAACCCGCATCAGGAGCGCGGCAGCCCCTCCAACAAGCAGGAAGAACACCGCCATGAGCACATACAGCACGCCGATTTTTTTGTGATCGACGGTGACGAGCCATTCGTGGAGCGCAGCGGTCCACGGCGGTGGGCTTTCGCTCGGAGCGGGTGCGGATACTATCTCAGCGGTCGCCATGAGCGAGTCCTGTCAGTTGCAATCTGCCATCTTGCGAGCCACGGGGTTTATCCCCGTGGTCTGTTCTTCCCTTTAGCCAACCCACGGGGATAAACCCCGTGACTCGCAAAACCGTTGATCTCACTTCAACGACTTCAGATAACCGATCACCGAGTTCATCTCTTTCTCGTTCAGCTCGAAGCCAGCCATCAGGCAGCCGGGTTTGATCGCGTTCGGACTGAACACCCACTTCCGCAAATTCTCGGGCGTGTTCTCGATCATCCCCGCCGCGAGCGTTTTGCGAGCCATCAAGTGCGTCAGGTCCGGGCCGAAGGTGCCGTTCACCCGCGTGTCCTGCTTGTCGCGAATCGTGTGGCAGTTCACGCACGACAGCGAGCGAAACGCGTTCTTGTCCGCGAGTGCAAGTTTGTCGGTCGGGTCGATCGCGGGTTTGGCTTCCGCGGCGAGGTACTTCTCGAAGTCTTCAGGCGATTCCACCACAACGCGAAGCAGCATGTTCGCATGCTGCGTGCCGCAGTACTCGGCGCACTGCCCCAGGAAAAGCCCGGGCTCGTTCGCCTGGAGCCACATCTGGTTCGAGCGCCCGGGAAGCAGGTCGGTCTTCCCGCCGAGCCTCGGCACCCAGAAGCTATGGCACACGTCGGCCGACTGGAGATTCAAGTACACGGGGCGCTGCGGTTGGCCTGGCGCACTGACCGGAATGTGCAGCTCGTTCGCTGTGGTGATGCCGAGTTCGCGGCCATCGTAGGAGTCGTAGCGATACTCCCACCACCACTGATGCCCGACCACGGTCACGTAAAGCGGCTTCGCCCCCGCGGGCGGCGTATCCGGGTCGGGGCGAACTTCCCACAGCACACGCCCGACCAACAGAACCAGCACGAAGACCACGATGCATGGCGCGACTGTCCAGGCGATCTCGATGGGCTTGCTGCCGTAAACTTGCGGTGGTTCGGCATCCTCTCGATTTGCCCGTCGGCGACTCCGGACGAGAGCGTACACGAGAATGCCTTCGACAAGCAGCAGGATGCCGCCCATGATGGCCAGGACAAGAATGAACAGACCCTTGATTGATTCAGCAGATGGGGACGCGGGTGAAAACGTGGACAGATTTTCGGGAGTGGTCGTTGCGGCAAGAACAGCCAACATTGCGATTCCTCTTCGCCGTTCTGTCCCAGACTTTCGGTGCAAGGAACAGGATATGTGCGAGTCCGATGGTGTGCAAGAATATACCGTTTATGTTGTGAAAGCTTGTGCGGGGGTGCATCGTGCGTGAATGTTCGGTGTGGGGTGTGCGAATTACGCGTTTGCTGTTGGTTGGTTTGCTGCTGACCCTCAGCGTGGAACCCGCACGAGCTGATGGCGGCACGGTTCGCGCGTCGGTTCGTAAAGGTCCGTGGCAGATCACGGTGTTCACGTCACCGACACCATTACGGGCTGGCGCGATCGACGTGAGCGTTCTCGTTCAGAATGCAGCCACCGGGCAACCGGACAGCAGCGTTCGGGTGTGGGTTCGCGCAGAACCGCTGAACGAATCGACGCGCCGGATCGCTGAACGCGCCACGAAGGAGAACGCCACGAACAAGCTGCTCCTCGCGGCCGTGTTCGAGCTGTCGGAACCGGGTTGGTGGCATTTTCGCGTCACAATTTACCACGGCGACGACACGGAAGAGGTCGCGTTCGATCTGGAAGCGGGCGAACCGTTGCCGCGTTGGATGTCGCTGGCGGGCTGGATTGCGTGGCCAGTGGGGGTGATTCTCGTGTTCGCAGTGCATCAACGATTGGTGCGGCGAAAGAACGCACGCAGACGCTTGTGAAAACTCAAACTGTGTTGGCGTTGCCGCGATTGCGGTTATTGAAATAGCATGTGTGTACCGCCAACCCGAAGGAATCGACAATGACCACAGCCTCGCGCTTCAACATTGGCCTCCTCGAAGCTGCCCAGAAGGTGCCGGGTAAGCCTCGCCATAAGACCCGCGAGGTCAAGGTTGGCAACGTCGTCATTGGCGGAACGAACCCCATCGTTGTGCAGTCGATGACCACCACCGACACGTTCGACGTCGAAGGCACCATCAAGCAGATTCTGGCTCTCGAAGAAGCCGGCTGTGAATTAGTTCGCGTTACCGTGCCGAAGCCCGAGGACGCCGGAGCACTGACGCAGATCAAGAACCGCATTGGCATCCCGTTGATCTGCGACATCCATTTCGATTACAAGATGGCGCTCGCGGCTCTCGATCACCCCATCGACAAAATCCGCATCAACCCGGGTAACATCGGCGGGCACGATCGCTTCCGACAGGTGGTTCGCAAGGCGAAGGAACGCGGGCTTCCCATGCGAATCGGCGTGAACGCCGGCAGCCTCGAACGCGATTTGTGCGAGAAGTACGAGTTCCCCTGCCCTCCCGCAATCGTCGAGAGTGCCCTGCGATACATCGAAATGGCCGAGTCCGAAGGGTATCACGATATCGTCGTGTCCTTGAAGTCGTCGGATGTGCTGGTCGCGGTCGAAGCGTATCGGCTCTACGCGCAGTTGTGCGACTACCCGACACACATCGGCATCACGGAAGCCGGCAAGCCGCCGTATGCCGTGACGAAGAGTGCCGCGGGGCTGTCGCCGATTCTCCTCGATGGCATCGGCGACACGATCCGCATTTCGCTGCTCGGCGATCCCGTCCCGGAAATCGCAGCGGCGTTCGACATCCTGCAAGCCACGCAACGCCGCGTTCGTCGACCAGAGTTGATCGCGTGCCCGACCTGCGGCCGCCTTGCGATCGACTTGGAGAAGATCATCGCGGAACTGGAAACACGACTGCAAGGGAAGCGTCTGCCGGTGAAGATTAGCGTGTTGGGCTGCGTGGTGAATGGCCCCGGCGAGGCTCGTGAAGCAGACATCGGCATCGCGGCTGGCAACGGTCAGGGCATGATCTTCCGCAATGGCGAAATGGTTCGTCGTGTCGCGGAAGCCGACATCGTGGAAGGGTTGATGGAAGAGTTGGCACGCTGGGAGAGCGAGAACGCGGGGAAGATCGCAATGGCTAGCGGGGGACGTGAGTCTTCCGGTGCGGGCGTGGAAGGCATCGGTCGCCGGAAGCTGCCGGTGATTGCGGGATAACGGTTGGAATCTGCCGCTTGCGGCGTTGCACAATCGAGTGCAACGCCGCAAGCGGCAAAAATGGCTTACTCCTTCCGCGGGTCCGAGTTATCGAGGACGGTCTGCGTCTGCTTCGCCCGGAACTCGCGGAGAGCCTCACGGATCTCGGGAGACTTCCCGGCGAGAATTGCAGCGGCAAAGAGGCCGGCGTTCACCGCTCCGGCCTTTCCGATGGCGAGCGTGCCGACTGGGATTCCCGCTGGCATCTGCACAATCGAGAGCAGCGAATCCACGCCTCGCAACACCGCCGATTCCACCGGCACGCCCAGCACCGGCAAGCACGTCTTCGCGGCACACATCCCTGGCAAGTGGGCCGCCCCACCAGCTCCCGCAATGATGACTTCGATGCCGCGAGCCTCGGCTTGTTCGGCGTACTGGAACAACAGGTCGGGCGTCCGGTGTGCTGACACCACGCGAACCTCGTGCGGCACCCCCAACTGCGTTAGCGTTTCGGAAGCGTGCTGCATGGTGGACCAATCACTTCGGGAACCCATGATGATCCCGACACGCGGTTGCTCGGCGGTTGGTTCTTTGCTCAAGGTTATCTCCAAGCTAATCTTTCCATAACCGACGCGGCGATTTTACCGTTGCGGGTGCGAGTTGCGAGACTGGCTATGCCGAAACCAACCGGTGAGGGAGCGGCGCTACTCAAGGCGATTTGCGATAACCCCGAAGAAGACACGCCGCGATTGGTGTATGCCGACTGGCTCGACGAGCAGGGTGGCGACGCGAACGTGGCTCGCGCCGAGTTCATCCGAATCCAGGTCGCGGAGGAAGCGAAGGGCGAAGTCCATTTGAACGAACGACCGAGGACGCCACGCGAAGACGAATTGTTCCGCAAGTGGTGCATGTCGCCCGAGTGGGATGTGGAAATCTCTCGATATACCGGCGTGAGCGTTCATGTTCACCACTACGACCGTGGGTTCCCGTACCACGTCTACGCGAAGTCGGTGCGGTCATTCCTGAAGGCCGCTCCCGATTTGTACTCACGCATACCCGCAACGTGGGTTCGCTTCTCGACATTCACACCCCGAACAGCGATCGAACTTGCGAAGTCGCCATTCATGAACCGCATCCGTTACCTCGATCAACTGAACGGCATCGGCGACGAAGAGTTGGAAGGGCTCGCAACGAGTCCGCACCTCGGCAACCTCACGAGGGTCGATTTTGGAGGCGGACTGACGGCTCGGGGAATGCGACCATTCCTTCGCAATCCGAGCCTGACGCGAATGAAAACGTTCAGGCCGGGCTCTTGCTGGAAGGTGGGCCCCGACATGCTGCCGATGGTGCTCGAATGCGCGTCGGCACCGGTACTGGAAGATGTGAGCCTGAGGTCCATGCATCTGACGGCGGATTCCGGCCCGCATCTCCTGGCGTTACTCCGGTTGCCCAAACTTGTCCGGTTGGACCTCGACGGCAACCAGATGGACGACGATCTCGGAAAGTTACTCGCTGGCATCGAACGAACCAAGCCACTCAGTGTGAACTTGGGCTTCAACCAGTTCACCGATGTTACCGGCGATGCGTTTCTTACTGGCTCGCTGTTCCGTTCGCAAATTGTCCGTGCGAATCTGCATGGAAACCAATTTTCGGACGAGATGAAGGCGAAGCTCAAGAATCGCTTTGGATTGTAACCATGCCGCGTTTGCGGCTTCGCACGCGAAGCCGCAAACGCCAACTCCAGCTATCCGATCGGCTGCCACTTGCGACCCTCTGCTGCAAGCAGTTCCGTCGAGCAGTTCGGGCCTTCCGTGCCGACCGCGTATGCCTCGGGTTGAATCGCGTCGCCACGCTCCGTCGCCGCGATAATCGGGTCCATGATCTCCCAGGCTCGTTCGATTTCGTCGGCTCGCATGAACAGAGCCGCGTCGCCCTGAATCCCGTCGAGCAACAGCCGCTCATACGCTTCCGGCAACGACTTCTCGTGATACGCATCCTTGTAATCGAACGAGAGGTCACGTGGTTGGAGATTCACCCCGTCCACGTCGGGCACCTTGGTCTGGAAGTTCAATTTAATGCCTTCGTTCGGCTGAATCATGATTGTGAGGTGATTGCAGCGCAGCACCTCCCCCGGTGGCAACGGGAACATCAGGTGCGCTGGGCAACGGAACTGAATCATCACTTCGCTGTAACGATTCTTCAGCCCCTTCCCGGAGCGGAGGTAGAACGGCACGCCGTGCCAGCGACGGTTCTCAATTTCCAATCGTACAGCCGCGAAGGTTGGAGTTTTGGAGGTTGCAGGCACGCCCGGTTCCGCGTGGTAGCCCGTGTACTGACCGAGCGCCACACCCTTGCGGGCTTTCTCAATCGTCGGCACCGGGATCGCCGAAAGCACCTTCATCTTCTCGTTGCGAAGATTCTCCGCTGTGAACCGCGTCGGGTCTTCCATCGCCACCATCGTCATGATCTGCAGGATGTGGTTTTGCAGCATGTCCCGCATGACGCCGCTGCCGTCGTAGTACCCACCGCGACGGCCAACAGTCACCTTTTCCGCGACCGTGATCTGAACGTGGTCGATGTACTGATAGTTCCACAGCGGCTCGAACAACGTGTTCGCGAAGCGGAACACCAGGATGTTCTGGACCGTGTCTTTCCCGAGGTAGTGGTCGATGCGATAGAGTTGGTCTTCTCGCCAGTGCTTGTGCAGCGCTTCGTTCAGCGCAACGGCAGTCTCGCGGTTGTGACCGAACGGCTTCTCGATAATGAGTCGGCGGAAGCCAGTGCTTTCGTTGTTCATTCCGGCGCTGCCGAGGTGGCCAGCGAGTTGCGGATAAATGTCGGGCGACACCGACAGATAGAACAACCGTCGACCGCCATTTGGGCCTTCGTTCGCCGTGAACCAATCCTGCAAGGGCTTCAGTCCCTCAAGTTTGGTGGCATCGGCTGCGACATAATGGATGCGCTTGGCGAACTCGGCCCACTTCGCAGGGTCGAACGAATCGCCGGCACCGGTGATTGCTTCCTGAACTTTCGGCGTGAGGTGATCGCGGAATGCATCGTCCGTGTACGCGGTGCGGGCCACGCCGAGAACCTTCGCCTCGGTTGGGAGGCGACCCTTCAGGGCCAGGTTGTACAAGGCAGGAATGAGCTTGCGGGATGTTAAATCCCCCGAAGCGCCGAAAATCACGACCGTCAGCGGCGATGCCATGTGTGGGCCTCTGTGAAGGTGATGGTTCCAAGGGATCATGGTATGAGCGGAGGCGATTGCTATAAGTACCCGCGTGGCTGCGACACTCAGCGGAGCGAGAAAAACTGATGCGAGTTGGCATTCTCGGCGGTGGGCAACTTGGACGTATGATCGCGCTGGCGGGCTACCCGCTCGGCGTCCGTTCCACCGTTCTCGAACCTGGCGAAGAATCGTCGGCAGGGCAAGTTTGCCCTCAAATTTCAGGCGAATTCGATGATTTCCGGGCGCTGTACGAACTCGCCCGAGCTTCCGATGTGGTCACCTTCGAGTTTGAGAACGTGCCTGTCGAAAGTGCCCGCTGGCTCGCCGAACGGGTGCCGGTGTTCCCCCCGCCGCGGGCGCTGGAAGTGTCGCAAGAAAGACTCGCGGAGAAACAATTCTTCGCGTCGCTCGGCATCCCGACGCCACCGTTTGCGGCGGTCGATTCGCGGGAACAGTTCGACGATGCTGTGACGAAGATCGGTTTGCCAGCCGTGCTGAAGACTCGTCGTTTCGGCTACGACGGCAAGGGGCAGGCAGTTCTGCGAACGCAAACGGATTGCGAAGTGGCATGGGCAAAGCTCGGTGGGCGTCCGCTGATTCTCGAAGGATTCGTGCAATTCGATCGCGAGCTTTCGATCATCGCCGTGCGGGGTCGCAACGGACAGATCGCCACGTATCCGCTGATCGAGAATGTTCACCGCGACGGTATTCTTCATCGGTCGATTGCACCCGCAGACAACCCAGGCGAAGAACTCAACGAACGAGCCGCGGAATATGCTTCGCGTGTGCTGTCGGAGTTGGATTACGTCGGTGTGCTAACCATTGAGTGGTTTCAGGATGGGCCGCGATTGCTCGCAAACGAAATGGCTCCGCGTGTTCACAATTCCGGGCACTGGACGATTGACGCCGCGATCACGAGTCAGTTCGAGAACCATGTGCGAGCCGTGTGTGGGTTGCCGTTGGGTCGCTGTGATGCGGTCGGTCATTCGGCGATGTACAACTTCATCGGTGCTGTGCCGTCCATCACGGAAGTGCTGGCGAATCCGGACGCGAAGTTGCACGTCTACGGCAAGAGCTTCCGTGCTGCTCGGAAGGTGGGGCATGTGACGCTACGAGCCGCGACCGCGGACGAACTTGCCGAGAAATTGCCGGAATGGGATCGGCAGTTCGAGCGTATATCTGGTGACGTCGTCTGAACCCGCGATGAGAGCATTCTTCAGCGTCGCTTGCCTCCGACACCCGGTTAGGTCACAATGCTGGGTAGTACAAAGGGCCGACCACCTCTCTTTGAAACGCGGCCCAACTCAGCCACCGTTCCCAAACGGATGAGAATGCGACCTGTCGAGTTCTCATCCACTCCAACTGGAGGCGACCCATGACCGCCGGCCGCCGTCGCATCCTGCTGTCAGCCGTCTTCTTGGGTCTCGCGAGTCTGCTCACCAGTACCCCTGCTCGCGCGCAGGACACGTCCTCGCACAAACTCTGGCAGACTCGACCCCTCACACCAGACCAGGTGCGTGAGGCACTCGCCAGAATGGGTGCCGGTGAATCCGGCGACCTCGATCCGTTTCAGGAGATGGTCAAGGATTATCTGCAGAAGAACAATCCGCAACTCGACTCGGATCAGACCAAAGAGATCATCAAGCGGTTGACCGGCGACAAGCAGTTAATGGATCAGTTGAAGCAGTTCTCGAAGCAGAAGCAGACCGATCCCGGTCGCCCCGGCAAACTCAATCAAGACGACCTTGCAAAGCTGTTCAACTCGAAGCAAGGCGGAAAACTACCTGAACTGCCCCCAGATCTGAACCTCAAGGGATTTCTGCCCAAGATTGATCCCTTCAAGGTCGATCCGAAAATCGGACCACAACCACCGATCGACCCCAAGGTCGAGCCGAAGGTCGAGCCCAACATCAAGCCCGATCCCGTCGAAGACCCCAACAAGGTCGATCCTGAGCCGACTCTGCCGATGCCGCCTGAACTCGGGAAACAGAACCCCGATAAGGACACCGTCTCGCTCGACAAGAACCCGTTCCCCGAGCCTGAGGACGCGACCGACGCTCGAACGAAGTCGCTCCAGGCGTTCGCGGCACTCTGGGAACGCAACGTCGGTCCGTTGAGCGAAACGCCAGAGGTTCAACGCGCACTTTTCGAAGCCTTCAGCGAGAACGGCCTCGACTTCGACATGAAGGACGACAAGGGGAATAGCATCTGGGATCTGCTCAAAAACAGCGACGGGAGCAGTTCCAATTTCAATGATCTGTTCAACAATTCGGGGAGCATGGGGAAGTGGGATTTCGGGAAGTGGGAGTTGCCGAAAGTTGGCGATTGGTTCAGTTCGCGCCGTCAGTCCGACAACACCCCGCCGAGTTGGCTCAACTCGAATCCCTCGCCACCGCGACCCAGTTCGTCGTCGGGTTGGGGGCTGGGAAGTGGCAGCGGATGGAGCGGGTTTGAAGCCTGGCTCCCATTCCTCATCCTGTTCGTGATTGTTCTCGGTGTGGTCCTCTGGTTCCAGTTGAAGAACTTGCGGGCACAATCCTCGGCTGTCGCGTTCGCCGGTGCCGACCTCGGTGCGTGGCCGGTCGATCCGCGATCCATCAACACACGGCAAGAAGTGGTCCTCGCCTTCGAATACCTGAGTGTTCTGATCTGCGGTCCGTCCGCACGCAACTGGACACACAGCACGATTGCGGCTGCCCTGGCCGATCTCGCGACGACGCACGAAGAGACGGCAATGATGCTGGCCCGACTCTACGAACTCGCACGATACGCACCGCTCGACGAGCCGTTGACCTCGCCTGAGTTAATCGAAACCCGCAAACTGGTTTGCTCGCTCGCGGGGGTGTCGTACTGATGTTCCGCATTCCCATTCTTGCAATTGTCGCGGCGCTACTGGCCCCACTCAGTGCGATCGCGCAGCATCGCCCGGTCGCCGAACCCACACCCGCCAGGCCCGTCGAGATTCCAGCCGATGGAACCGAGCTCTTTCGCGCGCTCCTCGATCGCGCCGGCGTGAAGCCAATCAAAGAACAGGATGTGTGGAATCTGCATGAGATGTGGAATCTGCACGGGTCGCGAGACTACATCGTGATTGTGTTGGGGTCAACCCATCATGGCCGTCACGGGAATGGAATCGACTTCGTGCAGCAGGTTCTCAAGAACGGCGGAGCTGCTCTCATCGCCACGGACACTTCGCTAAACCTCGACCGTTTCGTCTGGGGGCAGCAACGAGCCGAGGTTGCACCAGCTCGGATTCGGTGCAAGAACCCCGACCTCGTTCACAATGTGATACAACCAGACGGCAGCCTGCAACCGCAATGGGAATGCCCTTACGTCATTCCGATGGCGTCACTCAAGGAACACCGGAATGAGTTCCGCAACCCACTGACGCACATCTTCAGCGGGGATGGAATGGAGATCAAGCCACTCACCCGAGTTGCGACCAACAACAGCTCTTACATCTTTGTGGACCAATTTCAGGGCGAGATCCGTCAACCACTTGCAAAGTTCCCGAAACGCTGCCTCGCTGTGCGGACGGACCAGTTCCGGTTTGTTGAACCAGAACGGATCGACGACGCTCTCTTTGCAGTCGGTGGTTATGGGCCGAACGGGGTCGATGACCGGACTTACCGCTTCATTGCGATGGCCGATCACAGCGTGTTCATTAATCAGATGCTCATCGAGCCTGGCACGGAGAACCTTGAGCTGACGTACCGCGTGATCGACTACCTTCAAGGCCCCGAGAAAAGGAAGAAGTGCCTCTTTATCGAAAACGGCCGGGTGATCGACAGGTTCGATGGACTTCGGCAGGCGTTCGCAAAACCGAAGCCGCAAATGCCGATGCCGAACCCGAAAGCCGTGCAAGACAAGGTGGTCGATATGGGCAACCGGCTCATCGACCATTTTGAAACGAACAACATGCTGAACAGGGGGCTGCTGCAAATCTTCAAGTTGCCTTCGATCGCGCGGTTCTTCTTGCTGTTGCTGATGGTCTACGCGACGTGGTTTCTGTTGAAGCGAATGTTCTCGTCGCGCAAGCCAACGGACATTCCGCCATCACCGATGGTGGCAGGAGTTCCATCCGGTCCGCCGGGTGTCTTTGATCGGCGACAGAAGGAACTGATTCGGCGAAATAACATCTACGAGCCGGTGCGCGACATGGTCCGCGAGTTCTTCGCGACCGTGGGGGTTCACGGTGAACCTGGCCCGAAGTGTCCGAAGGTCGTGATTTCGAGAGCGGTTCGCAAGCCTGAGTCGCTGCGGCTTGCAGTGAAGGACTTCTGGGCGCTGGCTTTCGGTCCTCCGCAAGAAATGACTGTGAACCGCTGGCGTGAACTGAGCGTGTACCTCGACCGCGTCCGGGTGGCACACGCTGAGCGCAAATGGCACTTTGCCGATGTGCCGGCCCCAGCGCTGGGTTCTTGAGAAGGAACTTTTGCGAGCCACGGGGTTTATCCCCGTGGTCTGGGCGAGACGAGGCAAATGCCCACGGGGATAAACCCCGTGGCTCGCCGTAGTCCAACGTGAGTTAAGACGGCTGGCGAAGCTCAACCTACAATGACGAATCACCAGGAAACGACGACAGGGAGTGTGGCATGAGTTTGGCCCCGCCGACCGGCACGCACGCGACACACGATGCCCCACCACCCGACGGACGGCCCGCTCACGAGTTGGCCCACCAAGCCAAGCAACTCAACCAAAAGGTCGCTTCCGAGATCGCCCGCGTGGTTGTCGGCGTCGAAGCCGTCACGCAGCAGCTCCTCATCGCGATGCTCGCCGGGGGACACGTTCTGCTCGAAGGCGTTCCGGGAGTCGCGAAGACGACGCTCTCGAAAGTCTTCGCCCGCATCCTGGGCTGTCAGTACCAGCGAGTGCAGTTCACGCCTGACCTGCTGCCGTCCGACGTGACCGGCACCTCCATCTTCGACCGCAACGCGAACGACTTCGTGCTTCGCAAGGGGCCGATCTTCACGCAGGTTCTGCTCGCCGATGAAATCAACCGTGCCCCCGCGAAGACGCAAGCCGCACTCCTCGAAGCGATGCAGGAATATCAGGTCACGGTCGATGGTGCGTCGCTTCCGTTGACGTTGCCGTTCATCGTGCTGGCGACGCAGAATCCCGTCGAACAAGAAGGCGTTTACAGGCTGCCCGAAGCGCAGCTTGACCGCTTCCTGCTTCGCATCGAGATGGGTTACCCTGGCTTCGGGCACGAAGTGAGTCTGCTGCGATTGCACAGCAAACCAACCGTTGACGTCGATCCGCTGTTCACCCCAGAACTAATCCTGTCGCTTCAGCGGAAACTGCCGTATGTGTACGGCCACGATTCGCTGTTCGAGTACATCGTGCGGCTGGCCGAAGAGAGCCGACGCCACCCCGACGTGGCTCTTGGCGCAAGTCCGCGTGCGGCGTTGAACCTTCTTCGCTGTGCCCGTGCTCGTGCGGTTCTGGAAGGCCGGCACTTCTTCACACACGAAGACGTCCAGGCCATCGCGTATGGCGTGCTGGGTCACCGGCTCATCCTGCGCCCCGAAGCCGAGATCGAGGGCAAGCACGTCTCCGATATCGTTCGCGATATCCTGCATGCCGTTCCGGTATTGGAAACGGTGTAACCCGTTCAGATTCGCGTCCTGTCGAAACGTGGCGATCCCATCCGCAACGGGTATCTCATGCTCAGTTCACGCGGGTTATGGTTTCTCGTGGTCGTCAGCCTTGTGCTGATGATCGGCGCGTTTGCCATCCCGTATTACTCCGTCGTCCCTGCCATCATCGCGGTCACGCTGCTGCTCTGGTTCATGCTGGAGTGGACGCTATTTCATGTGCGGTCGAACGCGGCCGTGTCACGGTTGAAGATCACACGTCACGTTCTTCAGGGCGGTCGCGAAGTGCCGATGGTCTGGGCCGGACTGCCGTTTGAAGTGCGAGTGACGATCGAGAATCCGTCGGCAGTGAGCATCCCATTCGCGGTGATGGAAGATCGCGGAGCGGTGGCGACAGAGCGAGTCGAAGGCTCCACGAAACGGTTCGTGTCCATCCCCGCTGGCGCTGTCGTCGGGATCGTCTACACCTTGAAGGCTCCGTCGCCGGGCATCCTGCGATTCGAGGGCGTGAAGGTTCGCGTCGCCGATCTCAACGGCTTCTTCTATCGCCGGGTGTTTCTTCGCGACGCGGTCGAGTTTCTCGTGCTGCCGCCGCTCACCGACGACGATGGCAAGCAGCGCGCGACGAAACGCGACAACACGCTGCCACCGCCCGGCATCCACCGTCTTCGCCGCCCTGGTTCCGGAAGCGAACTCCTCGACTTGCGAGATTACCGACCCGGCGACCCACCGAAGATGATCGCGTGGAAAGCATCTGCTCGCCGCGATCGGCTCATCACGAAGGAGTTCGAGAACGACGTGCCGGTGCGTGCCGTGTTGTTCCTCGACACGAGCGAAGGCGTGCGACTTGGCCCGCCCGGTAACACGCTGCTCACGCGAATGGCTGGCGTTGCCGCGGCTGTCGCACAGGCGTCGGCGGGCAATCGCGACCTCGTGGGGCTCACCACTTTCGACGAGAAGGAGTCGAAGGCGAGTTCACCTGCACGCACCAAGATTCACATGATTGGCATCCTGCGACGGCTCGCGGAAGCGTCGGCGTTGCAACCGGGCGTGGCTGGCGTGCCGATGGATCAACTCACGCGCCGGGCGTATCCGCTGGCTCAGGATCTCTACCCCGAACTGATGACGAAGCGCGTCAATTCGATGCCGTTGAGTCGGCTGTGGATTCCGCTGCTCGACCGCAAGTACGGCTGGATTGCGCTGGTGCTCTTGCTCATGGGGTTGGGGCTGTTCTCACTCGGTTCGATGGCCATGTCCACGGCGATTTTCGATCCGGAAGTTCTCGCGGATCGCAACAGCTTGAAGACGGATGTGCTGCTCGCTGCTCGCAAGTGGTTCCTGCGTTCGATCAATTATGCCGCGTCGCTCGTTCCTGCGAAGTGGCCGCTGTTGGCGAAGTTCGCATGGATGAACTTGATGTTCGTTGTCACGTTCTTCCCGCCCGCCACGGTCGCGGTGATCTTCTGGTTCTTCCACGGGATTCGCGGTTGGTTCGGCGACCGGAAGACGGAACTCACGCGGCGGAAACAACTGGCGACGCTGTTCTCACTGCAAGACGGCACCGGTCCGGACGGCATCGAGCGCTATGTCTTCGACGATGATGCTTTCGCGAAGCGGGTCGCGCAGTTCTTACAACACCATTTGCTGCGTTGCCCCGTGCCGTTGTACGACGACCAGGGACGCTATCGGTTCCGCTGCATCGAGAAAGCGCCTGTGCTGGCCGATGCCATGCTTCGCGCTGTCGGTCGAGCCCGCGACAACGAACTGTATGTCTTGCTGGCCGATCTCTCGGAACTCGGCGCGGACCTTGGCCCCGTCATCAAGGCGTGCCGGGTTGCCCGAGCGCGACATCATCACATCCTCGTGATTGTGCCGTGGCCTGCCGATGTGCCTTCGCCCGACGACCCCGACGGAGCAACCACAGCCTCGGCCGCAGCGGATGAAGACGCTCCGGGACGCAAATCGTGGGGCGCAACGAAGAGCAAGCCGGGTGCGAAGGGCAAGATGGGTCGCCCTGGCGACATGAAGGGCAACAGCTTGGTGAAGTTCGTCCGTCAGAGCCTCACGAAGCAGTATCACGAATCGTTCAAGACGCTGCGGCGTGAACTTGGTCGAGTGGGCGCAACGGTGATGCGAGTCAACGACGGCGACCCCGTGCGTCTGGTTCTGGATCGCCTCGACCGACTCCGCGGCATGCGAAGCCGGCGCTAAGTAATCTGTTCACTCACGACCACGACTATGAGCCCACAATCCCGCACCCCCGAAACTTCTGCCCCAGACGCCAAAGCGGCGCAGAGTGAACTGTTGCGCGAGGATGGCTCCATCGAACTGACACAGCGAACGCGGTTTCATCTGCTTTTCAACGATCCCGCGATCCGTAACTACGTCATCGCTGCGTTCTCGGCTCTCGCGATGATCTTCCTGATTCTGGCCCAGCAAGGCGGCGATCTCGGTGGGTTGCTCATCGTCGTCATTGGAACTGCCGGGATCACGCTCCGCTGGACAGCAGCCCCCGCGTTCGTGCTGTTCGTGTTGACCTACTTCATGGTATTTCCCACCGGTGCGCCCATTGGCGCAACTCCCATGAGTTGGGAAATCGAGGAAGGATTGTTCCGACCGCACGACCTCATGCTCGCAATGGCCGTGATGGTGTATGTCGCAACGCAGTTCCGGATCCTCGGATTCGTGCATCAGGCCATCGCAGTTGAAGGCGCGGTTCGACGCCACGACGAACCCGTAACTCGACGCCCGTCTGCTGTCATTTCCAGCTCGGAACTCGGAATGTTGATGTTCGTCTTGTTCGTGATGGTGGTCGTCGGTCAACTCGTCTGGTGGGTCTTGAATTCCGTTGAGATCATGCCCGGAGAAGAGTTCCCATTCAAGTGGATCGGAACCAGTCGAAGGTATCGCAGATTAGAAGACGCGCCGGGAGGCATGCCAGCGGGTCTCACGCGGTTCGTCCTGATGATCGGGCTGTTCGGCTTCGGCGTCCTTCTCGCTCGGCTCGTGTTTGGGTACTGGCGACTGCGGGCGATGCCTCCTGCCGAGGGCGCGATGATTCTGATCGACGACGGCTGGCTGGAAACGAAGCGCGAGCGCTCGCGACAAGAGAAATGGCGCATCTGGGGACGAGAGCGAGCGAAGACAATGGCCGAGGCGGAAGCCAAAGAAGCTGCAAAAACCAAGGGGAAACGATGAGGTTCGCATATTGGAGCCGGGAACTCGCCGGGTGGCTACTCATCCTGGCCGGGCTGTTCTTCTTCTGGCAATCGTACTCGTTGCTGCTGAACAAGCGGGTGTTCGAGGCAGCGCCGGTTTCCTTTATCGGGTTCATTGTGTTCCGTGGCGGCATTCACATCCTGAAGGTCGCGGTCGCGGCGCAGGTGGCCCGCAATCTCCCCGACACACTCCAACCATCTGGTCGGCGTGTCGTCCGCCCACCGGTCAGGAGCATCGCACCAACCCAGGCCAGCGCTGTGCTGCCAGGCCCGAAGAGCGGCCGTGGCGTCGCGACCAACAGCCCAGCGTGACGAAAAATGCCCATCTGGCTTCACCCTGAGATTCGGGCCGTGTTTTTTGACGCGGTCGGGACACTCCTTTTCCCGAATCCGTCGGCTCCGACGATCTACGCGGAAGTGGCTCGTCGTGCGGGCGTCGAGCTGTCTTCAGCCGATGTGCGAACGCGATTTGTCGAAGCATTTCGGAAGCAGGAAGCGTTCGATCGCGCCGCCGGATGGGTCACTTCGGAAGCCCGTGAGCACGACCGCTGGCGCGTGATCGTCAGCGAAACGCTGGCTGGCGTCCCCGATGTCGATGGGTGTTTCCTCGCACTGTATGAACATTTCTCGAAGCCGACCGCGTGGAAAGTGGATCCTTGCGCTACGGAAGTGATTCAACGGCTCGCCGAACGCGGCATTCGCGTCGGCATGGGGTCAAACTACGACGCGAGATTGTGGTCGGTGCTGGATGGCTTCCCCCAACTGGCACCGTTGCGAGAACGCACAGTGGTCAGCGCCACGGTCGGGTTCCGCAAGCCAGCGACCGAGTTCTTCCGCGAAGTCACGCGAGTTGCGGAGTGCGCTCCAAATCAGATTCTGTTCGTCGGCGACGACCTCGACAACGACTACCACGGGGCAACGGCGGCTGGTCTGACCGCGGTTTTGCTCGATGCCTCAAACCGCCCCCATAGCGTGAACCGCCTCAACAATCTGCGAGAACTCACGGATTGACGCTGCGGTTCGCTTGATAGGCACGGTGCAAGATCAGCAGGAATGGCACCCACCAAATCAGGTCGTTTGGAACGGTCGTGGCAAGTGCGGCAACTTGGGTCTCTCCGGTGAACAAGCCCATCACGAGCCCGATTGGGCCGAAGAACTTTCCGAGAAACCCCACGAACACGATTTCCCAGTGCTTCACCGGATCGCGAGCCGCCAACAGGTACGCGATTCCGTAAACGCCAACGATCATGCCGATGCCTTGCCACAGTTGCGGATAGTGCATCGGTTTGTCCGGGAACTCCATCCCGGAAAATGCGAACGACATCGTGGGAAACAACACCGTCCAGGTGCCCCACGCGAGGTTGTAAACCCCGGCCAGCACCATCACAACGGTCATCCAGCGAGGCGTATTGGGCGTGGTCATGTTTTGCGTTCCACGTTCGAGTTTCACGTTGAATACCAGAAGACGGCTTTGCTTCAACTCGAAACACGAAACGTGTCTCCCAGAAACTTGAACGAATCCATCTCGGAGAGTGAATTCCGCAATCGGAATAGCCGATACATCCGATACAGATTGTCTTCCGCGACTTTCCGGGGATTGGGTCATGAACTTCGCCGTCGTTGCCCTCGTTGGGGTCAGCTTGGCTCAGCCCCCTGCCCCGGCTGCTGCTCCTGACTATTTCCCGCACAAATCGCGCAAGATCGAACTGCCGATTCAATACTCCAAAGACAGAAAATCGATCCGGCAGATGAAGCTGTTCGTCGCCCGTAACGGTGAGAACACCTGGTATCAGGAATCGGCTGTGACCCCAGATCGCGACGGGTTCACGTTCATCGCCAAGGAAGACGGGCTGTACTGGTTCATCATGATGGAGGAAGATTTGCAGGGGAAGAACATCCCGGCCGATCTCACTCGCACCCCGCCCGACCTCAAGATTCTCGTGGATACCGTGCAGCCTCGGGTGCAGTTCACGAACGCACGCAAATCGGGTGATGATGTTGTTGTCGAGTGGCTGGTTGACGACAAGAACCCGGAGGAGAGCAAGACTCAGGTTCACTTCAAGCCCGCGACGGGGGAAGGCTTCTGGCAGGAAGTCACGCTGCCGGCGGGTCCGAAATCTGGCGTCCGCTTTCCCGCTGGACCAGGCGCGATCACGGTTCGCGTAACCGCCTTCGACATCGCAGGCAACAAGACCGAAGCTCTCCGTGACGTCGGCGGCACTGGCGGCACGACCACAGCGTTATCCTCGCCAGCGAGCCCGGTCAGTCCGGCTCCGGTCGTGCCTCCTGTGGGGCCGGGTGGTTCTGGCGCGACCATTCCTCCTCCCGATCTCGGAATGGCTGGTCCGATTGGTCCGGTCGGTCCTGGACCAGCGCCGATGGGCCCGGTAACGCCACCAGTAACCGGCGGAAACACCGCGGTCGCGCACAATCCTGTTGTTCCGGTTTCGCCCACGCCGGGCGGCTCGGGGCAACCACTGGCAACCGTGGATCCCAAGCAAACCGTTGTGCCTGCCGTTCCGCCTGCAACCGGAGCCACTGGCGGTCCAACACCCGTTGCCGTGTGGACAGCGGGGAACGCGGTTGCAGCGCCGACGGTCGAAGTGACCCGCGCTCAGTTCATCAACTACCTCGCGTTCGACATGGGCTATGAAGTCGAATCACGCGGAGTCTCGGGCATCAGTCGGCTTGATCTTTGGGTGACGCGAGACGATGGCCGTTCGTGGATGAAGTGGAGCCCGCATGACGGCAAGCAGCAGACCGTTCGCGTGAATCTGAACGTTCCGACGAACCCGATTCCGGAAGGTGCATACGGCTTCCGCGTTGTGCCTGTCAGTGGGGCCGGACTCAGCGAACGCGAACCAACCGGTGGCGACGCCCCCGATCTGCGGGTGGTGGTGGATGTCACCGCACCGACGCTTGATCTGTTCCCGCCGACCAGTGATCCAACGAACCCGGACACTCTGGTCGTGCAGTGGAAAGCAGCAGACAAGAACTTCGGCGAAGATCCAATCACGATCGAGTGGAGCGACAAACCAACCGGTCCCTGGCAACCAGCGGCGTCGGCGGAAGTCGCGCAAACTGGCACCGGACAGCCAGCACAAACTCGTCGTTTGCCAAACACCGGACAGTTCGCATGGCGTGTTCCTGCTGGCCTTCCGCCGCGAGTGTATCTCAAAGTGGCGGCACGCGACGCGGCTGGAAATGTCAAGGAAGTGGTCACTCGGGAGCCGATTCTTGTGGATTTGGTGAAACCGCGTGCGAAAATTAGCGGAATCGTTGCTCCGGCTGGCGGCGTCGTTCGCCCGTGAATCCGAGAGAATTACCGCGACTCGGGGTTCTGCGGAACCCTGGGAAGCCACCCAGGCAAACGCATATCGCCCAGTCCGACTTTTCGGGTCGGGCTACGAATCCGCCTCAACTCGCCCAACCTAACTCATTGTCCCCGCCCATTTTCGTAACCTAAACTGTGGTGGGGGCAGGTGGCGGATTGAATCGTCGCCCGCAACGCACCCGAGCGGGGCAAATGGTCGAAAAAGTGACTGAAACCTGGATCACATCACCGAAACGGCTTTACTCCGAAGTCGCTCGGGAGGCGTGCCTCGTCCATATCTACCCAACTGGGACGAGTATGGGCTGTCGATATCCGCTGTCGGAACGATCGCTGATTCTCGGTCGTGGTGAGGATTGCGACATCCGTCTGCAGGATCATTCGGTCTCGCGTCGTCACGCCAAGATTGAACCGACTCCTGATGGATTCTTCGTTCACGACCAACAGAGCACGAACGGAACGTTCGTGAACGACCGACAGCTCGATAGCGCCTGGCTCCTTCAGGATGGCGACTACCTTCGCGTCGGCAATTGCATCTATCGGTATCTCGCGGGCGGCAACATCGAAGCGGAATATCACGAGGAAATCTACCGCCTCACGATCCTCGATGGCCTGACGCAGATTCACAATCAGCGGTATCTCGGTGAGTTCCTCGACCGTGAGGTTGTTCGATCGCAGCGGCACAATCGCCCGCTGTCGGTGCTGATGCTCGACATTGACCGGTTCAAGTCGATCAATGACACGTTCGGCCACCTCTGCGGCGACTTCGTGCTGCGGGAACTCGCGGATGTCGTTCGCGTGAGCATGCGGAAGGAAGACCTGTTCGCTCGCTCGGGTGGCGAGGAGTTCGTGATTGTGTTGGTTGAAGCCGACCGAGATGAGGCACTCGCGGTGGCAGAGCGGATCCGGGAATCGGTCGCGAGTCATCAGTTCCGTTTCGAGGCGACCCCGATCAATCTGACAATCAGCATCGGTGTCTCAAGCACGTCCGGTGACATGGAAATGAACGCCTCGACGATGTTAAAGATTGCCGACGAGAACTTGTACACCGCGAAGCGGAACGGCCGCGATCAAGTGGTGGGGTAATTCAAATTGTGAGCGGTTGCCCCAGCGGGGCAGCTCACAGAACTGGCGAGAACAGCCTCGCGGCGTTCTCCGCCAACCTGCTGACAAGTGGCCGTGCGGCGTAAACCTTCGGATCGAGCCGCAGCGACACTTCCAAATCTTTCAGAAACGCGTGCTCCATCCCCGCGACCAAATCCGCATCAAAGAGTTGACAGTTCGCCTCGAAGTTGAGCAGCAAGCTGCGGTTGTCTGTGTTCGCGCTGCCAACCGATGCCCATTCGCCATCCACGAGAACGTACTTCGAGTGCATCATCCCCGGCATATACTGGTACACCTTCACGCCTGCTGCCAATACATCGGCCCAGTAGAAACGACCCGCGAGAAACGGAATCCACTTGTCGGGTCGGAACAGACCAAGGAATCGCACGTCCACACCAGAGCGAGCCGCGAGCATCATCGCATCCCGAATTCCCGCATCCGGAACGAAGTATGGACTCGCGATCCAGACTCGTTTGCGTGCGTTCAGGATACCCGCGAAGTACGTCTCGCGAATCGCTTTGAACTCAGCATCCGGTCCCGAGTGAACAACCTGGACGAGTGCCTTCCCCGGCGTTGCAGCCTTCGGAAAGTAGCGGGCACCGTGCGGTGATTCCTCCGTGGCGAAGAACCAATCTTCGAGAAACACTCGCTGTAAACCGTGCGTTGCCGGCCCCTCGATTCGCATGAAAGTGTCACGCCACGGACCGAACTTCGCGTGCTTGCCGAGATATTCGTCGCCGATGTTCAGACCGCCAGTGAACGCGATTCGGCCGTCGATCACCAGGATCTTCCTGTGATTCCGAAGATTCACACGCAACCGGTACATCGGTCCGAACAGCGGAAGAAACGCGGCCGCCTTCCCACCAACATCTCGGAGTCGCATCACGAGGCGAGACGAGATGTTGTAACTGCCGACGGAGTCGTACAGGAACCGCACCTCGACCTTCCGGCGAACGCAGTCGCAGAGTGCGTCCATGAATCGCCCGCCAGATTCATCGTTCCGGAAGATGAAGAACTGAATGTGAACGTGCCTCTCGGCCGCTTTGATCGCAGCGAGCATCGCTTCGTAAGCTGGGTGGCCATCGTGATACAGCGTGACGGCGTTCCCACCGGTGACGGGGAAGCCGTCGCCGTGGAAGCCGAGGCGTGCGAGCGTATCCCAACGGTCGGGTACGTCGGCGGCTGGTTCGCCTTCTTCGCCTGCTGCGAGGCGTTTGTAGGCTGTGCGCTTCCGTTGCTTACGCTTGATCGGGCGTGCGATCGACTGTGCTCCAAACAACGAGAACAGCACCGCTCCCAAAAACGGCACCAACAACACGGTCAGACTCCACGCGATGGCGGACATCGTTTCGCGTTTGGTCTGGAGTACCCAGATCAGCGTTGCCGTGACGACGACGAAATTGAGGACCACCAGTGAACCGGCGATGTCCGACCCGAAGCGTGTGGCGATTTCCGAGTTGGTCATGATTCGATGTCGTTCGATTGTTCCGTCAGGACTGCCGCTTCACATTATGCATCTGTTCCCATAATCAACAACGGCGACCCTGTCACAACACCGCGTTCCGAGGTTCCCCGTGAAGCGAGTCGTTTTCGATCAACCCGGACCGCCCGCCGAGGTTTTGCGCGTTCAAGACGATGTGCCAGCCCCGCAGCCTGCACGCGGCGAAGTGCTCGTGCGAATGCTCGCAAGCCCAGTAAATCCGTCCGACCTGATGTACATCGGCGGAAAGTACGGCATCACGCCGACTCTCCCCGCGACCCCGGGATTCGAGGGTGTTGGGGTAGTTGAAGCGAGCGGCGGCGGATTTCTTGGCTGGCTCCGCAAGGGGAAGCGAGTGGCGGTCATCAACGATCGCGTTGGCAATTGGGCGGAATACACGCTCACGAAAGCGCGACAGGTCGTGCCAGTGCCCGACGATCTCAGCGACGAACAAGCCGCGACGTTCTTCGTGAACCCGGCCACAGCCCTTGTGATGACGCAATCCGTGCTGGCACTTCAGCCCGGTGACTGGCTTCTGCAATCAGCCGCAGGGGGCGAACTCGGCAAGATGATTATTCGGCTCGGAAAGCTGAACGGTTTTCGCACGCTGAATGTCGTTCGGCGTCGCGAGCAGGTTGAAGAGTTGAAAAAACTCGGAGCCGACGCGGTGATTGTGGAATCTGATGGCCCGCTTCCCGAGCAAGTGCGAGCGGTCGCGCCGAATGGGGTGCGGCACGCGATTGATCCCGTCGGCGGCAAGACCGGCTCCGATGTGATCGCGTCGCTTGGCCTCGGCGGTCGATGCCTGCTGTATGGTTCGCTCACGGATGACCCGCTGACAGTCCAGCCACGGTTCCTGTTGTCGAACAATGTTCGCATCGAAGGCTTCTGGCTCGCGGCCTGGGCGAAGCGTCAGCGCGTGATGACGATGTTGAAGCTGTTCCGCAAGGTGCGAGCGATGATGCGTGACGGCGTGCTGCAATCGAACTTCGCAGCGACTTACCCGTTGGAGGAAGTGCGAAAGGCCGTCGAACACGCTGCGACGCCCGGAAAGGGCGGCAAGATTTTGCTGAAGATCGGCACGCGATAGCTTTGGGAGAGTTCTGGATGGTTCCGGAGGTGAAATGATGGTTCCGGGGCTGAAATGGTGGTTCCGGAGGTGGATTTTCGGACAGTCCGCAAGAGCGATTAGCCCTGTCACCGCAACAGCCAATTTGGAAAGAGGATGCGCCGGAAGCAATTCGTTTGACTTGTCTGAACGATATTTCTTCCGGACGAATGGAATGGTTCCGGACCGGAAACAGTTGATTCCGGAGAGGGGTGGGGAAGTGGCCCGGAATCAAGTTGGACAACTTGGCTCTCGGTGCTACGGCGCTTTACATCTGATGATCGTTGCGGTTACAACTAATTCCCGCAACCTTCACAAAAGCTCACAACACGGATTCACACGTAATGACCGGGCGGTTCACAGTTTTGGCGAGCGGAAGCAGCGGGAATGCCGCGTTGCTCGAAGCGAACGGCTTCGGTCTGCTCATCGACTGTGGATTGCACCCAAAAATGCTCACAGCACGGCTCGCCGAAATCTCGGTGTCGTGGAAGGCGATTCACGCGGTGATTCTAACGCACACTCACAGCGACCACTGGAAGGATCCCACGCTCGCGGATCTGCGAAGCAAGAAAATCCCACTCTGGGCACACCCCGCACAGTTCGATTTCCTCGCTCGCTCTGCTGCTTCGTTCGAGGCGCTCGACCGAGCGGGACTCACGCGAGCATATCAGTCGGATCACCCGCACACGCTCGCGCCGGGATTGGTCGTGCGCCCGATCAGAGTTTCGCACGATTGCGACCCGACGTTCGCGTTCCGGATCGACGGCTACGATGGAGAACATCTCGCGTGGTCGGTCGGCTACGCGGCAGACCTCGGTTGTGCGTCGCCAGAATTGATCGAGGCGTTCACAGGTGTTGACGTTCTTGCCCTGGAGTACAACCACGATTTGAAACTGGAGCGAGCCAGCCCGCGGCCGCGCTTCCTCGTCGAGCGGGTTCTCGGGGATAATGGCCACTTGTCGAACGATCAGGCAGCCGAACTGACAACCACCATCGCGGCTCGTTCGGGCGATGGCTTCCCAAGCCATCTTGTGCAATTGCATCTGAGCCGCGACTGCAACCGACCAGAACTCGCGTCAGCGAGTGGTCGCGCCGCACTCGCCATGCTCAATCCGAAAAGCGAAGTTATCACGGCTCAGCAAGATAGCGTCGCGAAAAGCATTCCGCTTATGCGCCGACCGGATGGCATTCATCGGCTGCGTCCTCGCGGAGCGGCAGTTCTTGCATCGCTTCCGACACCACGGCGTGCGGTCGTTCAGCCAATGTTGCCCGGTTTCGAGGGATAACCGATGCCGCAGGCTAGGTAAGTTATTCCGGCTTTGCAGCGCGTATCACACTTCCGGGGCGCATTTCCTGCCCTCCCAACCTCTCCAAAGCGCGTGTTCGTTGCCGATGTTTCTGGCAATCCCCAGGCTGGGACCATTCTTGCCGGAGGCATCGATCATGAAGCGACTCGCCGCATTCCTACTCCTCGCTGGAACATCACAGATTCCCCTTTGGGCCGGCGACTACTTCACCCGGCAATCAGTGTTCTCTTCGAGCAATTCCGATGAGGCCATCGTAAAGGTGAGCGAGATCAAGGCGCCATCCAAGAAGGAAGTCGCCAAGACGACGCCCGCAAAGAAGACTGAGACGACAATCGCTGCAACGAAGGCAACGAAGTTCGTTCCGCGAGTGGAACCAACGAAGGGCATCGTTCAGGCTTCGGGAGTTTCGAGCACGCCTCCCGCTCCCACCACGTACATGAAGTTACTGTTTTCGACCGATTCGACCGCTGCTGTTTCGGTCGGCCAACCAACCGGACCAAACATCGCCGCCGTGCCGCTGACTGGCGTGAGTGTTTACGCCGTTCCGCCAAAGCCCCCGGTCGAGGCTCCGATGGTCGTGACGACGAAGCCGACAAAGAAGTCAGCAACAGTCGCTCCAGCAGTTCCGCCAACGAACTTCCTGTCAGCCGGCCCCCTCCCGACTCGGCCGATGATCCCAATGCCAACGCCGACGTCGATGTCGCTGCCTCCGGATACGATCATTCGCCCCGTCGAAGCGACAACAGCCGTTGCCCCGACCTCCCCAGAAGCGCGAAAGCTGTCCCCGATGCGTCAGCCGGAGTACGTTCCGCCGACGCCCGTTCACCACGCCGCAGCCCAGGCAGCGATGCCCTTGCCCACCGGCTTCAAGCTCGTCGGGGGTGAATTGCCTGGGCCATATTCTGGGCCTGTCGTAGCACCCGCGGCACCTGCGGCCATGTCCGGGCCATACGCAGGACCAACCGCCTCGGGGTGTTGCCCGACTTGCGGTGCGAATCCGCGTGAGTCTGGTGGCATCTTCACTGGTCGCTTGCGGTCATGGATGTTCTACCAGCCGACGACTCGTGATGCTCTTCCGCGATGCCAGCCACTTCCGTATGTCGGGCCGATCATCGCGTTCCGATGTGATGGCGGCGCTGGGTGCGGTGCCGGTGGATACGGTGGCGGTTGTGGGACGGGAAATTGTGCGACAGGAAACTGCGCGACCGGGAACTGTGCCGGGGCCGGTCCAGGGCTGGCGGGTCGGTTCGGGGGTGGGGATCGCGGGTGTAAGAGTGGGTGCGTTCCTCCTTCAGATGATGTGTTTCCGGGTTACCGATTCGCCACCGGACCAAGCCCAATGGCGGGCGTCGGACCCTACCAGACTGTGAACTCGTCCACGAGTTACAAACCGGCAGCGCCTGCCCCTGCCGCACCGCCCGTTGCAGATGGATCAGCCAAGTATTACAAGCCGATGTACACGCCTGACTCGGGCGTGAGACCCGCAAGCGGCGATGTGCTGGCTCGTCCGTTCACACGACCATAACAAACGAAAACGCGGGCCAGCGGATATCCTCCCGCTGGCCCGCGTCATGGGGTTCACCCTCCCAAGGGTGACTTCACTGTTTCGGAGTTGCCTTCACTGGTGTCGATCCTTTCGGTCCCAGGCTTGCACCTTCAGCGCCTGGAGCGGCCATTGGTGGCGCGAACGGAACGCCCTGTGGTGGGATCATGTTCTGCGACGGGAATGGCAACTCATCTGGTCGCGGCATCACTCCCGTTTGTGGTTGCGGATAGGTTCCACCGGGGATCACGACCGTTGACGGCGGACACGGCACCGGGCGACCCGTGATGGGGTCGTAGCAGCCTTCCATCAGCCTGCCACCGCTTCCGCCTGTCAGCGTGTATGGCACATCAGATCGCGAGTTGATCGAGGTCAACCCCGAGTTGCTTCCGCAATGATTCCTGCAACCATTCGCGGAGACCAACACCGCTCCCGAGAGCAGGCAGAACAGGTAACGCGACATCGGTCGAACCCTCGCGAACCGTCACGGTGAAACCCACCGCGACCAGACTTGAGGGAATTCTTACCGATTGCGGCAATCAAGCAATCGCCAGCCACGCACAAAAGCAACCTCGCCGCAAGTTCTCGCACACGCGACCCGCACAGGTGGCACCGCCAGGAAAATCGGCTCTTTTTCGCGCACAGGCACAGCCCGTGTAAAGGATACTTCTGCCCGCCGTCACCGGATCAAGTCATGCTGTTCGGTGTTTGTGAGCGTCGAGCCGTCAGGCCGACGGTGGATTTCGTCAGGCCAACGGTTGTTTGACGCCCACCCTCGAGCTTACGCTTCGACGCTCACAATGATTTCCACACTGCTATCAGGTCACGGAAGCAGAGAACTGCGATGTATCCCCGGTCGAGAGATCCGTGGCTGTCGCGGTGATGAACCGCATCCCCGGCGGTCGGCTGAACGACAAACTGAACTGTGGCGTGTTGCCGTCCGCTGCGGTCGTGACGGTTCCAGCCCCGAGGAAGAGCCGTCCTTGCCCGGCGGAACCGCTCGCGAAGAACTCGATTCGGAAAGTTCTGTTCGGGGTGCTATTCAGCGTGCCACTTACGATGTGCGTGCCGTTCGCGTTCGTGGTTGGAGCGAGCAACACCGGGAAGTTCTGAAGCCGATTCGGTCCCGGGTCGGGGTCGGATGAATCATTCGGCGTCGTCAGACCCGTGGAAGCGAAGTCGATCGCGATGTGGGCGTTCCCGTAGATCGAGTTCTGCGTGAAGGTGTTGCCGACCGTGTTCGCCGTGGGGGAGATATCGACGCTGATCGCGGAGTCGTTGTTGTACGCGATGATGTTCTGCGTGATCGTATTCAGCGATGGCCCCACCGGAGCACCCAACTGAGCGAGAAAGATGCCGTCGGCGAACGTGACCAAAGTGCTGTTGCCGAGATGGTCGGCCTTGGAGTTCGTGCCGATGAAGTTGCCTTCGATTGTGTTGTTGTGCGAATCGCCATAGAGGAACACGCCGTTGTAGCCGTTGCCGCTGAGAACATTCGCTTCACCCGTGACGATGCTGCCGACGAGATTGTAACTCGCATCCTGAATGTAGACGCCATCCGCCTTGTTCGGTAGGATGGCGCGGCCTCCGAGCTTTGTGCCGATGTAATTCCCAAGCACCTCGTTCCCCTCGGACCCGTCGCGAATATCGACGCCATCATCAAAGTTCCCTGAGAGCAGGTTGCGTGCCTCCGGCGTGGAACCCCCGATGATGTTGAACCCACCCCCGGAAATGCGAACGCCATCGCCGTCGTACTTCACTGACCCGTTCTGGATGGCTGTGTCGCCTGTGATATTTGTGCCAATCAGGTTGCCGAGAATCGCGTTGCTGACGGAGTTCGTGAAGAGGACGCCCTGAACGGTGTTCCCCGAGATCAAGTTGCGTTGCTTCGCGATGGTGCCGCCGATCGTGTTGACGTGGCTTCCCGTGAGGACCACGCCAACGCCCGCGTTCGCGCGAGCCGATGTGCCGCTGGAATCCGTGCCAATGAAATCGCCGACGATACCGTGCTGACCGCCGCCGTTGATCGTGATGCCGTTGCCAGTGAAGCGATTGATAACCAAGCCGCGAATCCGGCTGCCCGTGTGGTTGGTGAGCGTCAAACCATCCACGGCAGCGCCGGCATTCGTGCCATTAAGTTCAATCACGGGACGGCTGTTGTCCGTGGGTCCAGGTTGCGACCAGCCATCGAGAATCACGGTCTGCGTGATTGCGGGCAGCGCGGATGTCGGAGCGATCGACCAGTAATCGCCAGCGTTGAACTTCCCGTTACCATTGGCATCAACGAAGTGCATGTCGCTGGTGGGAATCGCGAACGCGATGGTGTCGGCTCCTGGTGATGCGTTCGCTCGCGTGATGGCGTCGCGAAGCGAACCGGCTGCGCCATCTGTGGTGTTGGTGACGGTGAATATCGCTGGGGTGTCTCGCGATTCAAGAGTTTCGGCGTTCAGACGGGTTGGCTTCGGCTTCATGTTTGAACCTCCGGGGTGCGGCTACGGTAGGCATTCTCACGACAGGGGGCAATACAGATGGATTGAGAGCGTCGAGCCGTCAGGCCGACGGGTTTTCTGCAACACGCCGTTTTGGCTCCGCTGGCAGACGTTGGCCTGACGGCTCGACGCTCTCAAAACCGATCTATTCCTTCACTCCGAATTCTCGGGTATCATCTCACCACCGCGTTCCGACATCATCCCCCGCGACCGAGACCGCACATGCAACTCGGGCTGTTCTCCATCAGCTACGGCGGACTTTGGGGCCAGGCGACGCTCGATCTGAAAGCGTTTGTTCGACAGGCCGCGAAGCTGGGATTCGACTCCGTCATGCTCGCCGGAAAACGACCTCACCTGTCGCCACTGGATTTCGACACGGCGACAGTTTCCTGGCTCGGTGAGGAGTTGAAATCGAGTGGCGTGAAGTGTACGGTCATCGCTGCGTATACCGATCTCACGCCAGCGGTCGCGTCGGAAGTGCCGTTCCTCGAAATGCAGATCGCTTACGTCGAGTCGCTGTGCCGAATCGGGTCGGCACTCGGGGCGAGCATTGTCAGAGTGTTCACGGCATACGAAACGCCCGGTCAAAGTCCGCACGCGAACTGGCTCCGAGTCGTCGGCGTTCTCCGCGAGATGTGTGACCGAGCCGCACACTTCGGCATCACGGTCGCGATTCAGAATCACCATGATGTCGCGCTTCACACGGCCGCACTGCTGGAACTGCTGAACGATGTCGATCGCACGAACTGCAAGCTTGGGTTCGATGCGTGGTCCCCTGCCCTGCGTGGCGAGGATCTCTACGAAGCGGCGAAGCTGGCGGCTCCGCACACTGCAATCACCACGAACGCCGATTACATCAAGATGCCGCGTTACCGTTATCGGCCCGAGTTGGTGAACTACGAATCGGAAAGTCCGGAGTTGGTGCGAGCCGTTCCATTTGGAACGGGGTTCATTGACTATGGAGCGTTTTTCAAGGGCTTGCGAGATGGCGGTTTCGATGGTCTCGCGACGTATGAAATGTGTTCGCCGATTCGTGGCGGCGGCACACTCGACAACCTCGATAGTTATGCTCGAACTTACCTCCAATGGATGCGAAAGGAGGTATTGAAGTGAAGATCTCCCCACTCTCCCCGTGGAATCGTCATGTCCAAGCCCGCCCCGGAGCCGGTGGACCCTCTCGAGGTCCCCGAACTCGCGTTAGCTGTCATCGCGGCCGATCGCTTCCCCAACCTTTCGACGATGGACGGCGACCAACCGCGTGTTCGTCCGGTGTCGCCGGTTCGCACGGATCGCTTCACGGTCTACGTCGCGAACTTGCGGATGTACCACAAGACGGCCGAGATCGCCGCGAATCCGAAGGTTGAGTTGTGCTACCTCGATAACAAGCACGATCAGGTTCGCATCACCGGGGTGGCAGAAGTGGTGACCGATCGCGTCTTGCTGCAAGAGATCTGGGACGCGAACGCGCTGTTGCGTCAGTATCTCGGCAGCATCGACAACCCCGCGTTGATTGTCTATCGAGTGCAGCCGGAACGTGTGCGTTTCATGCGCGAATGGGCGCTCGAATACCACGAAGTGCCGGCCGAGGAACTCGCGTAGTGTCACGAGCCCGAGGCCGGTAGCATCGATCCTACTCTGGGTGGAGGTGACACATTGGCCTGGTTCCTGCTCGTGGCGGCTGTGCTCGCCCAACCGGCTCGCGCTGACGCCCCGGACGACGTGGCGGCCGAGCTGGTCAAGAAGCTCAACGGGACAGTGGAGCGGGACGAGAAACTCCCGGGCAAGCCGGTGGTCCGGATCGACCTCACCGATCGCACCCTGAAGGACGACGAACTGAAGCTGTTCGCTGGGCTGAAGTGCCTGCGGACGCTCCTCATCTCCGACACCTGCATCACCGATGCCGGACTGAAGCACCTCAAGGATCTGCCACTTGAGACCCTCGACGTCGGCACTACCGACGTCACCGATCGCGGGCTCAAGGAGATCGCCGGGTTCCGGACGCTGCGCGGTCTGGACGTTTCCGGGACGTTGGTCACCGAGGAAGGGCTTGGGGTGCTCGTCGCCCTGCCGAAGCTCCGCCACCTGTCCATCTACGGCCTGCGGTCCGACAGCCTCCTGACCGACAAGGGACTCAAGATCATCGCCGGATTCAAGGGGCTCACGTCGCTCTCGCTCTCGGCCTCGAAGGTCACCGGCCCGGGGGTGCGGGAACTGGCGAAGCTCAAGACACTGACATCCCTTACCCTGGACTGCTCGAAGCTGACCGACGCAGACATGAAGGACGTGGCAGTCCTGACCACCCTCACGGAACTCGACCTCCGGGCCGCCCCGATCACAGACGCAGGGCTGAAGGAACTGACCGCTCTGAAGAACCTGTCCGAGCTCAGCCTGTTCCAGGTCAAGACCGTGACAGGGGTGGGACTGAAGCACCTCGCCGGGCTGGAGAAACTGACGACCCTCCAGATGCAGGAGTCGGGACTGACCGACGCCGGGCTCAAGGGGGTCGCCACCCTGGAGCGCCTGACCATGTTGGGAATCGTTGGCACCCGGGTGTCGGACACCGGCATCAAGGAACTGGGAGTACTCCGGAACCTGACCCAACTCGAACTCGCCCTGACGGACGCCACCCCCGAGGGGATCGCGGCTCTCCGTAAGTCGCTGGCGAAATGCAAGATCCGGAACTGACGCGTTGCGATAATTCACTCGCTCAAGCAACCGGAGCGGATGCAGTTTAGGAGTTACGCAGTGATTTCCGTAAGCTGCAACATAGTAACGACTTGCGACAATTGCCTTGCATGCGGCATGTTTCCGTAAGTTCTGATTCAGTAAAGACTTACAGAAACCACTGCGTAACTCCTAGCAGTTATCAAGGACGGATATTTTACTTGGGTTTCCCTTCGATTTTGTCGAACCATTGGTCGAATACATCGTCACCTACCTTGACGACCCACCAATCGCCGACCGCGGTGAACGTCACACCCTTCGTTTTTTGTTTCTTGCCGGTCAGACCCTCTCGGAATTGATCGAGCGTGTGATCCGCCTTACTCCAGTTCTTGATGAGTTGACGAGCCCATTCGCTATCCGACTCCCCCCGGATCCAAAGTTCCAAGGGAGCTTGCATCTGTTGCGCTTCTTCCGGGAGAGATGCGACTGCAGCATCTTTCGGCCCTGGGCTGATGATGAGGTATTGTTCCGTCGTTCTCAGATGTGCAGTCCAGTCGTTGGCCTTTGGCGCGAACACGGCAATCATCTTTTCATATGGGACAAGGCGATTCAATTGCTTCACCAGTCGATCCGTCTCGCTCGCGAAACCCGAAAGTACCTGTGCCTTGACATCCCTCAGTGTGATCGCATCACCCTGAGATTTTGTCTGATCAATTCGCTGCAAGGCGACCCTTCGCACGACACGACCAATCAAGCGAGGAGGAGTTTCCACACTCTCGATGGTAGAGCTTGTTCGGCCATCGATGGTTACTGGTTCTGCGACAAAATGAACACCGTCAAAGCGAATCGCTCGCCAGACATCGAAATCAGTTTTGCCGGAACCACGGACCACGACGGGACGGTGCGTTGCGACCTGCTTTGAATCGGTCGTCCCTTTGAACCGAGCGGTGAAGACGGCGTCAGTTTCACTGGGCTCCAGAGTGAACGACGTCTGGCCGACCGTATGGGCTGTGCCTGTGACATGAGATCCGAACAAGCACAGATCGATAGGCGAATTCTTTTCGATGGTTGGCAAGCGATCTTGACCAATAAAGTCTTTGGAGATGCGCAACACGATAGATGTTTGTTTCGGATTGTTCACCGGCTCCTCAGCCCGGATGCGATCTCCTGAGGTGACAAGGCAGACGAGCGTGATGATTGACGTTGAGCAAGAGCTGCGGACATGCATTTAAGTGTTCCCTCCGTTGACAGATCGGAACGGACAGAGCACATGGCGGGCCAGTATTTGAAGATTACCCGAGGGCTCAGCAAAAACAGGCGGCTCTCCGGGAGAAGAACGCGGAATTGAGACCGCCTTTTGCCGAGGTGAAGGAGTTGCGGGGGATGTTGCCGATCTGTGCGTGGTGTAAGCAGGTCCGGCATGCAACCTTTATTCACTGCATTTGCCCGAGTTGCTTCGCGAAAGTGGTCACCGAGTCGCCCACCGGCTCAGAATGCGTCGCCCCAAGCACGGCTCTGACGGCTCGGGTAAGCGCGTTCATTGTGAGCGGATTCTGCAGGAAAGCGGTTGCGAGTGGCGAAGTTGGTACCTCCGTCTCTCCCACATCCCCGCTGACAAACAGCACGAGCACTTCGGGTCGCCGGATTCGGACGGCCTGAGCCAGATCACGACCGTTCATCCCCGGCATCGCAAGGTCGGACACGAGCAAATGAATCCGTTCTGGGTAGCCCTCAACGATCTGTAACACTTCACGACCATCAGCCGCTCGAACACAAGGTAGCCAACACCTCGGAGAACTCGCCCTGACAGCCGACGCACTGCCGAATCATCATCAACGAGCAGAATCGTTTCTGTTGCGCGGGGAGGGTTGGCACCCCCGGCATCTAGCGGCACAGATCGAATCTCATCGAACTCAGTCCGCATGTTCAGCCCTCTCGGTTATTCGAGTTGGTGGTTGGGTTGAAGTTACCGCATCTTCCGTGCCTTACTTTGATAGGCACCGAATCAAACGACTATTCGCGCAGTACCTTAAAGGGCAGAATCGGGGATGAATAATGTCACGCAGTCAAGCGGCTTGAGGACGCTGCGTTCCACCGACGATGAGGACGCAGAACGCCCTGCCCCGAAGTGTGAGCGTGGCGTGAAGTGGGTGGCGATGTCGGTTGCGAACGACCTGAACCGGATGCTGCTCACGGTCCGAGTAAAGCGAAGGCCGTTGAGAAATCTCACGAACTCTTCATTGGAATGCTTTACACTCCTTCCCACCCCCCCAGGCGTGGTTTCGCTGCTTGCGGCGGAGCAATTGAATCGCGCCGCAAGCGGCGAACTACCAAGCGGGTTCAGGTCACTTCCGGAGAAACTGCGATTCGGTCGGTGCGTCGTACTTCACCGCGAGGTGTGGCGTCTCCAATCGCTTGCCCTCGGCGAGCGACTTCAACCCCGCCGCGACCATGCCCGTTGTCAGCAGAGTGCGCTCAATTGGATACGGTGCTTTGCCGGTCGTGAACATCTCCTCGGCCTTCGACATCAGCGCCGCGGAGTACACCACGTTCGGATTCGGTGGCAGATGGAACAAAGTTGAAAGATGTTCCTTCTCGCCCTTCATCCGAGCTGCGAACGTGAAATCCTGCACCAACCCATTCATCAGAAACATCGTCGCTTTGAGGCCGTCGGTGTACTCGATCCGATACGCGATTGGCTCCTTCACCATTTCTCGCATCTGTTCGGGCGTTGGGTAACGATGGCTGAACGTCGGTGGTTGCGCGAGCGTCTGACTTCGAGTGAGGCACGTCTCGAACAGCTTCGGATCGCACCCGCCTGATGCCAGTAACTTCCACACAGCATCGCCACGAAGTGCTTGCACGGCTTTCACACCGGTCTCGCCCCCCTTGCGACGCTCGGCCATGCACTGAATCGTTTCGAGAGCGTGGAAGTCGTACACATCCAGACCACCGAAAGCGACGCACATCAGTTCTTCTGGCTCGCTGCCAGTGGGGAATTCGATCGAAGGCATTCGCCACGTCACCGGCAGCGACGAACCCGCCAGGAACGGGAACTTCATCTTGCGTGAGATGTCCACCATCTCCTTGGCCCATTCCCATTTCCACGAGAGATGCTTGTCACAGAAAATTGAACGGGACTGCCCATCCTTCTCAAACACGTCGGTGATCTGCTTGAAGAACTCATAACGCGGGTACTTGTTTTGCCCAATCTCGGTCTTCGGGTACTTCCCGTGCTCGCCAATGAGCAGAACACCGTCGACCGCGAGTTTGTCGCCACCGCAGCGCACTGCCTCTGCGATGGTGGGGTATATCTTGAAACCGAACTCCTTCGCACGCCCACGGCTCAGGTCATCATCGCCGATCTGATCCACATATACCGACACGACCTCAATTGGCGGACGGTGCCACTTGCCGTCGATCGGGTAGCCGTGAAGGAATCGCTCGGCCATGTGCCAGGCGTGACTGCGGAAGTGCCAGGTCGTCGTGACGACCGCGATCTTCTTCTTGGCGGTTTCTGCTGCGTGAAGGTGCGGAGTGAAGAGTGCGGCACTGGCGGTTCCGAGGAAGGTTCGGCGAGTAAGCATGTCGGCTCCATGATGGGTGCAGAGGTTATCGACGCTGCATTGCTGGATCATTCCTTTAACGAGCAGGTGTTGGCATAACGCTCAAGAGCGTTCTCAACCGCACGACTCAGAGTTGCTCGGAGTGCAGTGGGATCGAGCAAACGCTGCCCGGCTTTGTGGACGTGTAACTCCCCCGCAACCGACAGTCGCACGAGTTTGTCGATGATTGCACTGCGATCGTGAGTCCCGTCGAGCATCAGGATGATCTCCTTGTCGATCTCGTTGGTTCGAAAAAACTCGTGTCGTCGAGTCGTAACTCCAGACAAGCCTTCCTTGAGGGTTGCACGAGCAACGCTTAGCGCAACCGGGCGTTCCGTGGCCCTCACATGCGGAATTGGGGCTGAGTGGAATTCCGTCAGATTCGACATGAGGTAGGCATTCAACAGCGCGACAGCGAGTTGTTGGCCGTCGTGCGACTTCAGCTCAAGCAGCTCCTGAACGCTCTTGTCGAGTTCTGCAAACGACATTGTTCCTGGCCACTTCTGACCAAGCACCTGCATGGCGGCTTTGAGGATGGGGCTTGTGGTCGTGACTGTCATCCCGAGTGCCGTCGTGTACGTCGCTGCGACTGTGTTCGACTTCACATCGACTCGATCATCACTTGGCTTCTTGGGCAAGGTAATGTGAAGTTTGCGAATCACTTCGGGATGCATGGACCAGTTCGGATTCACGGTCGGATGGACGAGCAAAGTTTCACGAAACGGCCTGTTCCGCACAAAGTCGAGATACTGCTCAGTCTGGATCTGGTCCTTCGCGACTGCACTAATGGCCTTTTGCACAGCCGTCGAGCAATTCATCATCACCATCGTCGAAAGGCGCGCCTCGCCGAGATAGCGAACATTGTGCTTGTGGGCCATTTCGATGAACTGATGGAAATAGAGGGGCTTATTCACGCCCTCCAGGTACTCGTGATAGAGGTAGGAGGCACTTTGATCTCGAAGGCCATCCAATTCTTGACGCAAGAGAGTGACGAAAGGATCTCTCTCGTCATTCGCGGATTGTCGCAGAAAATCCAGCAGGGCGCGTGCTTGCTCGACTTTCGCGGTTGGGGTCTCGAATCGCCCGCAGTGGTACCGCAGCATATCGCGAATCATGCCGCGCATGTGCCAGCCTGGGTATGTGTTGTACGACACATACCCAACCCCGTTTGGGTTCATATTTGCCGCATAAATCGCCAGGATTTTCTGCTGCACAGGGTCCGGAACCCACGAGAAAACACCGTGGCAGATGATGTAGTCGAAGGTGCCGTAGCTCGCGTCTACGTCCAAGATACTGGCATGCCGGAGCGTGATATTCTTCAATCCCACAGCCCGAATCACCCGTTCGCCATCGGCGATTTGTCGCGCTGACAGATCGACCCCAACGAACTCACTTTCGGGGTACAGTTCAGCTAATGGGATGATGTTGCCGCCAACGGCGCATCCGAGTTCAAGAACCCGGCACTTATCAATCGGAGTCGGGTTCAACCCAAAGAGAGTGGCGACGGTAGCCAGCCGCGATGGATGAGTTTGAACGAATGGGTGGTTGTCGAAAGGTATTTCGTCGTAGGGGGAAGCCGCAGGCATCGGAGCGGTGAGTTGTGGTTGTGTGGCCTGAGCGGGCGGAAATGGTGTTGCGTCCGGCATGGCGTGTTCCTGGGTTCTTGTTGGTCATTATCACTCCGGCGACGTCACCTTTACCACGGGATTTTCATTTCTGGCTCGCGCTTCAGATCGGTGAGAATTCTCGGCGTTCCGTTACCAGCTCAACTGCAAAACCGTATAGTCCGTCTTACGCCGATCTCGTGATCGGTGTATGTATTTCAGGTTTCAGGGAGTTTTCTCGATGATTCGGAAATTCGGTGCGGTGCTCGCAGGGTTCGCGATGGTGGCTCTGTGCATCGCAGTTGATGCGGCCGACGACAAGTCGCCGACAACCAAGGAAATCATGAAGACCGTGTTCGCGAAGGAAACCGGACTTTGCGGCAAGTGCGTTGCGGCTGGAAAGGCCGAGAAGTGGGAAGACGCTCAGAAGCTCGCGAAGACGATGGCCGAGTGTGGCGCAGCATTGCCGAAGAACAAGTGCCCGAAAGGCGACGCCGATTCATGGGCGAAGTTGACGAAGGAATTCGCTGAGCAGACCGAGGCGATCAGCAAGGCTGCCGAAGCGAAAGACGCCGTGAAGTTCGCGGCAGCAGTCAAGACGTTCACAGGTTCGTGCAAGGCATGCCACGACGCCCACAAAGCACCGAAGAAGTAAGGCTCTGTGTTGTGGTATTTGCCGCTTGCGGCTTCGCAGGCTGTAGCCTGCGAAGCCGCAAGCGGCGAAATCATTACTGCTTCGACTTCGGCGTGATCGCCTTCAGCAGTTTCGCGACCCGCTCGTGAAACGACCGATAGTTCACATCATTGGGGTGATCGCGAGTCAAAGCCGCGAGGACTGCCTCCGAACGCGCCAGATAGTTGCGTGCCACCACCACATCCCCGAGCGCAGACGCCGAGATTGCAAGAGCCCACAGCATCTCGCCGCGTTTATACAGATAGATCGGCGATTCCGAGAACTCCGCCGCAAGCGTTTCGTAATCCTGCAACGCCGCCGACAACGCCATGAACGCCTGATAGTGCGCGCTGCGGCGCTGATAATATGTGCCCACTGTGGCCGCGACATTTGCCCTGAGTTTCCGGCCGTCGGGCGATAACGGTTCCGGCAGCACGGCGAGCCCCTGCAGCGCGTCAGTCAGCGGGGTGATCGCGGCGTCGAGCTTTTCGAGATCCATCAGGAGCAGAGCAAGCTGGCGGTCGCCGTCGATCACCGCGAGTACTCGTGCGGGATTCTCCTTGTCCGCTTTCGCAAGCCGCCGATAAAGATCGGACATCTCACGCATCCGGGCCTCGACGCCATCCCATCGACCGTGCCGCATCTCGCGTTCGAGCAATTGCAGTCGAACGATCGACTCCAACACCAACACGCTTACGTTGTTCGGGTGTGCTGCGACGAGTGCCGTCAGTTCGGGCAGCAGCGAATCGAACAGAGCGTCGGCAGTTTTCGTTTCGCCTCGACGAAGTTGAAGCGTGGCAATCTTCGAGATCGTGAGCAGCCGGTGACGTTTGTAGGCCACGTCGTTGGGATTCCGACGTTCAAGTGCCGCAGCGATGTCGCGGGATTTCGTGTAGTCGCTCTCGGCCGCGGTGGTATTTCCCATTTGCGATTCGATGTTCCCGAGGCGGTCGTAGCCTTCCATTCGGAACCGTTCGATCTGGAGATTGTCTGGCTGGAACTGGTTCAGAGTTTCGAGGGTGCTTCGAGCTTTCGTGAGCACTTCAAGCCGAAGTGTTTCGGCTTTCGGCAGCGACTTGAGTTCGTCGGAAAACACGAAGTAGTAACGCTCGATGGCGTGCAACGTGAGTCCGATCGTGCGCTCCGCCCTGCTCTTCTCGTCTTCGACCTTTTTGTTCGCCGCGGTGAGATTGAGGTTCGCTTGCTCTTCGCGTTTGAGCGAGGCGACAAGTTCCTCGTTCTTCGTCGCGAGATCGGTGTTCGCAAGTCCGAGTTGCTCGTTCGCATCGCGGACCTGTCGATTCTTCTCCGCAACAAGCCCAAGCCCGACGATCAGCCCAATCACCAGGATCACCCCGAGAGCCGCGACCGCAGCCTGCCAGGGCTTTCGTCGCGCCCATTTTGTCGTGCGTTCCCAGAAGCCGACCGGACGCGCGAGGATCGGCTCGCGATTCTGGTAACGAAGCAGATCGTCGGCCAGTGCTCCCGCGGAGGCATACCGTTTATGTGGCTCTTTCGCGAGGCACTTCAAGCAGATCGTTTCGAGATCTCTGGGGACATCTGGTTGCAACGTGCGTGGAGAAACTGGCTCCATCTCGCGAACCATCATAACGGTTCGGAACGCATCGGGACCGAGAAACGGTGGTCGGCCCGTGAGCGCGTCGTAAAGAATCGCGCCGAGGCCATACACATCTGCGGGCGGTCCCATCAGCGCCAGCACCCCAGATGCCTGTTCCGGTGGCATGTACGCGGGCGTGCCAAGAATCTCTCCCGTTCGAGTGAGACCATGGCCGTCGGGAGCTGTTTCGCCAGCGACGCCCGCAGTGGTAAAGGTCTTCGCAAGCCCGAAGTCTGTCACCTTCAGCGTGCCGTCAGCAGCGAGAAGGATGTTGGCTGGCTTCAAATCGCGGTGCAAGATGCCGTGAGCGTGGCTATGCTGAATCGCCCGCGAAAGTGTCTCGACCACACGAGCCGCTCTTTCTGGAGTTTGCGGCTTCTTCCCGAACGATTCCGCCAGCGAACCGCCCTCAAGAAACTCTTGCGTGAAGAACGGCTGACCGTCGGTGACCCCCGTCTCAAACAACTGCGCAATGTTCGGATGCTGGAGCTTGGCAACGGCTCGCACTTCCTCACGAAACCGCGCCAGGAGATGTTCATCGGGTGCGTGTGCGAGAAGTTTCAGCGCCACGACTCGCCCAAGAGCGAGATGCTTCGCCCGGTAAACGCGGCCCATTCCGCCACGACCAACGAGACTGAGAACTTCGTATCCCGCCACGGTTGGCAATGTTGAAGGAGCGATCGCGATGGGCTGCGCGTCCCACGGGATTGTCGGCGCTGGATCTTTCGTCGTGTCCATAATTCTGGAGACTACCACTCGGTCCCTCCAGAGTGCAACTGCGTGCTTACAATGTCCGGACCTCTCCGGAAGATTCAGCCCACACTCGGAGGACGCACATGATTCGCTGTCTGCTCGCGGTCGTCGGACTCATCGTGGCCTCGTGGGTCGGAATCGCACAGCCAGCGCCAAAGCCAGCGAGCTTGAAATTCCAGGTGAAGATAGCCGCGAACCAGGTCGGCAAGAATCCCGAATCCGGTCGTGTGCTCGTCGGGATCGGACCAGCCGACGGTGAACCAGACTTCACGAATTACCGACCTCCTGTGCTCCCAATCTTCGGAACAGACGCGAACGGATTCACCGCCGACAAGACGATCACGCTCGACTCAACTTCGGACATCTTCCCTCTCGATGCCATGGAGAAACTGCCAGCCGGGGAGTACACGGTGCAGGCGATCTTCGCAACGAATCGCGACATTAACCTGCCGCACGCTCCGGGCAACAGATACTGCACTCCGGTGAAGGTGAAGCTCGATCCGATCGCGGGCACGACCATCACGCTGACGCTCGATAAGGGACTCGGCGCACAGGAAATGGTTCCGAAGGAAACCGCGACTCACAAATACCTGAGCATCCCCTCGAAGCTGCTCTCCGACTTCCACGGTCGGCCAATGGTCTATCGCGTTGGGGTCGTGCTGCCTGAGAACTTCGCGAAGGACGCCAACAAGAAATATGGGCTGATCGTGGACATTGGCGGCTTCGGCACGCGATACACGCACGCCGCCGAGATTGAATCGGATTCGCGCTTCGTGCAGATCGTGCCCGACGGAGCCGGGCCGTATGGCGATCCGTATCAGGTCGATTCGGCAAACAACGGCCCGTATGGTGCAGCACTCACCACGGAAGTTATCCCCCACATCGAGAAGACGTTCCGTTGTATCGGCACCCCGAAGAGTCGGTTCACGACGGGCGGCAGCACGGGCGGTTGGGTGTCGTTCGCGCTGCAAGTGTTCTATCCTGATTTCTTCAACGGCTGTTGGTCGCAGTGCCCGGACTCGGTGACATTCGAGCGGTTCGAGTTGATTAACCTCTACGAAGACCCAAACGCTTACGTCAATCGCTTCGGGGTCGAGCGGCCAGCGACACGCACCATCGACGGCGACACCATTTCCACCGTGCGGCATGAGTGCCAACTGGAACGGGTTCTCGGTGTCAGTGGCAAGTGGCAGTTGAGCGGCCGTGACTGGGCAAGTTGGAACGCGACGTATGGCCCGAAGGGAAAGGATGGGTTGCCGGTGCCAGCGTGGGACGGCAAGACTGGCGCGATCGACAAGAGCGTTCTCGATCACTGGAAGAAGTATGATCTGAAACTGCTGTTGAAAAACAACTGGGCTACGCTTGGCCCGAAACTGTCTGGCGGGAAGGTCAACATCTGGGTCGGCGATGCGGACGACTACTTCCTGAACGCGGCGGTGCGGCTGCTCAAGGACATGACAGACACGTTGGAGAAGCCCAAGTTCGATGGCAGGATTCTGATTGAAGCGAGGAAGGGTCACGACTCCGGCGGCTGGACTCGCAAGGAAATGCTCGAAGCGATGGCCGCCCGGATGAAGTAGGGTCGACGATGACGACCAGCAGAGGCTAGAATCCGTGACCGATCGGGCTACGATAATTCACGCGGGGCGGTTCCACGTCGGAGCCGCCTCCGCGCGTTTCAGGTGGTGCCCACATGTCGAACCTTCGCACCCCGTTGTATCAGTGGCACGTCGATCACAAGGCACGCATGGTGCCGTTTGGCGGTTGGGATATGCCCGTGCAATATGCAGGCATCACAGCCGAACACAAGGCCGTACGCTCGGGTGCTGGTCTGTTCGACATCTCGCACATGGCCCGCATCAGCATCGGCGGTCCAGACGCACTCGCCTTCTTGGAAGGGCTGTTCACGAATTCCGTCGCGTCGATGAAGAACGATCAGGTGCGCTACGGATTGCTCTGCAATGAGAGCGGCGGCATCCTCGACGACATCCTCGTTTATCGCTGGCCGTATGGCTTCTCGGTTGTTGTGAACGCCTCGAATCGACTGAAGATTCTCGCGTGGTTTGAGAAGCACCGCGTCGGCAAGAACATCGAGATTGTCGATCAGACCGACCACACGGCGATGATTGCGATTCAAGGGCCGAAGTCCGTGGAACTCGTGGCGGGTCTGTTCGACGATGATGTGTCGAAGCTCAAGTATTACTATGCGATGCCGACGCTGTATTGTCGTCAACAATGTGTCGTGAGTCGCACGGGCTACACCGGCGAAGACGGCTTCGAGGTGATCGTGTCGAACGAGTATGCCCTCTCGGTGTGGGATGAGTTCATCAAACGGGGTGCGGTGCCGTGCGGATTGGGAGCGCGCGACACGCTGCGTCTCGAAGCGGCGATGCCGTTATATGGCCACGAGTTGAATGAAGAGATCAACCCGATACAGGCGGGTTTGGGCTGGGCCGTGAAGCTCGACAAGGGCGACTTCATTGGGCGTGCGGCGCTCGCAGCCGCCGATGCCACGAAGCCGGTTCGCGTCGGATTGGAGATCGAAGGCAAGCGTGCGGCCCGCGAAGGCTCTGCCCTTCTTGATGCGGATAACCAACCAGCGGGCACGATCACGAGCGGCAGCTTCTGCCCGTGGCTCGACAAGTCAATCGCGATGGCCTACATCCGGCCCGAGTTGGCGAGTGTCGGAACGCCGCTCGATGTGGATGTTCGCGGTTCAACGCTCAATGCGACTGTCGTTCCGTTGCCGTTCTACAAACGCACCAAATAACCTCGGAGTTAGCCATGAATAACCCGCCCGAACTGCGTTACAGCCCGACACACGAATGGGCCAAACTCGATGGCGACATCGTGACCGTCGGCATTACGGCCTTCGCCGTGGAGCAACTGACCGAACCGACGTTCCTGGAACTTCCCGCCGTGGGTAAAGCGCTCACCGCAGGGAAGGCGTTCGGCATCATCGAGTCGGTGAAGTCGACTTCGGATCTCAACTCGCCGGTCAACGGCACCGTGATCGAACGCAACGAGACCCTGCTCGAGGACAAGGCGAAGAGACGTTCCGCGGATCTGAGCCTTGTGAACGACGATCCGTTTGGGAAAGGCTGGATGGTGAAGATCAAGCTGGCCCCCGGCGCAACGCTGGACCACCTGCTGACGGCTGCTCAGTACGACGCACAGCTCGCGTCTGAAGGACACTAAACCGCTTCGTATTTCGTGCTTCTTCAAGTGAGGATCCTTGTGTCCTACGTCCCGAATACTTCCGATGACCGTGCCGCGATGCTCGCCAAGATCGGTGTTGCGTCGGTCGATGAACTGTTCGCGAACATCCCGCCGGCGCTGCGTCTCGACCGTTCGCTCGTGATTCCGCCAGCACTCGGCGAGATGGAATTGCAACGGCACATCTGGCAACTCGCAAACAAGAATCAGGCCGCTTCCGACGCAGTCTGCTTCCTCGGCGGTGGCGCTTACGATCACTTCATTCCCAGCGTGGTTGACGCCGTCGCAGGTCGAAGCGAGTTCTACACCGCATACACACCATATCAGGCCGAAGCGAGCCAGGGCACGCTGCAAGCAGTGTTCGAGTTCCAGACGCTGATGTGCCAACTCACCGGATTGGAGGTCGCCAACGCGAGTCTCTACGAAGGCGGATCGGCGGTTGCGGAAGCGATGTTGATGGCGCTCGGCGTCACTGGGCGCACGGGTGAGGTGCTTATCGCGGAAAGCGTGCATCCCGAGTATCGGCAGGTACTCACGACTTACGCCACAACCTTGAACTGCAAGATCCGCACGCTTCCGACACCCGATGGCTTCCTGAACCCTGACGACGTGAAGGCCGCCGCGAACGATACGACGGTAGCCGTGATCGCCCAGTCACCGAACTTCTTTGGGCACCTCGAAGAGATGCAGGCGATCGGCGACGCGGCCCGCAAGGTCGGTGCGGTGTTCATCGCGAGCTTCGATCCAATCCTGACGGGAGTGCTGAAACGCCCCGTCGATTACGGTGCCGACATCGCGGTCGCCGAAGGCCAAGGACTCGGAACACCACTCGGTTTTGGTGGACCGTATCTCGGCATTCTCGCTTGTCGTGGCGACAGTGATTACGTTCGCAAGATTCCGGGTCGGCTGGTGGGTCAAACGACCGACCGCAATGGCAAACGCTGTTGGGTGCTGACGCTGCAAACGCGCGAGCAGCACATCCGCCGCGAGAAGGCGACCAGCAACATCTGCACCAACCAGGGACTTCTCGCACTGCGAGCAACGGTGTTTCTCACAGCACTTGGACCGAAGGGTTTGCAAGAAACGGCTGAATTGTGCGTGCGGAAAGCCCACTACGCTGCAGAGGAACTGAGCAAGATCCCGGGCGTGTCGCTGCGGTTCAAGACAGCGTTCGCGAAAGAGTTCGCATTGAAGGTTCCGGGCAATGTACCCGATTTGCTCGCGAAGCTCCGAGACGCAGGCTACCACGCGGGCTTGTCGCTGGGCCGATGGTATCCGGGATTGGCGGATTGCCTGTCCGTTGCCGTGACCGAACAACGGACGAAGGAGGAAATCGACGGGCTCGCCGCAGCCCTGCGAGCCGCCATCTGAAGATGGCGAAGGGATTGTTCCCTTCGCTCTCCTGTCACTTCTTCTGGGCCTTCGCGAGAACCGTTTCGAGCTTCACAACAGCGCCGTTGAGTCGCTTGCTTTCCTCGGCGGCTTCCATGAACGCGAACAACTCGGTCGTCTCTTCCGCACTCACCGGCGGCTTCCCGGTCTTGAAGAACTTCGCGATCTCGATGGCCACGCCCTCGTAGCCCATGTACTTGTCGTTCGTCGGCACCACGCCCTTCACTGGCACGCCATGCCCGTAGATGCCCGCCGTGCTGACTCCCTTGGTTCCGAACACGGTCGCGCTGTACTTCGGCGGCCCCTTGCGGATCGCGCGATACGTGCCGATGCGACCATCTTTCCACACGCCCGTCACAACGTCCGCGAGGTCGGTACTCGCTCGCGTGACCGAAACGCAGCCCGGGCCCATGATGGTGTAAAGCGTCTCGATGCTGTGAACGCCGTGCCAGAAGAGATCGGGGTGATGCGGTTCACGCGGGCACCCACCGTAGACATCGGCACCAAGCACTTCGCCGACTTCATCGTGATTCCGCATGCCGATGAAGCCGGGGCTGAAACGGTGCTGCGAACACGAGAAGATCGGCGTCTTGCACTCCTTCGCGAACCGGAAAATTTCGACCACATCGGCGAGCGAGGCGGCCAGCGGCCGACCGACGAACACTGGCTTGCCAGCCTTCAGTACAGCCTTCACTTGTTCGAGGTGTGCCCGGCCATCGACGCTCATCACCATCACCGCATCGACCTGTTTCAGCACTTCCTCGGGCGATTTCGTGATCTCGGCGTTGAACTTCTTCATGGCGTCGGTCCACTTCGGAAGTTCGCGAACGCTCTCCTCAATGTCGGGACTGCCCGCTGGAAATGCCGCCACGACCTTCAACCCGGAAAGGTTGTCGGCAGCTTTCGGATTGTGAAACAACTCCGTGAAAGCAACCGCTTGGTAGTTATCCAGTCCGATGACGCCAACCTTGATTGTCTTCGCTTCCGCGTTGGCGGCTTTCGGAGCTTCGGCAGCCTGTGGCGGCGCTGACAACAGCAAGAACGCGGGGAGCACGGCGAGACTGATCGCGATGCGATACATGAATGAACCTTTCCGTGTGGAAGTGAAAATGGGGCGGGTCAAAAGCGAGCGGGGTTACTGCTGCACGGTCTCCCCTGCTCCATGGTTTGCGCCGCTCTTGTTCGCGGCCTCGATGAACGCCATGATTTCAAGCGTGATCGCAGGATCCACCGGCGGCTTGCCCGTCTTGAAGAACTCGACGATCTTCTTCAGCAGTTCGCGATAGATCACCGACGTTCCGACCGGCAGCGTCTTGATGCCCTTCTCGGAAAACGCCGTGAAGCCGTAGCCGCTCTGTCCGTCGCGGATGCCGCGAAGGCTCGCCACGCGACCATCTTTCCAGTGTCCCGTGACGACATCAACGCCCTTCTCGCTGACATTCGAGACACGCTTGCAACCCGGGCCCATCAGCGTGTACAGCACTTCGACGGGGTGAATGCCGTAGTGGTACAGCCCTGCATTGCGTTCCGGAATCGGCGACAGCGGAGCGGGACCATACACGGCACAGCCCACGAGTTTTCCTGGCTTCGTGTCAGCGACGAAGTCCACAACCTCGGGAGCGTAACGCAGCGATGAGGAGGAAAAGACGGGAGCTTTGTGCTTCGCGGAGAGTTCGTAAATCTTCTTCGCGTCGGCGACGGAGCAAGTGAATGGCTTGTCGATGAAGCACGGAATGCCCGCTTCGAGGAACGGCTTCGCACGCTCGTAGTGGACGGTGCCATCGACCGCCTCAATGAGCATTCCATCGACCTTGCCGATCATGTCGCCGGGCTTTTCGACGAGCGGCACGCCGAACTTTTTCATCTGCACGACGAAGCCCTCGATGCGATCGGCTGAGAGCTTCGATTCGCCTGGGCAACCAATCACAATCTGAGCACCCTCAACGAGCTGTTCCTTGGGGGTGCCTTCAACTTGGTTGAGCCGCTTCGTGAACTCAACCGTGTGCGACGTGTCGAAGTCTAGGATGCCGAGCTTTATCATGGTGAGATTACTCGCGTCTGAGGGCGGGAATCACGGGAACACGCAGAATACCCGCTGTGGCGCTGAATGCCACACCCAACCCGACGATGAACACCAATCCGAGAATCGCCGCGAGCCGGCCCCAAGGAACGTCTGCCCCCGCGACCACATGCGGAGCTACGGAAATGAGTGCTGCAACCACGCCAATACTCAGCCCCACCACGAGCAGCAAAGCATTCTCCGCAAGCACGAGGAACTGGAGCTGTCGTGTGCGATAGCCCACGGCACGCAGCAGTGCGAGTTCGCCGACACGTTCCCACACACCACGCAACACCACGACCGCAAGCCCCATCACACCGAGCAGCAAGCCAAGCCCGCCGAGAAGTTGGAACGTCGAGAGATATGCCCCGATCACGGCCTGATATTCCGCGACCTTCTCGCGAGTCGATGTGACGATCATCCCGTTCGGTCGGAACGCCTTCGCAAGAATGGTTGCGACGTCCTTCTCCTTCTCGGCTGGTGTGCGAATCAGGAACACGCGATAGCCGCCGGTCTTCGGGAACGCCCCCGCGAACGACTCGTCAGACATCACGAGTTCGCTCTGGAAGGGGCTATCCGCGAATGTGCCGACGATACGGAAAGTCAGCTCGTTCGCGTCGTCGCCAGCCATCTTGATGTCGCCGCCAACTGCCGTTTTCAGCATCCACTGAGCGGTGTTCTGCTCGCAAAATACAGGGATCGCGCCCCCTGCAATTGGCTTCTTCAAGAGCAACCACGGATTCGCTTTCTCCTCGGGCGTGCTGGCCTCGGTCATGTAGAACTTGAAGCCGCCACGCTCGATCAGCGAATCCGTGACGCCCAACACTCGCGGCCGAGAAGCCTGTGCGAGATTCATGCAACTGGCGTCGTCGCCAGAGCGCAAACGCAGCGGAAACACCTCTTCGAGCCCAGAATCGAGTCCCGTCTTATCTGCGAGGTAGCCCGGCGTCGATGGCGGGTTATCGGGTTCCGACTCTGCGGGAGCGTGCAGTTTCCGCAGTTGTCGTTCGAGGTCGGCACGTCCCGGACCACCGCCAAACGACTGATACAGCGGCACGTCCGTCTCAGCGATCAAGTTGAAGCCGCCGCTGCCGCCGTTCTTGTCGAGGAACTCCGCCCCAGGTTGTCGGCGGAAACTCTCAACAGCCACGAGCAAGAACGCGGCCGACGCCAGCAACGCAGCGGTGAGTAGGCTTCGCGTCGGGTTGCGGGCGGCGTTTCGCGTGCCGAGTCGCGCGAGTGCCGAAGCCCCGCGACCATTCACGATTGCGTGACGGGTCTGCTTCATCCACCACCACAGGGCAGCAAGCCCAGCCGTCAGAAGAAGGCCACCGCCGCTGAAGAACGACATCGCCTGGAAGTCGGGATTCGAGATAAACTTCCCGGATATCACGAGGGCGATTCCAAACGGAACCGCACCGATGACAATCAACTTCGGGAGCCTGGAACGCGATTCCTGTGCAAACGCGGGAAGTTGAGTTTCTCCACGGAGCAAAGCGGGCGGGCTGAGTTTCACCAGCCCGCGAAGGCTCATCCACAGGGCGATGAGTGCCATCAACACAGTCAGCCCAAAGCCGAGAACAAAACTCAGCGTTGTGGTGTGCGGTCGAAGGACGTTCGCGACCTCCTTGTCTGGCCAGAAGTCGAGCAACACCGAAAGGAGCAACCGGTTGTACGCGACTCCGAGCGCCAGCCCGAGGCTCGCCCCAATCACGGCAAGCGTCAGCCCCTCTAATAGCAACAACCGACGGACTTGTTTGGTGCTGTAACCGGTCGCGAGCAGCAAGCCGACCTCCTTCGCACGGCGATCAAGCGTCAGTCGGAAGAGAAGCCCGACGAGCATGAGGGCCGCAGCGATCAAGAAGCAACTGAAGCCGAGGAACAAGCCGCCGAAGTCGGTGCCGCCTTTGCTCGCGGTTAGGAGGCGTTCGCGAACGGGGTCGAACATCAGCCCCGCCGCCTTCTGATCGAGGTGGCTCGGCAACGCCGCGAGCAGTCGATCGCGTTGCTCATCTTGGTACTCGTCGGTGTCCGGGCTGCCCTCGGGCGGAGCAACGCGAATGGATGTCACCGAGCCGTAGCGACTGCCGAACAGCTTCTTCCCCGTGGCGAGGTTCACGTAGGCCATCGGCGTCGCTTTGTTCAGCGAGTTGAAGAACGTGCCGCGTGGATGCGGGGGCTTGTCTGGCACACGCTCCTTGATCTTCGCGTTCGGCAGAACCGGCGGGAAATCGAGTGAGCGGAGATCGGTCTTGGCTTCCGTGACGCCCTTGATTTCAGGCGTGAGATTCGGATCGCGTGCGGCACCCGCGAGCGGAATGTATCCGCGAAGCGTCAGTGTCGTTTCTTTCAGTTTGCCGTCGCCCTCGACCTCGGGGTCGTAATACGACAGCCGCAACTTCGAGCCGTCGGGCAGCTTGCTGAGCTGTGAACCGGTCCATTCGAGCAACACAACTTCATCATCTGCGAGAGTCGAAACGCCATTCGGAAGAAACGGCCCGAGTGGTGCAGCTGCCGCCACGTTTAATCCCGCAATCACGGGATACGGAATCTCCTTCTCGCCGAAGGCGAGTGTGTCCGCGATGTAGATGACGGTCTGCTCACGTCGCATCTTCAACTCAGACGCGGTTGCTTCGATGCCCTTCACCATCGTCGACGGGAACACCATCTGATCGGATTCGACGCTGAGATATCGCTTCGGCTTTTCGATCGCTCGCACTTTGATCCCATAGTTCTCGGCAGTCAGCTTCATCTTCAGAGCAGCGTTCAGTTCATCTGTCGCTGCGTTGCGAGCCAGCAAAACGTTGGCTTTGGGGTCGGTGCCTCCAGCGACGAGCCGCGTGAGCGTGCGAATCGGCACGTACACATTGAGCGATGCGGCCGGGTTCGGTGTCAGGTTAAAGTCGCCTGCGGACGAGTCTGGCGGAAGCACGCCAGCCACAGCAAATTCCTCCGTGGCGGTGACATCAGCAGCGCCACGTTTCGCGAGGGCTGTCGCGCGGGGAATGTCGGTGATTCGCTCCACGTTCAGCCGCACGCGCTCGCCCGTCTTCACGCCAAGCTTGGTTGCGACGCGATCGGACAGGACGACCTGCTTCGCGGTGCTGTTCCAGTCAACGAACTGCTCCGTTGGCTGAAACCGCGAATCGACTCCCAACACTGTCACCCGACCGAGGAACGGCGCGTCGGCGGTGAGTCCCTGAGCCGACCCCGGCACCAGCAGCACTGGCGCGACGTTTCCGGACAGTTCGTTCACGATGTCAGCACGCACGAGCCGAGGCAGCATCGCGGCAGCGTCGATACCCCCGAGTTGCCGTTCGACGCGGGCACGCAAGCTGCCACGAAGTGAATCGCCGACGAGCAGTGCTCCGGTGAGCACAGCAGACCCCACCACGACCCCGAGCAGCACAGCAAGATTGCCGCGCCAGTGGAACGCGAGGTTGCGAACAATGAGTCGAGGAAGTGTGAGCATTGTGACGAATCGGAATGTGTATTGAGGTGTGAAGCGGTCGCCCCAACGCGGTGACTACACGAGCATCCCGTCGTTCACTTCGACTTTCTTTGGAAGCAGTTTCGCCAACTCGGGGCTGTGCGTCACCACAACGAGAATGTTGTTCTCTTGCCGATGAAGCTCCAGCAACAACTCGCCGATAGCAGTGGCGTTCTTGCGGTCAAGGTTACCGGTTGGTTCGTCAGCCAGCAGGAGCACCGGCTTCAGCACAAGCGCCCGAGCCACGGCCACTCGCTGACGTTCGCCACCCGAGAGTTCCGCAGGTCGATGATCGAGCCGACCGCCAAGCCCGACACGCTCAAGCAGTTGCTTCGCGTAGGCTTCGGTCTCGGCAGGTTGCGTGCCTTTGCTCACGAGCGTCGGCACGAGAACGTTTTCGAGAACCGAACACTGCGGCAGCAAATGGTGATCCTGAAACACGAACCCGATCCGTCGATTGCGGAACGCCGCGAGTTCGCGCTCGGGCAGTGTGAACGGATTCTGGCCTTCGAGCGTGATCGTTCCCGCTGTCGGTTGGTCGAGCGTGCCGAGCATGTGAAGGAAGGTACTCTTGCCGGAACCCGATGGCCCCATCACAGCGAGCGCGTCGCCACGATTCAACGACACGTTCACGTTCCGCAGCACGGACAGCGGCCCCGTGCGGGTTGGATAATCTTTCGACACGCCGAGTGCAACGAGTGACATGGGGTTGTCATTTCCGGTTGGGGCGAGGCAGATTGCTTCGGTAACTTTAAGCACCCGCTCCGATTCGGCAATCACACATCCTCGCTGCGAATGTTCACCACGACCCGTTATGTGAGCTACAATCGGAGCATGAGTTCTTCAGCGCGCCGAACAGTCGTCCTCGTTCAACTGCCGATTCCGCCGCTCGGCCCCGCTCCCATTCGTGGGAATGTTCCGCTTGCTGGCGCGTATCTCAAGCTGTGGGCTGAGAAGCAAAACCTCGGGCACGATTACGACATCCAGATTCTTCCCGGCCGCGATGCCAACTCGTTCGGCGATCATGCCATCGTGTCGGCTTTGCTCGCCCACGACCCGTGGATGGTCGGCTTCACCTGTTATGTCTGGAACATCGAGCGAACGCTGTGGATTGCTGCTGAGCTGAAGCGACTGCGCCCGGACTTGTGCATTGTCTTCGGCGGCCCCGAGATCACGCCAGATAACGCGTGGGTTCTCGACACGCCGCATTACGACTATGCCGTGATCGGCGAAGGTGAGCAGACATTCGCGGCACTTCTCGAATCGCTTCGCGGCATCGCGAAGGTCGCACGCTGGTCGCTACCGATCGCTGGCACCGCACTCAGCGACATCCCCGGGCTGTATGTCCCGCCAACGCACGGCCCGCGATACGACCCATCCCGTAAGCCCGCGTTCCGCACGCCGCTGCAGGACCTGAACGTCCTCGGTTCGCCGTACCTCGCGGGCATTCTCGATCCGGGCGACGAGAAGATGCTGCTGCTCGAAACGACGCGCGGCTGCGTCTTCAAATGCAAGTTCTGCTACTACCCCAAGAGCTACGATAAGCAGTATTACATCGAGCCAGAGCAGATTCGTGCCGGTCTGCGGCACGCACGCGAACGCGGAGTGCGCGAAGTCTTCCTGCTCGATCCAACGTTGAACCAACGCCGCGACTTCGCCGACTTCCTGCGATTGCTCGCGGAGGAGAATCCGGGCCACACGTTCGACTACTTCGGCGAACTGCGAGCCGAGGGGGTCACCGTCGAGACCGCGAGATTGCTGAAGGAAGCGAACTTCACGGAAGTCGAGGTCGGGTTGCAGTCGATCGACGCCGATGCGATGCGAATGATGGATCGCAAGAACAATCTGAAGGCGTTCGAACGTGGCGTGCGTGCGATGCGAGATGTCGGCATCCGTGTGAAGGTCGATCTCATCGTCGGATTGCCCGGAGACACACCCGAATCCGTGATGCGATCGTTCAACTACCTCCGCGACGGCGAACTTTACAGCGATGTGCAGGTCTTCAATCTCGCGATACTGCCCGGCACCGCGTTCCGTCAAGAAGCTTCGGAACTCGGACTGCGTTTCCAGCCGCGACCACCGTACTACGTCCTCGAAACGCCGGCATTGAAGCGAACGGACCTCTTCGAGTTGATGCAGAAAGCGCAGGATTTGTTCGCAGTAGAGTTCGATGCCCAGGTGCCGCCCGTGCTGGAATTCGCAGCAGTTGATGGCCTCGAACGAATCTGGCGAGTCGATCTCGACGCGGTCAAGCCGACCGTGCCGCCGAGCATCAGTCGGAGAGCGCAAGCGTTCACCGTGTGGTTCACCGCCGACAATCTTGCTCGTCACACGGAACTTGGGGCAGCGTGCATTCGGCAACTTCTCACTGATAACCCTTACACCACGCTGCAAGTCGTGCTGGATGCTTCGACCGCCGATGCCGAAACCGTTGCTCGCAGCGTGACGCCACAGCTCGTGAATTCGCTCCTGGGAGCCGCGCTCGAGCATCCGACGTACCTGGACAAGTATTACGCCTTGCAGCCCGGCCGCACGAATGGTGCGAAGCGGTTGGTGGTGGTGTTGCCGGGCCAGCATCGCGACGAACTCGATCCTGATTGGCTCAACGAAATCGGAGCCACGGCAGCTCTCGTCTGGCGTGGCCTCCTCGAAGTAGACGCCGAGATGGAATCGTTCGAGTATGCGTGGCCGAGTTGACCAATTCTGGGCTGGACCCGATTCGTGAGCATTGCTACGAGTCGTGCTGAATCTCAATCCAGCGGAGTCTTGGCATGCCACGGAGCCTCGGCATTCTTCCGGCCTTTGGTTTCATTCTTCTCGCAGCGTCTGCGCACGGTGGAGCCAGCCCCAAGCAAGTCTCCGACTCGTGGACCAATCCCGGCACGAAGTGGGTGTATCAGACCGAAACCGAAATCTACGAGTTGCTCGTCACGACTGCAGAGCAGAAGGGCGACACGCGAGTTCTGCATCTTGAGCAATCTCAGGATGGCAAGCTCACGATGTCCGACAACTGGGGCATTTCGAGCGAAGGGATTTGTCGCACTTCGCTCACGGGGATCGCGGGAGACCCGGCCGCTTTCCTAGTGAAGTTCTCGTACAAGCCGGGCGAGAAATGGACGGCTCGCGCCGATCTCAAGGGTGATGTGACACTCACCCAAAGTTTCACGGCTCGCGAGTTCGAAATCGTGAAGGTTCCGGCGGGCACGTTTCATGCGATCCACGTCGAGTTCCTCACCGAGGCCACGGGGGAACGCACGGTTGGTGCGGAATACTGGTTCGCGCCGGATGCCGGCATCGTGAAGATGCGAGTGCAGAAGGGCGATGGAATCGTCACCCACGAATTGAAGTCGTTCACGCCAGGGAAGGAATGATCTCAGCGGACTCAGCGTAGAATGCCCACATGGTATTTTCCTGGCTCCGCTCTCGACGTCGTCGCAATTTGCTCGCCGAACCATACCCGGTTCGGTGGGATATCTTCATTGATCGCAACGTCGCGCACTTCAAATTGCTCTCTTCGCCCGAACAAGACAAACTCCGCGACATCACCCGAATCCTGATCGCCGAGAAGCGATGGCAGGGACGCAGCGGCTTGTTCGTCACCGAGGAAATGAAGGTCACCATTGCGGCACAAGCGGCACTCATGCTGCTGGGGGACGATCACGGTTACTTTCGCCGAGTGCGAGATGTCTTCGTCTTCCCGACGGAGTTTCGCACGCCTCGCCGTGAAGACGACTGGGAAGACGATTTTCTTTCCGAGACGCCGCTCGCAGGGCAAGCGGTGTATCGCGGGCCAGTTCTGCTGGCGTGGGATGAAGTTCACTCTGAGGGAACCAATCCAGCGAAGGGTACGAATGTCGTCATTCACGAATTCGCTCACCAACTCGATTACGTCGATGGATTGAGCGACGGCACACCGTCGCTCGGTGATCGCGCTCTTGAATCCCGGTGGCGTGAAGTGCTGAACGCGAAATTCGAGGAACACTGTCGGGCGGTTGCTCTGAAGAGATGGAATCCGCTGTTCACGACGCACTCGGCAGATAACGAGGCCGAGTTCTTCGCGAGTGCAAGCGAGGCGTTCTTCTGCAGCCCAGCACAACTGAAGCAAACGTACTCCGAGGTGTATCAGTTGCTCGCGGCGTACTACCGCCTCGATCCGCTGATGTGGTACGTCGGGCATCGGTGAAAGACGTCACACGGGCCACGCTCGTAGCGCGATCTCTACCACCTGCTGAAGTTCCTTACAGGCCGCTCAACGCAACAACCGTTCGATTTCAACCAACTCACTGGTCAAAGGCGGCGAGTTGCTTTGCATATCACGCCGTAAACAACCGCTGACACGCCGAAACTGAGGAACCATGCATAGCTGTACAGGTCCGTCCAGAATTGATCCACTTCGATTGCCTTGATGGTGCCGAGGAAGCCCGGAACGCAGGGAGCAACTCCGACCACAAGTGCGATGAGAGCGGAAACATGGAACCCACCGCGATACCAATACGGGCCGTCTTTGCGATATAACCCAGGCAGATCAAGTTGCATCCTTCGCAGGAAAAAGTAGTCGATAATGAGGATGCCGCCGACGGAACCGAGAAGCGACGAATACGCGAGTAGCCAGGTGAAGATGTATCCCGAGGGATCGGCCAGCAATCGCCACGGCTGAATGAGAACGCCGATGATGCCGGTGATGAGGCCACCCATACGGAACGAAATCCGCCGAGGCCACAGGTTCGCGAAGTCGTTCGCCGGGCCAACAACATTCGCGGCGAGATTCGTGGCAAGTGTCGCGAGACACAGAGCGAACAGACCCACGACATGCATCAACCGGTTCTGCGTCAGCGCCAGCACATCGACGGGATCCCAAATCGCATGCCCATAAATCACCACCGTTGCTGAAGTGACCGCCACACCAATGAACGAGTACAGTCCCATGCTCGCGGGCAAGCCGATCGCCTGCCCAACAACCTGATCGCGCTGCGTGCGTGCGTATCGGCTGAAGTCTGGAATGTTCAGCGATAACGTGGCCCAGAAGCCGACGCTGGCAGTGAGCGAGGGGAAGAAGAACATCCAGAACATGCCGGCTTTTTCCCCTCCTTCAACGAACTTCGACGGCTGCGAGAAGATCGGGCCGAACCCATTCGCCGCGTCATACGCCCACACCAGAAGGGCGAACCCGAGGATGACGAGCAGCGGCGCTTTGACTCGCAAGAGCAGGCGAATCGAGTCGATGCCGCGATACACAATGAACACAGTCAACCCCCAGAACGCCAGGAAGCACATGAGTCGCGGAAGATCGATCCCAAGAATTGGCAGCGGTGCTGGCTGTTGCCATTCGGGGATGTAGAGTTGCAGAATCTTGAAGATCGCAGATCCGCCGATCCACGTCTGGATGCCGAACCAACCACACGCCACGAGTGCACGAAGCATCGCCGGCACATTCGCCCCACGCATTCCGAAAGCTGCCCGACAGTAGACCGGAAACGGGATACCGTACCTTGTGCCCGCGTGCGCGTTCATCACGATCGGAATGAGCACGATCACGTTCGCGAGGAAGACCGTCAGCACGGCCTGCCACCAGTTCATACCGCCGTCGATGATGGACGAAGCGAGCATGTACGTCGGGATGCACGCGGCCATCGCGACCCACAGAGCTGCCATGTCGCGCATCCCCCAACGCCGCGCAGTCAGCGGAATCGGAGCGATGTCGGCGTTCCAGAATTCCGAAGCATCAACGGGCGCGGAATTGTGATCCGTGGACACGGAAGCTCCCAGGCTTCGAGGATTTGGTGCGGCCATCCGAATAGATTGATAGCAGTCGCCTCCCCTGTTGTCGCCAGAGGATCACCTGTGCGTCTTCCAGTTGCCATACTGCTCGCGTTCAGCGCTGTTGCGTTCGTCCCGGCTGCCGACGAGCCGATCAAACCAATCACGTCGGCGAATGTCCACGCTCGCGGCTCGCTAACCAACTCACGAATCCAGTTTGAGTCGGGTAAAGGTCACGTTGCGTTTATGGGTGGTTCGATCACGGAGATGGACGGCTACCGGCCGATGGTGAGCGACGTGCTAAAGAAGCGCTTTCCGAAGTGCGACTTCACGTTCACGAACGCCGGCATCGCCTCGACTTGCTCAACAACCGGTGCGTTCCGACTTGCGACCGATGTACTTGCGAAGGGACCAGTCGATTTGTTCTTCGTCGAGTTCACCGTGAACGACGATCAGGACGCCGGGCACGCTCGCCGTGAGTGTATTCGCGGTCTCGAAGGCATCATCAGACACATTTGGGCACACAACCCAGCAGCCGATATCGTGGTCACGTTCTTCGTGAACGAGGGGATGCTGAAGGACTTCGCGGCGAAGAAAATTCCGCTGGCGGTTGCCGCTCACGACGCAGTTGCGACGCACTACAAAGTGTCGTCGATTGATCTCGCGAAGGAAGCAGCCGACCGAATCGCTGCGGGCACGTTGACGTGGAAAGAGTACGGGGGCGTTCACCCCGCACGACCGGGAAATGCCTTGTGCGCAAGCCTCATCGCGGGTCTGCTCGATGAAGCGTGGAAGGGTCCGTTGCCCGAGAAGGCGACGAAGACGAACCACACACTTCCCGAGAAGCCGCTCGACGAAGGCAACTACGAGAACGGCCGGTTCATCGACATCAACAAGGCTACCATCACCAAAGGCTGGCAAATCGAGACGCCAGATTGGAAGAAGATCCCCGGCCAGTTCCGCGACCGCTTTGGCAAGTTGCCGTTGTTGTGTACCACCGAAGCAGGCTCCGAGTTGAAGCTCGACTTCGAGGGTCGCGCTGTGGGTGCGTATGTGCTGGCTGGCCCCGACGCGGGCACGCTTGAAGCATCGGTGGATGGCGGCGAGTTCGTCGCGGTCGATGTGTTTCACCGATTCAGCAAAGGATTGCACTATCCGCGCACGGTAATGTTCGCGAGCGACTTGAAACCGGGCAAGCACACGCTGACGTTACGGATGGCAAAGGACAAGAACGCACAAAGCACAGGCACCGCCGCACGGATTCTACAATTCGTGGCGAATTAAGCCGTCCACAATGTAGTAGGCACACTCCATGTGCCATTCTTCTCTTCAGTAACGGCACACTCCGTGTGCCTATTACATTGTGACCTTTTCCGGTTTTCCGCGACACATCCCACTGCTGTAGCGCAAATAGGTTAATGACGACTCTTCTCCCGCATTTCTCGGCTCGCCGCGACTGAGCGAAGCAGCCGAGAATTCGTGGAGTCGCCGGATTCTTCATTTATGGATGAACAGCAGGAACGCGACGTAGTCCGCGGTCTGCGCGAAGGCCGACCGGATGCCTGGCGCACGTTGTACGATGCGTTCGCCGAGCGTGTCTGGCGAGGGATTGCGCGTTTACTCGGTCCGCAGTCCGCCGATGTCGCCGATGTCGTCCAGGAAACTATGCTCGCGGCCGCTCGCTCCGCACGTAGTTACGACGCCAAAAGCGGTTCGCTGTGGATGTGGCTCTGGGGCATCGCTCGAATGCAAGTCGCCCTGCACTTCCGCAAACAGAAACGCAACGACCGACTCAAACAGGCCGGCGACTGGCTCGCTGCAAGTGGCGGTCGGCTTGCACACTGGCTCGACGGAATCGACACGACGCCGACTGACCTGCTCGAAACGGCCGAGCTTGCGAGCATCGTTCGCACCACACTGACGGAACTGCCCGGCGATTACGAAGCACTGCTGACAGCCAAATACCTCGATGGCGACTCGGTCGAATTGATCGCGAACCGAGAACGCAGCACAGAAACGGCCATTCGATCAAAACTCGCCCGTGCCCGTGAGGTCTTTCGCACGACCTTTCTGCGGCTGACCGGCGACCGAACGACCGACGCGGAGGCTTGCCATGAACTCCCCTGACACTGGCCCCACAGACGAGCAACTCGCCATGCTCCTGGGCACAACTAACAAAGACGCACCCGTACCCGACCCAGCGGTTCTCGCCCGGCTGCGCGACCAGTCACTCGAAGCGTTTCAAAACGCAACCCAATCGACTCCATCCTCTCTCTGGAAGCGGATTATGTTGCCCTCATCGTTCCGCTGGATCGCTGCCAGCACAGCCGCCCTTGTCCTTCTCGGCATCGGCATTGCACACTGGGTTATCTCATCGCGAGTTCAGATCGCACCACCAGACGACGAACAGTTCGTGCTCGCCGATGTTCTCAGTGAAGATGGACGCATCGGGAAAGTGACCGATGCACAGGGCATCGTCAGCGTCATGCCGGTGCTGCACGATCGCTGGACGCCGGTTCAACCTCGGCTCGTGCTGAAACCCGGTGACTGGGTGCAAACGGACTCGCGTGGCGCGAACGCCGTCTCGCTCAAGTTGCTGAAATCCACAAACGTCATCGTCGGGCCACACTCGACGGTTGAACTTGTGAAGGCGAACGAGATTCGCGTTCTCGTCGGGGAAATCGAGGTCACGGCCAGCGCCGATGAGCCAGTGTTGCTGCATGGTCCAGACAAACAGAAGCTCATGGTGAAGGGGAAGCAGTTCTTCCGCGTGGTGAAGGACAAACTCGCCAGCATAGAGAAGGAGCCGCTCTGGCTGCAAGGCTTCAAGGGAACGACTGCGAATGAATCCATCGGCTCGCTCATCGCGTCGGTTGATGGCCGCAACGTTCCGCTCACGGTCGGATATCACCACGTCAGCATCGACATCCGCGATCAGATCGCCCGCACGGTCATCGAGGAATCGTTCGTCAACCGCACCGACAGCGTCCTCGAAGGCGTCTTCTATTTCCCGTTGCCGCAGGATGCATCGATCTCCGGCTTCGGCATGTGGATCGGCGACCAACTAGTTGAAGCGGATGTCGTCGAGAAGGAACGCGCCCGCGGAATCTACGAGACGATCCTGCGAGAGAAGCGCGATCCTGGCCTGCTCGAATGGGCTGGCGGCAACATGTTCAAGGCTCGCGTTTACCCAATTCCGGCATACGCTGAGAAGCGAATCAAGATCAGCTACACGCAGGTGCTGCCGCTGCAAGGCAACCGCTATCACTACAGCTACGGGCTGCAAAGCGAACTCCTCAAGCAGCACCCGCTGCGTGATCTCAAGATCGACCTCAAGGTGAACTCCGCCATCGCGATCAAGTCCGTGTCGTCGCCGACGCACCCGGCCCGTGTCGCGAAGACGGAGCATTCCGGGCATGTCGAGTTCACAGCGCAGAAATACACGCCGACCAGGGATTTCGAGGCAGTCATCGAAGTCGAAGGCCGGCAGTCTGATGTCGTGTTGATTCCGCATCGTCGCGGTGATGATGGCTACTTCATGTTGCAACTCACTCCACCCGGCGGGGCTGGTGATTGGGAACGTCCGCTCATTCCGAATGGTGAACCGCTGAAGTTGTTGCTCCTCGCGGACACGTCGGCATCGCTCGATCAGTCGCAGCGGACGGCACAGAACGGTGTCATCGCTTCGCTCCTCGCGGCACTGACGCCACGCGATACGATCAACGTTGCCACTTGCGATGTGAACTGCGATTGGATCTTCGAGAAGCCGGTTACCGCAACGCCCGAGAACATCACCAGCATTCGCACGGTGCTGGCCAAACGTACCTCACTCGGCTGGACGAACCTCGACGCAGCGTTCGCTTCAGCTCTAAAGATGACCGACCCGACAACGCACGTCATCTACATCGGCGACGGCATCACCACAGTTGGCGACGCCGACCCCGTTGCGTTCAGCAAGCGCCTCGAACGCCTTTACGAAGGCAAGTCCGGCACGTTCCACTCGGTCGCCGTCGGCAGCAGTTACGAACCCCTCGTGATGAAGGCGATTGCTTCGCTCGGCGGCGGTTCGATGCGGCGAGTCACTGGCGAACGCGGCCCGCAAGCCGCAGCAATGGAACTGCTCACCGAGATCGCGACGCCGACGCTGCGGAACCTGAAGGTCGAGTTCACGGGCATTCGCACGGCTCGCGTCTATCCGGAACAGCTTCCGAACGTCGCAGCGGGCACGCAACAAATCCTCCTCGGGCGGTACCTCCCCGAGGGCAAGGATCAGGTTGGTGAGATCGTCGTGTCCGGGATGCTCGGCAACAAGCCTGTGCGGTTCACGTCGAAGATCGCGCTGAAAGATGCGGAACAAGGCAACTCGTTCATCCCACGACTGTGGGCGAGAATGCATCTCGACAAGCTGCTCGAACAGGGCATTTCAGACACGGTGAAGCAGGACATCATCGCGTTGAGCGAAGAGTTCAACATCATCACGCCGTACACGTCGCTGCTGGTTCTGGAATCTGACGCTGATCGTGAACGGTTCAAGGTAAAGCGGCGGTTCCAGATGCGAGACGGCGAAAAGTTCTTCGCTGAGGGCCGCGACAACGCCGTCTACGAGTTGAAACAGAAGCAGATGAAACTCGCAGGCGACTATCGCACCGAATTGCGACGCAAGGTGCTCGCACGAATCCAAACGCTGGGACGCAACCCACAACTTTTCCAGGGGCAAGCACCCCGCAAGTTTCGAAACCTCGACTTGTTGGCCGCGACCGGCCGCACAGATTTGGGAGAGCTTTCGCAATACGACATCGCCGGTTTGGGTTCACGTCTCGAGTTGTCCGATCTCCAGACCACGGAACTCGGGCTAATCCGCGAAGGTGGAGGTTCAGCCGCGTCTGGAGGTGAAGGCGACCACCCATTCCCTGAAGATGGATGGGCACATAATGACTCGATCGCTCCGAGGGAGAAACAAGACGCTGCTTTCGAACCGCTCCAGAAAACGAATGAATTCGGTTATTACCGTCATCGGCCGATTTACCTCAAAGACAGTCTCATGGCGATCGGCGGAAAGAAGTCAGGTCTCGATTTCCTGTCAGAGAGGCACGAACTTGGGCTGGAGGATCTGCGCGGCTCTCGCTTGGTGGAACGCGACGTGGAATCATCAGAGTTCGATTCACCACCGTATCGCCGTGGGCAATCATCGCGGTTGCCCTGGCTCGGAACTCTCTTCCCCGGCCTTGCCACGCCGAGGAGCGAACCCAAGGAGCCGAAATCGACCTGGCCCGCTGCAGCCCTCGCCCTGTCGCGAAGTCTCTTGCGATCCGAAAAGCTCGCCCAACAGAAGGGCGGCATCGTCATCGTGCGGCAAACCGAAAACTTCGCCGGTCGCGATCATACGCTCTCCGCTCGCAGCAAGCGGCTGGAGTTGGTTTCGCCAACAAGCTGGTTCACACGATCCGCCCCAGAAGGCGGGCAGGTCATCGTTTCGTGGTGCGACGCGAAGGAATTCGGAACCTATTCCACCGCGTATCAACTCGGTCGGGTACGTGCCTCCGACAAGCTCGATCTCCAGAACCCGCCGCTGGGGTTGGACGATGATTCGATCACGCCGTTGCATCTCACGTATGCCATCTACACGCCAACCGTCGAAACAACCGACAAGGATCGCGAACTGCTCACGCTGAAGCACAAGGACAGCCCGGACCACGAGGTACGTTACCTCATCGACACGAGCCGACATGTCCTGCTTGCCATCGAACAGCGTCATAAGGGCAAGACGGTCGCGACGACGAAGTTTGAGGATTTCGTCGAAATCGCGGGCATGTGGTGGGCACGCAAATCGGAGCGCATCGACGCGGACGGCAAACGTCAGTGGACGTCCACGCAGACAGTCGCCGAACTGCCCGCCGCCGACTTCACGAAGCGCATCACGCAGGAACTTGAGGGCAAGGCCAAGGTGCAGTTCCTGCAACAACCGCTTCCGAAGCTAGCAGACGCGAAGGTTGCCGTCGCAGTTGGCAATGCAACGTTCGATGATCGTGCTGTGCTGACGATGCACTTCGCCGCGACTCAACAATGGGCACGCGCTCTGGAGCATTTTCAGGAATGCGAACGACTCGCGCCCGGCAAGGTTGGGATGCAATGGCTCCGCGACGCCTTCCTGTTCGCGAGCCGACGACACGAGGAACTTCGCAAGCGTTACCTCGAACGAGGAGCGACTCTCGCCACGACAACCGACGCCGATCTCCTCGCGAACGATCGGTTCCTGGCCGAGTTCATCCTCAATCAAGCGCAGCAAGTGCTCGAAACGAACGAGATGATCGGACTTTCCAACACGTTGCAGAAGCTCTATCAGCGGCAGCCAGTACATCTGCACGCCATGTTGAGCTGGCGGCTTCGCCGCGTCGATTTCTTCCAGCAAGCAGGGCAAAGCGAGAAAGCCACCGGCTTGCTGAAGGAACTCGCCATCGAATACCCGCGCGAGTATTCGCTCCAATATCGGTATGCACAGAGTCTCGCATCGAGTGGCGACTACCCAGCCGCGGATGCCTGGCTCAACCGCGTGCTGGTTCCTGAAGCGAAGTGGGAAGCTTACGAGGAGGAATATCTCCGTGGATTATTCGCGAATTTCCTTCAGCAGCAAGGCCGTTACCGCGATCTCGCCAATTACCTCGCGAACTGGTTCAAGCAGAACCCGGATTCGTCGCAGTCGTATGCTCAATACCTCGCGGCTCTCGTTCGCAGCAATCAGGCTGAGAAAGCCGAGACACTCACGGCTCAGTGGCTGCGAGAAGCGCAGGTGCCAGGTGAACTGAGTCGGCCCGCTGCGGCGCGGCTCGAAGCGGCCGTGAACTTCGCGCTCGGTCAGGGGTACAACCTGAACAGCAACCACATTCAGGAACGCTGGCTCGCTCCGCTGGCCGAGGCCGCGTTGTTCTTCGCTCGCGACGACGCACACCTCAACACCATGAACACCATCCTGCAACAATGGCGGTTCGTAAACACCGACGCCGGGCTCGCTGCGAAGAAATCAATCGCCGTCATCTTGCAGAAGGAAACCGACAAACTCTCGGTGGCCCAGATCAGCCGGTTCGTCGACCTGATCTCGTCGGGCGCAATCATGGAACTCGACAACCTGCAAATCGTGGCCGCTGGAATTCGCAAGCGTTGGGATGTGGAGAAGAAGCCCGAAATCAAGCATCTCCTCGGCCAGTCGCTTGTCCGAGTTCTTTTAATGCTTCGCCATGATGGACTGATTTCGTTCCTCCGGACTCAGTGGAAACAAGGCCCGGAACAGCATCGCCTCGAATACGCGAACGCGCTGTTCGCACGTCTGATGGAGCAACCCTGGTCGCCTGAATTGGAAGATGAGGCGTTCACGATGTTGGACAAACTCGCCGAGGCCGACGAGCCAGCGTCCGGACTTTACAGCCGGATCGCGGGCCTATACCGTCTCACGGACTCGATGCTCGACGCCCGCTTTCAAGCCAAGATGCAGACGGTCGAGCATCAGGAAAAATTGACGCGAACCGAGCTTCAGAAGAAGCGCGACGAGAACCAGAAACTGGCTCGCGAGGGCTTCGCCGAACGCCTTCGCAAAGAAGTGGCGAAGCAGCCGAAGCCGTTCAGCAACTGGATTGTCGCCGAAGCACTCTGGCTCGACATTTTGCTCGAACGCAACTTCAAGCAAGTTGTTGAGGACTGCTGGACCATCCTCGACACGCCAGCGGCCAAGGCGAAGCCAGAAGACCACAACTCGTTTGTTGAATCGAAGCTCGACGAAGTGCTTCGCGAACGTCTCCTGACGACGCTTCAAAACCTGGCCGCTCGGAAGAGTGCCGACCCTGCACTTCTCACGCGATTGCTGAAGTACGTCGATCAGCAGATGAAGGAGCATCCGGATGCTCTCGCGCACTGGCGTGGCGAGAAGTATCAGCTTCTCATCGCGCTCGATCGCCTGAAGGATCTCGAAGCCGTTCTGCGTCAGTGGGTGGTCGGCCCCGATCCGGATAACCGTTGGCGGTTGGCTCTCGGCTACCTCCTCGCCGAGCAAGGACAGGTGGCCGAGGCGATCAAATTGTTCGAGATTGTCGAGGCGGCCGACGAACTGAACCCGGCCGAGTATCGCACGCTCGCTGACTGGTATCTGATCGAGAACAAGCGCGATCAGCGCCAGAAAGCACAGGCCGCGTTCTACAAGACGACCGACGAGAATCAGCTCGGTCAGCTCCTCAAGGAATTTTTGCACCCCTGGCAGCGCGCAGGGAATCTGCCGACGCAACTCGATCCGGAGGTGTTCGAGATCTTCAAGGTGTTGTTCGAGAAGTCCACGTCGCCGCAGAACTACCTCTGGCAGTTGCGGCAGTTCTATCAGGCGTCGCGCGACTTCAGAATGCTGTCGATGCTGCCCGATGGTGTCGTCGGTCATACGGCTGGCAAGGTGTATCCGTTCCTTGGCGGAATGCGTAGCGTTCTCGATGAGGTGCGAGATGAAGCCGTCGCCGACCAACTCGTGGAGCGCATCGTTGAAGTGCGAAAGACAGCGAAGAGCGCCATCGACCTTCGCGCTCTCGATCTGCTGGAATTGCTTGTCGAACGCCGTGCGGGGGAACTCTTGAATCAGCCAGGGCCACACGCCGCGAAAGCACTCGCCGCGCTGGAACGCGCATTCAAACGGGAATGGTCGCCGGGCGAACCGCGACTCATGGCCGACTTCCTCGCGGGTCTCGGCAACAGTTCGCAGGCCGCGATTGCGAAGGAACAACTTCGTCAGTTGGAAGTGCTGCACCGCGATTCTATGGCTGGTCCGTTCGACCGGTTGCACATCGCACACCGATACGCCGAGACTCTGGATGGTTATTCGCGGCACGCGGATGCAATGGATCTACTGCAAGCCGCGCTAAAGGAGTTCGAGGATGCCAACGGTGGTATCCTGCCGACGACAGTGAACCCCGTGCTGGAGACGATGATTGCCTTCACGGAGAACGCGAAGCACTTCGACCGCGGCGAGAAACTGCTTCTCACACAACTCACGCACCCGGTTCACGGTGAACAGAAGAACTGGCTCGTCCGTCGAATCAATGAGCTGTATCACCGGGCTCTGAAGTTCAACGGCGAGGTCTCACTCGGCAAGGGAGCGACGCTTTACAAAGCACTCGAAGCGAAGCTCCTTGCGGAAGCTGCCGCCAACGCCGATCAGAACCAGCGATACCAGACGCTGATGCTGATGACGCAGTTATATCGCACGGCCCGCGAGTTCAAAATCGAGAGCATCATTCAGGACGTGAGGACGTTCGCGTTCAAGCAGTTCCCGCCGCTCGTGAAGGAACAGGTCGATAACTACGCATCGCTCGTGAACGAGGTCGCGGAAGTAGTTCACCTCGTGGTGGGGCCACGCGACGGAATCGCGTTCGTGCTCGATCGGTTTGATGATGAGCCAGGGTGGATCCGTTACACCAATCAAGACAGCTGGAGTCAGCACTGTCATCGATTGGGTCAATGGCGAACTGAAGTGAAGGAACTCGGTGATCTCGAACCGCGGTTGTTGAAGGTCGTGCTGGCAGAACTGCGGCGCGATCTGCGTTACCGCGAGAGCCGAGCGCGGTTGGGGTTCGACCGACGCACCATCTATTACTGGGCTGAGAAGGAAGCCGAGTTCGCCAAGGTCGCCGAGGAAATCCACAACGAACGGAAACTGTCGAGTGCGTCGGTGGAATACATCGCCGAATATCTGTTCTGGGCGTTGCCGCGCGAGAAGCGAGCCATCGAAATCCTCTTCGCCGCGCACGAGCAGAAGATCCTCGCGGAGTCGGGTCAGTCTACCCTCATCGACTTCCTGCACCGCACGGATCGGTTCGCGGAGTCGATCCCCCTCCTGCTGCCGCTCGTCGAGAAGCGAGCCGATGATCTGAGCTATCGCACGAGGTTGATGCACGCGTACTTCCGCACAGGGAAGCAGGCGGAACTGCTCGCGCTGCTCAAAGTGACAGATGCATACTTCCACGAAAAGGATCGCTGGAATGAGGGTGTCCTTGCTGGTCTTGCCGCAAGCTGTCTGGAGAACAAACTCTTCACGCAGTCGGTGGCGTACTACGAGGAACTCATTCCGCTGCATCAGCGAACACATGCACGCCGGGGCATCGGCAACGGGAGGCTGTCGTCCTACTACTCCAGCGCCGCGAAGGCGTACTCGGGGTTGGGCAAGACGCGCGAGGCTGTCGATAAAGCGAGCGGTGCCGTCGTGAGCTGGGCACCGAACCAGAGGCAACGCCAGCACGCTCTGGAATCGCTTGTCGATGTTCTCGTGGCTGCCCCGGATCTTGGTGCTTACGTCGCGGAGCTGGACAAGGAGAAGCTGCAAAGCGCCGTCGTTCGCAAGGCAATCGGGCAGGCGTACATCCGGAAGGACAAGTACGAGCTGGCGATCCCGCAGTTGCAACTCGCTGCGGAACTGCAACCCAACGATTCGGAAGTGAACGACGCACTGTTGAAATGCTTCGACAAGCTCGGCAACAAGGAGGGAGCCATTCAACAGTTGTTGCAGTCGGCGGAACTCTCGCGGCGTGATCTCAAGCTCTTCGAGAAGCTCGGCCAGCGGTACGACGAGTTGAAACGAACGGGCGAGGCCGAGCGGGCTTACACTTCAATGGTCGAGATGCTGCCGAACGAATCGGAGGGCCACGCACTGCTGGCCGAGATTCGCGAGAAACAGAACCGCTGGTCCGACGCCATCGCGCACTGGGAGCGAGTCGCGAAGATTCGCAGCCTGGAACCGACCGGCCTTCTCCGGCTCGCCGCTGCCCAGATCCACGAACGCTCCTGGGACGCTGCCACGAAATCGCTTCACACGCTCCGCATCCAGAGTTGGCCGCCGCGCTTCAACGATGTTCAGCAGCAGATCAGCGACTTGGAGAAGAAGCTCGCCGACGAGCAGAAGAAGTAAACCGGCCTCGACGCGAAGTGCGGTTGCACGTGGCAGCCGCCTTCGGTCAGAATACCGCCCGGTTGCTATTTAGCTCGGGAGGCTCCGCGTGATAAGTCGTCGAAAGTTCATCCGTGGAACGGCTCTGCTTGGTGCCGGGTTGGGCGGAGCAGTCGGGTATGGGTTCTGGGAAGCCGCCCATATCCGCGTCACGCGGCAAACCGTCGGTGTGCGGAATCTGTCGCCGGCGTTCGAGGGAAAAACGATCGCGTTGCTCGCAGACTTTCACCACGGGCCATACGTCGGGATGGACTTCATCCGCGAGGCTGTTCGATTCACGAACGCGCTCGCACCTGACCTGATCGCTCTGGTCGGCGACTACGCACACACCGGCGGCAAGGCACACATCGAGTTGCCGCCGTGCCTCGAAGCACTCTCCGAACTCAAGGCTCCGCTCGGCGTGTTCGCTGTTCCGGGCAACCACGACATGCAACGCGGCGGGCTCGTGTATCACGAATTGATCGCGACCACTCCGCTTTGCGACCTGACGAACCGCCATCAACAAGTGACGCTGAACGGCGAACACCTCTGGCTCGCTGGCGTCGATGATCTCTGGTGGGGAAAACCCGATCTTGCGAGGGCCTTGGCGGGTGTTCCAAGCGGCGCGGCTGTCGTGTTGCTCTCGCATAATCCGGACTTCGCCGAGATGCGGCCGGATGCGAGCGTCGGGTTGGTGCTGAGCGGCCACACGCATGGCGGACAAGTCTATCTGCCTGCGCTGGGGGCACCGTGGCTGCCGTCTCGCTATGGCGAGAAGTATCGGAAGGGGTTGGTTCAGGGGCCGGCGTCATCGGTGTTCGTGTCGCGTGGTCTCGGTGAAGCTGGCGTCCCGTTGCGAGTCAACGTGCCCCCCGAAGTCTGTATGCTGACGCTCACCGCAGCCTGATTTGAGACCGCGAAGTAATGTGACTTAGCTCCAATTCCGTGCTGCTGATACCCTTGTCCACCGCCAACGTTGTGCGAGGGTTTTCAAGCCCCATCTCAATTGCAATCAACCCACGTCACCGAATCCAACTGCCTTTCTCACCCGAAAGACAGTCGTGCGGCAGATTCTCGTCGCAGTGTCAATCTCAACGGCAGGAACACCATGACCATCTCGCGGAAACTGTGGGGAGTCGCGGCGTCGTTGCTGGTCCTCGGCGGATTCGCCATATGGGCTGCGTATGAGCTCAGCGGCGGGGCCGACAAATCGAACTATGTCGCGACAACTCGGCTCGCGCTCGACAATCGCCAGACCGAACTGAGCCGAGTGACTCGCGAACAAGAGGCCGCCGAACGTGTGGCTCGGGCCGCACTCGATGCAGCGACCGCAAGCGAGACGGAGATCACGAAGAAGCAACAAGTCTCGCTCCAACTCGCTCGTGAAACGCTCAAAGCACGCGGATTCGTCGTGCGCGTCACCGGCCCCGAGCAAATTCAACCCGGAGCGCCTAATAAGTGGCGGATTGAAACCCCTCACGTCGATCGCACTGCGGGCTTGCCCACGCAGGTTGAAGTGACTGTCAAGGACGCGAAGGATGCGGAGCTGTTCAAGCAGACGCACGATCACCCGCAAGGCGCAATTTCGCTCGAACTGCCGACGGCGTTCTGGGCACAAGTGAAACCTGGCTCCGATCTGTTCCTCGAAGTCGCTGCCATCAACGACGATAACCAGAAGACCGTTCTTGCTGAACGAATTCCACTTTCACGCCCGACCTACATCACACATCTCGCGACCGACAAGCCGCTGTACAAGCCTGGCGAAACGATCCGCTTTCGGTCGCTGACGCTCGATCGTTCGAGCCTTCGGCCAGTCGCGAACGACATGCACTTGAGCTTCCGGCTGCGTGATCCGAGCGACGCTGTGCTGCCGCTCGACGAGGGCAACGGTCGGCTTCTCAGCAACCTTTCGGTGGTTCTCGGGCCGGACAAGAAACCGATTCGCGGCATCGGCGTCGGGGAATACGAGTTGGCATCGGACGCAGCAGGCGGCGAGTACAAACTCGATCTCTTCGAGATCGCCGCGGGCAAAGAACTGCTGCTCGAAACCCGCAAGTTCATCGTGAACAAGTATGTGCCGGATACCTTCGAGAAGAAGCTGGAGTTCGATGGCAAATCGTATGGGCCTGGTGAGTACGTGCAGGCTCGCGTTGTCGTGAGTCGCACCGCCGGCGGGCCAATGAAGGACGCGACAGCGAATGTTCTCGCCACGGTCGATGGTCGCGAGATTCACAAACAAGATGGTGCAAAGTTCGCCATCGTGAATGAGGGCGGCACCACGAAGGTCGTGCTGAATGTGCGGTTCCAACTCCCCGCCGACATCTTCGACAAAGCCAAGAAGGACACGATACCGAGCGCGAGTCTGAGCGTGAACATTCAGGACGGCAACGACTCCGAGCCGATCGTGCGGCCGATTCCCCTCGTCACGAAAAACTTGCTTGTCGAGTTCTTCCCCGAAGGCGGCGACATGATCGACGGGCTTGCGGGCCGTGTGTACTTTCAGGTTCGCACGCCGCTCGGCAAACCCGCCGACATTAAAGGCTTCATCACCGACGGCACCAATCAACTGCTCGACGTGAGCACGGAAACAGACCCAGAGAACCCAGGCGTTAACAGGGGTCAGGGCGTGTTCGAGTTCACGCCGAAGACCGGCACGAAGTACTTCCTCAAACTCACTTCGCCAGCCGGAATCATCGAGCCGACGAAGGATGGGTTCCGGTTGCCAACCGCGAAGGCCGACGGCATCGCAATGACAACGCTCGACGCGGTCACGGATCGCGGTAGTGCGATCCGCGTGAAGCTGCAAGTGAGCCAGGGCCCGAAGACGCTGCACGTCGGGGCTTACACTCGCGGTCGGCTAATCGGTCATCAGAGGTTGGAAGTCGAAGCCGGCAAGCCAGTCGAGGTGAAACTTCAAGGCGACGATGTGACTGGCGGTGTCACGCGCGTCACGGTCTTCGAGGAACCGAAGGCTGAAGGAGCGGGTCGGGCACAATTGATTCCGCGTGCCGAACGCCTCGTGTATCGCAAGCCGGGCGAGCAACTCATGCTCAACGTCAACCCCGACAAGACGCGCTACATGCCGGGCGGAAAGGTGAGGCTCGAACTGTCCGCGTTCAACGAGAAAGACACACCGACGCCAGCGATTCTGATGGTTGGCGTGGTGAATCAGAGCGTCATCACGATGGCCGACAACAAGACGGATCGGCTCATGCCCACACACTTCTTGCTGTCGGGCGAAGTAAAGCACCCAGCCGAACTCGAACACGCCGACTTCCTTCTGACGGATCATCCGAAGGCCGGCAAGACGCTCGATCTGCTTCTCGGAACGCAGGGTTGGCGACGATTCGCGGAACAGAATGGCAGGCCACTCGACCCCGCCGACAAGTCAGATGTCGAGCGGATGCTCGTTGCACACGGTCAAGAGCCGTCGGCACCTGTGGAATTGTTCAAGCTCGAACAACAACGATTGAACGCGGAGTATCGGCCGGGAATTGAACAGGCCACGCTCCGGCGAGGGCTGGCCGACCGCGACTGGAAGATCACACAAGATCCGAATGTTCCCGGCTTGGCCAGTGAGGTTGCATCGGCGCGAACGTTTTTCAGGCTCGCGGAACAGCAGCACAAAGCAGCAGTGGCAGAGTTGGAACAATTCAAAGCCAAGGTCAGCGAGGGGGGCCAGTGGTTGCTTCTCCACGGAGTGATCTTCGGTCTCGTGTTTATGGCAGTTCTAAGTTTGATGTCGATGTCAGCCACGAAGCCCGCAGGTTGGCGACGACCGTTTCACGCGGGAATTGCAAGTGTGGGCGTTTGCAGTCTCGTGTTCTTCGTTGTCGCAGGGCTTGGGAAGAACGCGAACATGACCTTCTCCAAGATCGGCAGTGCAATCGACGGCGGAGGCGGAGGCGGAGGAGAATTTGCAGCGTCATCTCCTCCAGCGAGGAGGACTGTGATGCTCTTCGAGGCCAGCCCTCCTCGCAATCAGGTGTATCCAGAGAATCGACCGTCCGAGACGAAATCTGATCCCACGCCAACCAAGACCGTGTCGCCGACTTCCGTTGATGCTGCGACCCAAAAGCTGAACAGCGTCAAGGCAGCGACGGTCGGGAAGGCTCGTGTAACGTCACGGGACACCAAGCAAATCACTTCGCTTCCGATGACTATGACGAAGGCAGCAGGTGGGTTCGCCGGCGTCGGTTCGATAGTCGATGTTGTCGGCAGTCGCACTGTTGCGGGTAAGCGTGAAGTCATCACGATACTCCACCGGGTTGAGATCGCGAGCGTGAACCAAGCTCCGTCGAACGCTGCTGACATGAGTGCAGTTTCGTTCTCGCTGACCCAGGAGCAGTCGTCGGTCCTCGCTCTGGCCAGCACGCGCGGCTACAACATGGAGTTGCTGCTGCGTCATCCGGATGGCCCGGTCAATACGAACTACAGCATCGACCAGGTGAAACGGCTGTTGGGATACACCAGTCAACTCGATGGCTTCACGCTGTCAGCGGATGTTCAACTGCTCCGAAAATTCCTCGAAGGCCCCCTGCCCTTCGTCGTTCGTGAGTATGCCCACCAGCGTGACCCAGTTCTCGGCGAAGTCCGCAGCGATTTCACCGAAACGGTCTACTGGCACCCCGTTCTCGTGCTGCCCGATAGCGGCAAGGCCACCATCGAATTCCAGCTTTCCGATGACATCGCAAGGTATCAGGTGTTGGTCGCAGGTCACACCACGGATGGCCGTATCGGCTCGATCACGAAGACCATCGAAGCCCGCAAACCGTTCAGCGTCGATCCAAAGTTGCCGTTGGAAATCTCGCACACAGATATCGTCGATGTCCCCGTTCGTGTGACTAATGACAGCGACGATCGCCGCATGGTGGCCCTGACCGTTGCCGCAAGTGGCCTCAAGGTGAGCGAACCGATTCAGGCTCCCTTCGATCTCGCCCCGAACGGCAAGAGTCGGCGGATTGTCCGCATGTCAGCCGATAAGCTCGAAGGCGAAGCGAGCGTGTTGGTCGCGGGGACGAGCAGCGGGGCCGAAGCTGACACGATTCATCGCGCTCTCCGTGTGGTGCCGGATGGCTTCCCAGGCGTCGGGTCGTTCAGCGACACGCTCGAACGTCGGGCAGGCGGAATTGTCGTGCTGCCGAAAGATATTGTGCCAGGCTCGCTGAAAGTACGGTTGGAAGTCTATCCGACGTCGATGTCCGATCTCGTGAAGGGCCTTGATGGCATGCTCCGCGAACCGACGGGTTGCTTCGAGCAGACATCGACGTCGAACTATCCCAACACGATGATCCTCGAATACATGAACCAGACGAACCAGACCAACCCCCAGACCACGATGCGGGCGAAGGACTTGCTCGCGAGGGGTTATGCTCGACTCACTTCGTTCGAGTGCCCGGACACACCGCGACGGATGCGGCAAGGGTTCGAGTGGTTCGGCGCTGCGGACCGCCAGCACGAGGCGCTCACCGCTTATGGTCTGCTTCAGTTCAAGGACATGGCCCGCGTTGCGGAGGTCGACCCGGTCCTCATCAGGCGAACGCAGGAGTTCTTACTGTCGCGGCGCGATGGCACCGGCGGCTTCCGACGTGGCCCAGACGGTCACAGTTTCGGCGCGGCTCCGACGCACACGGTCGATGCGTACATTGTCTGGGCGTTGGTCGAGAGCGACCCGGCCGACACCGAGAAGTTGCCGCTCACGAAAGAGATCGCGGCACTCAAGGCTGCGGCGATGCAAGACGATTCCGTCGGCGGAACGGATGCGTACTTCCTGGCGCTGACCGCGAACATTCTCCTCCACCGTGGTGACCGCGACACGGCCTACAAGTTGCTCGATCGCCTGCAACACAAGCACACGAAGGCCGGAGCCGTGACGGGAGCGGTCACGAGCATCACGCGATCGGGCGGTCGCGATCTGGAGATCGAAACCACCGCGATCACGCTTCTCGGCTGGTTGCGTGCGAATCAGGCGAAGTACAACCAGACCATCAAGGAAGCGACGAAGTGGCTCAGTCAGCAGCGCGGCGGCTATGGCATCTTCGGTTCAACGCAATCGACGATCATGGCGTTGAAGGCGTTGACCCTTTACGCACAGAAGTCGGGGCACCCAAGCGAAAGCGGCGAGATTCAAGTGCTGGTCGGCAGCAAGACTGCTGGCACACGAAAGTTCACCGAGAACGACCTCGACGTGATCGCGCTCGACATCGAGAAACCGGAAACGATCTTCAAGTCGGGAGAGGTGTCCCAGGTCGAGATCGTGACCGATGCGAAGCAGCCGTACCCGTTTGCTCTGAGCTGCACGTACACGACCCTGACGCCTGTGAGCGCCAAGGATTGCGCTGTGAAGATCGAGACGAAGTTGAGCAAGGTGACAGCAAACGAAGGCGACACGGTATCGCTCGCCGTGAGTCTTGATAACCTTCAGAAGCAAGGGCAAGGCATGGCGGTCGCGATCATCGGCATTCCAGCCGGAATGCAAGTGCCGACTGACATGAAACAGTTGACGGACCACCGTGAAAAGCAGCAAATCAGTTACTTCGAGATTCGCGGTCGGGAGTTGGTTCTTTACTGGCGAGAGATGGCTCCCGAAGCGAAGATTGAGCTGCACATCGACCTGGTGTGTACTGTACCGGGCACGTATCGCGGGCCGGCGAGCCGCAGTTACCTTTACTACAACGCGGACCACAAGCACTGGGTCGAACCGCTAACGATCAAGATTGCGCCGATGGCCGACACTGTCGCGAAGTGAATCCTGCGGGTGAGAAAAACAAGGGCTTACGGGATTGCTCGCCGTAAGCCCTGTCGTTTCAAGATGCCGAGGAGAGGACTTGAACCTCCACGCCCTTGCGAGCGCTAGAACCTGAATCTGCGTTCGCTCCTTCACGAATGCCTTAATTTCAAGCATTTCATGAATCCGAACCACTGTAGGGCAGTGAATTCGGGGCAGTGAATTCGGCGTTGCCAAAGGGTAATCCAATGGCAAGGCAAGTCGCAGGCGCATGGTTTCGAGCATCCAAAAACACATGGTATGCCACGGTCAACGGGAAGAGCGTATCGCTTGGGATTCGTGGTGAAGAACACGAAAGAGAAGCAACGAAGGCTTGGCACAAACTCATGTCTGCCGAACCAGTGGTGAAATTGGAACCCAAGCCCGTTCCTGAACCAACCACGTTGACCGTGAAGGCATTGGTTTCCGCGTTCCTTATGGACGCCGAAATGCGACTGAAGGCGTCAACGGTGGCAACGTATCGGCACGACCTGGAAGAGTTCGCGGCAACGTTTGGGAAGCTGGAAGCGAGCAACATCACGCATCAGGCAATTACCAAATGGCTTCATGGATTGAAGGTCAACAACACCACAAAAGGAATTCGCATTCGGTCGGTGTCGGCTTGCTTTGGGTGGGCATCCAAGAATGACTTGATCGGCATAAACCCCGTGAGGAAAGTGTCCAAGCCGAAATCTCAATCACGAGCGGAGCAAGCAATCATCCTTGACGCCGATCACGCGAAGCTGATGGCAGTCGCGACGACCGATTTTAAGCTCGTGCTTCGCGTTCTCCACGCCACTGGATGCCGACCGGGAGAGGTCGGAAAGATCACTGCCGACTCGTTTGATGCGGTCAACGCGGTCGTGAAGTTGGTCGAACACAAGAGTGATAAGACTGGCAAGCCACGGCTCATTTTCCTTCCGCTTGATATTTGCGAATTGCTCAAGGCACAACTGGCAAGGTTCGCGGCGGGGTCACTCTTGAGGTCGAAAAACGGGGTAGCCTGGACAGGTCGAAGCATCACGCAAGCCATGATGCGGCTTCGCCGGAAAACGGGCATCCAGTCCATCAGCTACGGATATCGCCATTCCTTCGCGACGACGGCATTGAGCAAGGGCGTGCCCGATGCCCACGTTGCCGCATTGTTGGGGCATTCTTCAACCGCAATGCTTCACAAACATTACTCCCATCTGACCGCACATGCGGGGGTTTTGCGTGATGCTTTGGCGAAGGTCAAAGCATGAGCCGCAACTCAGGCTGAAAGGCTTGTGTGGCTTGCCGGATGGCTTCGGGGATGGGGGATGGGGCTTTAACAAACACACACTCCCCCTCCTTGACGAACTTTCCACCCATCGCACGAACTTGGGCGACCAATTCCACCAACGGCATCGGGAAGGAAGGAATTATCTCTGAGCCTGATTCGGAGATAATTCCCGAATCGGGAAGGAAGGAATTATCTTTTGGCTCAGAGATCGTTCCCAGAAAGATAATTCCTTCCTTCCCGTCATCGCCAGCGACGGGAATTATCTCCGAATCACACTTCAAAGAGATAATTCCTTCCCGGAGATCTTTCCCGCCACCAAACCAGCGTTCCGAGGGTTTGGTTTTCCCGGCTTCCTTGACGACGTGCGCCAAACCCTCATCTTCCAGCCACGCCAATGCCCCTTCAATCGAATCGGCGTTCTGGTGGCGAAACGCTCGAAGCATATCGCTTCGCGTCATGCCGGGAGTGGCGTGAATGGCTTTCGCCAATTTTGAGGTGAATGGCTCAGACTCTTCTTGAGGGGGGAGTGTGGTGTGTTTGTTATCGCCATAACCTTCAAACACGCTTTTAGCTGACGACTCGCAATATGCCCAGACTGCAAGCGCCGCCCTCAAATGCTCAATTTCAATTAAATTTGAACCATCGATTAAAGCATAGATTAAAGCAATTCGCATCACTTGAGGACGCGCACGCTCGACCGCCTTGCCGAACGCTCCCGGCTTGCTTTCGGCAAGCATGGGATAGACGCTTTCCCATAAAGCATTTGCCTCATTAGAACGTTTAATATGACCCATATTTTTAGCCTGTCTGATGGCTTCAGCCAACGGCTTCACGAATGGATCAAGCACGCTAATATCGCCACCGTGAGGAAGAAGCCGAGATCGCTTGACCTCACACCAAAGGATGCGATTTGCGAAGCCATTGGCGACCTCCGTTCCTTTCCCGAAACAAGCTGCCAATTCCTCACGGGTAATGTGGGTGAGCAGTGAAATGTGCGTGTCGGAAGCTCGCAACTTGCTCTTGCCTCTCGTTAATACTTCGAGTGTTTGACCATCCCACGCCGCCCGAATCAGTGGCGACAAGGTATTCCCTTCCCGTCGCATCGCTGTAATCGGTTTCGCAAATTCAGTCTCAAGTGCAAGCAATCTTTTGTCTGTCGCTCCTTTTTTGACCTTAAAACCCTGAACTGAGCCTTCTTTGTCGTCAGGCTCAAGTTCCTCATCTTTCAAACGATCTACCAATCCTTCGCCTGAAGATAAGCCATAAGTGACGCAGTGTTCGACCCATTCGGGGTCAGCATGATCCATAATCCATCGGACAACACCCCATGCTTGACCTTTTCCAGAAGCCGTATCCCCGACCAAACTTGCGAATATATTCGAGCCGTGAGATTCTGCCCCGACCTTAAATTTTGGGCGTGGTCCGACCGCGTTTCCTATTGCACATAATAAGCTAATAAGAATGCCAATCGGGTCAGCTTCCGTCTCAGGCTCAATAGTTTTAACAATTGATCCGATCAACCCATAATAAGCGTCGGGATTGATTGCATTAACAGACACTCCACATTTCACTTCCGACGATGGGAAAGATTGGAAGGAAGGAATTATCTCTGAGTCTTGACCAGAGATCATTCCCGAATCCGCGTCCGGGAAAGATTTCCGGGAAGGAATTATCTCAGAGACTGATTCCAAAAAGATAATTCCTTCCTTCCCGTTGGGAATTATCTCTGTGAAGTCTGAGCAAGAGATAATTCCTTCCTTCCCGCTCGATATCGGAAAACCGATATCGGGGAATCGAGGGGGTGAGTTGGTGGTTTGTTCGTGCTTCCTGAAAAGGTCACGAACTGTTCGTTCCGTTTCGACCTCAGGAAAAGGCGGATCACAACGCGAAGCCCACGCCAAAGCGAGAGGCACAACGTTTTGAAGCTGTTCGCCCCTCGCAATGTGGATTCCAGCGAGGCGACAAAGAACGGCATTTCGTTGACCTTCGCCTACGCCCTTCGCCGTGGCTAAATCCTCACCACCAACTACTAATTGGAAGCCGTGCGATCCATTAGGCTGAGATTTCGACGCGTGGCTTTTAATAATATGAATAAGCTGTTCAGGAAGTGTAGCCAGAGGCGTATTAATTGGCGTAATCCAAGTATACTTACTTCCTGATTTGTGGCGTGAAGGTGGAATTATTACATAACCACCATCGGCTTTGAAATCAATCCCCTCTCGGAAGCCTGTTCGACTGCCAAAAGATATGCCGTCAGGAAGCTTAAAATAAAAAATGAACCCCTCCTGAACCTGTTTGTACGCTTAAAGTTTCTTCCAGATCAGTTGGAGCCTCTACAATTAGTTTTTGCCATGAAAATTCCCCATTATGGCGAGGGTCAATATCCACAACACCAACACCACGACCCGTGGCAATTGCCCAATTCGATTGACCTTCAAATTCGCCAAACCAGCCACGAATGATATCAGGATTTCGTGTCGCATCCTTCACACCATTCAAACAGAGAGGATGCTTTCCAATATCCTTACAGTCAGGCTTCCCGCAAGTGCAAATGCCATCTATTGAATCTACGCTATGACAAGGAAAAATACGATAGCCCAAACTCGCAATTTGTAATAATTGTTCTAATATATTCATATAACTCCATGATGTAGTTTCTAAGGAATAGAGGGATATCACACGCAAAGTGATATCCCTCTTGTGTTTATGTGCTTACGCTGTCGGCAAGGTTGAAATGCTGGTGATCCGAGCGCCGCCCTTCTCGCCTGATTCAACCACAATGAGCCGTTTTTGCCCATAAAAAGGCTCAATATCGACAGCAACGCCCACAGTGATTGGCTTTCCAACCACGCCGGAAAGGAACCTTCCTGCCTTATTTTGTGGCGTGGGATTGTTTCCTGAAAATGCTGTAATTCGTGAGCCTGAGGCTTGACCGGAAACGATAGTAAATTGCCATTTCAATCCCGGACCATATTCGCTACTGCTGTTCTCAATCGAATCAAATGTAGCTACATAACTTCCAGGCTGAACGCTCCCGTTTGTCGGTGTTAAAATTATCCCCATATTAAATCTTCCTTTCGTTGGTTGTTTTCGGTACAATTGCTGCCGATTTGACATTCATTTCGAGGTCACTTGGCGTAAAGCGAACGCCTTGACCTAATTTCGAGCCAGTTATTAACCCCGCTCGAATCAATCTGTTTAGGGTCGCGATGCTTACCCTAAGATAAGCACATGCTTCTTGTTTGGTCATTAATGGTATCATGTTGCTCCTTTCTGTTAATCAATACGACTCACCATGAATCGCTTGTCGCCAACAACTCTAGACAGAGATCACCCGAATGCAAATCCGCCACTGAAAAATCGTGAATCTCATCAATTTTTAATAAACACCGCAGACAGCCATATACGATTTGCAAATTAAGAATGCGACACATTCAAACCGATATCACGATAATAACCGTTCGGGCGTTCTAGGGTCGCGTCCAGGGCAACGAAAGGCAAACGGATGGCAATCGGGTCGGACTGGATGCCGTTCGGCGATTCTAGGGGCATTTAATCGCGATTCTGGGCATGGGTGGGGGCAATAGGAGTGATTGTTTGTGATCTTGACATAGAAGACGCACCGCTTCGTGCGTTGGAAGTGTACACTGAAATTAGAAAGTCTATATTGTTGTATAAACTTTTGATAATCCACCGCTAGACCACACTGCACCCAGGCGGCACGCAAACTTGTGGGTTTTGAAACTCCACTGTTGCGAGCATGTTGTTGGCGACCCTACAGTGTCCCGAGTTTTGGCGAGCCGAGATTCTAACGGGTTAAATAATAATAATTGTTTTAATAATTCGTGCTTTGGTCAAGAATTGGCTGAGTGGCGGAATGGCAGACGCACGAGATTCAGGTCGGGGCAGTGAATGGGGCAGTGAATTCGGTCAAAAGGGGCAGTGAATTGGCTATCGGGGCAGTGAATTCGGGGTAGAATGCGAACTGCCCGTTCACCACAGCAACGCCGGATGAACGGGCAGAAACGCTTAAAAACAAGGACTTCTGAAAGATGCCGAGGAGAGGACTTGAACCTCCACGCCCTTGCGAGCGCTAGAACCTGAATCTAGTGCGTCTGCCAATTCCGCCACCTCGGCCTGCTCAGTCGCGTGTATCTTAATGGCCCCGTGCCGATCGTCAAGCGGTTCGCACGGGGCTTCGCAATCTCGCGGGCTACTTTCCCATCCCCATCGGGTTCATCCCCTTCGGATCCACCTTGGGGTCCGTCCCCGAGGTATGTGGCTTCGGGTCAACGAGCGGAATGTCGATCCCGAGCGGGGGCACTGTGTGAATGTAATCCATCCAGTCATCCGCGAACTTCGAGAACGATTCAGGTGTTCCCGCGATTCCAAACGAGCGGCAGAACGCAGCCGTGATCGTCGGGCTGTCCAGCGGAAGGTCACGCGGCATCGCTGCGAGTTCGGCCAGGAACTTCCGCAACTCGTCCGGACGAGCTTTCGCAAGGTAGTAGTACAGCGCCCATGACGTCGCCTGCGACTTCGTATTCAGCACTTCCCACTTCTTTCGGCGAATGCCAATCACGTCTTCACGCGGCGCGTTTGGGTCGCCCATGCCAACCCCGGGTCCACCCATCGGTGGTTGCCCGCCAGGACCAGTGACACCCACCGGCGGTTGGCCACCAGGATTGATGTTCGGCGTTGTGCCGCTACTGAGGGCAACGCCGGACTTATCCAGCTTGACCGGGTCTGGGTCGTTCGGTTCCTTTTGATCGCGAAGACCCAGGAAATATGCATCCGCGAGGACGTTCTTCAACAAAGTCACACGCTGGGTACGCTGCTCGGGAATATCTTTCTTGTCTTTCTTCTCTTCGAGAAGCGGCCCGTAGAGCTCACGGAACTGTCGCTGAAGGACGTAGTTCGGAACGCCGTAACCCGGTGATGGAGAGACTGTCATCCACCATTTCCCATCGGAATGCTTGATGAAAGCAGGATCCTTCGGACGGGTGAAGAAGTTCCCCGCACCGTTCGTGACCCATTCGGGCAACGAAACAAATCGGGGAATCTGTCCGGTGGCGTACATCAACTGAAGCGTTCCCTCTCGGCTGATCGTGCAAATGGTGGCCTGTTCATCAATAAACCGTTCGACGAGCGCGATCGTCTGAAGACGGGCCACATCGTCGGGCTTCTTTCCCTTTTCGCCATTCGTATCGAGATCAGGCCCGCCACCGGCGAGCAACTGCTTCCGGGGGATGCCGTCTCGATAGGTATCACGGAGTTGAGCCGTGAAGGTTTGCCCCAAGGGATCGAGCCGCTCCGGAGACAGGACGAGAACATCGTGTTCGGGCGAGTAGAATCCATCGGATGCCATTCGGCCCGAAGCATCCAGCGCGTGAGCGTATTGCCGCACGATGCTGCCCTGCTTGGCGAGGACGACGACGAGCGGGGCTTCTGGGAGTTTGAGTTCGATTCCCCGCAGCGCGTGCAGGAGGAAGAACGCTTTGAAGTTTTGCTCCAGGAGCGTTCTTCGACGGTCGATCTCGTCTTCGGTTGCGTCCCACGAAAGTATCGCATAGTGGGCCGACGTGTTCACGGTCGCGGCTTCGAGTTTTCCCTGCCAGAACTCTGAGAGACTGCGCTTGGCAGCCTGCGCCTGCAACTTCTCTTTGATGGGTCCGTATGCCTTGACGAAATTGGCAACCTCGGGAGGCAGCGCGTCTTTCTTCTGTTCGGCGACTGTGAATAATTCGTCTGCGTACTTGACCGATTCATCGACCAGGCCATAGCCCAGAGCCTCGACGATGAGGTTGTACCCGACCTTGAGGTCGGTCATTGTCTTGGCCCATTTTCCGTGTCGTTCGCGGACATCAATCGCGTGAGTGCGTTTCGCCCCTGGCCCAGGTGTTTCTTTGAGGGTGGTGTACCACTGGATCGATGAACTATCGGTGAACAGGTTCGTGACGATCTTCTCTTTGTGCAGCGTCGCGTGCAGCTTTGCCTGCCACAGCGGATTCCTGAACTGATCCTTCGGCTTGCCTGCGTAGAACGGAGCGACGTGCAGAAGGTCTTCTTCCACGGGCACGACGACTACCATTGAGCGGGTCGGATCGTGGGAAGCGCCAGGCCCATTCACACCCATCGGAGGTTGAATGCCACCCATTGGCTGGGGGAAGCCGCCCTTCGGTGGTTGTGGGAAACCGCCCATTGGCGGTTGCGGGAAGCCACCCATTGGCGGCTGGGGGAATCCGCCCATTGGAGGGCGTGCTTCGCCTCCGGGCACCGGCGCCCCGCCAGCTTCGCCGGTTCCTTCCAACAGAATCCGAATGATGAGATACCCGCCTTGAGCGGGCGACGCGAACGTGACCATCAAGAATGCGAGCAAAGCCGCGGGCAATAATCGCCTCATCGACGCTCCTCCGGTGAATTGTGTAATTGAATTCTCCGCGAGGAGCCGTCGCGGAACAATCGGAATTTCAACGCAATTGATTCAGGGACAGCATCTGCGAAGCCGCCTGCGGCCTTCGATCGTGTCACTTGCTGTCCGTCTTCGGCAAAGCAGTAGCGGCAACGCCCGTGATGAGCATCCCGGATCGCTTCGGATTGCCCCGAAGCTGTTTCAGAAACGCCTTCATCCCTTCGATGTCAACCTGCGCCGCGAGATCGGGCTGACCGCCAACACCGACCTTCTCAATCGGAGCGAGAATGCCCGCCTGAACGCGGCCGATGATGTCGGTAATGTCCTTCGGAACCGCAGCCGCATCAAACTTGGCACCCTGTGTCGGGTCGTAGAGCGGGTCGAAGAGGGGACGCCAGCCCTTGAAGGCATCGCCAATCCGCATCGCGTAACCTCGCCACGGCAGCGAGCGATCAAGCGGATTCGACGCTCGGGCTCCCGCAAACGTAACGATTCCCGTAGCAATCGCTTCCGCCATTGCATCGGGGTTGAAGCCTTTCACGGGAGTCGTGTTCCGGCTCGGAGCCATGTTGCACAACCCAATGATCGCTTCCGCACAATCGGCTGCGACAGGTACCGGCACAAGAGTCGGATCGGACACGCAGACGCGAATAAGAGTGTGCGCTGGATAAAGTGGCTCGCCCTTCGGACCGGGTAAGGTCACGAACCGCACACGCCCCAGGGTTTTGATCGCCTGGCGACGAACAAATCCGATCACCGCGAGTTGGTCAGGCGTGAGGTTCTCGATTTTGCCTTCTGGAACGGCGATCAGTGCGTTTGGATTCACAATGCAATCCTGCACAGCAGCGATCAGCGCCCCGATCTTCTGGTCTGCTGCGTTTCGCGAGACTTCGTCGTAGGCATGTCGCCGGCTCTTGTACTCAAGCAGGTCGCCGGCTTCGAGCAGGTTCGCAGCGGCTTGAAGGATGTAATACTTGATTTCCGTTGGCGTGTTGGCGTTGGCGAGCCAGGTCGTGACTGTGGGCCAGTGGGCGTTCGCTCCGCTCTGGCATACTGCAGCGTACAGACGGGCGGCGTTGATGCGCACGACCCGATCAGGGTGGTTTTCAATGATCGGCTTCAATTCTTTGTCGAAAGCCGTTCCGAGTTCCCTGATGTAGTCCGCGTTGTGGATGTTGACCTTCGGATTGAGGTTATCCGAACTGGTGCGAACGTGGGGGTTGGGTTCCAAAATGAAGCGATCGAGTCCCTTGATGATCGCGTCAACTGTTGGGATGTCGCGACCATTCGCATCGACCTTCAAACTCGGGTCTTGCGCGGCTTTATAGATGAGCGGATGCGAAATCAGGTCAGCGTAGTACTTGGCGAAGGTCTGGAACTGACCTTGGGCAGTCTTGAGTTCTTCTTTCGCGATTCCTCGTTGTTCTTTTCGCTCAGATATTTGGCTGGAAACGTTGGTCTGCGGTAACTTCGTGGCATCCTGGCCACTGGCCGGAGTGGCGATGAAGCCAGCACTGACGAGAAGCACCCAGGCAGTAAGACGCGGCAGAGTCATCGGTTTTCCCGGTGGATGTCGATATGGCGGCTACTGTTTCAACGCGAACCTGGCGGAAAACGTTTGCCGGGGTGCGTGAAACCTTTGGTTGTCCGATAACTTGAGCCTACCGGGGTGTGGCGGGAACCGCAAGGGATTCGGGTGGCTTCAGCCGTTCGCGATGGGGGAAGAGGTGCGGGTTCGCCGGAACACGCCATCGCGCTCCGACAGATACCGTTCGGGATTCGTGAGCGTCGAGCCGTCAAGTCGACGGTTGCTTTCGCGAGCCAATTGCTTTTGGCACCGCGCCGTCGGGCTTACGCCTCGACGCTCACAAAGATTTCAACAACAGCAACAGAGACAAACAACTCGGAACCTCATCAGAATCGAATGCCGACCGTCGCGAGGATGTTGAAGTTGTGCAGGTTGCCTTCCTGCGGCGGAAAGAGGTTCATCCAGTCGTAGCCCCACTCCGTTCGCAGGCCACCGAACAGAATCCACGCACCCATCGGCACCTCGACCGTCGCGTGCGATTCGACGTAGACGCCGTGCGTCACACCTTGTCGACGAGCGTAGGTCCCGTTTGTAGCGGTATCTTGCGGCACTTCGTCGATGTGGGCTGTGCCCCATCGCCCACCGACGGTCGCTCCGAAACGGTAGTTCCAGCCGTTTTCGAGGCCGACCGATCCCGGACCCCAATACCACCAATCCCGGCCGACACCGAAGTTGAAGTTTGTTCGGCTCAAGCCACGGACCGCCAGCGGAGCCAGAATATCGGGGCGAGGTGTCCGGACTGTGCCCACGACGGTCGGAGCTTGCCTCAATTCCAGGGTCGTGAAGTGATCGACTGAGCCGTGGTTGTACTGGTAGCTGAGCCCGAGATCCGCAGCCCAGGCTGCATCGTGCGTGGTGTTGAAGAACAGACTGCGAGCGCCACCACCGGTCATCGAACCGACCTGAAGTTCGCGAGCGAGCCGCCCTTCCCCAACCGCGAAGGTGGCACCCGTGTAGGAATACAGGTCGTACCCAATTCGCCCGTTTCGCCCAAGCGGGCCAGCACACCCTGGCCCGTTGGTGTAGTACGGGCTGGGGTAAGACCCCGCGCTCGGATTCGGGTACTTCGGAAGACCGTTGTCAGCCAGACCTTGTGGAGCGGGTTGTCCCGTGAGAGTGCCGTAAGGGTCAGCGGCTTCTTCTGAAGCAAGTCGCACCGGAGCGCCGACTCGATCGACGGCACTCTGGCCGGCGGCAAAAGGCCGACCGCCTGCTTGCCGCATCCCCGGATCTGGTTCGCCAGCGGGTCCGACCGCCTGGGGAAGCCCGGAATAGCGCCCTGGAGGTGCTGGATACGACTGAGCCACACTTGGCCCAGCGGTCGCGGCGACCACCAGCAACACGCCAGAGAGTTGTCGGGTGTTGATCGTCATGCGCCCCTCGCCCGGCCATCCGCGCAATCGCGTCTGTGGCCGTGAACCGAACAGAACCCATCTCGTCTTCGTGTATCGGCACGCGGAATGTGCCGACTTTAGCGGTTTGTCCGTCTGTGTTGGTTGGTTGGGGTTCTACCCCACGCGGCTTGGGCTGAGGGCTCTGTGTGTTGGCGAGCGGTATCGCAGGTTCTCCAGTTGATTCCGAGCCGACAGCGGTTCCGGAATGACGAGACTTGGACTGCAAGTTCATCAGGTTAGTCGTTTATCGGCGCAAGATGGGTATTTCTTTCAGGATGCGTTCCGATCGCGATGGTGGACGATGTCCTAATTGACTATCTTCCGGATAGGTGAAATGGTTCCGGGGATGGGTGTGCAGGTCGTCCGGAATCATTTTCCACGCGCCGTTCCAGACCGAAAGCCGCTCGGAAGGAACCCAGCATCTTGCCGTTCCCGTCAAGCAAAAGACGCCGAAAAAGGCGTTAAGCACAACCGGCGCATCAACCGTTGACGATCTCTTTTACGACCCTTCCGGACACGTCGGTGAGGCGGAAGTCACGTCCGGCATGTCGGTAGGTAAGTTTCTCGTGGTCGAAGCCCATAAGGTGGAGCACGGTCGCGTGCAGGTCGTGGACGTGTACCTTGTCTTGCACGGCCTTGAAGCCGAAGTCGTCGGTGGCCCCGTAAGCTGTGCCGCCCTTCGATCCGCCGCCAGCCATCCACATCGTGAACCCGTGGTGGTTGTGGTCGCGACCGTCGCCGCCTTCGGTCGTCGGCGTGCGGCCGAACTCGCCGCCCCAAAGCACCAGCGTGTCGTCGAGCAACCCGCGAGCCTTGAGGTCCGTGAGCAGCGCTCCCGCGGCGCGGTCCATGTCCTCGGCCAGCTTCCGCGTTGCGACGTTGTGGTTGCCGTGCGTGTCCCACGGTTGGCCGTTGCCGTAGTAGATCTGCGTGATGCGAACGCCGCGCTCGGCGAGTCGTCGAGCTAGCAGGCACGCGTTCCCGAAGTGGCTCGTGCCGTACATCTCCCGGACCTTCTTCGATTCGCGGTTCAGGTCGAATGCGTCGGACGCTGCCGTCTGCATCCGGAAAGCGGTCTCCATCGTCTGAATCCGTGCCTCCAGAGCAGGGTCGCCGCCGCGCTCGGTCGCGTGGTCGCGGTTCAGTTCACCCAACAGATCGAGTTGCTGACGTTGAGCCGCAGCGGTCGTGTTGGGGTTGTGAAGGTGCGGCACCATCTTTCGTGGGTCGAGGTTCGAGTGATTGATGTACGTGCCCTGGAACTCGGACGGCAGGAATGCGCTCGACCACAGTTCGGCGAAGCGCACGGGTCGTCCGGGGCACAGCACCACGAAGCCGGGCAGGTCGGCGTTCTCCGTGCCGAGACCGTAAGTGAGCCACGCACCGAGGCACGGTCGGGTTGATGTCAGCACGCCGCTGTTCATCAGATAGAGAGCCGGGCCGTGGTTCGGGTTGTCGCCGTGGACCGCACGCAGCACGCACAGGTCGTCCGCGTGGCGTGACAGATGCGGGAGCAGATCGCTCATCTCAAGCCCGCTCTCGCCGTACTTGTTGAACTTGAACGGCACGTTGAGCAGGCCCGACGTCGGACGCTCGGTGCGCAGATCGACTTCCTTGGGTCGCTGCCCCGCGAACTTGTTGATGAGCGGTTTCGGGTCGAGGAAGTCGGGGCCGAACGGGCCGCCGCTCATGAACAGGTGGATGACCCGCTTCGCCTTCGGCTTGAAGTGCGGGCCGCCTGGAGTCCCCGCGGAGGCGGTCGGCGCGAGCAGCGCCGCGAGACCGAGCGTGCCCACTCCGCCGCCCAATCGTTGAAGCATTTCACGGCGTGTGCAGGCCAAGGGTTCAAGCGGGTTCATTAGTGGTTCTCGCTCGTCGTTGCTTTGTTGAAACGGAGTCCGAAGGTTTCTCATTGGTTCCGGACCACTCCCCCACCCCAGGTCCGGAACCATTCATTTCAGCCCCGGAACCATTCCATTCGCCCGGAAGAAACTACATCAGAATGTGTGTAAAGATTCCACTTGGAATCGGTTGCGACGAATTCTTTTGAAGCAATAATCGAATTCACGTCCGGAACCATCGTTTCAGCCCCGGAACCATCCGCTCTCGTCCGGAAGAAACGCCCAACCTGCTTGGTTGCGTCAGTCGATGAACAGAAACTCGTTGCTGCCGAGCAGGACGTGGGCGTATCGGCTCCAGGCGTCGGCGTTCGGTTTCTCACCAAGGAATGCCACAGCGAGCTTGATCTCTTTGTCCGTGGGCACGCGGTTGAACAGCAGTTCGTAAGCTCGGCGAACGCGGTCCGCTCCACTGGCGGGCACTTCTGCTTCGAGTCGTTTCGCGAGTGTCGTTGCCTCCTGACGGAGCAGCGGACCGTTGAGCGTGAAGAGCTGCTGCAACGGTGTTGTGGTCGGAATCCGAGTCGCACTGTGTGCCAGCGGGTCCGGGAAGTCGTGCAGTCGAAGCAGGTCGGTCAGGTCGGTTCGGCGAACGAGACCGTACACCGTGCGCCGACGGTTGTTCGCGTCTGTGAGTTCTTGTGGCGGGCCGCCGAGTTCTCGACGCAGCGTGCCGTTCACGGCGAGCATCGAATCACGCCAGGATTCGACTTCCAGCCGACGACGGTTCATGCGCCAGAGCCATCGGTTATCCGGATCGATCGCCTGCTTCGTCGCATCGGGTGCGCTCGCCTGCTGGTAAGCGCTCGACAGCATGAGCTCGCGGTGCAGCCACTTCAATGACCAACCCTCTGCAACGAATCGCGAAGCCAAGTCGTCGAGCAACTCCGGGTGCGAGGGCCGTTCCCCCTGACGACCGAAGTCGCTGAGTGTATCGACCAGTCCACGCCCGAAGTGATGCTTCCAGACGCGGTTCACGATCACGCGAGCCGCGAGCGGAGCGCCGTCCGTCACGATGGCCTTGGCGAGTTCGAGTCGACCACTTCCCTGTGTGAAAGGCTTCGCGCCGTCACGGGACAGCACGGTGAGGAATTGTCGCGGCACGACCGGACCGGGCCGAGCCGGGTTGCCTCGCATGTGCATGGCGATGTCGTGGCCTTTGCCGTCTTCATACTCGAGCCGCGTTTGGTTCGGCCCCTTCGACACCACCGACACATGAGCGTCCGCGATCCCGCGAACAGAGACGGCCTTGTATCCGGGCGTCTCTTCGAGACGCTTCACGCGGGCCGTGAGTTCTTCAAGTTTGACTTTCGCATCGGCAGGAGCGGGCTTGGCCCCCTTCAATGCTTTGATCTGCGCTTCCAGCTTCTGGATTTCCTCTTCTGCTTTCTTCACGGCAGCGGCTTCCGCATTGGGAAGTAGCGGAAGATCAACCTGCCGCATACCCGCGATCACGCCCGCCAGCGAGTAATAGTCCTTGGTGCTGATCGGGTCGAACTTGTGATCGTGACAGCGAGCGCACGCCGTCGTCAGCCCCAGGAACGTGCCGCTCACCGTGTCGATGCGTTCTTCCCATTCGTCCGCAACGATGGACTTAATCACTTCAACGTCGAGTTGCAGTTCCTTCCAGTAATCCGGACTGACGCCCATGAAACCCAGGGCTGCTCTCTCTTTCGGATCGACGCCAGGCATGAGGTCCGCAGCCAACTGTCGCATCACGAACTGGTCGTAAGGCAAGTCGTTGTTCAGCGCTTTCACAACCCAGTCGCGATACGGCCACGCTTGCCCTCGCGGCGTCATCCACGTTTCCGGCACGTCGCAGTAACGGGCCAGATCGAGCCAGTAGCGTGCCCAGCGTTCGCCGTAATGCGGGGACTCCAGCAACCGATTGACGAGCCGTGCGAAAGCATCGGGTTGCGTGTCGCGGACGAAAGCGTCGACTTCCTCGGGTGTCGGCGGGAGACCGGTCAGATCGAACGCCGCCCGGCGAATGAGGACACGGCGGTCGGCAGGCGCGGATGGAGTGAGCTTTCGCTGTTCCATTGCGGCGAGCAGGAACGTGTCGATCGGCCGCTGCGACCACTTCGCGTTCTGAACGACTGGCGCGGGTTGTGGCTTGAGGGGTCGGAACGACCAGAACTGTTTCGCCTCGGGCGAAGATGGGTCAAACGCCGTTGTCGTTGCGGCCTTCGCACCGGCGGGGTAGACGGCACCGTCGCGAATCCACGTTTCCAGGGCGGCGATCTGCGGGGCACGCAGTTTCCCCTTAGGCGGCATCTGCAACTCGGTCTTCGTCGCATTCACCGCCGACATCAGCAGACTTTTCTCGGGCTTTCCAGGTTCGACTGCAGGACCAGTATCCCCACCTTTCAGAATGGCCTCGCGGCTATCCAACTCGAGGCCGCCGCGTGCTTTCTTGGCCTTCGCAGAATGGCAACTGTGGCAGTGTTCGACCAACAGCGGGCGTACCTGCTTCTCGAAGAACGCGATGGCAGCGGCGTCTGGCTCCGCAGCCTGACTTCGGGCTGTACTCAGCACCAGCAGCACCGCGAGTGTGATCGAACCGCGCATCCGCGTCACCTTATTGTTTCGATGAAGAGCACGACGTTTGGTCGTCGTGAACATTTGGATGAGAACGCGGCCTGCCGAGTTCTCATCCACACCAATTGGGGAGGCCTAACCCGATCACCGGCAGTGATTCGATTGTAATGGAACCAGACCCACCACGTAAACAGATCACTATCGTTTAAATCGGATCAACAGATTCGCGTCGGAGTTAATCGCCACCCATGCCGAACCGTTACCTCATCGTCGGCGTGACCGCAGTGGCAGCACTGCTGCTGTACATCGACCGGATATGCATCTCGATCCTGGCCGACCCGATCCAGTTGGACCTCGAACTATCGCCCCAAGAAAAAGAACTCGCCCTCTCGGCGTTCTTCTTCACTTACGCGCTCTTCCAGATCCCCGTCGGGTCGCTCGCCGACCGCTTCGGCCCACGTCTTGTGTTGACCGTGTCCATCGTGGCGTGGTCGATCGTCACCGCGATGACGGGCTTGGCCTGGTCGTTCGGCTCGCTCCTCGTCTTCCGCTTGCTGCTCGGTCTGTGTGAGTCCGGGGCGTACCCGGCAGCGGCTGTGTTAGTGAAGCGGTGGGCGAGGCCTGAAGAGCGGGGGAGGTTCAACTCGATCGTCCTGTTTGGCGGTCGAATCGGTGGGGCATTTGCCCCGGCGCTGACAACGACGCTGGGTAAATCGCTTGCCGGGGTGGGCGTCGCGGGGGTTGTGGTTGGTGAGTCTGCGGTGAACTGGCGGGGCGTGTTCGTGTTGTACGGCGCGTGCGGACTCGCGGTTGCGCTGGTGTTCTGGCTGTTCGTTCGAGACCGACCGCAAACCGAGCCTGACGGATCCCCAACGCCGGTTGCCAGCCCACAGATCTCGTTCGGACGAATGCTGAAGCTGGTCGGGGGGAACAGGAAGATGTGGTACTTCGGGACGCTCCAGTTCTGCATCAACGTTCCGTGGGCATTCCTGGTCACGCTGCTGCCAACCTACCTCAAAGATGCGAACGTGGAAATCGGCCTCCGGGGTACACTCCAGACCGGTATTCTCCTTGCCGGGTGTGTGGGAATGCTTCTTGGCGGTCTGCTGACTGACGCCGTCAGTAAACGGCTGGGGCCACGATGGGGGCGGAGCGCACCAACCGCAACGATGATGACGGTATGCGCCCTGATGTCTGTATCGGTGAGTACGTCCCAGGGGCTTTGGGTCGTTGTCGCGGCGCTTGCAATCACGTCCTTGTGCCTCGATCTCTCACTCCCCTCGTTGTGGGCTTATGCTCAGGACATCGCTGGGAAGAATGCCGGTGCGGCGTTCGGCTTCGGGAACATGCTCGGGAACTTCGGAGCGAGCCTATCCCCGCTGTTGCTCGGGGCGGTCAGACGAGCAGAGGGGTGGGAGGGTGCGTTCGCCGTGTGTGCGTCGTGCTACTTCGTCGCGGCAATCTTTGGTCTGCTGCTCGACGCCTCGAAGCCACTCGACGCGGCAGGCTCAGTTCAACCGTCCACGGTGCGATGAGGTCGCACGACGCGAGTCATGCGGTGGCGTGCATCAGCCCGCGAATGTAGCCGTAAGCAAACAGCCGGCCCAACATGGTGTATCCGGGCTCGCCGTCGTCTTCTCCGACCATCTGCGGGACGTGATCGGGACGCATCGGTCCGTTGAAGCCGACTTCACGATAGGCTCGCATGGCGGCGGCCATGTCTGTGGGGCCGTTGTCATGGAAGGTTTCGGCGAACGATTCCCGGGAGCCGCGGACATCACGAAAATGAACATACTTGATGTGCGGGCCCAGTAGGCGGATCGTCGCGGGAATATCGACGCCCATCGCTGCAAATGTTCCCTGACAAAAGCAGATGGCGTTGGCCGGGCTCGGTGCCAGCCGAATCAATCGCTCAAACCCTTCAATTGAGTGCATAATGCGCGGCTTGCCGAGCAACTCGGGCAACGGCGGGTCGTCCGGGTGCATGGCCAGGGTGACGCCACATTCCTCCGCGACGGGCAACAGCGCATTCAGGAGTCGTTCGAGCTGGTCCCACAACCCGGCCGGCGTTAGCTTCCGGGCCAGTTCGTCGAGCCGGCTGTCGGCCGGTTTGTACCCGAGTCGCATGGCCGCATCCACCTCCGAGAGAGCGAACGCTGTCACTTTGGCACCGCCGCGTTCCGGGGCGTTCACGCGAGTCCGCACCCAGTCTGTGCCGGTCATGAAGTTGTAACACAGTAAGCGAATGTCCAACTCCGCCATCTGACGGATAAGCGTCTTCAGCAACTCCAGCTCCCGTCCGTCATCGCAGCCCAGTTTGATGTTCTCGATGGGCAAATATCCCTCGACGACGGAAAGGCTCATTCCGAAAGCCGCGATTCGTTGCTTCGCGGCCCGGAGCGTTGCAATGTCATTGCCAGGGTAACGATGAACAACATCCGTGACCCCGCACTGTGCGGCTAGTTGCAGGTTCTCGTCCGACATGGGCGTGAGGACAGTCGCCAATCGCATTGCTGCAACCTCGTCCACGTTCTTGAGCCGGAGTGGGCCTTGATGAAGGACATCATACTGAGGCGGCGTCAGGCACCTGCGCGAGCAGCGAGTTCGCTTACGTCGCCGTTACGCCAGCGTGAGTCGTGGCCACCTCGGACGAAAGAATGTGGCACTGTCGCCAAAGTCAACGTTTGGTGGGAGTCAAGCGTGATGTGCTTCTCTTTGATTCCAGGCAAGATGCACACCCACGTCTGGAACCAAGATTTGAGCCCCGAACCATCCAGATACTACTGGAAGAAAAACCATCAGTACAACGCCGTGTCTGCATACTGCCTCAACGGTTTCGATACCTCGCGCACCCTCAAAGCGGTGAGTGGCTCGACCGGACCCGGTTCGCCATCCCTCTCCTTGAGTGCATGTCGCCCGAAATACGATTTCAAATGTACGTTGCGAGGTAGAAGACGAGTGCAAGGCAGATTACCGCCAGAAACATGATGAGCCAGGACTGGAAGAACCACGAATACACGATGGGGTAGTCCGGGTATGGGTCCGGTGGGAGGGGTTCGGCGACGGGAACGGGTTTCATCGGTTCGGCCATTTGCATCACCTCGATAAACTCCAGGCGCACAGCACTATCATCGGTACAACGCGCCTGCTGTTCCAGTCCTGCTGCTTCCCATGCGGCACGAATTCCCGCTGCCGTTCGGATTATGGTGTTGTTCCGGGCAACACCGGCTACAATCGCTAGACCGGCCACATCCAGAACAACCGCCGGGCTTCCCCGTTGGTCGGACGACCGGATACCCGGTATGCAGATCACGACTGTTGAAGGTTTGATGCAGGCGTTGCGCGACAGCAAGCTGTTCACCGATG
>JAIOPV010000124.1 GCA_021413735.1 Planctomycetota bacterium
CAGGTCAAGAAAATTTGAGTAAGCGTCGAACAACGGCGGATCAACCTAACTATTTCTGCCTTCGCAAGAGGGTAGATATTCAAAACATTTTGAAGGGTTTGATCCTGGCTCAGAACGAACGTTGGCGGCATGGATTAGGCATGCAAGTCGCGGGAATCCAGCAATGGGGAACCGGCGTAAGGGGCAGTAAGGCATGGGTACCTACCCGGGGGTTCGGGATAGCCACCAGAAATGGTGGGTAATACCGGATGACCTCGTGAGAGCAAAGGTCCGCCGCCCTCGGAGGGGCCCATGTGATATTAGCTAGTTGGTGAGGTAACGGCTCACCAAGGCGAAGATGTCTAGCGGGTGTGAGAGCACGACCCGCGCCACTCGCACTGAGACACTGGCGAGACACCTACGGGTGGCTGCAGTCGAGGATCTTCGGCAATGGGGGCAACCCTGACCGAGCGATGCCGCGTGCGCGATGAAGGCCTTCGGGTTGTAAAGCGCGAAAGTGGGGAGAAACGCCGAAAGGCTTGATCTATCCACAGTAAGCTCGGGCTAAGTTCGTGCCAGCAGCCGCGGTAAGACGAACCGAGCGAACGTTGTTCGGAATCACTGGGCTTAAAGGGCGCGTAGGCGGGCTGTCAAGTTTGGGGTGAAATCCCGCGGCTCAACCGTGGAACTGCCTCAAATACTGACGGTCTCGAGGGAGATAGGGGCGAGCGGAACTAATGGTGGAGCGGTGAAATGCGTTGATATCATTAGGAACTCCGGTGGCGAAGGCGGCTCGCTGGATCTCTTCTGACGCTGAGGCGCGAAAGCTAGGGGAGCAAACGGGATTAGATACCCCGGTAGTCCTAGCCCTAAACGTTGGGTACTAGGTAGTAGACTAGACATGGGTTTACTGCCGAAGCAAAAGTGCTAAGTACCCCGCCTGGGGAGTATGGTCGCAAGGCTGAAACTCAAAGGAATTGACGGGGGCTCACACAAGCGGTGGAGCATGTGGCTTAATTCGAGGCTACGCGAAGAACCTTATCCCAGACTTGACATGTTCGAAAGAGACAGCAGGTAGAAGCCGGAAACGGTAACGAACGGTATCCAACCCGGAAGCTGTCACAGGTGCTGCATGGCTGTCGTCAGCTCGTGTCGTGAGATGTCGGGTTAAGTCCCATAACGAGCGAAACCCTTACCTTTAGTTGCTACCGAAAGGGCACTCTAGAGGGACTGCCGGTGTTAAACCGGAGGAAGGTGGGGATGACGTCAAGTCCTCATGGCCTTTATGTTTGGGGCTGCACACGTGCTACAATGGCGTGAACAAAGTGACGCGACTCTGCGAAGAGAAGCAAATCACAAAAATCACGCCCCAGTTCAGATCGAAGGCTGCAACTCGCCTTCGTGAAGCCGGAATCGCTAGTAATCGCGGGTCAGCAACACCGCGGTGAATGTGTTCCTGAGCCTTGTACACACCGCCCGTCAAGCCACGAAAGGGAGGGACGGCCGAAGTCGCTTTTACCAGCGCCGACGCCGGACTTTCTGATTGGGACTAAGTCGTAACAAGGTAACCGTAGGGGAACCTGCGGTTGGATCACCTCCTTTCTAAGGATAACTTAACTAGATCTCGAGGACTCCTGTCCACGAAGATCATCGTGTCAACCACCCCTCTCAACTATCTGATATCAACTTGTTAAACGATACAAGACCCCCGGCGGAGTAATCCGCCGGGGGTTTTTTTGTTTCCATTTGATCTCGCACCGTTTCGGATACTCGCAACGAACAAGCTACCTCGCATGAAGATGCGAAACCGTCCGACAGCCGTGCTGTTTGTCGTCGCGCTCATCGCGGTCGTCTGGTTATTGACAGACTGGAGTATGCGAAGAGAAGCCGCACCCAGATTCAAAGTCGGTGGCCCCGTATACCCGTAACGAAGTTCGATGTGTCTTGAAGGGATAAAGGCCGAGCCCATATGGACGACACTTTCCTCGCGCAACTCCGCTGCCCACTCGATCCCAAACGCGAAGCCACGCTCACTCGCGATGAGCAAGGGCTCGTCTGCTCGCGCTGCTCCTGTCACTTTCCGATCAAGCAAGGGCTGCCGGTTCTCGTGCCCGAGGAAGTCGAATTGCCCCCGCAGACTCGCGAAGTTAGCCAGCTTCCCTGCCAACGCGCGGCCAACCGCGAAAAGAGCCGAAAGTAGGCTGGCGTCCACCTCCCACCCACGCTATTCGCACCGGCAATTGCTCACTCCAGGAGAGCTGCCGCGTGCTGGGTTACCGTCAGCTTGTTTATACGTTGCCGACAAAGCTCCTCGCGGTGCTTGTCCTTCTGCTTGGCGGTCAGGCCAACGCAGCCGAGCCGCCCGCGAAGTTGCCCCGCTACGATCTCGATCTCAACATCGACACCGTGAAGCACCGGGCAACTTTGCACGAACGGGTCACCTGGACGAACACGACCAAGACTCCGGCGAACCATCTCGCATTTAACTTTTACCCCAACTATCTGGTCCCTCGCGGCGACTACCTGCCGCTCGCCAAGACGCTCGAGATGCTCCGTCTTCAGCCGTCGCTGGGCATTGATCGTGGCGGTCGCGCCGGCGTCATTACCGATGCGAAGCTCCTTTCGATTGGCCCGAAGAAGTACGATCAGATTTTGCGCTACGAGTACGACGACACCAACCCGACCGCCCTGCGGTTCCCGTTGCCGCGTGCGGTCGAGCCTGGCGAAACGGTTTGCGTCGAACTCACCTGTGAGTTTTTCTTGCCGAACAAACAGGGTCGGCTCGGCCACTGGAAAGACGTCACGTTTCTGACGAACGCATTTCCAATGCTCGCATTCTGCGACGACTCGGGCTGGCGACCCATGCCGTTTGTGCCGTGGCATCAGCCGTGGTTCAACGAGGCGGGTGTCTTCCGCGCGATTATCACGCTGCTGGAAACCGAAGTGCTGGCGTGTTCCGCCCAGGTGAAGAGCGAAGCGAAACTCGGTGACGGCCTGAAGCGTCTCGAACTGGAAACGTTCATCGGTCGCGACTTCCCCGTGCTGTGCTCGTCGCGCTACAAAGAGTTCACTCGCGATATCAACTTGCCTGACGGCAAGCCGGTGAAGCTGCGGTGCCTCGCGTTTGAAGACCACGAATGGTACGCCCGCGAAATCCTCACCATTGTTGGCGAAGCGATTCCGGTCTACTCGAAGTGGTTCGGCAACTTCCCGTACTCGACGTTCACGGTTGCCGAATCGTACTTCGGCTGGAACGGCAACGAGTGCGCCGGCCTCATCATGATTGATGAGCGAGTTTTCGGGATGCCACACCTGGCACGCGGCTACGTCGAATACCTCGTCTCGCACGAGACGTGTCACCAGTGGTGGTACAACTACGTCGGCACCAACGGCTATTCCGAGCCGTTCATGGATGAAGCGTCGGCGGCGTACTTCACGCACCGACTGCTGGACCAGAAACGCGGCAAGAACAACCCGATGCTGTCGTGGCCGAAGGGCCTTGGCTGGCTGCCGAACATCGACCGCGATAACTACCGTTTCGGCGGCACGTACTATTCCATCCGCAACAACGAGATGAACCCCGCCGCCCAGGACCTGCCGAAGTACGGGCACTTATTCAACTTGTTCGCGGGTGCTTACGATCGCGGGTCGATGGCAATCGGCATGATCGAGAATCAACTCGGTGAAGCCGCGTTTCTCGACTTCGTGCGCGGCATCGTCGAGAAGTATGGCTGGGGGGTGCTGCAACTCGCGGACTACAAACGGGAACTCGAAGCCTACACCGGTCGCGACTGGACCGAGTTCTTTGATCGCTGGATTTACGGCAAGGGCCTCACCGACTGGAAGGTCGAAGACGTCACTGTGCGGGAGTTGAACGGCCCGCGAGTGACCGCCGTGAATCGCCCCTTCAGGACTTGGTATCGCAGCGACAATCCGAAGTATACCGCGTCCGCGATTGTGCAGCAGAAGGGCGATTTCACGGAAGCGACGACGGTCGGTTTCACGATGGCCAGCGGCCAGATGGTCCGCGTACCCGTCGGTGGCGATAAGCTCATGAACATCCCCGAGATGGGCGCAACGATTACGCCACTAGGCGACAAGAAATGGCGTATTGATGTCGAGTTGCCCGGCGAACCGGAACAGGTGGCGACCGACCCCGATCACGTCATCCTCGATGCGAACCCGACCGACAACTGCTGGAAGTCGCCGATTCGCAAGAAGCTTACGCCGCTGTATACGACGCTCGACGACGCCGACCTGACCTCCGACTACGACCGCCTGAACCTGATCGCGGGGCCGTGGGTGTGGGGCGCTTCGTATCAGGATCCGTGGTACACACGCTCGACCATGCTCGGGCTTCGCGTCGGAGCGAACAAGCCACAGAAGTGGAAGGCCGACGCTTACGTCGCGTATCGCACCGACTACCGTGACGGCATCATCGGCGCGAACCTGCTCAAGCTCGGTGACCACTACGAAGCGGGCCTCAACTACGAACGCAGAATTGCGGGGCCGTTCGGAAACGAGTCCGGTTCCAGCGGGCCGCAGCGAGCCGTCGCGTACTACCGCGACATCATCAAGCCCGGGTCGAGCCTGTACTTGCCGGCGATCATGTATCAGGACGGCTTCGTGACGTATCAGGACAACTTCCTGCCGTTCTCGCGAACGCCGGTCGGTCAGCGTTACGGCAGTCTCGCGATGGCTGGCTACCACTACCGGTTGAATCTGTACACGCCGTACTGGAACCCGGAATGTGGCGTGTGGGTCGATGCGATGGCGGCTGGCGGCACGGTCGATGTCAACGGATGGAAGAGCATGACGCAGGGGCGGTTCGAGCTGGCGGGCGTCCACAATCTCCCGGAGGAACTGGGAGCGTTGAGCAACGTTCGCGTTGCGGGGCGTGTCGTGGCGTTGGGTGCGTGGCCGAAAGACGTCCAGTTCTTCGCGCTCGGCGGCGGCACGCTCTACCGCGGCTTCGACCTGGCAGAGCGGCAGGGGAATGCGCTGTGGGTGGCGAACGCAGAGCTACGAATACCGATCAAACGCGATATGCAGTTGGATGTGCTCGACCACACCATCGGTGCACGGAGCATTTGGCTGGCGACGTTCTCGGACATCGGCAGCGTCTATGCGAACGGCAAGAGCATCGACGGCGTGGCGTATGCCCTAGGTGCGGGCTTGCGTGTGGAGGTTGCGGTGTTCAGCTTTATCGAACGTGCGACGCTGCGTTTCGATGTGGCGAAGACGATCAACGCCGCGACGCCATTCCAGTGGTGGTTCGGCATCCAGCACGCATTTTGATTAGCCGGGCGTGTACAGCAACACGTCATCGAGGAGTAGTTCTGACTTCTCCGGCAAGCCAAACGAGATCGCCTCGATGCTTGTTCCTTTCGCGGGCGTGAACTTCAATGTGACCTCAGCCCACTCGCCGACCTTTGGCTTGAAACTGCTCCGCACATCCGCTGCGTCGCCCTTCGCATTCAGCAGAGTAACCGCGATCTCCCCTTGGCCCGTGAACTTGTAGCGGAACGTCAGCTCGGTTTGCTCGTCGAGCTTGCGGGCACCACGCAACCCCAGCACAAGTGTCGGCTTGCCATCCTTATCAAGCACCGACTTCGCGGCCTTCCACGTCAGTGGTTTCTCGTGATTCACGATCTCGAACTGGCCCGGCCACTCCTTGCCCTGCTTGCCCGTGTCGAACAGCCCCGTGTACAGCACCCGTTTCGGGAACGGTCGCTTCTCGTCGGCTGCCGCGGCGTCGTAAAGCACGATGTCGTCGATGAGCAACTCGGCACGCGGATCAACATAGAACTGGATGTCGTCGATGCGTTCGTCCTTCGCGAGCGGTCCGCCGGTGCCGTCGGGTCGCCGCATGGCGGTCATATCCACGCAACCGTCGAGCCACTGCCCCTGTTGCAGACCCGACACCGACAGATAGCGATGATAGCCGTTCGTCAGGCTGTAGAGTTGCACGCGAATCGTGTCGGTGCCCGTGAGCTTGTACCGGAAGCGAAGGCGTGTCTTTTCGCTCATCGGCGGCCCCGGCACGGGGTTGAAGATCACTGCACGGTACATCGTTTTCATGTCACCTTGCCGGTCGTCGAAGTCCTGCGTCAGCACGGCTCGCTGTGCCCGGCCGCCCTTCGTCGGTGTGTCGGCGGTTTCGAGTTTGCCGCACATCCACCAGCGTTTGTCGTGATCGGTGTCGTAGTCCTCGAAGGCGTGGACCCGCAGTGGAAACATGCCAGGCTCGATCAGCTTCGACGCATTCTTCGGCGGTTGCGGTAACGCGGGTTTGCCATGTGCCCGTAGTCGTTCCACGACCGCAGCCGTGAATTCCTCAGCCTTCACGGCTGTCGCCACGCGAGCGTTCACCTTGCCGTCCTTTACGAGTGTCATCCCGTTGTCACTCACTTCGAGACGCAGCGAGTTCCAGGTGAAATGCTTGTCGTCGAACGTGGCCATGACTGCGGCGGGATCGAAGAGAATCGGCGTTTCCTGCCCCCACAGTTCGTAGAGGTTCTGCACCTGCCATGTCAGCATCGAGTTGGCGGCGAAGATCGCTTCGCGTTGTTTCTTCTCCAGTTTCAGCGTCGCGGTGGCATCGAGCGGCACGACGGTCAACGGTAACCCTGAGGTGAACACCGCCTTCGCTGCGGCGATGTCAGTCTTGATGTTCCACTCGGCTTCGGGCTTCGGTTTGCCGTCGTAGCCGACCGCGACCGATCCACCCATCAGCACGAATCGCTTCACCCTCTTCGCGGCTTCGGGCTGTTCCTTGATGAAGCTCGCGATGTTTGTCAGTGGCCCGATCGCGATGACGACGAGTTCGCCGTCTTTCTCCTTGGCGAGCTTGGTGAGCAGTTCGACCGCCGATTCTTTCGTGGGCTTCAGCGTGCGGTTGAAGATCGCAGCGGGGTGTCTGCGATACTGGATTTGCCAGTCGATTTCGGACTTCGGCTGCGGGTCTGCACCAGGCGCAACGGGGACATCCTTTCGCCCGACTTGCGTGAGAAAGCGACACACGAGCCAGGCACGATCTTCGTCGCGTTCTTTGCTGATGTGCTGCACATACGGATCGGGTGGCCCGCCGCGGCCCACAGTGGTGATGCCGACGATTTCGAGTTCCGGCGACGCCACAGCCAGAGCCAGTGCGAAAGCGTCGTCGATGTCGGCTCCGATGTCGGTGTCGATGACAACGGGAATGGCTTTCGGAGGGGCGGCGTTCACCGGAGTGGCGAGCACCAGCGCGAGAACCGCGAGCGACACAGCACGGAGCGACATAGTGACCTCGGGGAGAGGAGTCTGACCCAAACGGGAGCTAGCATTCTTGCACCTCTGCGGCCCGGGTGGTAGAACTGCTTGCGTTGAGGCACTCCGTTCAGCTCGTTGCTCTGCAACAGGACGATGTTGCGTCGTCCGAGCAATCCGTCCAGCATCCAGCTCGGGGAAGGCTGTTCCAGGGCCTCATTCATCGTGGGTCTTAAGCAACTGCGCCCCAGCGGCTGGTTCGACCCGCGAACCGAGGTCTGCTGCGTCACACTTGCGCAAGCCCACGATGGGCCCTGTGAGCCTTCTCGGACCCAGGTTAAGAAGTAAACGCCCCTCAACGAGAAAGCCCACGGGTGACCGTGGGCTTTCTTCATTTTGGCTCGTCTGGCGGGTCACGCTTGCGTTTCCCGTTTCGATCTCGTGACAGCGAATCCTCCAGAACCTTCACGAGCGTCATCGCGGCCCATCCTGCTCCGCGTGCGATCATCCGTCCGACTCGTGCAGCGTCGGACTCGGGCGGCGGCGGGGGTTTAGTAGGTGTCGCTTTTGGGGTCGCCCATGATTGGGCTGCCCCCTTTCGGCCGATCGTGCTCCATGATGACGGTCGCGTCGCTGTCTGCCATCGCATCAGCGATGGCAGCGAGCCGAGCCTTCTCCGGGTCGGATTCTAATTCAAGAGGTTTGGCGGGTCCGGAACTCATCAAGTCGCCCCAACCCTGCCAACCTTCGACCTGCATACAGACAGCTTTGATCGCGGCCATGATCGGCATCGCCAGGAACAGGCCCGCCATACCCCAAATTTCTTGCCAGAACAGACACGCGAGAAGCACTGTTGTCGCGTTCAGATCCATGCTCCGGCCCATCACCCACGGCACGATGATGTAGCCCTCGAAGGTAACAACGCCGACGTAGAACAGGCCAATCCCAATCGCCATGAGAGGGTCAACGAAGAGCATGGCGTCGAGTACGGGAGGGATGCCAGCGGCGATGGTCCCCAGGTAAGGGACGTAACTCAGAACAGCGACAAGCAAAGCCCAAAGGTACCAGTATTTCAGCCCTGCGGTGTTGTAGACAGCCCCAAGAACCACCGCCAACCCGAGGTTCACAATTGTGCGCCAGACCAAGTAGGTGCGAATCGCGAGGGCCATTTCAGCAAGTGCCGTTGTCACTCGCCCCTGTGTCTCTCGAGACGGCCCGAAGATGGCTCTCACTTTATCCGCGAGCATCTGCCCTTCGAGGAGAAGGAACAGGGTGATGAACATAATCAGGATGGCTTGCCATAAGTGCTCCATCAGGATCCCGGCGATCTTCCCGACCGCGCTTGCCTGGTTCGTGTTGCTGAACGCCGTTTTGATGACTCCATAGACTCCCTTCTCGGCTTCGGGTTCGGGGGGCAACCACTCATCGACCTTGTAGGGAATCACTTGACTGAGGTTTCGTTGAATCTTCTTGTATTGCTCTTTCCATCCGTCCGGGCCCTCCTCCTGCTTGGGGAGTCCTTCGATCGTTCGCGGGATGGCAATACCGAATGCGATGAAGACGAGAAGGAAAATCGCAACCACTGCAATCAGAATTGTCAGGCAGGCGAAGAACCACGGGAGCCGGATCCGCTCGTGCAGGAATCGGACGGCTGGATACAGGATGGACGCCATCAGAACCGCGAGCACCAGCGGAATGAAGATACTCGACCCGAGTTTGAACAACGCCGCTATGCCGAGCATCGCGGAGAGGTTCAGCCCGATCCGCGTGGCGGTCGTGAGATTCAGGTTCATTGGTCGGTGGTCCCTCGGCCCTACTACGTCCGTCAACCGTCGATCTTTTCCGCAGCGGAGAGAGTATTCACCAAAAGCATCGCGATCGTCATTGGCCCGACACCACCCGGCACCGGCGACATCGCCCCGGCCACGTCCGCGACTCCAGGATGTACGTCGCCAGCCAGTTTCCCGTTCACGCTGTGCATTCCCACGTCGATCACCGTTGCGCCGGGTGCGACCATGTCCGGAGTGATCGCATGCAAAGCCCCTGCCGCCACGATCAGAATCTCAGCGCGTCGGCACACGGCAGCCAGATCGCGGGTGCGGGTGTGAGCAACGGTCACGGTTGCATCGCCGCCCGCCGGGTTCGCCTTCGTCGGCTTCTGCATCAGCATCATCGCCTGCGGTTTGCCGACGATGTTGCTCCGGCCAACAACAATAACCTCCTTGCCGGAGGTCGTAATGCCGTTACGAATCAATAGTTGCACTACTCCGTGTGGAGTGCAAGGGTAATAACGAGGATGCCCGGCGGCGAGTAGGCCGACGTTTTCCGGATGAAAGCAATCGACATCCTTACTCGGGGACACGGCACGAATGACCGCGTCCTCGTCGATCTGCTTTGGGAGAGGAAGTTGCACCAGAATACCATGAACCGCAGGGTCGTGGTTCAATTTTTCGATCAGTTCGAGCAAGCCGGCTTGCGTGGTGTCGGCAGGCAGCGTGTGAAGCCACGACACGAACCCGACATCGGAGCAAGCCTTCTGCTTGTTGCGAACGTAGACGTGGCTCGCCGGGTTGTCGCCGACGAGCACGGCGGCGAGGCCGGGTGGTCGTTTCCCGGTTGCGGCACGGGTCGCGACCACAGCGGCAATCTCCGCACGGATGGTTGCTGAGAGAGCTTTACCGTCCAACTTCGTCGCAGGCATTCCAAATCTCGTGGAATTTGTAGTTCACCCCTGGAACCCAGGCCGTTGGCCTGGGCTGAGGGAACGCGGTCCTTCAGACCGCAAAGACATC
>JAIOPV010000180.1 GCA_021413735.1 Planctomycetota bacterium
TCGGTTTTTCTCTTGTCCGTGCCCATGCCCGAGCCCGTGCCCGTGCCCGAAATTCCGTCTTTCCCGTTTTCCCCTTCCTAGTCATCGCGGTGCATGGGGACTAAGATCAGGATTTCCCACACGATGGGCGACAACTTCACAAGCGGTTAAGGAGCGGGATTATGGCAACTCGTGGTGGCAAAGGTCGGCGGAAGGTCGGTCGGAAGAAGCGGCGTATGCGTGCCAAAATTCGGCACCGGAAGTGAGAATTCGGTCTTGCGGTCGGTGAACCCGCGCGGTATCCGCCCCGGTTGTATCGGGGGATACACGGGGGAAGCCGACAATGGCTGGTGTGTTGTCGCGTCGTCGCGTCTTCGGAGCGGCGTGCGTGCTGTTTATCGCTGGCTGCATGGGTGGCGGTCGTTCGCCCGAAGAACTGAGCCGCACAGCTTCCTGGATTGATCCAGACTACCTCGAAGGTCACGGCGGAGGCGGTGCTGGTTGGAATCAGACGGACTTGGTTGGCGTTGCCAACCAGATTCGGGCATCCCGCAAGCCCGCGGACGGTAAACTCCCTCCCAAACGAAGCATTCTCGCAATTTCGGGCGGTGGCTCCTTCGGAGCCTACTCCGCTGGGATTCTCTGCGCCTGGAGCGAATCAGGCACCCGCCCAAACTTTGACGTCGTCACCGGCATCAGTACGGGCGCACTGATCGCGCCGCTGGCGTTCCTCGGGCCAGCCTACGATTGCCAACTCAAGACGTTCTACACCACGCTCACAAACGACGACATCTACATCAAACGCAAGCCGATCAAGGCTCTGTTCGCGAATTCGTTTGCCGACAATGCTCCCCTTCGCGGCCAGATCGAAAAGACGCTCACTCCGGATGTGATGGCAGCCGTCGCCGCCGAACACATGAAGGGCCGACGGCTCTACATCGGCACCACCGATCTCGAAGGCCGTCGGCAGGTGATCTGGGATGTTGGGGCAATGGCCGTTCGCGGCACGCCGGCTGATCGGCAACTTGCCATCGATGTGTTGCTCGCATCAGCCGCGATTCCGGGGTTCTTCCCGCCGGTGCCGATTCACCTCACCGCGAATGGACAGGCCACCACCGAACGCCACGTTGACGGCGGTGTGAGTACGTCGCTGTTCATGGTTTCTCCGTACATCACCGCGGAAGAACGTGCGACGTTGCCGAAGAACTGGCTGTACGGTTCGGATCTCTACATGCTCGTCGCGGGAAAGCTGTACTCCGACCCCGCACCCGTCGTGCCCGAAAGTCTGAAAATTGCCGGCAGTGCGATCACGACGGTGCTGTACGCCCAGACCCGCGGCGACCTTCAGCGGATGTTCACCCTCACCATGATGACGGGGATGAACTACCACCTTGCGTCGATTCCCGAAGAGTACGACGCGCCGACAGACTGCACTGAGTTTAACCCGATCAAGATGCTCAAGATGTTCGACGAGGGGGCTGCACAGTTCCGAGCAGGCACCGCGTGGCGTTCGACACCGCCGGGCGTGGGCAAAGGCGAAGCGTCTGTGTTCCGGTCGAAGACACAGTTGATCAGCGGTGGAGTTAGTCCGATGATCGTCGATCCAGCGCCGCACGGCCTGCCGGCGAAGACCGAGGGAGGCATCCCGATTCCGCTCGACCCATTCAACAAGAAGTGACGCCACGGGAAATGTGTTGCGAGCCAGGGGGGTTGATCCCATGGCGTCTGATGTGAACAAAAGACCACTGGGATCAACCCCGTGGCACGCAAATGAGTCAGAGGAAAGGGATGATGCGAGCAACGCGAGCTTGGTCGAAACCGGCAATCGCGCTGCTGCTTGCGCTGTCTGCGGCCATCGTGGGATGTGCTGGGCAGGGGGACGCACGCCGAAAACCATTCGCGCGATTTCGGGCATCCCCTGGTGAGAATCGGTCGGCCGAGGAACTCAGTTCGGCTCTGGGTTGGATCGATCGTGAGGCACAGGCTTCAGGTCGCAGCGTTGTCCCCTCGAATGAACTTGTCGCGTTTGCGAATCAGGCTCGGGTTGTGCGGAAACCTGCTGTTCCTTCGCCGCACAAAGACATTCTCGTGATCTCCGGCGGTGGCGTTTACGGGGCATATCCGGCTGGTGTTCTTTATGGCTGGACGCAAGCCGGCACACGGCCCGAGTTCGATGTGGTGACCGGTATCAGCACGGGAGCGCTCGTTGCCGTGTTCGCGTTCCTGGGTTCGTCGGTCGATTGCGAACTCAGGCAGGCGTACACCACGATCAACAACGACGATGTGTACCGTATGAATCGCTTCCCGCGTGCGCTACTCTCGGACTCGCTTGCTGACAACGCACCGCTCGCCGAACTGCTGAAGCAATACGCGACCGATGACCGAATCCGACAAGTGGCAGCGGAACATCAGAAGGGTCGTCGGCTCTATGTCGGCACGACGGATCTCGATGTACGGCGTGGCATCTTCTGGGACATGGGAGCGATTGCCACGCAGGACACGCCGCAATCGCGAGAATTGTTCCGCAAGGTGTTGCTGGCATCGTCGGCAATTCCAGGGTTCTTCCCGCCGGTGCCAATTGAGGTAACCGTTGACGGACGGCGGCATGTTGAGCGACACATTGACGGTGGCGTGTCGTCGTCGATGTTCTTCGCGCCGCCGTGGGTACCGCCGGAAGCGCGTGCTGCGTTACCGGCTTCGTGGCTTCATGGGTCCGATCTGTACATCCTCGTCGCGGGCAAGCTCTACCCCGATCCGACGCCAGTGAAGTCTCGCAGTTTGGCGATTGCCGGGAACGCGATTTCAACGATTCTTTACGACCAGACTCGCAGTGACCTGCACAAACTTTTCTTGCTTTCGATTGTGACCGGATTGAACTACAACATGGCGGCGATTCCCAAGGACGTGCCGACGCCCATTGAGAGCACGTCGTTCAATTCTGCTGAGATGACGGTTTTGTTTGAGTCCGGTGCCGAGTGGGCGCGGAATCATGGCAAGTGGCGTGATTCGCCACCGGGAGGCGAACACGGCGAAGGTGGCCGTTACCGCGCCGGCACGGTTCTGACGGATACCGGTCGTCGCGGCATGATTGGCGGCGACGAAAATCTGATCCCGCCCGTCGTCCCTGCGAAATGAGGGTTCGGGGTCGTTGTCGGTTGGTGGTTGTTTATTGGGGATTGTGCCTGACAATCAACCCCACGCCCAACAACCAACAACCAACAACTACTCCATCACATTGTCCGTCCGCCATCCACAACGAGCACTTGCCCCGTCGTGAGGGTCGTTCCTGTCGCGAGGTAAATCACTGCGTCGGCAATGTCGTCGGGGTCGGCAGCGCGACCAAGCGGTGCCTGCTCCAGAAACTTCGCGATGTGTGCTTCTCGACCCGCTAACCAGCGTGTGTTGATCGGTCCGGGCGCAACGGCGTTCACTCGCACCTCTGGCCCAAACGCTTTCGCCAACGATTGCGTCATGCAGTTGAGAGCAGCCTTGCTCGCGGCATACGGAATGGAACTGCCCTGGCCCGTGAGTCCCGCGACGCTCGTCACATTTACGATGTTGCCCTTCGCAGCACGCAACAACGGCATCGCAGCCCGAACGCAGTAGAACGTGCCCTTCACGTTCACTTGCATGATTTCATCCCACACCTGTTCAGTGAGTCCGTCGAGATCGGTGTGCGCGACGAAGTGCGTCATGCCCGCGTTGTTGACGAGGATGTCAAGGCGGTCGAACGCGGCTACGGTCGTGGCGACCATTTCGCGAACCTCGGCATCATTCCCGACGTTCGCTTTGCACAGCACAGCAGGAACACCGCACGATTCGACGAGCCGATACGTTTCGAGCGCATCGGTTTCAGACTTCGAGTAATTGACCGCGACCGCATATCCGAGTTGTGCAAACCGGACGGCACACGCACGCCCGACGCCAGTTGCACTCCCCGTGACGAGGGCGACTTTCCGCGAGTTGGACATGCGAACCTCGGGTTAGACAGATTAAAACGGAACGCGGATGACGCAGGATCAAAGCACGCGGATGACGCAGGATCAAAGACAGGATCAAGAATTTTCAGAAGACGTTGGTTTCACGATACGAGACGTCTCAAAGATCTTCCGTCGAACTTGCGGTTTTGGGCCAAAATTCAGCAATAATCCCACGTCGATTGTCGTTGCTTTGAGGTAGTTCAACAACTGCGCCTCGTGTTCAGGGAGTAAGTGTTCTGCTGCCTTCAACTCCAAGATGACAACTCCCTCAACAATCAGATCAGCAAAATACTCGCCAACGTGAACACCATCATAGTAAACGTCGATCTTATCGTTTGTGGCAACACGAAGACCACGTTTCGACAGCTCATACTGGAGTGCGTTGCGGTAGACCTTCTCCAAGAAGCCCCAGCCAAGGGTGTTGTAGACGTGGTAGAACGCTGAGATGATGCGCTCCGTTAAGTCTTCATGTTTCATGTCTTTACCCTGTATTCATCTCTTTGGTTTTCATCCTGCGTTGATCCGCGTGCTTTGATCCTGCGTCATCTGCGTTCCGATTTTATTGGAACGAGGCCCAGTCCTTCGGCTTCAGCCAGTACTCCGTTAGCTCTGATTCAGGCGAACCGGCTGCGGGGCGGTGGTCGTACACATAACGCACCACCGGCGGCAAACTCATCAAGATGCTCTCTGTGCGGCCGTCGGTCTTCAGACCGAAGATCGTGCCGCGGTCGTACACCAGGTTGAACTCCACATACCGACCGCGACGAACCTCCTGAAAGAATCGCTGTTCCGGCGTGTATGGCAGTTTCTTGCGGCGCTCCACGATCGGCACATACGCTTCCACGAACGCATCCGCAGCTTCGCGAACGAAGTCAAAGGTTGCCTCGGTGGCGTCCGCATAGTCGAAGAAGATGCCACCGACGCCGCGTGCCTCCTGACGATGCTTCAAGAAGAAATACTCGTCGCACTCGTGCTTCATCTTCGCGTGATTCGCCACCGTCGGGTGCGCATCGCAGACACGCTTCCAGACCTTGTGAAAGTGAACCACGTCTTCCTTGAACGGATAGTACGGCGTCAGGTCTGCGCCGCCGCCGAACCACGCCTTCGCACCGTGGGTCAGATAGCGGAAGTTCGCGTGAACCGTCGGCACCAACGGGCTTCGTGGATGAATCACTAACGACACGCCCGCAGCCGTGAACTTCAGGCCGTCGCCTGGAATCTGCTTTGCAAACTCCGGACTGAACTCGCCCTGCACTTCCGACAGATTCACGCCGCCCTTCTCGATCACGGCACCATCCACGATCACGCGACTGCGACCACCCCCACCGCCGGGCCGCTGCCAGGTGTCTTCGCGGAACTTCGCAGAACCATCTGCCTTTTCCAAGGCAGCACAGATGCGGTCTTGGAGACCTCGGAAGAATTCGGTGGCGCGATCGTGCATTGCGGTGTCTCGGAACCTCACGTTTGTAATCCGTGGGTGTTGTACCCGTTTGCAACCACTGCGACCGCCCCGTATTCTGGGTGGGACACGTCTTACTCCTTTTCGGAGGTTCCCAATGCGTACCGGATTGTTCGCGATCACTGCGATGCTGTTCGCCGCAAGCCAAGCTCCGGCGGCCGACCCACCGCTGCCACCGCTCACGTTCCAGACGCAACCACTCGGCCAGGTTCTCGACAACATGCGGTTCGCTGCCGACCTTGTTGGTGGCGAGAAGGGCGTGAAGGCTTTCACCAAGGAACTCAAATCGGTGTTCGGCGAGAAGGGTCTCGACGGCGTCGATCTGACGCGGCCCATCGTTGGTTACGCATTCCTCGATAGCCCCAAGCTGGAACAGGCTACCGTCGTGGTTGCGTTGCCGGTCACGGATGAGAAAGAGTTCCTGACAATGTGCGATCGCATCAACAAGGAAAAATATAAGGTCGATGCCAAGGACAAGACGCTTTACCATCTGCCGCCACTGGATCCACCATTCAAGGCCATGATGCGGTTCTCTGAACGGTATGCGTACATCGCTTACGGGAAAAACCCCGCTGCTTACATTGATGCGAAGACGCTTGTGTCGATCGCGAAGCTCCACGATCCCGCGGACCGTGCGCTCATGACAGGTCGGTTGTATTTTGACCGCGATCCGTTTGGCTCGAAGGTTGCCAGTTGGATTGGGGTGTCGCTTCTCAACGACACACTCCGAGACTTTTCACGTGGCTTCTTCTGGTTAGGCGGCTTCGGCGAAATTGGCAGATCGCTTGCGGATGGCATCGAGAAAACGGCGTTTCGCGTGCTGCTTCACGGCGGAGCCGACACGTTCACAGCACGCATTTCGATGGACCCCGCAACCGGGAACATTGTTGGCGAGGCAACGCTGACTCCGAAGCCGAACACACAGCTCGCAAAAGACATCGCAGCCTTCAAACTTTCCCCGAATCGGTTCGCGTCGCTCACCAATCACCCAGACACAGCCGCGGCATTTCACGGTCGGCTGCCACTGTTCACGTCGGAAATCCGCAATTCGTTCGTGGCGTTGTTGGAGAAAGGCCAGAAGGAAAATGACGCCCGTGGTCGGCAAGAGAAGGGCATGCTGGAGGAACTGCTGAGGGGCGCAATTCGGACCGTGAAGGAGGGCGATCTTGATGTGGCCGTGGCGGTGCGTGGACCGCACAAAGATGGCTCCTTCACGGCCATCGGGGGCATTTCGTTCGACGACGCCGCAACGATGGAAAAGGAAATCAAAGCATTCTTCGATAAGAGCGCTCCGCCTGAGATCAAGGAGTGCATGAAGTGGGACGCGGACAAGCTCGGCAAGATTGCGATCCACACGTTCAGCTTCCCGGAAAAGGGGCCGGGGCCGATCACAAAAGCTTTTGGTGGCGCTCAGTGTACGGGTGCGTTCGCGTTCGCACCGCATGGTGTGATTGGCGTTATGAGCGCCGATCCTGTTCCGGTTCTGAAGGAAGTGCTGGCCGCGAAACCGGCTGATGCGCCGTGGGTGGAAGTGGTGACGAACGGTGGCCGCATCGTGAAACTGTTTGAGAAAATCGGTGGACCGAACGACCGCGAAACCAACGAGGTCCGGAACCTCTTCGGCAAGGATGACACGAAGCTGCAAGCCCTGTCGAGCACGTTCGAGGGCGGAAAGGAACTGAAGGCAACCGTGACGATCAACCTCCGAGTGCTGCCGCGGATCTTCCTCTCGCGTGACATCGAACGGGCCAACCGCGACCCCGCCGAGAAGGCCGTTCCGCCTGCGCCGTTCGAGAAATAAGCAGTGTGGATGGAATCAGTTCGTGAGTTGGGTTCTTGGTATTCGCCGCTTGCGGCTTCGCAGGCCCCTGCCTGCGTAGCCGCAAGCGGCGATCACTTCTTTCACATCCCGGAGATTACGCTGATGCGATTGCGATTCGCTTATACCCTGGCCGCGATGTTCGCTCTCGTGGGCGTTGCCTCGGCACAGCCGCCAAGCCCGGCGATTGTCGTGCAGGCCAAGCCCGTGTCCCGACTGCTGACCGACTTCAAGGAGATGCTCCGTCAGATCGGTGGCCCTGCACAGGGCGACACGATGGTGAAGGAGTTCGAGCGAGAACTCAAGGACACGCTCGGCGAGCACGGCTTCGAGGGGCTCGACATCAACCGACCGATCGTCGCGTATTCCGAACTCAAGAACAAGCCGGAAGAGTGTGGGCTGGTGCTCGCCGTTCCCGTGACCACCGAGAAGGAATTCCTCGCGTTCCTCGGTCGCATCAAGATCAAGGCCGTTGCCGTGGAGGGCAAGAAGGGGTTGTACGAACTCGACCTTCCCGACGACGAATTCTTCCTGCAAACGTCGCACCTGCGGTTTGTTGAAGGCGGGCTGGCGTATCTCACACTCAACGATGGCGAGCCCACTGATGTCAAGAAGTTGATTCCCATCACGGATCTCGTGGATCAGGCCGAGCAATCGCTTGTTGCCGTGAAGCTGTATCCAGGTCGGGTGCCCGCGAAGCTCGTCGCGAACATGCTCGACGAACTCGATCAGGTTGCGGGCCAGCTCAAGATGTTCCTCGGTGCCGGGCAGGGGGCCGATGGCAAAGTGCTGAAGGCGTTGCTCGAGCAGGGGCCGAAGTTGGTGCGTCGCTATACGGAGACCGCGTTGAAGGAAGTGAACGAGATCGACGTGAAGTTTAACTTCGATCCCGCGACCGGCGACACACTGACGGAACTCGTGGTGATGCCCAAACCGGGCACGCCACTCGCAAAGGAAATTGCTGCAACGAAGGCAACAACCAATCGCTTCGCGGGCTTGGTGACAAAGGACGCAGCCGGCGGCATTTTGTTGAAAGCGCCATTGTTCGCCAAGGAAGTGCAGGAAATCGTGGCCGCGCTACTGGAGGGCGGGCAGCAGGAATTCAAGCAGGGTGACCTTCCGCAGTCGTTTGCGCCGGTCGTCGATGAGATCGCGAAGGGCTTGATTCGTTCCGTGAAAAAGGATGAGCTGGACGCCGGGGTTGCATTGCTGGGGCCAGACAAGGATGGCAAGTTCACGGTTGTGGCTGGCATGTCGTTCGACAACACAACTGAGCTTGAGAAGGCTGTTCGCGAAGCAGCGAAGCCTGCTGATCTCGCGAAGCATTTCGAGTTCGACGCGGCAAAGGTCGGCGAAGTGAACATTCACAAGGTCCCGCTCACACGTCTTCTCAAAGAAGAAGCGCTGACGGAACTCAGCAAGGTGTTCGGTGAGAAGCCGGTGTCGTATGTCGCGTTCGCGAAGGATGCGGTGTTCGTTGGCTTCGGGCCTGGGGCGCTCGATGCTGTGAAGGCAGCGCTGGAGACGAAGTCGGCTCCGGCTCCCGTGCTGGATGTGTCTGGCAACATGGACCGTTTTCACAAGCTCATGACTGCGATTGATCCGAAGGCGGCGAAGATGTTTGCGAAGCACATGGGCACCGCAGACATGACTGTGAATGTGTTGCGGGTGACGATTGATAGCGGAACAAAGCTGACCGCGAAGGTGTCGCTGAATGTGCGAGTGCTACCGCGAATGTCGTTCGTTGCCGAAGGTGCAACCGGCGGAACCACGACGTTCGAGAAAGTCGGTGACAAGGTCAAGTAGACTATTTTGGCGAGCCACGGGGTTTATCCCCGTGGTCTTCGTCGAGATGGGAGGAGACCACGGGGATAAACCCCGTGGCTCGCCAAGCACACTTCACATCGCATCCGCCCACATACAATTCCCTCGGCCTACCTTCACTGCGCTTCCCTGAAGTGCCTCTACCGGAGTTCACCCATGCGTTGCCTCTCCGTTGCGTTCGTACTGTGCTGTTCGCTGGCCATCGCCGCCGACGATCCCTGGAAACTCGACGACAAACTCAAAATCGCCAAGCCCGAAGACACCAAGGACGCCGAAACTGTCGCCGCTCCCAAAGGTGCCATCATCCTGTTCGACGGCAAAGACTTCTCGCAATGGCTGAAGAAAGACGGCAAGAGCGAAGTGAAGTGGACCCTCAAAGACGGCGTGATGGAAGGCGTGAAGGGTCACGGCGACATCATCACCAAGGACAAGTTCGATGGGGCATTCAAGCTGCACGTCGAGTTCCGCGTGCCATACGAACCGGCAGGTGCGGGCCAGGGACGCGGCAACTCGGGCGTGTACGTTCAGGGTCGCTACGAAGTGCAGATTCTTGATAGCTATGGCCTGAAGCCCGGTAAGAACGATTGCGGCGCGATCTACGAAGTGTCGGCACCGAAGACGAACGAGTGCAAAGCTCCAACCGTGTGGCAGACCTACGACATCGAATTCACAGCACCGAAGTTCGTGGACGGGAAAAAGACCGAACCTGCGAAGATGACGGTGCATCATAACGGTGTCAAGATTCAGGATGGGGTCGAGATCCCGGTGGACAACACCCGTGCCGGCATGGGCGGCAACCCATCGACCCCAGGCCCGATTCTGCTGCAAGACCACGGCCATCCGGTGCAGTTCCGGAACATCTGGCTGGTTCCTTCCAAGTGATTCCGCCCAAGTAACGAGTAATGCGTGATGAGTGATGAGTTGAATCCAGCCGACAGCAGTAATGCAGTTGCGACCCCAGCACAGGTACCTCTCCATGCCGAAACTCACCACTCCTCACTCACGACCAATCAGCCCGCAGTTCCAGGCGGCAGCCGCGAGTTGCTGAAGCTCGCCGCGCCGCTCATAGTCAGTCAAAGTTTCATGACGGTTCAAGTCGTCGTGGACACGGTGCTGTTGTCACGGCACGACCCACTCGAAATGGCCGCGTCGTTTCCGGCGGTCATGTGGTATTGGCAGTTCTTCGGCGTGCTTTCAGTCACGGCAGGCTACACCTCTACATTTGTTGCGCAGTACACCGGAGCAGGCCGGTCGCATCGCGTCGGGCCTGCCGTGTGGCAAGGGATTCACTTCGCCATCGTTGCCGGACTGCTGTTCATGGCGGTTGCGCCGCTAGCCCCGTGGCTGATTTCGCTCGGAGGCCACGCTGCAGATATTCAGCCGATGGAAGCGACGTATCTTCGGTGCCTCGCGTTCGCGGGGTTACCAATGCTCGTGATGACGGCCGTGAACGGATTCTTTTCGGGTCGCGGTCACACCTGGACGGTTCTGGGCATCGAAGCGTTCGGCACCGGCGTGAACGTGATTCTGGCGTGTCTGCTGATTTTCGGGCGTGGTGGCTTCCCGGAGATGGGCATTGAAGGCGCGGGGTGGGCAACCGTGATCGGCTCTTGGGCGTCCGCATTGCTGGCGATTGGGCTGATGCTGCGTCATCGCTACCGGGAGGAGTTCGGCACTGCTTCGGGATGGAAGCCTGAACGCGAACTGTTCCGTCGACTGATGAAGTTCGGCGGCCCAGCCGGGATGCAAGTGTTCCTCGATGTGTTGGTCTTCAACCTGTTCCTCCAGCTTGTTGGCCGCCTGGGGGAAGCCGCCCTTGGTGCGACGACACTGACCTTCCGGCTGAACATGATTGCGTTCTTGCCCATGATGGGACTGGGGCAAGCGATCGCGATTCTTGTGGGTCAGCGATTGGGCGAGAACCGCCCCGATCTTGCGGAGAAGAGTGTTTACACGGGACTGCGGTGGTCGTTCGGCTGTATGTGCTTCGTGGCGGTCGCGTACGTCAGTGTGCCGACGCTTCTGGTGGCACCGTTCCGGCCCGATAATCCTGCGGAATTGGAGAAGTTCGCCGTCATTGCGGCAGTCGTGCCGACGCTGTTGATCTTCGTGGCGTTCTACACGTTGACCGATGCCGTGAATGTGTCGTTCGCGTTCGCTCTTCGCGGTGCCGGCGACACAAAGTACGTCACGGCGTTGACGTTCTCGCTGGCGTGGCCGCTGATGGTGATCCCGACCGCGCTGATCGTGTACTTCGGTGGGAATGTGTATTTGTGTTGGGTATTCGCGACGTTGCACATCACAGCAATGTCGGTGTGTTTCTGGTTCCGGTTCCGCAGCGGGAAGTGGAAGTCCATGCGTGTGATCGAACAGGTCCCGACGGAACCTGCAATCGTTTAGCGGCCGCCGCAGCGGGGCGGGCGGTTGCCCATTGGGGGCAACCGCGAAACGAAAACACGATCACTTTTTCGCGCTGTTGATGAGTTTCAAATGTGCGTCGGCCACGTCCCACATGTAGTGGCCAATCTTGTACTTCTCCACTGCTGCCGTCAGGTGTTCGAGAGCCTTCTTCGCGTCGCCCTCGGATTCGTAGTAAAGCGCGACATACAGGTTCGCGTAGAACCGCGCTTCCTTCAGGTCTTCGCCCTCGAGCTTTGACTTCTCGGCTGCGTCGATCACGTCTTGCGGCTTCAGCTTGCCCGCGAACAACTCGAGCACTTGTTTCATCGGAACGCGGCTATCCTTCGTCACCGGAATGAGGTCTTCGCGAGCCTTCTTCGGCGTGTTTGCGCGAGCATTGCACAGGTAGTGCCACGCGGAGTTCTCGACGTCTTCGGGGTTCACTTTGCGGTGCAGATCGAACTGCGCGACGCCTTCCTTGAACTGACCCGTGTAGTAGAGTGCGATGCCGCGACGCCAGTGATCCGGGGCGAACTTCGGCTTCGCGGCCAGGAACTTGTCGAAGTCCGCGACTGCTTCCTTGAACTTGCCCGATTTCAGATACGCATCACCCCGGCGATCGTAGGCGATGTCGACTTTCGGATCGATTTCGATGACCTTCGTGAATGCCTTTGCAGCTTCCTCGTTGTGCCGCAGTTTGAGGTTGGCCGACCCCAGCACGAAGTACGCCGCTGCGTTCTTGGCGTCGAGCTCGACGGCCTTCTTCGCCAACGCGATGGCGTCTTCAGACTTTCCGGACTCGTAAGCTTCGCCGGCTTCCTTCGTGAGCTTCAACGATTTCTCCTTGTCGTCGTCGGCGGCGTTGGCGGATGGCGGAGTGAAACCGCCGACGCACGGTGCAACAATCAGGGCAGCGAAAACGAACACACGCATGGGAATTCCTCGTATGGGTGAGTGTGGATGAGAAGGCGACTGCCGACCTGTCGGCCTGCCGACAGGTCGGCATCCCGACGGACGTCTTCTCATCCACCCAACCGGATGATCGTATCCGGTGGCGTGGTCATATAACACCCGCAACTTCTCTTCTCCATTGTGTGAATGAGAAGTCGGCAGGCTGCCTTCTCATTCTGCTTGTGTGAATGAGAACTCAGCAGGCCGCCTTCTCATTCTGCTTGTGTGGATGAGAAGTCAGCAGGCTGCCTTCTCATCCAATTGTCGCGGAGCCAGAACATGGCAGACTCGAAGCCGAACACTCAGCCGTCCGGTGACCCAAGCCCGGCGCAGATCAAGAAAGTCTTGATTCCGACCGTTGCGATCGGGGTCGTGATTGTGCTTGTCGCAGTCATCACCAGCCTCTCGGGTGGCGGTGGTCATGCGATGTCCGACGGTTCCGATGGTTCGGTCGAGGATTCCAAGCTGAAAGAACTCACACCCGGGGTGAGGTTTCGCGACATTAAAGAAGGGAACGGAGACCTGGTTGCACCGGGCGCGAAGGTGAAGGTTCACTACACCGGCTGGCTTGCCGACGGCACCGTGTTCGATTCGAGTAAGGACAAGGGCCGAAGTCCGTTAGAGCCGTCGTTGTCGCCGAAAGCACCGCCTGGGCAGGGGGTGATCCAGGGTTGGCAGGAGGGCATTCCGGGGATGAAGGTGGGCGGCATTCGCAAGCTCGTCATCTCTCCGGACAAAGCGTATGGGAACAAGGCTTCAGCGAAGATTCCCGCAGGCAGCACGTTGGTGTTCGAGGTCGAATTGTTGGAGACGACGCCCGCTCCGCGTGACCGCCGCTCACCGCTGCCGACCGACCTCACCAAGATGGCCGACGGAAGTTCGCCAACTGCCGAAGACCCCGGACTGAAGCCGTTGGGCGATGGCGGTTTGAAGTACCGCGATCTCAAGGAAGGCGATGGCCCGGTGGCTCCCGTCGGTGCCAAGGTGGTGATGGATTACACCGGTTGGCTGTTGAGCGATGGCTCGGTATTCGATTCGAGTTTCAAGCCTGGGAACGACCCGCTCGATATGGGGCTCGAAGGACTCATTCGCGGTTGGCAACAGGGCGTTCCCGGAATGAAGGTTGGTGGCATCCGGAAGCTCGTGATCCCCGCGGATCTGGCATATGGAGCGGGTGGCCGGCCAGGAATTCCTCCGAACTCGACACTCGTGTTCGAGATTGAATTGCTGGGGCTGAAGTGATTCAGTTCTTCGCCGCTTGCGGCTTCGCACAAAGTGCGAAGCCGCGAGCGGCGATCGGATCACCGCTGCACGCGCGCCCCGCCGCCGGCGGCGAACGCCTCCACTTCCGCGAGCGTCGCCATCGTCGTGTCGCCGTGGTAGGTCGTCAGCAACGCGCCGTGTGCCCAGCCCAGATTCAACGCCTGCTGCGGATCCCGTCCCGTCAGCAATCCGTAGATGCAACCTGACGCGAAGCCATCGCCGCCGCCGACTGACGCGAAGCCATCGCCGCCGCCGATGCGGTCGATGACCTCGAGTGCACACGTCGGGCTGGTGTAGCGCTTGCCTTCCAGCCACAGCACCGCCGCCCAGTCGTGGCGGTTGGTCGAATGCACCTCGCGAAGCGTCGTCGCCACCATCTTCACGTTCGGGAACTCCTTCACGGTGTTCTCGATCATGCCGAAGAACACGTCCGAATCGAGCTTCGAGTCAGTTTTCTTTGTGACCTCCGGCCCCTTGATGCCGAGCCCCTTCTGCATGTCCTCTTCGTTACCGACAAGGCAATCGACATTCGCCACGATCTTCCGCATCACCTCGACGGCTTTCTTGTCGCCGCCAACCGATTTCCACAGTTTCGCCCGGAAGTTCAGGTCGAACGACACGATCGCGCCCGCAGCCTTCGCGGCCTTCATGCCCTCGATGATGAGTTCAGACGTCGATTCGGAAAGCGCTGCGAAGATGCCGCCGGAATGGAACCACTTCACGCCCTGCGAGAAGATCGCCTTCCAGTCGAAGTCGCCGGGCTTGAGCATCGCACCCGCCTCGTTGGCACGGTTGTAGAAGACGATCGGGGCGCGAACGCCGTGACCACGGTCGCTGTACACGGTGGCGATGTTCGGCCCGCGAACGCCGTCGTGCTCGAATTGCTTGTAGAACGGCGTGACGCCCATCTCGCGAACGCGGCCCTGAATGAGTTCGCCGATGGGGTAGTTGACCATCGCGGTGGCGACGGCGGTCTTCAGGCCGAAGCAGTCGGAGAGGTTCGCGGAGACGTTGTATTCGCCGCCGGAAACGTGGATGTCGAAGTTGCGGGCCTTGCGGAACGGGACCGGTCCGGGGTCGAGGCGATGGATGAGTGCCCCGAGGGAGAGGAAGTCGAAAGCGCAAGCATCAGTGCGAATCGCGAGAGGCATTGAGGAACTCCGGGAAACCTGAGTGATGGGCTTACGCTATCGCGTCTCGGTCAGCGGGCAAGTCGTGAGTTCGCCGCAACGGTCTCACTCCTTCGGCGCGACGGTGTTCACTTCGCACCTCGGCAACGCTTTCCGGAACTCGCGGATTCCCTCGTCCGTGACGTTCGTGTTCGATACCGAAACGTAACTGAGCTTTTTGCATGCCGTGAGATGCTTCAGGCCGAGATCACCGACCTTCGTTCCGTCAAGGTAAAGCCGCTGGAGCGAAGCTAATTCTGCAACCGTTTCCATTCCCTTTTCGGTGACGCTCGTTTCGTGCAAGGCCAGCGCCTCCAGCCTCGGATACTTCCGCACGACGTCAACCAGTTCGCCATCCGACAGCGGAACCTTTCGCAAGAAGAGTTGGTTCAACGCTGGCAACTCCGGCAAGCCTTTCGCGGCTCCCGGAACGAGGGCAGCACTATCCAGGTCGAGCAGGTAGACGTGCTTCAATTTCGCAAGATACGAAAGCCCCGTCGCAGTTACGCGACCGCCCAGATGATCCTGGCTATAGCCCGCGTAAAGTTGTTTGAGATTGGGTGCATGACTCGCAGCTTCAAACCAACTATCGGTTGATGGGTGACCGTGGAAGCCGAAGACTTCCAGATTGGGAATTGTGGCGAGCGCGAGGACTCCTTCCACTGTCATGGCGGAACCGGAAATGTAGACGTCTCGCAGCGTTGGATGATTCTTGAGTGCGAACACGCCCGCGTTCGTAATCTTCGAGCAATATCGGAGTCCAAGCAACTTCAGGTCAGGGATGCGACTCAGGTGTTCGAGACCACTGTTCGTCAGTTCTGAGGCGAAATGGAACTCCACGGCTCGCAGCCCCTTCAACCCAGACAGGTTCGCGATCACCGCTGCATCGGTGACAGCTTTGGAATCACTAATCATTAGCCGCGTTACCTGGAACTCGGCAGGTAGTTCCGCGACCGTCTTGGGGTTGAGTTTCGTCCCCGATTTGGTGTCGATCACTTCGAGCATACCGCCACACTTCAGCACCCACTCGGCAGCCCGTCGATCCGCACTGGCGGTTGCTCCAGACTTCGGCGTGGGGCCCACCGGCGGATTGGTTTTCGTGTCAGGCGAGACGTCTGTTCTGGTTGCGTTCTGCTTGCCGGAGTTCAGCAAGAAGATCGCGACAACAGCGACGATTGCCATCACAAGCAGAGCGGGAATCGTGATTCGCCAGTGCGTTCGCTGCGGTGCCGTCTTGCTGGGGGGCTTCATCTCGACTGTCTGCGCAGTCAAATCAAGCGAGTCCGGTGTTGTGAGTGGAGTCAACGTCGTGGCCAGTTCCAGAGCCGACGAGTAACGGCCATCCGGCGACTTGGCCATCGCCTTCCGGCAGACTGCGTCGAGCGCTGCCGGAATGTTCGCTTGAAGAGAACTCGCGGTGGGTGGTGGCGTTATGAGCACCTGCGAGATGACATCAGCAACCGAGCCGCCCGTGAAAGGAAGCCGACCCGTGAGCAGTTCAAACAGGATGACCCCGAGAGCGTAGACATCGCTGCGAGGTCCAACGGCTGCGGAGTCGCCGCGAGCTTGCTCGGGTGGCATATACGATGGTGTGCCAGCAACGCCCGTGCTCGAAGCTCGAGGATCGTTTGGATCGACAACGCGAGCGAGGCCGAAATCGGTGACGACATACTCGGCGTGTTCGGGATCGAACAGCACATTGGCTGGCTTCAGATCACGGTGAACGACGCCCTTGTCGTGTGCTGCCTGTACTGCGAGTGCAAGCGACCGCACAATTCGAGCAGCTTCGTGAGGCGCGAATGGTTCCGTTCGCTCCGTGAGCACTGCGGCAAGCGGTGGCCCCGGACCGTAGCCCATCACGATGACCGGGATGCCGTCCAGTTCGCCGACGTCGTGAACCGGCACAACGTGCGGATGTCGGATTGTGGCGGCGGCGCGTGCTTCATTCAGGAAGCGGGCTCGGTCGTTTGGCGTTTGGAGACGGTCGGGTCGCGGTAACTTGATAGCGACTTCCCGACGTAAGGTGGGATCGAACGCACGGTAGACCCACCCGAACGCTCCGCTGCCGAGACAGGCTCGCACCTCGAAGCGGCCGATGGATTGCGGAAGTGGCTGGTTGGTGTTGTCGAATGCGAAGCCGTGGCTGGCGGTCAAGCGTGCTTCGGACGGAATCGCACTGGGCCCGGAGACGAGTTTCGTCTTGCCGAGTTTCGACTCGGTATCGTCTGGCGGGCGTGGTTCCGACATGCAGACCTCGGTTGCGAGTGTCTTGCGATTTTCGCACTCTCGCGACATCCCGGCAAGCGACAGGAATTTCACTTGGTCTCGCCGCTTGCAGTAGAGCGAGCCAACTCTGCTCTGCCGCAAGTGGCGAGACCAAGAAACAGGAGCATGGTGGCACGGTAGCGATGCCTCGCTAGAATGCGGACAAGACTTGCCACCTCACTCCGCTGCGAAGGACTACCGCGTATGGCTACTCCGTCCGCCGATATCGGCCTGATTGGCCTCGCCGTCATGGGCGAGAACCTCGTTCTCAACATGGAATCACACGGGTTCACCGTGGCCGTGTACAACCGCACCACCGCGAAGGTGGACGAGTTCGTCAATGGTCGCGGCAAGGGCAAGAAGTTCGTCGGAGCGAAAACGCCGCAAGAATTCGTGGCGTCGATCAAGAAGCCTCGCAAGGTGATGATGCTCGTCAAAGCCGGGCAAGCTGTGGACGATAGCATCGCGAGCGTTCTGCCGTTCCTCGAAAAAGGCGACATCGTCATCGACGGCGGCAACACCCACTTCCCCGATACGACTCGCCGAATGAAGGCGCTTGCCGAGAAGGGTATTCGCTTTGTCGGCAGTGGCGTCAGCGGTGGCGAAGAAGGTGCGTTGAAGGGACCGAGCATTATGCCGGGCGGCGACGCAACCGCGTGGCCCGAGATCAAGCCGATTTTCCAGTCGATCGCGGCGAAGGCGAAAGACCCTGCGGGCGGCGAAGTGCCCTGCTGCGATTGGGTCGGGCCGGAGGGTGCCGGTCACTTCGTGAAAATGGTTCACAACGGCATCGAGTACGGCGACATGCAGCTCATCTGCGAGTCCTACCAACTGATGAAGGACCTGCTCGGCCTGACGCCGGACGAGTTGCAGCCAGTGTTCCAGAAGTGGAACAAGGGCGTGCTCGATAGCTACCTCATCGAAATCACTGCCGAGATCTTGGGCTACAAGGATCCGGAGACGGGCAAGCCGCTCGTGGATCTGATCCTCGACACGGCTGGTCAGAAGGGCACCGGCAAGTGGACGATTGACGCTGCGACGGACAATGGCAGCCCGCTGACGCTGATCGGCGAAGCGGTGTTCAGCAGGTGTTTGTCCGCATTGAAGGATGAGCGAGTTGCCGCGAGCAAGGTGCTTGCCGGCCCGCCGCTGGCGAAGCTCACCGACAAGGAGCAGTTCATCAACGATGTGGAGATGGCGCTTTATGCGAGCAAAATCATTTCTTACGCTCAGGGTTACGCTCTAATGCGAGCGCAGGCGAAGGCGAGTGGGTGGGAACTGAACAACGGTGGCATCGCGCTCATGTGGCGGGGGGGTTGCATCATCCGCAGTGCATTCCTCGGCAAGATCAAGGAAGCGTTCGACAAGAATGCGAACCTGGTGAATCTGGTGGTCGATCCGTTCTTCGCGGGTGAACTCGGTCGGGCGCAAGCTGGCTGGCGTCGAGTCGTGGCAACCGCTGCGGTGAACGGCATTCCGTTGCCAGCGATTTCGAGTGCCTTGACTTACTACGACGGCTACCGCACGGGTCGGCTGCCTGCGAACTTGTTGCAAGCACAGCGCGATTACTTCGGAGCGCACACCTACGAACGGCTCGACAAGCCACGTGGTCAGTTCTTCCACACGAACTGGACCGGTCGCGGCGGCACAACTTCGAGCACGACGTACAACGCTTGATTGGGTGGGGTGGGTCGAGGCCGGCTTTGCAGTCGAGCCCCACCACAACCGATGCACATGTTGGGTTCATGGTGGGGTTAGTCGCGAAGCGCGACTCGACCCACCCTACCAGACCCACTGCATCGGGGTGAGGTTGTTTGTTTCCACACGGGCCGAGGTTCCTCGTTATGGACGAGCAACTGGTTGCACTTTATCACCGTCACGTCGCTGCAGCTTACGACCGGCAGTTACGTCTCGGTGACTTCCTGGAACGCGAAGCCAACGGCACGAACTGGCACTATCAGGTGTCGACGGCGACACTCTCATTTGGCCCAACGGTAAAGTTCCAGGCTCACGATCTTGGCGCCCACGCCGAGATCGACAACTCCTGGCTGTGGGTCTGGTACAGTTCGCAGATGAACCTGACGACGACAATGGGCGATGTGTGCGCAGCGGTTCGGAAACTCGGAGAACGCCACGGCATCAAGGCCTTTTCATCCACGTCGTCGGTCGATGTGGCTCCGATCCTCGGTGAAGAATTGGGTCGCATCGTTTCCCATGTGTTCGGCATCATCGTGAGTGGCGAACTGGGGTATCAGGCGTATTACACGATGCCCTACAAACGCGGCCGCAATACGGTTTTGCTGCGTGATGCACGACTTCGCACAGACGAACCCGATCCCCTCGGCCGCGTGGCGACCATCTTCCCGCAAGTGCTGACGGGGTTCCCGATCCTCGACCACCGCACGGCCTTGATCGGCTACCTGAACTCGTACGCGTATGTGCCCAAGACGGAGGGGCGACTCGTTCGTGTCGTTGAGAATGGCGTCGAGTTGCTTCGGGCTGAGTTCGACGAAACGAACCGCATGACCGACTTGACGGCGTTTCAGACTCAGGAGTAAGGCGTGTTTCCGACTCGCTATTGAGGGCCGCAATGGACGAGCAACTGATCGCGCTTTATCACCGGCACGTCGGAATGGCATTTGATCGGCAGATGCGGCTCGCTGCGTTTTTGCACAAGAAGTCGGCCAGTGGCGCGTGGGAATACGACACCACCACCGCTATCCTGACCTTCGACAAGGTGCAGTTCGAGGCACCGATTCTTGGCTCGCACGCATCGCACAACAATTCGTGGCTGTGGGCGTGGTCGAATAAACACCTCAAACTCAGCATCACGAATCGGGCACTCGGCGACACCGTTCGCGCTCTTGTTCATCGGTTGAACGTCCACGTTCTCGGAGCGCCAGCCTTCGCGCTGGAGCCGCTGCTTGGTCCCACATTGACCCAATCCGCCGCTCACATTCTCGGCGTGATCCTCGTGGGCGAACTTGGTTACGACGCATACCAGGCATTCCCAAATGACGGCAGTACGGAACTCGTTCTGATTCGCGATGACCGGTTGAAGTTCACCGAGAAGCATCCGCTTGTTCGGATCGCGACGCAGTTCACGGAACTGCTGCGAAGTATGCCTGTGATGGATGACAAAGCGACGCTCACGGCTTACGCCCACCACTACGGGCTGACCGTGACCGAGCAGCCGAACACACTGAAGATCACCGCAGGTGGCAAGGACGAACTGACCGCAACGTTCGACGCTCAGGGTCGATTCGCGAAATTCGACGGTGTTGCGATTCCTGAACCGAAGCCCGTTAAGATGGCCGTCAAGAAGAAGCCCGCGAAGAAGCAGGCGGCCGCGAAGGCTGCAACGAAGAAGGCTCCCGCGAAGAAGCTCGCTGCGAAGCCGAAGGTTGCCGCGAAGGCCAGCAAGAAGCCGGTGAAACCCGCTGCCAAGAAGCCCACGAAGAAGCGATGATCCGTCAGCCCTTGCCGATGGCGTAGAGCGACTTGTCGGTGTTCACATACAAGACGCCATCGGAGACCGAAGGGGTAGAACGAATCGGAGCATCGAGTTCGATTTTTCTGATGAGGACGTGGTTCTCGACTTGTTTCCGATGCTCGCGGCGGATTTGTCTGGCGACTCTCGCGTTCGCAGCGCCTGCTGCAGCAACCGGATCGGGAAGTGCTGTTGGCGTGGCGTCATGTCGGAAGATGAAGAGGTCTCCCGCATCGGTTCCGAGAAACACTTTGCTGTCAGCGTCGTACGGCGAGCCCCAATGCTTGCCTTCGTGTCGTACTCCCAGAACCTTTGTCCGGTGCAGGCGTCGAGGCACCGTCGAACATGCGGCAGCCGTGCTGGGAAACGGCGTGATCGCGGCGACTCCGGCGAGCACAACGAAAAGCGCAGCGTGGCATTTCATGGGCCGACTCGATTCGATGTAAGAGCGTGATTCGAGCAAACGGCGTTGGCCAAAGCGATGATACCGCGTACTGGAACCGGTATAACAGCTATGCAAGGTTTCCCGATGGGTGACCGAATTGATCTGATGATGTTTCTTCCGGACGAATGAGATGGTTCCGGGGCTGAAATGATGGTTCCGGAGCTCTTTTGGATGATTCCGGGGGTGAGGTATGCATCTGGCCCGGAACCAATTTGAACCACACCCGGAGTGTTAATGCCTGAGAATGATCCACGAGTGTTTTTCGCAGCCGAGCGAACGCTGCTGGCCTGGATTCGCACGGGTCTCGGACTCGTCGGCATGGGCTTCGTCGTCGCGAAGTTCGGGCTGTTCTTTCGCGTCGTTCACCCAAACGCTCCGCACACCGATCAATCGTGGGCTGGCCCAATCGGAATCGCGCTTGCGCTCCTTGGTGCCCTCGCGTCGGCTTCGGCGACCTGGCAACATCATCGGTTCTGTCGAACGCTCTCAGCCAACGACTTCCCGCGTGCCTACTTCCTGGTACCGGGACTGCTGCTCGGCTTCGGTGTTGCCGTTGCAGGATTGGTTCTCGCAATGGTTCTTCTGGTGTGACTGCCGAGCATATCCTATCCTGAACGCGCCAGGTGGTTGACGCGGCGGGAGGGCGAATCATGATCGAAATCTTGCTATGGCCCATCCGCTGGGTGATGTGGGTCATCTTCCGCTTTCTCTTCTCGTTGCGCTACAAGGTCAAACTCCACGGCAAAGCCGAAGTCCTCGCCAAGCCGGGACCGTATCTCATCATGCCGAATCACCCGGCATTCGTGGACCCGTTGCTCGTTCTCATGAAGCTGTGGCCCTCGTTTCAGATGCGGCCACTTCTGCTCGAAACCAACTTCAACAACCCGGTCATGGCACCAATCGGGTACGCATTGCGGGCAATCAAAATGCCCGAAATTGCGAGAGCCAGCGCCGAGGAAAAGCAACGCGCTGAGAAGGCCGTTGCGGAAATCGTCGCCGCGCTGAAGCGAGGCGAGAACATCATTCTGTGGCCGAGTGGTCGGCTGTCTCGCGATGGCTCTGAGCGTCTTGGTGGCGCTCGAACCGCTGCCGATGTGCTTGCGGCAGTTCCGAACGTAACTGTCGTGTTGCTTCGCACCCGTGGGCTATGGGGAAGTCGCTTTAGTTTCGCGGACAAGGAACCGTTCGTACTCCACGCTCTCTTTACCGGCATCGCCCTGTGGGCGAGTAATCTGTTCTTCTTCGCGCCGCGTCGCAAGGTCACGATGACGCTGGAAGCGTTCACCACCGAGCAACGCCTCGAACCATCTCGCGAAGCCGTGAACCGCTGGCTCGAAGACTGGTACAACGCCGACACCCCTCGCGAAACGCCGACATTCGTTCCGCGACACTTCCTGTTCGGTCCGCGAACGCACGAGTTCCCGCCACCGCCGCCGCCCAAGGAATTTGATCTCTCGAAGGTGAAGCCCGAAACGAAAACCGCCGTCGCGCACTTCGTCGAGGAGAAGTTGAAGCGGCCGCTCTCTGAAAGCGATAACCGAGCCGAGACAACGTTCGCGAATCTTGGCATGGATAGCCTCGATGCGATGGATATCACGCTGAGTGTCGAGCAGCGTTTCGGGTTCAGTAGCGAGGCTGTGCCGAAGGGGCTCGGGGAGTTGTGGGCGCTCGCGGAGGGTTTGCAGGAGAAGATGCCACCGCGACCCGCACCCGCAGGCTGGTTCGCCCCCGCTCCCAACAACGACCTGCTGAAGATTCACGGCGAAACAGTGTCGGAAGCGTTCTTGAATCAGGCGTTCGCGCATCGCCAGCAGATGATCGTGGCCGACGACATCGCGGGCGGCTTGACTTACGAGAAGGTGATTGTCGGCGTTTCGGTGATGGCAGCGCGGTTCCGGGATATTGAGGCACCGAATGTTGGATTGATGCTGCCGGCGTCGGTGGCGTGTGATCTCGCGTTCCTCGGGTTGCATCTCGCGGGCAAGGTTCCCGTGGTGCTGAACTGGACGACCGGACCCGCCAACCTCGCACACGCCGTGAAGGTCGCGGGGCTTACGCATGTCATCACGTCGAAGGCGTTCGTGGATCGCGTTCAGCCCGAAGTTCCAGGCGCGAAGCTCTTCTTCCTCGAAGAAATGCGCGCTGCTGTCGGGAAGCTGGAAAAGCTGCGTCGCTTGTTGTCTGTTCGGTGGTTCGGTGGTTTGACACGCCGTAACCTGCTCGGCGGGATCTCGCACGATCCGCAGAAGCCAGCGGTGATTCTGTTCACATCCGGCAGCGAGAAAGCACCCAAGGCCGTGCCGTTGACGCACGCGAACATCATCTCCGATCAACGCGGGTGCATCGAGGCTCTCCGGATTACTCGCGACAACAGCGCGATTGGCTTCCTTCCGATGTTCCACAGCTTCGGCCTCACCGTGACGGGTCTCCTCCCGTTGTTCGTCGGCGTGCGGATCGTGCATCACCCCGACCCCACGGACGCAGGGGCACTTGTTCGGAAGATCGCTGCGTACAAGCCGACGATAATTGCGGGCACGCCGACGTTTCTGGGGTTCATCCTCGACCGTGCGAAACCAGGCGACCTCGATTCACTGCGAACGATCATCATTGGTGCGGAGAAGTGCCCGCCACATGTGTTCGAGAAGTCGAAGCAACTCGCCCCGAACGCGGACGTACTGGAAGGCTACGGCATCACGGAGTGTTCGCCGGTGGTATCGGTGAATCGGCCTGGTCACATCAAGCACGGCACGATTGGCGAACCGCTTCCGGGTGTGGAGGTGTTCGTTGCCGACTTGGAGACGAAGGAGAAACTACCCGAGGGCAAGATGGGCATGCTGTATATTGCCGGCCCGACGGTGTTCCCTGGCTATCTGGGGACCGATGTGCCAGTCCCGTTTGAGGAGATTGACGGCAAGAAGTGGTATGTGAGTGGCGATCTCGCGGCGCTCGATGAAACCGGCGCGATTGTCTTTCATGGACGATTGAAGCGATTCCTGAAGGCGGGCGGCGAGATGATTTCGCTTCCGGCGTTGGAGGAGCCTTTCGCGAAGAAGTATCCGCCAACGGATGAGGGGCCGCAGGTTGCAGTCGAAGGAATCGAGACGAACACCGGCCGACGAATCGTGTTGTTCACGACGCTCGACATTTCACTGCGTGATGCGAATGCACTGTTGCTGGCAGAAGGGCTCCGTGGCGTGATGCGGCTCGACGATGTGAAGAAGCTCGACAAGTTGCCCGTGCTGGGCACGGGCAAGACGGACTACAAGGTGCTTCGCGGAATGATTGAGAAGTGACACTTCGTAATTGAGATGCGAAAGCCCTCTCACCCTCGACTCGCAAAGCCTCGTCGCGACCTTTCCCCCAGAAATCGGGGGAGAGGTGGGCGCAATTGGTTTGATCCTTGAAGGCGGTGTCAGCGGTAGGGATTGGGTGAGACTTGCGGACTTGCGAAGCAAGTCTGAGTGAGTTGGTCGTCGGCAATCTGGAGGAAGCAGACAAGACAAGCCGATGAGGGAAGAACCGTCGTCTGCACAGGACGCGGGTTGGACGCAGGAGATTCGCGATGTGCCGATTCCCCGGATTGCTCACGATTCTCGGTGTGTGCGTGGCGGTGCTTGTGGCCATCGCAATTGGCATTACACCAGCTTCGGATGAACATGCCGTTTCGCCTCAACCCACGCAGGTCAGTCGTTTGGAGCAGCCAGCGCTGAGCCTGTTCTCGACGCGGCTGTTCCCGAATGCGTCGCGAGATGGGTCGTTTGCTTTGCGTGGTCACGGGAAGTTGCCGAGCAACGTGCTCGATAATGGTGAGACGCCGCGTGTGAAACAAACGCCAAAGCGCTTGGCTTTGGAAGTGGCGATGATCGGCGATGGCGGGGAAGTTGGAACGCCAGTTCTCAGGTGAGCGTCGAGCCGTTAGACCGACGGTGGATTTCGCGAGGCGAACGGTTGCTTTCCGCACACGTCGATCGCGATACCACCAGTCGCCAGCGTGGAATCACACGTCGCTTTTGCTGAACCCCATCAGTCCCAGCGATCCCGCCACCGCACACAGCACAACAGAGATCGCAACCAGATTCACCACGAACATTTCGTTGAACTGACCGCGGAGTACGAACTTGAGCCGAGCGAGTTCGCGGTCGGGACTTGGCCACGGTTCGGGCATCAGCGTCAGCAGGAACCCGACGCCGTACAGCAGCAACCAGAATACGGTGATGCCGAGCACGGTCCCGTGTGTCATGGCACCGATCACCACGCCACACGACACAATCACGGCTAACACAGCACCAACGGCCAGCACCGCTGCGAACCCACCAACCAAACTCAAATCTGACTCAGCATCCGACTTGAACAGGAAGTAACCCGCGATCATCACGCCGACCGCAAGTGTCGTGAACGTCGCAATCACCACGACGAGCCTGGCGTGCCACTTCGCAAGGAAATACTGATGGCGACTGATGCCACGCGACAGAATCGAATCAGCGAGCGTGCCACGTTCCGCTCCGACAGCCGACACTGCCAGCACCACAACCAGCGCAAGACTGCCCATGACCATGATGCGGAAGAGGTCACCGCACTGCACCGCGGCCGACTGCACGATGCCTGCTTCCTGATGCAACCCGACGCGATACAGCAGGAAGCCACCGGACGCGAACACGGTCATGATGACCCAGAGCCGGTAGACCCAGCTTCGCACGGTCTGCTTGAGGTCGGTCTGGAACACCGCCCAGTATGGCAGGAACTTGTTGAAACGAAGTGTGACAACCGCGGGGTTGGCGTCCATGTCTATCTCCGGGTTCACCGAATCTCAGGCCGCTTCCGCGGTCGCGTAAAGCCGAGCGAACCCGCGCTGTTCTTCTTTCTCCACCAGATCCAAGTACGCTTGCTCCGTCTGCATTCCGACGCTGCGAACCGTGATGAGCGTCACCTTGTGATCCGCGAGCACCTGGAACATCTGGGCCAGCAGCGAAGCGTTCGGCGTTTCCTCCCCGAGCTTCACATCCAGCCGACGATGTCGCAGCAACACTTGCGTGAAGTCTTTCAGTCCACGCAGCACGCCGACCGCTTTCGTGATCGCCTTCTGTTCGCCGTCGAGGTCCAGTTCGTAATGGTTCTTGCGAATGCGGCCCTTCAGGTCTTGCAGCGAGCCGTGGAAAATCAACTGACCCTTGTTCAGCACGCACGTGTGGTTGCACACTTCGTCAACGTCGCTCAGGTTGTGACTGCTCAGAATGAGTGTTTTGTCGGCCGCGAGGCGCTTGATGAGTTCCAACATCGAACGCCGTGCTTCGATGTCCAAGCCGTGCGTTGGTTCGTCCCAAATGAGCAGGTCAGGCTCGTTGATGAGACTCGCCGCAACTGCAAGCCGTGCCGTCATACCTGGGGTGAAGTGCGACAGCGAATCACCCGAATGCGCGAGTAAATCCACTGCTCGAATCAGCGTCGCGAGCTTCGGTTTGCGGATGTCGGATGGCAGCCCGAAGAGCCTGGCGATGTAGTCGAGATACGTGATGGGCGTCATGCCCTTCGGGAACTGTGGATTCGTCGGAATGTACCCGATTCGGCGACGCAGATCGGCCGCGTTCGGGTGCATTTCCTTGCCGAATACCTTCGCCCAGCCTGCGGTCGGGCGGTGCAATCCCAGGATCAGCCGCAGGAACGTCGTCTTGCCAGCGCCGTTCGGTCCGAGCAATCCCAGCACGCAGCCGGGCTCGATGGTCAGCGACACATCGTTCAGCGCAATCTGCCGGTTCTGGTAGATCTTGGTGAGATGTTGCGTCTCGACGATAAGTTCAACGTTGTCGCCGGCCACAGCATCCCTCCCCTCTTTTGCGTCGCCCTCAATACCCACGGTGGCTTACCGAGTCTACGGCAGTTTCACATTGGTTCCGGCCCACTTCCCCACCCCACCCCCGGAATCATCCATTTCAGACCCGGAATCATCCGTTTCAGACCCGGAACCACCACATTCGCCTCCGGAACCAACCTTCCAGCCCCGGAACCATCATTTCAACCCCGGAACCAATTCACTCGTCCGGAAGAAACTTCATCAGAATAACCTCGGTCGACACATTGCCCAACTTCTCGGGTATACTGTCGCCCACCTCGCTGGAGATTACCCATGTTTCGCGTTGCCCTCCTGTCGTTGCTCCTCGTTGCGGGTTCGCTGAATGCACAACCCAACACGCATCAGGTGAAGCTGAACGGTCACACGTTCACGCTCCCGAAAGACTTCACCATCGAACTCGCGGCAGGCGCAGACCTCGCCCCTCGGCCCATCGTTGCGGCGTTCGACACGCAAGGTCGGCTGTATGTCTGTGATTCGTCGGGTTCGAACGAGAAGACGGCCATTCAAGTCGAGAAGAAGCCGCACCGCATCGTGAGGCTGGAATCCACCAAGGGCGACGGCAAGTTCGACAAGCAAACCGTGTTCGTGAAGAACGTGATGCTGCCCGAAGGGGCGATGTGGCTCGACGGCTCGCTCTATGTCGCAGCGCCGCCGCATATCTGGAAGTTCACGGACACGAACAACGACGGCGTCGCGGACAAGGAAGAAATCTGGTTCGACGGCAAGACGCTGACCGGTTGCGCGAACGACTTGCACGGCCCATACCTCGGGCCAGACGGCTGGATTTACTGGACCAAGGGTGCGTTCGCGAAGCAGGAATACACCATCGACCGAAAGAAGTTCACCACGCGGGCGGCGCACATCTTTCGAGCACAACCCGACGGCACGAACCTCGAACACGTCATGACCGGCGGCATGGATAACCCCGTCGATCTCGTGTTCACGCCGGGCGGCGACATTATCTTCAGCACGACGTTCTTCCAGCATCCGCGTGACGGCAAACGCGATGGCCTCATTCACGCGGTCTATGGCGGCGTCTACGGCAAGGATCACGATGTCGTTTACGATCACCCGTGGACATCGCCGCAACTGATGCCGGTGCTGACGCACATGGGGCCAGCGGCTCCGTGCGGCTTGCATCGCCTCGAAAGTGACCAGTTTGGCAAGGAATACGACAACAACATCTTTTGTTGTCAGTTCAATTTGCGAAAGCTGAGTCGGCACGTGCTTGTGCCAACCGGTTCGACCTACACGACGAAAGACAGTGATTTCGTGGTGTCCGACAACATCGACTTCCACCCAACCGACGTGATCGAAGACGCCGACGGCTCGCTGCTCATCGTGGACACCGGTGGCTGGTACAAGTTGTGTTGTCCGACGTCGCAGCTCGTGAAGCCCGACGTGACAGGTGCCATCTACCGCGTGAAGAAGGTCGGCTCGCACAAGATCGACGACCCCCGTGGCATGAAGATTGACTGGGCGAAACTCGAGGAATCGGAGTTGGGAAAATTGCTTCACGATCCTCGGCCAGTGGTTCGGCAGCGCGTGATTGAAGGTATTGGCTACGGAGAAGGTCAGGCACAGCCATTCGACTTGGCGGTCGCGGCGTTGACGGCGGGCACGACCGAGCGAGGCGTTATCGCTGCGATCTCGCTCCTGGTTCGGGATGGTCGTGCAGTGGCGTATCCGCTCCTCGGGGCGCTTACCAAAGATCCCCGCGACGACGTTCGCATGGCGGCTCTCCATGCCGTTTCGTTGATGGCTCCGTTCGACGACGCCGTGATTGAAAGGGCGACGTACTCACTGAAGAGCAAATCGCTTGCAGTGAGGCGAGTGGCCGCAGGTGCGATTGGTCGATCGAAAGCACACTGGGCGGTTCCGGATCTGCTGAAGGCGCTCGCGGATGAAAAGAACGATCGCGCTCTCGATCACGCTCTGACGTATGCGTTGATCGAGATCAACCATCCGGGGGCCACGGAAGAAGGGCTGAAGCATCCGTCGCCGCGCGTTCGGCGTGCGACCCTCGCGGCACTTGAGAATATGTCGAAGGCCAAGCTCGAAGCGAAGACCGTTCTCGCGGAACTCGATGCGAAGGATGTGGCACTGCGTGAAACGGCGTGGTGGATTGCCGGGCGACATCCACAGTGGGGCGATCAACTCGCTGGCTACCTCGGAGACAAGTTCAAGAAGTTCGAGAAGATGACGCCACCCGAGCAAGACGAACTCGTCGGGCGTGCGGTGCCGTTCCTGAAGACCGACGCGATTCGCAAGGTTCTCGGCAACGCGCTTCATGGCACAATCGATGACCAGTCGCAGCGTGCGATTCTTCGCGGCATGGCCCGCTCCGGATTGAAAGCGTTCCCTTCAGAGTGGAAAGACGGCGTTCAACAGGCGCTCATCTCACGCAGTGCCGATGTGCTGCGAGATGCGGTTGTCGTGCTGCGAACGGTTCCGCCGTCGGCAGCGGACCACGCTGACATCACCGCCAAGGTCGAGAAGTATCGCCGCACGACGAACACTCCGCTCGCCAAGGAATTCGTGTATTCGCTGCGTGCAACCGGACCACTCGGTAGCCAACTGACAGCCGACGAAGCCAGGGACGTGATCGCGGATTTGCACCGTGACCGCGATGGTGCGTTGCGTGGAGCCGCCGCGGAGTTGCTCGCTCGCGGTGCCCTTGTGCCGGAATCGAGCATTGCACTCACAGCTGCGCTGAAGACCGTCAATCCAGGCGAATTGCCAAAGCTCATCGGCGTGTTCGCGCGATCCACCGATCCCGCGGTTGGGTCCGCACTCGTGAAGGCATTGCGTGACCCAGCCGTGCGGCCCAGCGTTCGCACCGAGATCGTGAAGCCGATCTTCGACAAGTATCCGAAGACCGTGCAGACCGAGGCCGAGAAGCTCTACGCGGAACTCGCCGAAGCGCGCAAGGGCGAGACCACGAGGCTCGACAAGATCATCGCGGATTTGAAGCCCGGCGACATTCGACGCGGTCAGTTGGTGTTCAACTCGCCGAAGACGAACTGCATTGCGTGTCACAAGGTTGGCTACGTCGGTGGGCTAATCGGTCCTGATCTGACGCGGGTTGGCGGCATTCGCACAGAGCGCGACTTGCTCGAAGCGATTGTGTTTCCGAGTGCGAGTTTCGTGCGAAGTTATGAGCCTGTGCGGGTAGTCACGACAGACGATCGGGCGTTCAACGGTATTCTGAAGAAGGACGCACCGGACGAGATCATTATCGTGGTCGCGGCGGACAAGGAGGAACGGGTTGCTCGTGCCGACGTGGCGAGCATTTCGCCGAGTGCCGTGTCGCTGATGCCGTCGGGGTTGGATCAGCAATTGTCACCACAGGACTTGGCGGACTTGGTCGCGTTCCTGAAGGCATGTAAATAAAGAGGATTCACCGCAGAGTACGCGGAGAGCGCAGAGAGAAACCCAAAACCGAGAGAAGATCGAGTTTGAAGACAATGCTCTGTTTTGTTTTTTCCTCTACGCTCTCCGCGCACTCTGCGGTGAATCCTTCTTTGAGAATGAATCTTCATCATGATTAAGCCGCATCGTCCGCTCGCGCCAGGGATTGTCGCCGACCATTACCAGGAACTCGACCGGCTCTACCGCGAAGTGTGGGGCGAACACGTTCACCACGGCTTGTGGCGAACCGGTCGCGAAACGCCGCTCGAAGCTGTCGAACAACTCACGGCGTTCGTCGCACAACAAGCCAACATCCAATCCGGGGATCGCGTTGTCGATATCGGGTCGGGTTACGGTGCCAGCGCTCGCCTCATCGTCAAGAAGTTCGACGCCGCAGTGACGGCTCTCACCATCGTTCCCGCCCAGCAGGCTTTCGCAGAAGCAACCAATCCCGGCGGCACGAACCCGCTGTATCTGCTTCGCGACTGGCTCGAAAACAACCTTCCCGACCAATCGTTCGACGCGGCGTATGCGATCGAAAGCACCGAGCACATGCTCGACAAAGCGCGAGCATTCAGCGAGGCGTTTCGCGTGCTGCAGCCGGGTGGTCGCTTCGCGATTTGTGCATGGATTGCTGGAGAGAAAGCGAAGCCGTGGGAGAAGCGGAATCTGCTCGAACCGATCTGCCGCGAGGGACGCTTACCCAGCATGGGCACCGAAACCGACTACCGCGATCTGCTGACGGAGGCGGGATTCGAGGTGGAATCGGTCACGGATATCACCCGCGAAGTGCGGGCAACGTGGACTTTATGCTTGTTGCGAACCGGTCGCCGCATCATCACGGATCGTGCAGGTCGTGCATACTTGTTGAGCGAAGCGAGCCGGAACCGAATCTTCCTGGTGACGATGGCTCGCATCTGGCTGGCGTACCGAACCGGGGCGATGCGGTATCTTGTGTTTCGCGCTCACCGTCCTGCGGTTTAGCAGTCGCCGCAACGTGGCGACGCCCCACTGGGGCGACCGCTAAACTACTTTCGCCATAATACGAGCAAACCCACCAGCCCCCCGAGCGGAGCCAGCCCCGCGAGCAAGAAGCCCACGTCGTAGCTTCCTGTTGCCTTGATGTGCTCGCCCATCAGCTTGTGAACCATACCAACCGTGAACCACCCAATTGCGGTAAGAAACCCCGCAAAGAACGCCATGTGCTTAGCTGGCAGTTCTTGCACGAGAGCGTAGTAACACGGGTGCAGTCCCAGGATACCAGCCCCCGCGATCACGATTGCGATCACTGCTGGCCAACCACCCCCCAAGATCGGAACGAGCGCTGCCGACGCCGTGATCGCCGCAAAGACCGCATATCCCATGACTCGTGCGGAATGGATTTCGCGACCGTGGGCGACCAAATACCGCACGAAAAAGCCGAACGCAAAGCAGCCGAGTTCGGCCGAGATGTAGTACGCGGGCACGATGAAGTCCGCAGCGTCGGCTGAAAAGCCTAACGACTCCTTCAGGTACTTCGGCAGCCACTCCCGGATAAACTGCCAGCTAATGTTGATACCGAGATGGATGGACAATAACGCGATGTAAATGCGGAGGAAGTGTCTCAAATCGAATGGCTTGTCTGGGAGCTTGGGTGCGCTGGCCACCGGAGCGTCCGCACGATGACTGAGATCACCGCGCTTCACCAACATCAGCCACACCGGCACCCACAGCAAGCCGATCGCGCCAATGGTCCAGAACGCGATTTCCCAACCGCCGCCGAGTTGCCGCATGGCCCAGATGTACGGCGGAACGAGGATCGCCCCAAGTGACGCCCCGCTTTGAAGCAGCCCGTTCCCGAGTGGCCGATCTTTCGCCGTGAGGACCTGTCGTGCTGTGAGGAGCGCACACGGCCAGTGCCCCGCCTCGAAGAACCCGAGTAACGTGCGACACATCAGAAGCCAGTAGTATGGCCCGCTGCCCGGCTGATTGGGGTCTTCCACGAGCGAAGAGTATTTCGGATCGGCCATGAGTGGCGTTGCGAGTCCCGCAAGCGACCAACCGATGAGCACGAACGGATACAGCATGCGTGGACCGACGCGGTCGGCGATGAGTCCGAAGCAGATCGCTCCGAACGCAAACGCCCACGCGAAGTTTCGCCCGACGATGCCGTAGCGAGCGTCGTCGAGGCTGTACTGGTTTTTCAGCTCGGTTCCGATTTGAGGCAGAACCTGCCGATCCATGTAGTTCAGCAGCGTGGCGAACATCAGGATGCCACAGACCCACCACCGCCACGGGGATTGGGGATTGTGATCGGGATGTTGTTGGTGGGTGGTTGTTGGTTGTGGATCGTTCACTGTTTGAAGTCGCTCCGCGTTTGGTGTGCCTGCATACCAATCAACAATCCCAAGTCACGCCGTCCCACGCCACGACTCGTTCGAGATATGTCGTGACGCCTGCGGAGAAGAAGGCGAAAAGGGCTTCGCCCTTTTCAGCGGTCGCGGCTGCGGGGTTCCCAACGTGGCCGGGCTCGCTGCGGTCGGGCATGACCCACGCACGATACCCCGGCCCGAACGCCTTACCTTGCGGCACCTCGGGAACCTTCGTCACGTCGCCGACCACGAGTTGCGGGGCGATCCGCAGCACCATCGACGTTTCCCATTCGCAAGCGTGTCCCATGACCTTCTGCGTGTTGCCCGGGAACGTCGGCGGGCCGCCGCACGCATCCCAATACGTGAGTGACAGCAGCAGCAGGTCACGGCGATTGCGAAGGTCTTGTTTCAACTCGAAGAGCGCTTGCTGGCTCGGCACGATGTTGCCGCCGTGACCGTTGATGAAGACGATTCGCGTGAAGCCGTGCGAGATGAAACACTGCGCGAGGTCTTTGATGAGGTCGAGATAGACCCGTGGTGATGCCGAGAGCGTGCCAGGGAAATCGTTGTGGTGGTGCGAGTTGCCGAGCCACTGCAGCGGGGCGAACAGACACTTCGACGCAACGGGAGTGAGCTTCACGCGGCGCATCACCTCGCCGCAGAGAAGCGAATCGGTGAACACCGGCATGTGCTTGCCGTGCTGTTCGAGCGCGGCAATCGGGAACACGATGGGGGTTGTTTTGGGTAGCGCTGCGACAGCGGGCCACGCGAGTTCGGGAAGTTCCATTGCGATGAGTTCCGGCGGGAGTGAGGCGGGTAGTGGAACAGTGTACCCGGAGGGTGCATCTTGTGTCCCGTCTGAAGTCGGGTTATCAATGGGAAGAACTGGAGGAATGTGATGGCAAAGAAACCGACGAAGTACACCGTAACGGACGGCAAACTGGTTTTGACCCTGGAGGTTGCTGAAGAAGGCGGCTTCACGGTGACCTCACCATTTGTTCCGGGACTCGTTACTGAGGCAGAGACGCTTGAAGAGGCCTTTGAAATGGCACGAGATGCGACGACAGCGTTGAAGGAAGCGAGGGCGAAGTTAAAGCGGAGTCCGGCGATTGCGAAAAATAAGTAAACCCGTCTAGACTCGTTTTGGCAGCCACGGTATTCCACTTTGTGCTGTTGGGGGGAACAGCGCTAAGATCGAGGGGGAAACCGTGGAACGGCGCAAACTTGAAGCACATCTCAGAGAGCATGGGTGTGAACTCCACCACAACGGAGGCAAGCACGATGTTTGGTGGAATCCTGAAAACGAAGCCATCGTTTCGATGCCCCGTCACCGAACGGTAAAAAAACCGACAGCTCGTGGGATCTGCCGCGATCTTGATATACCGTTGCCTGATGGGCTGTGATCTCAACCCATCAGTTTCCGGTCTGGTTGCGTTCGGTCCATTCCTGAGCGGAATTCGCGTCATTGTCCGTGTGAATTGTCTTTGCAACCTTCGCCTGCGCTGCCTCGATCCGGCGGGTCACCATTCGACTGTCTATCGCATCGCTTTCCTTCATCCCCAGCGCGCGAAGCATGTTCGACACCCACTCACCCGCGAACAACGCCATCAATGGGTCGGTCATCGAGACGTGAAACTCCACCACGGCCTTGCGGCCAAGTCCTTCTGCGAATCGCATGACACGATCGTCATGCTTCCGTAACGGGTGCCGTTCGAGCACCAGCACGGGAAGAGAACTCACCTCTGTCGATTCGGGTAATGCCGATTCCGTTGGTTCGAGATTGCGCACGAGCCCGAGCAGCACTTGGGGTGAACCCTTCGCTAGTTCGAGCGCGACGGCAGGCGTCAGATCCGAGGGAATTGTACCGTGGGGCAAGCCCGCGTCGATGATCTGCTCGCCGACCGCGGCAAGTGCATCGGGGAAATGCGCGAGTACCAGAACCGAGCGATTCGCTGCGAGATGGGCATTGATCGCACGGATGGCGCCTTGCACTCTCGCCGCGTCGGTCAACCAGACTACATCGCGAGTCGTCGCTCGCTTCGGGTTTCCGAATAGCCAACTGAACAAGCCCACGATTCGTCTCCTGATCCGTTCTGTCAGCGATTCACCAGAAGATGGCGAACGGCCATCAGCACTTCCTCAAGCACGGACATGCCGAAGTCACCAGCGATTTCCTTCTGGAAGTCGATGTTTTGCAAGAACTCTTCGAGTGTGAAGCAGGCGTAACAGTCCGAACGCGAGAAGCCACCTTCAAGGGCGATGATTTTGTGAACAGGGTCGATTGTGAGCATCCACGATGGTCTGGTCCATTCCGTGCGAAGTGATTGGTTCACGGACATTGCACGTTCTCATTCAGTTGTGCGGATCGGACGCTTTGCGTTCCTCGGCTGCGCGGCGTGCGAACGACTTCAAATAGTCGAGCTGGGTATCGGTCAACGTATCGAAGGGAATGAGAACCGATGAGCCGTCGTGGTGCAGGACGGTCCAGCCGTCGTCGGAGCGGAACACCTGGATGATGCCGTCGAGCGACAACTTCAGGCGTGTGGCGTCGAACAGAACCCAGAGCGCGGTTTCGTCCACTGTCAGTTCGACGGGTTGGCGGGATCGACTGGCGAGGTCGAACAGCAGAACGAAGAGGCCACGGTAGAAGATGATCGGCAGCAGGAACAACAACAGGAACCACAGCGAGACAGCACCCGAAAGGTATACTCCACCGATGCCGAAGCCAATGCTCGCGGCAAGTGCCGGCAGCCAGGGCAGAAGTTCGCCCACTCGCTGCCGACGCGTCAGCATGTACCGGACATGGAACGGTGTTACGCTTTCCGACATCTCATCACGGTGAATTGCTGTTGCCTGTGTTCTTCGCCTCTGAGCGAAGGGCGCACTTACCGACTCACTCGGTAATCCTCGAACACATTCAGGACGTGAGCGTGCATGTAACTGCCCTTGGAACTGGCGACGAGCAATCCCTCGTAGGTTTCCTGAGGCACGCCGCGATATCGCCACGTTCCGCCACTTCGGAACACCGCAACCAACTCCTTCGCTTCAGCATCGTACCCGATCGCCGAGAGCATACTCGATTCGACCGGGATCAACTCCACGGGTGTCGCCTTCATTGCCGTGAACTCCTTCTCACGCGCTCGGTTCTTCGAGGTACGTGTAGCCTTCCAGACCTGTCTCGAAGAACTTCAGGAAGTGCTTCGCCTCCGCAGGCGTGATCCGTCCGTGACGCACAGCCTTCTCCACGTCCTTCCGCATCCGGTCCGTTAGCTTCTCAGCCGAATACTGAACGTAGTTCAACACCTCCGTCACGGTGTCGCCTTTCACAACCGAATCAATCGATGGTGTGCCGTCCTCGTCGAGCGAAACGTGAACCGCGTTCGTGTCGCCGAAGAGATTGTGCAGGTCGCCCAGAATCTCCTGATACGCCCCCAGCAAGAAGCCGCCGAGGTAATACGGTTCGTCGCCGTTGTGCGGGTGCAGTTCGAGCGTGTTCCGCACGTCTCGCAGGTCGATGAACTGATCGATCTTGCCGTCTGAATCGCAGGTGATGTCGCCGAGAACCGCACGTCTGGTCGGGGCTTCCGTGAGCCTGTGGATCGGCATCAATGGGAACAACTGCTTGATCGCCCACGAGTCGGGCATGCTCTGGAACACCGAGAAGTTGCAGAAGTACGTATCCGATAGCATCGCATCGAGGCCAGCAAGTTCCTCCGGAACGTAGTCCATGTCGCGGACGAGGCGTTGCAGCTTTCGACCGAACGCCCAGAACAGCCGCTCGGCCAGCGCTCGCAGTTCGATGCTCAAGTGGCCAAGGTTGAACAGTGTGAGCGTCTTCTCCATCTGCTCGCTGGCATCGTGATACAGTTCGAGGAAGTTCTTTTTGTTCAGTTCCTTGAAGTTGCTGAACAGATCCTTCACGGGTTCCGGTGCGTCTTCGGGCAGCGAGTCGGGAGCCGTGCAGGCATCGAAGTTCGACGTGCCGAGAACATCGAACACCAGCACGGAATGGTAAGCGACCGTGGCGCGACCGCTCTCGGAGATGATCGCCGGGTGCGGCACTCCGGCTTCGTCGCAGACTTGCTTGATGCGATACACCACGTCGTTCGCGTACTCTTGCAGCGTGTAGTTCGTGCTGCTCTCGAAAGCGGTTTGTGAGCCGTCGTAGTCGATGCCCAAACCGCCGCCGACGTCGATGTACTTCAACCCTGCACCGAGGCGATACAGCTCGACATACACGCGGGCTGCTTCCGTGAGGGCGTCCTTCACCTTGCGGATGTCGGAGACCTGCGAGCCCATGTGGAAGTGCGTCATCTGGAAGCAGTCGCCGAGTCCCTTGCTGTCGAGGTACTTGTAGGCGTCCAGCACTTCCGTGAGCGTCAGCCCGAACTTCGAGCGGTAGCCGGCGGAGCCACGCCAGCGGCCACTTCCCCGGCTCGCGAGCTTTACCCGCATCCCGATCGGCTGTCGAACGCCGAGTTCCTCCATGTACTTCACGAGCAGTTCAAGCTCCGTGAACTTCTCGACCACGGGGATGATGTTCTTGCCGATCTTCTTGGCGAAGACGACCATCTTGATGAATTCGTCGTCTTTGAAGCCGTTGCAGATGATGGGCGTTTCGCCGGTGCCGTTGGTGAGAGCGAGCACCGCGAGCAACTCGGGCTTGCTGCCAGCCTCAAGGCCGAAGCCGTGCTTCTTGCCGTACTCCAGCACTTCCTCGACGACGTGGCGTTGTTGGTTCACCTTGATCGGATACACGCAGTGGTAGTTGCCGGTGTAGCCGTACTCGGTCATGGACTTGCTGAACGCGCCGGCGATCTCGCCGATGCGATGTTCGAGGATGCCGCTGAAGCGAAGGAGTAGCGGTGGCTGGATGCCGCGAGTGCGGATTTGGTCGACGAGGTCTTTGAGGTCGATGCTGCGTTCCGGGTTCTTGTCCGGATGGACGGTGACGTGTCCGCTTTTGTTGATGCCGAAGTATCCCTTGCCCCAGTTCTTGATGCCGTAGGTTTCGAAGGCATCGTGTAGCTTCCAGACGTGAGAGTCGGAGTCGGTGGAGCGCCGGTCGAGGGTTTTGGCCATCAAAGGAGCCTTTCCCGCGAGGGAATGCTGGTATTGGGGGAGCGAGATAGCTTTCCATGATACGATGCGCGTCTGCGAGTGCAACGGCGAGTTCATAAAGGCGGGATGCGGAAAACAATCCCGACGCGGAAGCGTTGGAGTTGGGTTCTCCATTTCCCGCTGCCTGTTTCAGATTGAGGTGCTCTGACCTCCAAGTCTGTGGCTGTTGCCACCCCGGTGTTACAGCCTATTGGTATCAATGAGTGTTGGGTGTCCCCTGATTCGCCACCTGCCGGACATTGAACGAAGGGGCGTGCGTATGTCTACGTCAACGGCTGTTCCGAGCAAGCTCGTAATTCGAAATGCACGGCCAAGCGGGTGCATTCAAGTTGCCATGACTGTCGGGGGAATCTTCGGGATCTCCATGGCGGTTTTTGGCTTCTCGGAAGGAAAGATCTTCGATGGTGTCATCTTTTTGCTGATCGGAACGTTCCCCTTGTTGATGGCCATCGCACTCTCGATCAAGGGGGACGACCGGTCCCCCAAGATCACGCTTTCGCGGACAGGGTTCAAGCACCACCCGTCTGGTTACGAGATTCCCTGGACCAAGGTTCTCAATGTCCGTGCGGAGACGAAGGTACTTCAAGTCAATGGAGCGCCAACGGGATCTATCGAAGCCAAGCTCTTCATTCGGTCGAGTGACGAGCCGGGAATGGAAACGATTATTGATGTCTATGCGATGGAGTTGAGCCCGCAGGGGTTGGTCGACAAAATTCGAGAGTGGTCGAGTCGCGAATTCGAGGGTGAGAATTACGTCGGGCCGTTGGCATTTGTGAAAGATACTCGGCCTGCTGCTCCGGCGGTTCAACGGCGGTATCGTGTGACGACATCGCGTGAGGACGGGTCAGATGTGCAGGTCCACGAGGTCGAGGGAACGTCCCGCGAAGATGTGACGGCATTCGCAGTGTTGACAGGGATGACAGTGGTTGACGTCAAGGAATTGCCCGAGTGACAGAGCCCGGCGCGGAAGCGTTGGGCTGGGTTGCCGTTCCCCATTCCCCCACTGCCTGTCTCTAAAGGGGTGGCGGTCCGATCGCCCAAGTTGCGAGCTCACCCGAACCGTGTTAGCTTTGGAAGAGTGCGCCGACCAGTCAACGAAAGTGCAGTCAGTGGCAGCATTTCAGAACTGGGAGTGAATCATGAATCGCTTCATCGTTGGTATTTTGGTTCTTTTGGTCGTGGGTTCACCCATTCTGGCAGACGACAAGGAGCTTGTCGCCGAAGCGTTCGTCAAGAAATTCGGTGGAAGCGTCTCCCACAGCGGGAAGATACCCGGTGAGCCGGTTTTGACTGTGAACCTTGGCGGAGTGTTGACCGACTCACCACTGAAAGACGATGACCTCAAGGAGCTCGCCCCATTCAAGCACCTTACTGCAATCAACCTCAGCAGAACGCAGATAACCGACGCCGGTTTGAAACATCTCGCCCCGTTCAAGAACCTCACGATTATTGATGTCGGATTTACCAAGGTGACCGATACCGGGGTGAAAGACATCGTCCAATTCAAAAATCTCACCATGCTCAATTTGAACCAGACACAGGTAACCGATGCTGCCCTGAAAGACATTGCGAAACTCAACAAGCTGACCGCTCTCTTTCTTGCCGGAACGAAGGTCACGGACGCTGGCGTGGCGGAGTTGAAGAAAGCCTTGCCGAAGTGCGCAATTCTCCACATAAGTGCAACTCCCCCAAAGTAGTGGCACAATCGAGGGTGGCGGGGACACATAACCGCTGTGCCGGCACGTGCCGCACGGCTTCCCGTATTGCCTGGCGTGTGGCGAGCAGGATGAGTAAGCGGTGGAGTGTGCGATGCCGACGTGCCAGGCGATCAATCCCGCAGGCTTCAGTTTCTGCTGCCAGTGCGGTGAACAGCTTCCGACGGGGTAACGTTTTCGTTACTTGAGAATCATGCCTTGGCCCTTCACAGGTTTCACAGTGATGCGGTCAACCTGGAAAGATGAGTTAGGGCCAGCATGCAGGAACAGTGCTTTCTTGCTTGGAACGCCGTAGGCTTCATTGAGTGACAAGCGGGCGAAGTCCCCCTTAAACGCAATGATTGTCTTGCCTTCGACGAGTACGTCAATCGTCTCGCTCCGGACGGAACACGTAATCGTGTAGGTCTTGTCGAGTTTTATCAGCCCGCCTTTGAACGTTGTCGCATTATCTAACCCGCCCTTGCCGTCCAACTGGTCGAAGCCACTCCGGTATCCAAATGCCGGCCACCCATCCACGACGATGAGGACCTGCCGACCACCAGCAACCGCGCCAATGCAAAAGCCCTCTTTCCCAGTGAGACGACGACAGGTTAACTCGAGGTCGTACTCCTCGCCCGGTTCGTACTGAAGTTGGATTCGATCGCTTTTCTTACCCCCGGTTGATATCAGGTTCTTACCGTCCTTCTTCCATTCCCCGCTGACCGTGTGCGCTTTCGGGTTTGTGAGGGCAAGTAGGTCAATGCTGTTCCCCCTCAGGAAGAGTTGCCACTCCTCCTCAATGGCGGTAGCCTTGTCGTCTTTCTTCGCCTTCGTGTACTCTTTCACCGCCAAGCTGTAGGCTCCTTCCAGCGTTTTCTTGGCGAGGATTGGTTTCAGACGGAGGGGGTTGGGTGCCGTTTTGGGAAGGTCGCCGATTTCGTCGAAGGTGGTTCGCTCAACTTTGATCTGATCCACCAGCTTCTTGTTTCCGTCCTTGCGTGCATCAGCCTCACGTTTGTCGAACCACTCACCGGCCGACTTCCGGTACAGGCCCATCTCGGCGTCATAGGCAACCTTCGCCGTAGCCAGCTTCTCTTTGATCGGATCTTCGTCCGCTGCAGACAACCCACACGCCAACATCACAGCCAACGCCATCGTGACAAAGCTGCGGGCCATCTTGAATCTCCCGAATTCTCCCGCTTCCGCGGTGATAATCGAACCAGCATACCCATTGGAGCATTGGCTTGCAATCAGGTCGCTGCCTCATGCCTCAGGCTTCCCGCTCTTCCCGCTGCCTGTCTCTGGATGTCGTCGCCAGCCACTTCCCTTGCGACCGGAAGATCAGTTACAATGCGCGGACGCGACAAATTACCACCCGAGCAGCCGACGCCCATTCAGCCAGGCCGCGCACCTAACCCGTAACGAGACGGGATCGCTCGGGAGCCGGAGACTCTTTCCATGCCCAGTCCGTTCCCTGGAATGGATCCATACCTCGAAAACGCCAAACTTTGGCCGGCGTTCCAGCACCAACTTCTCGCGTGCCTCTACCAAATCCTCCTGCCCGGTTTGGTCGACCGCTACCGCGCCCGCGTCGGCGCACGCACCTACGTCTCCGAAATGCCACTCTTCACGTCCATCATCCGCGAAGAATACACCGAAGAGTTCATCGAGATCCGCACCCGCACCGACAACAAACTCATCACGCTGCTCGAAGTGGTCAGCCCCGCGAACAAGACCACGCCCGCCGGTCGGCAAACGTATCTCGACAAGCGCAAGGAAGCCGTCAGCCAGCGAGCTGCGATCGTCGAAATCGACCTGCTCATGCAAGGCAAGCCGACGCTCACCTACTCCCGCGACGGGTTGCCCGAGTTCGATCACGCCGTTTCCGTGACCCGTGCCAGCGCTGCCGATCGCTACGAAATCTACACCGCGACCATTCAGAAGCGGCTGCCGAAGTTCAAACTTCCGCTGGCACCTGACGACCGCGATGCCTTGCTGGACCTGCAAGCGGCGTTCGCCCGAGCCTACGATCTCGGCGGATTCACCACGCTAATCGAGTACAAAAACCCGCCGCCACCAGATGTTCCGCTGACTGATGCACAGAAAACCTGGATAAATGAGTTGCTGAAACAGAGCAAGATGCGGTAACAATACACATTCACAATCTCTGTGTGATTCCGGATATTATTGGACCACTCTTCAAATTCATGGTCCAACTGAACTGCGTAGTTCTCTGATAGTTAAGAGTTGAACCCATTCTCAACCCGTTCTCACTTGTTCTGTTGCGGATAGTCTAAAGTGCCCACGACCCAACTCATGCCTCGCCAAGTAACCGACACCGCCTCGAACCGTGTTCTGATTGTTGACGATCAACCGGACATTCGCCGCCTGTGTCGGGTTGCGCTGTTGGCCGAGGGGTTCACCTGCGACGAAGCAGGCACCGGACCCGATGCCGTCAGCCTTGCCGCGAAACACGCCTACGATCTGGTGTTGCTCGATGTCGATTTGCCAGGGTTCAACGGCGAGGAGGTGCTGCGTCAGTTGCGGCAGCGACCGCTCACGGCTCACCTCAAGGTGGTGATGTTTTCCGGCACCGCGACTGGCGACGAGCTCTCGCGAATCCTGCTGGCGGGGGCTGACGACTTCCTGACGAAGCCGTTCAGCATGGTGCAACTGCGGGCGCGAGTGAAAGCGTCACTGCGGTTGAAGGATGCTCAGGATCGGTCAGACGTGCTGAACCGCGAACTGCTTCAGGTGAACACCGAATTGGAGCAAGCGCTCGACGACCGCGACGGCGAACTGATTCGCGCCCGCAACGGCCTCGTGCTGGCATTGGCGAAGTTGATCGAGCATCGCTCCGCCGAGACCGGCTTGCACCTCATGCGCCTCCAGCGATATTCGCGGGTACTCGCCGAGGAAGCCGCGAAGATCGGCGCCTTCTCCGCTATCCTCGACGCGAACTTCATTCGGACGCTGGAGGACTGTGCTCCGCTTCACGACATTGGCAAGGCAGCGTTGCCCGACAACATTCTGAACAAGCCAGGCCCGCTCGATCCGCAAGAACGGGCCATCATGCAGACGCACACGACGATCGGAGCCGACACGCTTCGCGAAGTCGCCCGTCGGTATCCGTTCGCGACGAGTTTTCTGCACATGGCCATCGACATCGCTCGCCATCATCACGAACGCTGGGACGGCAGCGGCTACCCGGATCGGCTGGCTGGCGACCGCACCCCGCTATCCGCGCGTTTGCTGGCGATCGCGGATGTTTACGACGCACTGCGGAGCCGTCGGGTGTATAAGCCCGGCCTCACGCACGCGACTTCCGTGATGACGATGGTGGAAGGTTCGCCGGGCCACTTTGACCCGGCATTGCTGGAAGTGTTCCGCAGAATCGCCGACAAGTTCGATCAGGTCTTCCGCGAATTCAACGAATAACGAGTCCATCATTCCAGAGGTTTCGGAGCGAGTTCTCGCAACAGTTCCTGGAAATCAGGTCGCTTGGATAGCGGCTTGAATTCGGGAAGTGCCTCGATCGCTTTCGCGTCACGCATCCCAGCAGTCACGGCACTCCGCAACATTCTGACCGCCTGCTTCTCGATGTACCCAAAGGCGAGTTCGTCGTCGGCCGTCGGTTTCGGACAACGCCGTCGAACTGCCTGCGCACCCTGCGCCCAGGTTCGAGCCAACCCAAAATCGATCTTTGCCTCCCCCGCTGGCTTCATGTGTTGGATAAAGGTTGGCGCTAACTGAACTCCGTCCACATTCAGACAGATCCACGAGAGATCCCGAGCAACTGCGAACGTTCTGTCATCCTCGAGCCCCAATCGAACTCGAACGGCCAGCGTCTCGCGATACAACAAGATCGACTCGGTGTCGTCGCCACGGTTATGGACGAAGGCTGCCAGGACGTGCAGGCACTCGGAGAACTGCTCAAGCATTCTGGGTGATGCACTTTTCAGCTTGCGATGGATGCGCACCGCATCACGCACGGTAACCTCGGCCTCTGCGACGTGGTTCAGATCTCGCTCACAACGACCCAGCGTAAGGAGCTTCTGAGCAAGCACGAATGAATCGGGGCCGAACGTTTTTCGGAAACTCGCGACCACGCTGCGTTGGACCTCCAGAGCAGCCTTGTGATCACCCTGCCGACTCAGGAAATCCGCGAAGCGCTGTCGAGCAGTTGCCACAATACAGTGATCGTGCCCCAACAACTTGGTCGCCCGAACATCCGCTTCCTCGTAGAGTTCCCGTGCTCGCTTGGGATTGAAGAATTGCTCTGCTACCTGCGCCTTGATGAACAGGCTCACGATGCCTGAGAAGTCGTTCTTGCCGCCGATCTTGTCGAGCATCGTGGCCGCTTCACTCAACAACGGCAGTGCCTTGGCAACTTGATCTTGTTGGAACTGCACCTGTCCCAACGCGAGCAACACCATCGCGATTTCGCGGCTTTCGGTGGCACCGTTCTTTCGCCGAATGGCCAAGCACTCTTCCAGGAACTGCTCGGCTTGCGGGAACTCGGTAAGCAGTAACTGCTGAATGCCAAAATAGAAGAGCGTATCGCCAACCAGCATATGGTTGTTCCCCAGGTACTTGCGGCGCAAGGCCAGGGCTTGTTCGAACTCCTTGCCCGCTTGATCCAACTCGCCAAGACTCAGATGCAGCACCCCCAAGGTCTGCAGGCTCATGGAGGTTTCGATGTGATTCTCACCGAATATCTTGAGGCGAATTTGCAGACCCTCCCGAATCAACGGCTCCGCTTCCTTTGACCTCCCCTGATCGAGATAGACGTCTCCGAGGCAATTCAGCAGCGCCGCCCTTGTGCGGGGCTTGTCGGTCAGCGAGGTTTTCAGTTTGAGAGCCGCACGGTCGACGATCTCATTCGCGGACAACGAGACCACCCCATCGGGACGTCTCTGAGCGCCGAACATCCGACCCGTGAGCGCCAGCGGGTCGGCGTCCTCGAACAACCCCATCAAGAACTGCGACACCGCGTGGGCGGTTTCCCGTTGTTCTTCCGCTTCCTTGCGCCTTGCCTCGGCGATTCCCTTTTGGTGCTCCGCGTCTTTGCGTCTCTCCTCCGCAACCAGTCGCTGCTGGTCGGCATCCCGCTCATGATCCTCAGCGATTAGCTTCTGCTTCTCTGCGTATGCACTCTTTGCCTCGGCAATGCTCCTCTGCTGTTCCGCATCGGCGTACTTCCACACGATGCCGCACACGCCCAATACTGAGACCAGGAGAAGGGCGGCCATGGTTGGCCGACGTCGCGCCCATCTGACAGCTCCCTCGAGCGTGCCGGTCGGCCGCACGGCGATCTGCCTGCCATCGAGGTAAGCCCGGAGGTCTGACGCCAAGGCTTCCGCCGTGCTGTACCGTTTCCTCGGGTCGGTCTCCATGCACTTCAGACAGATCGTTTCGAGATCTCGGGGGATGGCTCGCACGAGTGTCCGCGGCCACGCTGGGAGACCCGCCATGACGAGTTGAATCGTCTCCATCACCGACTCGCCCTTGAACGGCGTGCGACCCGTCAGCAGTTCGTACAGAATCACACCAAGCGAATACACATCCGTGGCTGTGCCGATTTCACGAGTTCGCCCCGCAGCCTGCTCCGGACTCATGTAATTCGGCGTACCCATGATCGCGCCGGTGTCGGTCATTTCCGATTTCCCGACCTTCGCAAGTCCGAAGTCGGTCACCTTGGGTTCGCCATTGGCGTCGAGAAGTACGTTCGCGGGCTTCAGATCGCGGTGAACAATTCCCTTCGCGTGTGCAGCGGCGACCGCATCGGCCAGTTTCGCCACCATCTCCGCCGCTTCTCGCGGAGCGAACCGCTTGTCTTCCTGGATTTTCTTGGCGAGCGTGCCACCATCCACGAATTCGAGCGCGAAGTACGGCTGACCGTCGTGCTGCCCGAATTCGTAGACCTGGACGACGTTGGGATGCTGAATCAGCGCGACAACTTCCGCTTCGACGAGGAATCGGATTTGAGCCATGGGATCGACATACTGACCGCCGAGGAGCATCTTGATGGCGGTCGGGCGGTTCAACAGGATGTGACGAGCACGATAGACGACCCCCGTTCCTCCGCGACCGAGTTCATCGAGAATCTCGTAGCCCGTGATAGCGGGCAGCAGACGGATCATGTTGTGCGAGCGCGAAGCCGCTTGAACGGCTTCGTCTGGAGACTGCACGAGTGTTCCGTCGGGATATGCGACCGACTTCGCAGTATCGGCTGCTGGTACGGGTGGCACAACCTGCTCAAGTGTATGGTGCGGATCGTGGGGCAACACGGGTGCCTCCGATTAGTGGGTGTCGTCGGAAGTGATGATACCCGAATTGGCCCGTGACTTCTCGGTAAGTCCCGCTCTCGTCAAGAAACGTTGGGCGAATGTCAATCGGTTTTAATCGGTTCCGGACGACATCCCCACCCCACGTCCGGAACCATGATTTCAGCCCCGGAACCACCTTATCTGTCCGAAAGAAACTATATCAGAACCACGGGGTTCGTTGATTGTGCCGAATTTGCTTTGACTGTGGGCAAGATGTTACGCACGATTCTGTGGAAAGTCGTGAAGCGGGAGGAGTTGGTATGCGAACTTTGCGAATCATCTTTCTCCTCGGACTAGCGATTGGCCAGGGGTCATCTCCCGCGAAAGCGGACGACCCCGAAATCGCGATTATTGCTGGCGAAGTCATCAAAGTTGTCGATCCAGAGAAGGGTTTGCACGAGGCAAGCATCAAGATTCTTCGTGTGTATTCCGGCGATCAAGCTCTGAAGGGAATCACGTTCGTGCAACCGACGGCGAACACAGGGAGCGCTGGCCTTGGGAGTACCATTGCTCACCCCTTGTTGAAGGTTGGTGAGACTGGCATCTGGTCACTTGTGGTCAACAAAAGTACGGGACGGATGTCGGGCTTATGGACTCATCGGAAAGGCGAAACCGACAAGGGGAACTACGATCACCGAATCGAATGGGCGGAGATGGTCGAACGGCTCGACAAACTCAATGAGGCGGAACGCTTCAAACTAACGAAAGACCTCTGTCGGCATAAGAATCCAACCATTGCTCGCTACGCAGTGTCTACCCTGCACTACACCTCGGTAGCAGTGGCCAAACAGAATGGAGTCGCGGACTTCCTCATGGCATTGCCCAAAAGTCGCGAGGTCAGCCACTCCGCGCTCGTCGAACTGGATCGAGCGTTCCTTGATGATCGCGAGAAGAAATGGAAGGACTCCAAAGAACGGAAAGCGTTATTGGAGCGATTCACGGAATTGCTGACGGAGGTGGATGCTGAACAAGTCGCTAAGTATCTCCGGATGAATCAATCATTGAGCGATTACGAAGCCTCGGTACTCGTCGAGAAGGTTTTGACCAATCCTCTCCAATCGAAGGCCGTTCGGTGTCTCTTCGTTCGCTCACTGACCGGCAAACCCGGCGGCCCGTTCGGAGGGTGCGGTGACTTCGCGTTCGATCTTGTGGTGGGCGTCATCAAGAACGACATTTCCGACGATGTGCGTCTCCAAGCCGCGCAAGGGCTGGTGTTGGTTGGGCCGAAATTCCGAGCAACTCAACAGACGGCGCTCCGAATTTTGCTCAAGGATGAAACGAACAGCGAGATCGCCGCAGCACTTCGCGAGGCCATCGACAAATCGAAGTAACTGTTAGCCCTGCCTGCCAGCCTGTCAGCCGGATTTGACCCTCCTGACAGGCTTCTCTCCCCAGCTCCCCACCAAGACCCACTTGATTTCACACTCGCATCTCGCGTATTCTGCATAAGTTACCGCCGAGAACGATACCTCCCCGACGGTCCGGCATTCCCTTTGCAGTTCACAAATTATTAAAGCCTCCGCTGGCTCGTGGGTCGGTCGGTTTCACCGATCACCCTCATGACGCGGGAGGGCGGTATGGTCACCGAAACAAAACGAAACGAACCCGAGAACGCTCCCGAACAACGCTATCGGTTTTCGATCCTCATTGCGGACGACGACCGCGGCAACCGGGAAGCGCTCGGCGAAGTTCTCGAAAACCAAGGCTTCCGCACCGTTCTCGCTGAGGACGGTGGCCGAGCTGTCGAACTCGTGCAGGTGGATCTCGTTCACCTTGTCCTGTTCGATATGCACATGCCCAAACTCACCGGGCTGGAAGCGATGACCGTGATCCGTCAAACGCTCGACCGGATTCTCCCGGCCGTGCTCATGACGGCCGACGCGAACAACGACCTGATTCGCCGTGCGTTCCAGGCTCAAGCGTTCAGCGTCATCCCGAAACCGGTGAACACGAACATCGTGCTGAACACGCTGTCCCGTGCGCTGGCCAAGGTTTACGGTGTGACGTGGCCGAACCCCACGCCGCCGGCAACGGGAACCGGAACAGGTAACGCAGCCGAACCGACCCCGCCCGCGTAAAAAGAATTGAACTCCAAGGAGCAACGACCGATGAAGATTGTCCCGCTGAACGACAAGATCCTCGTGGAACGTATGGAAGCCGACGACAAGACGGCTGGCGGGATCATTCTCCCGGACGCCGCGAAAGAGAAGCCGAAGCAAGGCAAGATCCTCGCAGTCGGCGACGGCAAAGCGCTCGACAACGGCAAACGAGCCGCGTTTCAGGTGAAGGTTGGCGATCGCGTGTTGTTCACGAACTACGCCGGCAACGAAGTCGTGCACGAAGGAAAAGAGTTCCTCATCATGACCGAGGACGACATCCTCGCCGTTGTGGACTGAGGTCGTTTGGGCACCCGCAATGCTTACTCTCTCGCGTTGCGGGTCGCTCGCCAGTCGCAATCCCGAGACGTTGTCGTAAACTGAATTTGGGTTCGGAACAGTCGCCCCACGTTTTCGAACTCGCAAGCGAAATGCCGATCTCCCCACGGGACGGCTCGATTCGATCAACTCAATTTCCTTCACACGAACGCTTTACGGTGTTCCCGTCCGAATTCCGCGCTGATCGTAAGGAAAAATCTTGCGATAGCAATTCTGCGGTTTATAGTAAAAGCACTGTTCCCGTGTCGAAAGCACGGCGAATGAGTGCCTGGTCAATCCCTCGGTAAGTACCAGTTCGAGCGGTCGGACGGGGCCTGGGAATCTGCCGGCACACGGCACGTCGTTTTCGGTTCTCCCATGCCTACGAACATTTACGTCGGGAATCTCCCCTGGTCCACGACAACGGACGAGCTGTACGCAATGTTTCAGCAGTACGGGGCCGTGACCCGTGCTCAGGTCGTGACTGATCGGGAAACCGGTCGTTCGCGCGGCTTCGGGTTCGTGGAAATGCCCAACGAGGCCGAGGCAAATGCAGCCATCGCCGCGTTGAACGAGCAGCAAATGAATGGCCGACCGTTGACCGTGAACGTCGCGAAGCCGCGTGAAGGCGGCGCCGCTGGCGGGGGCGGTGGCGGCGGAGGTTACGGCGCTCGGCGCGGTGGCGGTGGTGGCGGTCCTCGCGGTGGTGGCGGTGGCGGCGGGGGCTACGGCGGCGGATATGGAGGCGGCTACGGCGGTGGCGACCGCTACTGAGGGCGTTGGTGTTCGCCGCTTGCGGCGTTGCATCGTGAGCTAACTGCAACGCCGCAAGCGGCGAGCACAAAAAACACGACCTCTTTTCGAGCGCTCGGTGATGGTTCCGCGAACCCGCCGAGCGTTTCACGTATCCATCATTTCAAGAAACATCCCAACATCAACAAGATCGGGTCCGCACGCACATGGCGAAGGAAGAGGCAATTGAAGTCGAAGGCCGGGTGAAGGAAGCCCTGGCAAACACGCAATTCCGCGTCGAGTTGGACGTCGGCGGAGAAGTGATTGCCAGCATCGCGGGTAAGATCCGCAAGAACTTCATCCGCGTAATTCCGGGAGATCGGGTCAAAGTGGAGATATCGCCGTATGACCTGACCCGAGGCCGAATTGTGTATCGCGGGCGAGCCGGAACTTGAGCCAATCTTTGCGGAATGTCCGGATTTTCCTTGACCAAAACCGTCCTTCCCGTCAATCTAACCCCGTCGCCTTTGGAAAGGTGACGCACCAAATCTGACATGACCAAGGAGGGTCGCAACCATGCTTATCCAAACTGAATCCAAAGCCCAAGGCTGGCGTGCGGTAGCGGTGTTCGATGACCGCCCCGATGCGTTGATCTTCGTGGGTCGCTCATCCACACACGTTCGCCAAGAATACCTCGACGCCTACATGGAACTCCTCGACGACGAGGAACGCGAACACGTTTCGTCGATCCAATTGCAGCAGTGGAGCGGTGCTCCGGATGCTGGCCGTTGGGTTCTGAAGAACACGCTGAAGGTGCCGACGCCAGTGAAGGTTCGCCTCGCAGCTTGATCCACGTTTCGACGGGTCGCGGAGTGACCGTCGAATGATCCACCGGTGACCGAAGACAGGGGTAAATGTCTTCACCATCGAGGGGTCATTCGACGGTCACTCGGCTTTTCGTGAACGATTTCCGCATCTCCCCTAAACCACCGGGCTTGCATCCGGACAGCCGGAACCGAACAATGATTAGATAAGCGGTGTCCTTCCCTCTACCCACGTCCGGAGACACCGGTTGCGCATGAGCGCGCTGACGACCATGAGGAACTGACCATGAACTCCTACGCTTCCCACTGCGACGACTTCGGGGTTTCGACATACGTTCACAGCAAACTTGAGATGCCGAGCGGCCGCGAAACGGTGCTTCATTACTTCGAAGCAATGCAGAAGGCGTTCCCGAAGATGACGGAGTTCGAGAAACGCACCGACGACGAGTTTCTGCTGGAAGAAGACCGCGACTCGGGCAGCTATCGGTGGGCGTCGCTCGACAAGCGCCGACTGTGTTCGGGCTTCGTGAATCCGCCGACGCTCGAAGACGCCGACGCCCACAACGAACGCATTCTGGAACTGGCTCCGTTTCACCTCGACCTGTCGGGAATGCAAACCGAGTCGATGGATGTCCTGTATTACTTCGACTTCATCTATCAGGGGAACCACGACGAGGTCGTCGCGGAAGCGCTGGCGACGGGCACGCCGCTGGAAGGTCTGGCCCAGATGCCGGCCGCTCGTGTGTTGCACTTTCAGCCGACGCTGATGATGTCGCTCGATGATGCATGTCAGCTTCAGTGCCGGTTGAGCGTCGAGACGCGGACGAGTGCGTATCAGGTCCGAACGGGGAACTTTCCAGAATCGCCGATCTCGGTGTACTTCACGGTGCGACAGTTCTGGGGGAAGCAGCCGTTCAAGACGTTTGCGGAGTCGTATCACAACCAGCGCCGCATCCTCGACGAGCTGGTGAACAGCTACGTGATTCCGAACGTCATCAGCCCGCTGGCGAAGACCATCAGCGCGAAATGAGGCCAAGCAGCGGCGCGGGTCTTCACCCCGAAGGGGTGGGACAACATAGCCCAGGGCGAAGCCGGCGAAGCCCTGGGAACAGTTTGAATATGGTATGCACCCTGAAAGGGTGCGACAACTCAAGCTGTCCCACCCTTTCAGGGTGCATTTGCTGGGGAATCGGTTTCCTGGGGCGTTGCCCCAGTCTAAGTTGTCCTACCCCTTCGGGGTGAAAACGAGACGAGCGAAACGGATTGGCCAACTGACAATCAACATGTGGTACTTTCCCACAGATGATCCGCACAGCGTTGAAAGAAAAGCTCGTTGTTCATTCTGTCAACGGCCTTATTCTGAAACCGGGCCGCTTGTTGAAACCGCGCGTTTTTGGCCAATCCCAGGAACTACTATCTCAGCCTGCCCAGGTATCTGCGGGGACGGCATCGAACACTGCAGAAGTATCTCCGAACTCTCGCGTGCCTTGCCGAAGCGAAATGCCGGAGCCGAGGGCCGGTCACTCTTGCATCAGGTGTCACCTTCGATGTCGATAAGTCGAAAGGGTTGACAGGAGTTTGCGATTACCTCCTCACTCACTCTCGCGAAGTGTTCTTCATTCGGGGTCCCGTGTTCGCTGCAGTTGAAGCCAAGAAGGAAGACATCTCGGGTGGGTTAGGGCAATGTGCTGCCGAGATGGTCGCGATTCGCATGTTCAATGAGAACGAGAAGTCGCCTCTTCCCGCGGTGTTCGGTTGCGTCACAAGCGGGAATCTCTGGCGGTTCCTCAAACTCGAAGGCAACACACTCTTCATCGACAAGACTGAGTATTATCTGAGCGCTCTGCCCAAGTTGCTTGGCATCCTCGTCAGCATCGCCAACGGATGACCGCTGATAATCCGCGGTCGCAGCGCCGGTGGGTAGCCGCCCACGGGCGTTGTTCGTTTCATGTCCTCACCCTCTTCAACGCCACCCATCCGTGAGTCAGCATCCATGAGTTTGCCAACACTATCGACGTTTGCTCGCGGACTCACCGCCGAAACCGCGTTCGATGTTCTCGCCGTCGCCAAGAAATTGCAGGCCGCAGGCAAAGATGTCATCTCGCTTCAGATCGGTGACAGCCCATTCCCGACGACGGCATCCGCGATCAAAGCGGGGAAGGCTGCCATCGACGCTGGCCTCACGCGATACGCTCCCTCGTTGGGGCTTCCGGAATTTCGCGCAACGATCGCCGCGACCGTGAAGGCCGAATTCGGCATACCGGCCACTGCGGACAATGTGGTCGTTGCTCCGGGTGCGAAGCCTTTCGAGCAGTTCTTCTGTGAACTGTTCCTCGAACCCGGCGACGCGGTTCTCGTCTTCCAACCCGCGTTCCCGACGTATGAGCCGAACATCGTTCGCCGTGGTGCGGTGCCCGTGTATCGCCCACTTCGCCAGGAACAGGATTTCCGCCCGGACATCGCGGAGGTCGAGAAATTCGTGAAGCACACACCGCGTGCGAAAGCCATCTTCTTGAACTCGCCACACAATCCGACAGGCGGCGTCGCCACGAAAGACGATCTGAAAGCCATTGCGGACATCGTGCGAGGAACGAACATCGCTGTCTTCAGCGATGAACCGTATTGCCACATGGTGTGGGAAGGGAAACACCACAGTTTGCTCGCGGAACCTGACATGTTCAATCATGTGGTGAGTGCGTTCACGTTCTCGAAGAGTTACAGCATGAGCGGCTGGCGTTGCGGCTACGCGATCGCTTCCACCGCGAACACGGACCTGATCGGCAAGATGATTAACACGTCGTTGTCGTGTGCGCCGCCGTTCGTGCAACTCGCGGGCAAGGCCGCACTCGAACACGACACCGCCGAGCGCGACAAAGCAATGGCCAACTTCCACAGTAAAGTGAAACTGCTCGTGGATGAGCTTCGGAAGGTACCGGACGTGACCGTGTTGATGCCGAAGGGAACCTTCTATGTGTTCCCGCGAGTGGAACCAATCTGCAAGCGACTCGGCATCACTTCGCACGGCCTGGCGATGTATCTGCTCGAAGGGGCCGACGACGAACGTGGCGTCGGCTGCTTGGGTGGCGAGTGCTTTGGAGCAGCGGGGCAGGGGTTCATTCGGATGAGCACGGCGGAACCAGATGCGCGATTGGTGCAAGCGGTCGCGTTCTTCGCTGATGCGATCACGCGCACGGATCGTGTGAAAGCCTATCTGGACTCGCACCCGAAGTATCGGCTCAGCTGAGAGTCGGTTGCGGATGCTGTAGCGAGCCGCGACGGCAAGGGAGCGGGAAACGTAGCCCGCTCCCTTGCCGTCGTGGCT
>JAIOPV010000035.1 GCA_021413735.1 Planctomycetota bacterium
GGTGGCAGCGATGTCCGCCCGTGGCCAACGGTAAGGGTCTGGGCGGAGCGTCTCCGCGTGAGTAAGCTCATCGGCCGGCATGGCTCGTTTCCTTGGAGTGGTCTCTTGGCAGAGCTACTTTAAGGAAGCAAGCCTTGCTCAGTCAGAGTCGTTCACCACGGCTCTTGGGCGGTCCACAAACGATCAGATGCAACCCGCTGCTCAGTCGGAAGTGGCTAACTCGAAGGACGCAGCTGACAAGTTGGAGGCGGCGCAGACGGAACGCGAGAGCCGACGGGATCGGCTGGTGTCAGCGACGCTTCAGCGATTGAACCAACCCGCCGGGGATGCGTGCGAGTTCCGCGACCACGCACGCTTCGCCCTCGACAATCTCTCACGTCTCGCGACACGCCCCGAACACATCCCGCAACTTCGACAGATGATCCTGAACCTCGCCGTCCGCGGAAAGCTCGTGCCGCAAGACCCCAAGGACGAACCCGCGTCAGACCTGCTCAAACGGATTCGAGAAGAGAAGGAACAATTGGTAACGGAGGGTAAGGGTAGGACACCCGCTTTTGCCCTGGCAATCAGCAATGAACAACAACCGTTTCGACTGCCTGCAAAATGGGCCTGGGTACGCTTTGGTGAAGTCATCACTGGCGCAGACGCAGGCTGGAGCCCCAAGAGCGAAGGGTTCCCTCGCACCGATTCCAACTGGGGGGTTTTGAAAGTCAGCGCTGTGTCCTGGCATAAGTTTCTTCCCGAGGAGAACAAGCAGTTGTTGCCTGGGGTGGTTCCACCGGAAGCGGCTCTGGTTCACGCTGGAGATTTTCTGATTTCGAGGGCGAACACAAGCGAGTTGGTGGCGAAGTGCGTCGTCGTTGATGAAGCACCCAAAAAACTGATTCTCAGCGATAAGATCGTTCGGCTTCAGATTGCCACGAACTGCGACAAACATTTTCTCTGCATCGTCAACAATCATGCGGAGTATGCCCGTTCGCATTATGCGGAGGAAGCCTCCGGCACGAGCTTGTCAATGAAGAACGTGTCGAGAGAGGTCATCTACACTCTCCCCATCCCACTCCCGCCATTCGCGGAACAACACCGCATCGTCGCGAAGGTGGACGAGTTGATGTCGCTGTGCGACCGTCTCGAATCGCAGCTCACCACGACGCAGACCGAAAGCCGCCGGTTGCTCGAAGCGGTGCTGCACGAAGCCCTGGAACCAACGCCGTGAGCGTCTGCGATGGCCTGTGCTTCCGGATTCGTCCGGATGCTTCCGGTCGTGAACTGTTGCACTAACTCAGAGCAGATTGATGCGTCGAAACGCCTGTCCCGTCGCATCAGATTCACGAGACCATGGTTGCATCCCGAACCCGGATCGCTCAGGGTTATTCTGATATAGTTTCTTCCGGACGAATCGAATGGTTCCGGGTCTGAAACGCTGGTTCCGGACGTGGGGTGGGGATGTGGGCCGGAACCAAATTCACGGAGGTCTGTCATGATGACACTGCTCGCCGGTTCGCTCGCCGCCGCCCTCATTGCGGCCGACCCACCCAGTGAGATCTCGCCCGCCGAGGTGAAGAGGTTCCACTACCTGCTGGATCGGGGTGAGCGTGAACCAGGCGATCTGGAGAAGGCGAAGTGGTGCCTTGCCAAGAAGCCGGCGTTGGATCGAACCAAGAGCGAGATCTTTGCGAGCACTCCACTCCATTCCGCCGCCCGGTGCGGTGACTTGGAGCTGGCCCGGTATCTCCTCCGTCGCGGGGCGAAGGTCAACATTCAGGACATCCACGGCAGAGTGCCCCTCTACTTCGCGTCTTCACCGAGCCTTGCAAGGCTTCTCATTGCCAATGGCGCAGACATCGACGCCCGGGACAACTACGGAAAGACGCCACTGGCGGCGGCCGTTGAAGATGGCATGAGATACCTGCCACACATCTCGGAACGCCACCGGAACATCGCCCGAGTACTCGTCGCCGCAGGAGCTAAGTGCGACCCTCTCACGGCCGCCTTCATCGGGGACATCGAGCATGTTCGTGCATCGCTCCTGGCTGCTCCCAGCCTGGCCCAGAACGACAAAATAGTGATCGCGGCGGTCAGCGGCGGCCACGCCCCCACCGTACAACTCCTGCTCCAATACCGTGCCAACCCGAACGCGATTGATGCTGCCCGGTCAGCGAACACGGCGATCTTCTACGCTCTCGCTCACCCGGAGATCGTCCGCTTGCTTCTCAAGGCCGGGGCTGACCACAAGGGCAGGTTCAAGCGCATTCGATATGCGAAGTCATTTGGGATGGACGACGGGCAGACACTCCTGCACTACGCGGCAGAGAGGGGAGAGATCGGAACAGCAAAGCTGCTCCTCGAAGCCGGGGCAGACATCGAGAGTCGGGATTCACTGTGGGGAGAGACACCGCTCCAGTGCGCGGCCATGTTCGGGCAGGTCGAGATGTTGCGGTACCTTCTCGATCAGAAAGCCAGCATTCGCGGGAGCGTTGGAATGGTGGCCATGTCCCGAGCCAGCGGCGAGAATTCCGGCACCGTGATCCGTATCCTCCGAGACGCGGGTGTTCCCCTCGACCTGTTCTCGGCGCTCAAGATCGGTGATGCGGCCCATGCCCGCCGGCTCATTGAGGCGGTGCCCCTGCTGGCGTTCGCCGAGCGACAAGGCTATCGAGTTCTCGCCACCGCCGCGTTCAACGGCAACAACGACCTCGTGGCGTTCCTCCTCGACGCCGGTGTGCCGATAGAAGCCGACGACCCCAGCGCCCTCCTGGCCGCGGTCTGGGGAGGACATCAAGGCACCGTCGAACTCCTGCTCCGCCGCGGGGCCAACGTCAACTGGCGGAGGTACTCGGGACACACAGCTCTCCACTCGGCCGAATCGGCGGCAATGGCCAATCAACTCATCGCCGCGGGAGCGAACGTCAATGCCCGGAGCGAGGACGGCCTGACGTCGCTGCACTACGCGGTTGGGCTTGCGGGGTCCGCGGTCACGGCGGCTCTCATAGACGCAAAGGCGAACGTGAACATCGCGGATAAGAACGGCCGCACCCCACTGCATGTGGCGGTGGAACGCGAGAACGTGGAGGTCGTCCGCCTGCTGCTTGCGGCGGGTGCCGACGTGAGTGCCACGGACAAGGACAAGAAAACGCCCCTCGGTTACACCACAGATTATTCGGACCCCGAAGTCGTCGACGTGCTCAAGAAGCACGGAGCGAAGTGACCCACTCAACGATAAGGAAGGGGACTCAGCATCGAAGATGCCGTCTCAACAAACCCAAGAGTATGGCGAGCCAGACCTCCTCGTCGTGGGGGCTTCTGGGGCGTGGATCTAATCCCGAATGGTGGTGAAGGCGAGTCCTCAATGGCCGACCGCGTGTACGGCGAACGGACAGTCCTTCAAGAGACGGCAAGGCATCCGTGTGCCTGCCCGTTGCGTTCGACAGCTGCAATGATGCCGGCCACGACTGCTTCTGGTAGCCTCGGCGGATGCTCCTCAAACAGGCGTGTCAACTCATCAATGCGGTCGCATACATCAACAGCCTGCAGCCGTTCGCGGTTGGCCATACGGCTTGTTCCACGTCGGTAGTCAAGTGAGCAATCTTATGCCAGTTCTGCATTCTCTTGGCCTGCGGACCACACCGCGCCCCCGGAATGGCACACCATCAAACTCTCGATCAGAATCCGTATCGCTGCCTGAGCAGTCGAACATCCGCGGCGAGTTGGCCGGCACCTACGGCACGCGAACCGCGAGCCAACAAGTAGCAGAGATTCGAGCACGAGGTCTGCCTCCCACCGCCGAGGTCGAGCAGGTACGACGGGAGCGAGATCTGCCGGAGCTGAGCCTCATGGACATTGAACCATTCCGTCAACTCGCGGAACTCAGCCTCGGTCACGGGCGGGATGCCGTCGTTGATCCGCTCGAGTATCTCGGCCAACCACATGAAGCCCTCGTCGACGTCGGGAAAGCGATCCCGCGCCCGCCAGCACTCTCGTCGCAGGTGCGGAGGATCCCCAGGACGAAACTCGGCAGGTGGATCGAACGGCGGGTTCGTTGAGGCGTGGGCTCGTTTCAGGGCATCGCTGAAGAACGCCAGAGCCACGGGGAAGTCCGGCTCGGGTTTGAAGACGCAATCGCGGCCCAGTTGCTCGAAGACCGCAAGCCATTCGTCCTCGTCGCGTGGTTCCTCGGCAGGACGCGGTAAACCCCTCGCCTGCGATTCCAGGCGAACCAGACGCGTTCCCAGAGACTTCCCACGTTGCAACACGATGATCGCCCCTCAACCAGGTTCACATTGAGAACGCAACTCACGATCGACTGCCGCGTGGATGCCGGCCTCGATTGCGGGCGAGAAGGTGGGCGGATGATCGACGAAGATAAGTGTCAGCTCCTCGATCCGGTCGAAGACATTGGCAACGGACTCACGCTCACGATCGCATATCCGGCCGATGGCGAGTTCCGCGGCGTGAAGTCGGGATGTCATCTTCATGACAACTCTCCATTCTTTGCTAGATACAATTCCGCCTGCTCACGCGACTCGACGATGACTTCCTCAATGACGAGAACGTGACAGCCACCGCACCGCTGGCAACGGTCCGGTTCGCTCGGGACGTGATCCGGACGAGCCAACCACATGATCCCCGGTTTGCACTTCGGCATTGCGACGTCCAACATCTTCAGACGCGAGCGGAGGCTCATACTTGGACCTCACGAGCAACGAGATCGCGTCGGGTGACGACCTTCCGCTTGATGACGAGAACGTGACAACCGCCACATAAACGACAACGGTCGTCCTCGGCAGGAACATACTCGCCCACTACCACCCGCTGAATCTCCCTGTCACACTTCGGCATGGCCGCGTTCAGTTTCCTGAGTCGGTGTTGGAGTCGCATCGTCGGTCCTCACCTGCTCCCGGTTACCCACGCCGCATCACCGCATCGAGTGCTTCGAACCCAACGGGTTCGATTCCCGTGCCTCCGATGCCGATCTCCCTCTCCCAAGCCTGGTGCTCGGGCGTCAGGGTGATGAGGAAGGTATACACCCGCGTGAGCCAGCCCGTGTGGTTCGGGTCAGTCGGGTCGATGTCGGCGGGCGCGAATTGCCGAGCGAGCAGCCCGCGTGCGAACGCTACCGGGTCGTCGGGCACAGGGCGTCCTTTCTTGCCCCGTGGGACCAGTCGCTCGAGGGTGGTGATGCGTTTCGCCAGCGTCATGCCTGCCCTCCGGTGAACCTCTCGCACGTGGGGACTGCCTCAGAGAACATCCTGGATCGAGCGTGGAATCGGGGGGTAGGCCCCACGCGTGCCGGCTTGCTCCTGCTGCTTCACCAACGCCTCGAGTTCGTCCATTCGCGTTTCCAGTTCGACCATCTCGCGGAGTTTGATGCCCATTTCCAGGATTGCACGAGCTGCACCTAACCGCACTCCTGCAGGTGTCGAGTCTTTCTGGAGCAACAGCAGGGTTCGGACGGCTTCGTTGGCAGAAGCCGTGAGCATCCCCGCAGCACGCCGAACCATGTCGGTCCGCAGTTCCTGCAACCGTGCCTTGAAGTCGGCTTCCTTCATCCTTCGGTAGATGGTCCGGTCGGAGAGTTGGCATTGCTTGGCCGCAGCCTCGACGGTCGCTCCACAGGCAAGTGCCAGGAGCAAGGCGTCCTCGTTCTTTTTGCGTTGCTCTGCCATGAATCAGATCCCCCATTCACCAACGTAATCCCGACCCGGCTCAAACAATGCGGGTTCACAGACGACGACGAACGCACCGCGCGTTCGCTCCTCGTCGGGCAACTGGGCACGTCCCTGTGCGGGGTCGTAGACGAACACGCCGCCGGTCGATCCCTTGATCCCAACGCGGTGCAGACCCAGAGAACGTCCGCCTGCGTTGGCGATGGGAATGGCCTGAACCACGCTGAACTGGTTGGAAGGCAGTCGAGCCCGCATTGCCTGCTCTACCTTCCCCAATCGCTTGTCGAGCCGCATCGCCAGCCCCCGAATGGCAGATTTGTTCCAAGGATCGTCATGGTTTACGGTGTTCTGCCGACCGTTCAGGGAGCGTCGGGTCGAACGGCTCGGCTTCGTAGAGGATGATCCGCGACCAAGCTGTCTGGGAGATGACGCCGCACGGTTGGGTGTCGCCGTCCTTGCGTGGCAGATACACGGTCACCTGCGGGCATCCCTCATCGTGCGTCAGGCCAGCATCGCGTTCGAGGCTCGCGAGCCGTGAACACAAGTTCCCACGACGGTTCTTCGCCATGTTGCTTCTTCACCAAGGGTCAGGGCTTTCGCCGTTCGGCCTTCTTGCCGGTGAGCGACTCGTAACGCGAAACGATCACGTCGGCGTACCGCGGGTCGAGTTCGAGCAGTGCCGCAGCGCGTCCTGTTTGCTCGGCGGCAACGAGCGTGGTGCCGCTGCCTCCGAACGTGTCGAGGACGGTGCCGCCCGTCTTGCAGGAGTTGCCGATGATGTACGCGAACAGGTCCACGGGCTTGGTCGTGGGGTGGTCGGCGTTGCGTGCCGGCTTGTCGAACTCCAGGACCGTGGTCTGGGCACGGTCAGAGAGCCATGTGTGTGCGGCACCCTCGGCCCAACCATACAAACACGGTTCGTGCTTCCACTGGTAATCCTGGCGGCCCGGTACCAGCACCGACTTCACCCACACCAGACATTGCCGCACGGCGAGGCCCGCATCGGCACACGCAGTTCGGACGTCGAGGCCGGCAGTGTCTGCGTGCCACAGGTAAAACGCTCCGCCCGGTCTCAGCCGCTTCCCCGCAGTCGTAAGAGCGTTGCCGAGGAACGTGCGGTATTGCGCTGAGTCCATCGAGTCGTTGGCGATCGTGAGCCTGTCGGCGGTCTTGCCCTCGTATGCGACGTTGTACGGCGGGTCCGTTAGTAGCATATCTGCGTGCTGATCGCCCAACACCAGGGCCACATCTTCGGGTTTAGTCGCATCGCCGCACAGCAGGCGGTGCTTGCCGAGGAGCCACAGGTCGCCGGGTTGCGTGATGGGTTCGGCTGGCGGTTCGGGCACGTCGTCGGGGTCGCACTGCGGCTCGCTAGGAGCGGTGAGCATCTTGAGGATGTCGTCCTCGGGGAATCCGGTGAGAGCCAGGTCGAAGTTGTCCTTCTGCAACGCCACGAGTTCGAGTGCCAGCTTGTCGTCATCCCACTGCGACAGCGTGGCGGTCTGGTTGTCGGCGATGCGGTAGGCCCTTGCCTGTGCCGGCGTCAGCCCGCGTGCGACGTGTACGGGCAATGTGGTCATGCCGAGCTTCTTGGCGGCCTTGTACCTCGTGTGGCCGACGATGATCACGTCGCCCTCGTCCACCACAACGGGCTGGCGGAACCCGAAGGCTTGCAGTGACGCGGCGACGGCATCGACGCTGGCGTCGTTGAGCCGCGGGTTGTTCTCGTAGGGCTTGATCGACTCGATCGGCTTCATCTCCACCAGCATGTCGCACCTCGCATTCCTGGGCCAACACATCTCTCTACCTGGTTACTACCCCAACGCCTCACGAAGTGTCGGGCGAATTCCTTCACTTCGTGAAAAATCTCTCAATTCGACGTCCAATCAACTTGATGTCACTTCAACAATGAACTAATTGTGTCACACGATTGAGGAACATAACACCCCGGTTTGCAGGAGAAACGACGATGACACCCACAGACTTTGAGATCGGCGACGACCTGGAGTTCACCGAACAACCACTTCTTGCGGCGGGAGGGGGAACCTGGGTGATCGGCCGAATCGCCGGGCACCGGTTCGAGGCGCTGGTGTTCGCGGCTCACGCCGACCACCCCGAGTGGGAGTTGGGCGACAGCCGCATCTCGAAGTTGTGGGTCCAGCGGTTGCCTGACAAGCGAGTGGTCTTCAACTGGGACCGCGGCTTGGATGTGCCGGCGGCGGACGCCCGGACGCAGCAGGTTGTGGACTTCCTCGCGGCGTGGTTGGCCGAGCATATCCACGGAACCTGAAGCCGAAACGCCCTCGCACGGGGGCGTCGCGGCGGGTGGTTCCCGCCGCCTGACGATGGCAACCAACACGCACGGGAGACGAGCATGGCGACGAAGACCAAGACCAGCACCGCGAAGAAGCCCGCCAAGAAGGCAGCGGCGAAGCCCACGCCCGCCGAGGCTGGCGAACCGAAGATGAGCGCCCTGGACGCAGCGGCGAAGGTGTTGAAGGAGAAGGGAATCGCGATGACCTGCCCCGAGTTGATCGGGGTGATGGCTGCCAAGGGATACTGGTCGAGCCCGGGTGGCAAGACGCCCGCCGCGACGCTCTCCTCGGCGATCCTTCGCGAGATCACCACCAAGGGCGACGCCAGCCGATTCGCCAAGACCGCACCCGGACGGTTCGCGGCCAAGGACGCACCGGTTGTCGCGATCGCTACCGCACCGCTGCCCGCGAAGAAGGGCAAGGCGAAGAAGGCCGCGACGAACACCACGGAGGCGACGGACACGCCAGCCGAGCCCACGGCGACACCGGCGGCCTGACCAGACCCGCCACCGCTCGCCACAGGAAGCCCGCACGCGGGCTTCTTCTCGTTGGTGGCAACTTCCCCCACCCGAGTCCGAACAACGCAACCGTGGCAAACGTCAGCGAAACGGTGCCCATCGGTTCCGGCGGAACGGGAAGTTCCGTGTTGCCTTGTACGTCGAGCCGGGCGTTGGTATGGCCGCACTCGGGGAAGGGCGAACCCGGGGGCGGCACGAGGGCGGGAATGCGTAATTTCGGGTCGATCGCGGCGGCGGCGGGCTTTGCGCTGTCCGGGGTCGGTTGTGCGACCGTGGCAACCGGCGGGGGACGCGACAAGCAGGTGACGATCGTCTCGGAGCAACCCGGCGCGACCGTGTACGTGGACGGCCAGCCGAGCGGCACGACACCGGCCACGGTATCCCTGGCCCGCAAGTCCGAGCACACGGTTCAGGTCGTCGCCCCCGGCTACGAGCCCGCCCAGCTCACCATCCGGCGGCGGCTCAACCCGTGGGTCTTCGGCAACCTCGTCCTCGCGGTCCCATCGGGTTGGTGATCGACGTGGTCTCCGACTCGACGCACACGCTGACGCCGGACGACGTGAGGGTGAACCTCAAGCCCCTGCCCGCGGCACCGGGGCAGGCCCCACCCGCCGCGGCGCAACCCACTCCGGCGGCACACAGGCAACCCGGCTCGTGAACTGAGGCCCGTCGGTTCAGCCGCCCCAGGTTCGGCCGACCTTGGACTCGACCTCGACGGGCACGGGGTCGATGAGCGGTGCCATCGCCTCGACCATGCACCGCTCGAGCCACGCCTTCGCCTGCTCGGCATCGCCCTCGGGAACTTCCAGCACGACCTCGTCGTGGACCGCCAGCACCGGCTCGGCGTTCGGGCATTCACCCCGGCGTTCCCGGAGCAGCACCAGCGCTCGTTTCAACCCATCGCCACCAGTTCCCTGCACGATGTAGTTCGCCTTCCCACCGTAGAACTGGTCGGGTTCCACCGCGACACGCCTACCACCCAGGGTCCGCACCTCCGTGGCCTTGTGGCGTTTGAGGCGATCGTGCCAGGTCCGCACGCCCGCGAACTCCGCGAAGAAGGCGTCGAGGAACCCTTGTGCCTGCTTCTCGGTCATGTCCTTGCCGTACTCGGACTTCGCCTTCAGCCGCAGCGACCGCGGACCCAACCCGTAGATTGCGCCGAAGTTGACGGGCTTGGCCATCTGCCTTGCCTCCTTCGTGACGGCGCTGGTGCTGACGCCGAGGAAGCGAGCGGCGGTGAGCGTGTGCAGGTCATCGCAGTTGCGGTAGGCCGCGAGCATCCGCTTGTCGCCCGTGACCTTGGCCGCGATCCGCAACTCGATCTGGCTGAAGTCGCACTTCACGAGGACGTGGCCCGCGCGAGCGACGAAGCACTTGCGGTACAACGGGTCGCGTGGGATCTGCTGGAGGTTGGGCTGCTTGCAGCTCATGCGACCGGTCTTCGCCTGGCACTGGTTCCACGTCGCGTACACCCGACCTTCCGTGACGTGCTCGTTCACCCAGTCGCGACCGTAGGTGTTCGCTTTCTTCGAGGCTTCGCGGTAGTCGAGCAGCGCTCGGGCCAGTGGGTGCTCGATACCGGCGAGTGTCTCCTCCTTGGTGTCCTTCAGGGTGACCCCAACGGTGGCGAACGCCTGTGGAACATCGAGTGTGTTGCTGTCCCAGTTCCAACCCTCCATCCCCGGCAGGCACTCGGGGTTCGGGGCCAGCGCGTTCATCTCGACGACCAGTGACTTCTTCCGCTCGGCCGCGGCATCGGCGAGTGCGATCCACGGTTCAGTGGCGAACCCCACACCACGGGCGGCCATTCGCGACACGGGGAGCGCACACCGCATCTCGAGTTCCAGCACCGCCTCGACCTTGCGTGCGGCGGCCTTCGCCCGCAACACGGTCGCCAGCGGCACTAGGACCGCGACGTCGGCTGCGGCATACGCCAGTTGGCTTGCATTCAGTGTTGGGGCAGACCAATCGCTCTTCTGCTCTCCCTTGTTCAGTTCGCGGTGCAACTCCCGGCGAACGACTGCCGCAAGATCGTGGTCGGCGTTCTCACCGGCGTACACCACACGCGAGGCGATCGCCGTGTCGAACACCGGCACGTTGGGCGCGAACCCCAGACGGGCGAGGAACGGCAGGTCGAAACCGATGACGTTGTGGCCGACGACCTCTTTCTCGGCGAGTACGGCGAACAGGGGAGCCAACGCCGCAGTGGGGTCTTCAAACGCGAACAGGTCGATCAGGCAGACCTCCTCGCCCACCGCCAGTTGCAGCATCCGCACCCGGTCTCGGGCGGGGTCCAGCCCCGTCGTCTCCGTATCCAACCCCACCGATCCGGACCAGGCCTTGATGGCCTCCGTCACAGCGGCCAAGCCCCCCGACTCGGAAACCAGGGTGTGTGACGAAACCCCCGGCCCGTGTGTGACGAAACCTCCCGGGGGTCTCGGGGTCGTGTCCGGTTGCTCGAAGTCGTGTGTGACGTGTGACGAAACTGACGAAACCTC
>JAIOPV010000163.1 GCA_021413735.1 Planctomycetota bacterium
GGAGCCGCCCTCCGTTGCTGCCCAGACTCACTCAACGAACACTTACCGCCGTTGCTCGTGCTGCCGCCGTTGAGCATCTTGCTGGCCCGCGCACGAAGCCGATCCGCCACAGCTCGCGCCGGTTCGGTTACTAACGGAACCGCTTCCGGCTTGTACTTCAACTCGCCGTTCTCTCGCGTCAACTTGATCCGGAATAAGTTTTTGCTCAAGAACGCCGTCAGATCGCCCACAGGCGTGTTAATCATTCGCGCCAACACCTGCGAGACGAGCGTATAGAAGTCGAACTTCACGTACTCGCCGCTGATGTCGATTTCTCCGCTGCCGCCCAGGCACAGAGCCTTGCCGATCAAATCGACCTGGTCGACCTTTATACGGTCGCCCTGAATGCGGAACGTGGCGTGGGCTTCGTCGAATGCGGTCTTGTCCGGCACCTGGCCCTTCAGCACCTTCACGAGATCGAGCAGAACCGGCAGGTTGTACATGCGACCGGTTGGTACGTCGATCTTGCCCGAGCCTTCGAGAACCAGCCGACCGGTCTTCGGGTCGGGGCGATTCGCGATCAAGAGTTGAGCCTGCGCGATCCCCTTAAGGTCAGCGTCGGACCCAATCTTGTAGTGCTTGGCCATCTCATCGAGTTGAACGTCGGTGGCGGTGAGCCAGATGTTGAATCGCGGCTGTTCGGTGAGGATCAGGCGACCCTGACCACCGAGGACGCCGTGGAACAGATCGCCAGCGACATCCGTGAACTCCGCTTCGATGGGCAGATACTCGCCAGGCTGCGCGGGGTCGGGTTGCTGTGGTGCGGCCGCCACGCGGCACGAGAAGCGAGTCACCGGTTGACGGGCCACGACTGCACGGTCGAGCCAGATGGCTCCGCGGACGAGCCCGGTGTGGTTGCCGTCGTAACGTCCCCGGCACGCGACCGCACCAAAGACCTGTTCCCAGGCGACACCAGTATCGAGCGATGCACCCGCTAATCGCAGTTCAGCATCCCAGTAGACGGTTGCGGCTGTCGATGGTGCGGGTACTGTTGGATCAGTTGGCGTGAACTGCGCTCGTGTTTGGATCACGGTTGGCGCCGACCCCATCGGCGTCGCGACGGGCAGCGGAGCGGGTTCCGGCGGCACGGCACGGTTGACCGCAGGCGGATCGAGCACCACGAGATGCTTCACCACCAGTTCCGCGCCGCCCTTGAGTTTCAACTCCTCGATCGCAGCACCAAGCTGACTTGGAAGCGCCCGTATCAGTGCTTCGTCGGCAATCAACGGCGATGCTTCAATACCGCCGAGGTTCGCCCACACGGTGCCGTCGGGTGAGAATCGGATCTCTCCGGCTGACATCTTGAGACGAGTCTGGCCGTGTCGCGCGGCGACGTGTGCCACCCGAAGAGAGCCGTTCTTGTACTCCATGTAGCCCGACGTGTCGGTCATCTCATACGGCAGAAACGTCGGCGTGACCGTCGGCCCGGAAAAGTTAAACGTCAGCATCAAATCGCTGACAGGGTTGATGGGCAACCTCTCCGAATCGTGACTGCGAAGCGACCCTGCACGGTCCAGCAATTCCACGTCGGCGGAGAACGTAATTCGACCCGTGGGCTTGAATCGCGTCCAGATCGTATCGGCTTTCACGGCGGCGAACGTGGCCTTGAGGTCGGCATCCAGCGGGCAGTTGTTCGCCCCAACGTGCAGCATCAGTTTCTTGTCGCGGCTGTTCGGAATCGACCGCTTCGATCCGTTCATCCAGACGGCAGCCCCGGCATGAGTTGCGGTGAAACCATCGAGCACGACTTCGTCGCGATCGGGCAACGGTTCCAGCGGTTCGCCCGGCCGTAGTGGGCGTGTTGGATCAGTGACCGTCGTGCGGACGACGAGCCGCCCCTTCACTTTCTCAAGCGAAAACGGCACCTCAAGATGGTTCAGGCTCGCATCGCGAACATCGACTCGGAACTCGTTTTCGCACAGGTTCACGCCGGGTTGCTGCACGAATTCAGCCACGAAATCTCCGCGACCCGCAGCCCGGAATCGACGCACGAGTTCCACGTACTTCGGCGGGAAAGCGTTGACGAGTGTTTCGTCCATCGCGAGGTTGGCGCCGCTGATCCGCAGATTGATGCCGGGGTCGGCACCATCTCCCACCACTTGACCCTTAACGGTGATGAGTTGACCGCCAGCTGTACCGATCAGGTCGATGGCAACCACAGGCGGACCGCTCGGCGTGTCGGTGCGTTTGACCCATCCGCGAACATCGGTGACGGGGTATTTGAACTTGTGGTACATCGCGGTCGTCTGCCGCGGGCGAACCTCGAACTCGCGCTTCCAACTGCTCGACTCGCGGCTGAACTTGTAACTGATATCCACCTGCCCGACGGGTGAAAACTGTCGGCGATGTTCCTTCGCACGGTCCGGAAGATGCTTCACGAGTTCATCGTCGATCGTGACGCCAGACACAGTCAGTTCCGCCCGCTCGAGGAGTTCTTCCAGACGCCGCATCGACTCATCGAACTTGGTTTCGTTCGTCGTTTTATAAGCCGTCGTTTCGACGAGAGTGTCCTTTGTTTCGAGCGAAAGTTTCACTTTTGCCCCGTTCACTTGCGCGGTCGCGTCGTCCACCCGCAACTGACCGTTCTTGATCCCGATTGATGCTGTGATCTTGTTGATGGGCCAGGGCAAATCTGTGTGCGTGTACTTCGCGTTCTTCACTTCGAGCCGCACATCATGCCGCCATTTCTTCGGTGCATCTGGCGTGTAAGAAAGGTCGGCCGTGACTGCAGCCGTCGCCGTGAGTCCCTTGATTTGCGGAGCGAGTGCGGGAGCGAATTTCTCTGCCGCGAGTGAGGCCACATCGCTGAGCGGGAACTCGGGCATCTCAACCGCAATCGACAACTTCCCGTTGGCGCGATTGACTTTCCCCCGAATCGAAACCTGCCCGAACGCACCGGCCGTAACCTTCGCCTGCACAGCGATCACGGTGAGCGGATCGTTCAGCAGTGTGAACTGTGCGTCGGTGAGTGTCGTCGCGGGAAACGCGTCCGGTGAGTTATCGGTGATGTGGATCGTTCCACCCTTCACGATGAACGTCGGGACCGGAGAATCGGCTGTTGCGGGCTTCTGCGAAGTGGGCGACTTCAGTACACCTTCGACGTTCCACTTTCCGTCGGCTCCGCGTTCGATCTGGAATACCGGATTCTCGAGTTCGATCTTTTTGACGACGAGCCGACCGCGATTCAACTGTTCCTTGTCGTGAGAGAGCACGCCCGTCGGCACAGTGAGAAACGGCGTCTCGGCTCCCTGGCGAGTGAGCCGCACATCGGTGACCGCGATGCCGCCGAAGAGCCGCAAGCGGGCATCGCCGACGTGAACATCGACGCCTTCAAACTGCTCGGAAAGGTTGGCGATCACCTGCGAACGGATGCGTTCGGGGCTAACCCAGGAGCGCGCGAGCCAGCCCAGGACGGCGAGCGACGCCACCCCAGTCAAGATCAGTCCTCGGATTGCCCAACTCCGCAGTGACATCCGCCACCTTCACGGCCTGCGTCGGCTCCGGGCCACACGCCCTGATAGTTCCGACAAGTCGCGGGACCATACGCAGAGTCCGGAATCTGGTCAATTGCGAGTGGCGACGGGCAATTTCGTGGGAATTTAGGCGAGTATTTGCCGCAATGTGGCTGATTTGACAGCAAATAAAGTGTAGCCACCGCCTCATCGGGGCGGTGTTATCGTGATGATCGCCACCCCGTTAGGGCGACGGCTCAATAAGCGTCACTCCGGTTCGATCGTGGCTGCGAGTCCGCGATCGGCGAACTGTTCGACGAACAATTCTGCTCGCTCCAGGTGCGTAACCACCACAAGGGAGCGTCCCCCGTGATGCACTTCCCACATTCGGTGCTCGGCTTCAGCCGTTCCGAATTTCGTGAGTTCCATGACAACTTTTGCGACGAACAGCAAATTCTTCTCGGCGGTCCGGTGAAGGACGACCTTGAAGCGTCGCGGAAATCGGCTGACGGTCCCGAACGCCCAAAAATCCAGGCGATCGTGCTGCCGATGTGGGGGGCGGATGGACATGGCGACCTCGATATTCCCGCTGGACACGGCACCGAGCTGCCATGCACGCAGGAGACGCCGCCCTGGGAGAGGGGCGGGCGGTCCAAGAAGAACCCCGACCCATTTGTAGCGTACAGCAATCCGGGAGCGCAAGTCAAATCTCTGATGAACTTGGCGTGAAGACCTTCGAAAGGGCTGACCGCCCGCGCGGGATTTGCCGATTCCGCAGTCGATGCGAACAATGGGATGGCCGCGAACCTCAAGCGGAGTGCATGCGTCATTCTCTTGAGCCGATGAGCATTGGGTGAATGAGAACTCGGCAGGCCACCTTCTCATTCAAATGGGGGCTCGCCCCCGCTGAGAAGACTTCATGACCGACTTACTTTCGCGAATCCTGCACGCTACCACCGCACACAGCTACACGCCCATCAAGGCGAAGCCACTCTTCAAGCGCCTCAATCTCGACGATGGGCAGTATCCCGAGTTCCGCAAGACTCTGCGCGAACTGGTTCGCACGGGCCGATTAGCCGTCGGCCGCAACCAGACCATCCGCGCCGCCGACCCGCACGGCACCGTTACCGGCATCTATCGCCGCGCGCAAGCCGGCCACGGATTCGTTCGACCGCACACGGTTGACGGAACGATGAAGGCGGACGTTTACATCCGCGAAGACAACGGACTCGATGCTGCGACCGGCGACGAAGTTCTCGTTCGCATTACGCGGGCCGCTTCGCACATCAAGGATGCCGCGGGTGAGATCGTCCGCGTTCTGGAACGAGCCACGCGAACATTCGTGGGCACTTACTTCGAGCGCGACGGTGAAGCGCTCGTTCGCGTCGATGGCACCGTGTTCTCGCACAGCATTTCCGTGGGTGATCCTGGGGCAAAGGGGGCGAAGCCGCAAGACAAAGTTGTGATTGAGATGCTGCGATTCCCGGGGCAGGACAAGCGCGGCGAAGGCGTCATCACGGAAGTGCTCGGGGCGAACGGCGATCCCGGCGTCGATACGATTTCAGTGATTCGTGCATTCGGCTTGCCTGAGGCGTTCCCGGAATCAGCACTCGCAGAAGCGCGACAGGTCGCGAGTCAGTTCGGCGATGGCGATATCGCTGGCCGCGAGGACTTCACGCAAGAGTTAGTGATAACCATTGACCCGCCTGATGCGAAGGATTTCGACGACGCGGTGACGGTGACCATCGACCCGAAAACGAAGCACTGGGTGCTGACGGTTCACATCGCGGATGTCGGTGCGTTCGTGAAACTTGGTGGGGCACTCGATGTCGAGGCTCGCAAGCGTGCGACGAGTGTGTACCTGCCGCAGAAGGTCATTCCGATGTTCCCGGAGGTGATCTCCAACGGATTAGCGTCGTTGCAGGAGGCGAAGCTGCGGTACGTCAAGACGGTGCAAATGGAGTTCACTCCTAGCTTGCAGAAGGGGCACGTCCGATTCGCGAACGGCGTGATCCGCAATCGCAAGCGATTCACATACGACGAAGTGCAGGCGGTGCTGAATGATTTGGCGAGCGGTGGGTCTTCGCCCTCTCCCCTTGCGGGAGAGGGCAGCTCGCGAAGCGAGCGGGTGAGGGGTGAAGCCTCAACTGATGTTGGAGCTTTACCCCTCACCCGGCTCGAAGACTCGCCACCCTCTCCCGCAAGGGGAGAGGGCAAAGACGGGGTTGCCCCCGAAATCGTCTCGATGATTCGCCGAATGCGTGACCTGGCGTTGCTCCTTCGCAAGAAGCGGTTCAAGCGTGGGTCGCTGGAACTGGAGATGCCCGAGGCGGTGCTGGAATACGATGACAACGGCCGCGTTTCCGGGGCGCACTTCGCGGAACACAACCTGAGCCATCAGATCATTGAGGAGTTCATGCTCGCGGCGAACGAGGCTGTCGCGGAACACTTCACCAAGTACGAGGTGCCGTTCTTGCGTCGCGTTCACCCTGCACCCGCCGAGGACAAGCTCGAAGCATTCGCACAGTTCACGGACCTGCTCGGCTACCACATCAAGCGGCCACAAGATCGTTTCGAGTTGCAGCGAGTGCTGAACGAAACGGCCGAGAAGCCAGAGCGTGCGGCGATCCACTTCGCGCTGTTGCGAAGTCTGAAGCAAGCAACTTACTCGCCGGTGCAAGACGAACACTACGCACTCGCGAGCCAGGATTACTGTCACTTCACGTCGCCGATTCGGCGTTATCCAGACTTGCAGGTCCACAGACTGCTCGATCGCTGGATTCGCGAAGGCACCGCGTCGGCGGACATGTCAGATCTCATGGCACTCGGCGAACACTGCTCGAAGCGCGAACGCCGGGCCGAAACAGCCGAGCGCGAGTTGGTGAAGCTGAAGATCCTGACGTATCTCAGCGGGAAACTCGGCGAGAAGTTCGACGCGGTGATTACGGGCGTCGCGGATTATGGTTTCTTCGCCCAAGCCGAGCGAATCCCTGCCGAGGGGTTGGTTCACATCTCATCGCTGGTTGACGATTACTACTGGTACGACGAGACGGGACACTCGCTGGAGGGTCGCCGCACCAAACGCAAATTCCGGCTCGGTGATCGCGTGAAGGTGCAAGTGGCACGGGTGGACATTCCGCGTCGGATGCTCGACCTTCGGCTCGCGGAGACGCAGCCGAAGCAAGCCGAACCGGTCGCGGAAGAAGTGCCGAGTTATGGGAAGTCGCCGCGTATCATTCGCAAGAACAGCAAGCGCCGCGGAAGTTAGGCGAAGGTCATCTCAACGCGGCCCAGCGTTCCGAAGTCCGCAGCGAGATGATCGCCAGGATTCGCGAGATACACATCCGTTGTTAAGCCCGTCGTGATCTTGTCGCCGCGACTCAGTCGCCTTCCGAATTTCGGCAACTCGTTCGCCAGCCACGCGACCACGTTCAGCGGATTGCCGAGCACGGCAGCTCCGGTGCCCGGAAACGTCTTGTCGCGATTCACGATCAATGATGTCGGGTGCTTCGCGAAGTCGATGCTGTGCCAGTTCGTGTTCGGTTCACCCTCAACCCAACATCCGTGAATGGCATTGTCCGCGAGCAACGACGGTGCCCCGACAGTCTTCCAGTCGTGGTAACGGTGATCGACAATCTCAATGCTCGGAATCACTGCTCCGATGAACGGCTTGATCGTCTCGGGCGTGTAAGTTATTCCCGACCACACATCTTCCGACATCACGAAACCGAACTCGGCTTCGACACATCGGACAACGAAATCCGTGCCCGGCACCGTGACGCCACTGCGATGCGTCGAGTGCGACATCAGCACGCCAAAGAACGGCGCATCGACGCCGAGAGCCTTCTGCGCGAGGACGCTCGTGCAGGCGATCTTGTAGCCGATGGGTTTGCCGTTGCCGCGTTCGAGCAACTTCCGCACGAGCAGTTCTTGAACCTGATACCCGCCGGCAAGCGAGTGCGGCCGCACGTCCTCGGGCAACGCCGCGACCTGTCGTTTGTTGACCCGCATATCGAAGAGGTAATCGGCACCCGAAGTGATCCGGTCCATGTTGTGCGTCCCATGTGGAGAGTGGTACGCAACTAGTTTAGAGGTATTCGCCGCTTGCGGCGTAGCGATTGAGAGAGCGCTACGCCGCAAGCGGCGAATACCAAAAACCCACTCACCACCGGAACTCGGCTCCGAACTGCACGCCCGAAATCCACATGTTCGACTGACGGAACGGCACAGTTGGTCTCGCCAAACCCGACGGCGTCACGGCAGGCGCGTTCGGGACGTTCGAGAGATCCACCACGCCATCAATCTGATCGCCAGGCCGCACCACGTTCGACCAGTACAGCAGGTTGTACCCCGCATACAGCCGCACGCCCGAAGTCACACGATAGCCCATGTTCACCGTCAGTTCAGGAACCACCGAGAACTCATCACGCGAGAAGTTGCCGAGGTTCGGACCAGCCGCGAGCAAGCCGCCACGGAAGGTCATCGGTGCCTTGCCGGGCTGCGTCCGAATTTGGAAGCCTTCGATGTTTACTTCTTGATGCGTCACACCGAGCGCCACCGATCCGCGACCTGTGACCGTGAACCGGCCCCAGTTGCGTTCATACAGACCGCCGATCTGCGCACCGTTGAAGTAGTTGTTCGTCGCGAATGTGTCACGCACGACAACCACGCTTCCGATGGGGTCCGTGATCGACACGCGACCCGCACCCACACCGATCACGTTGATGTTTTCCGTGATCGAAACCGATTCCTGCATGTCCACGTTTCGGTAGCCGAAGAACCACTCCGCGTGTGAGTCGCAGCAGGTGTGCAGGCACTTGCGAATGTTCGCGTCGAAGCCGTAGATCACGCTCTCGGCATGAACCGTAAGCCCTCCCGTGAGGATGCCCGGAACCGTCACCGCTTCGCCCGTGTTGCCAATCACGCCACCACCCGGAAGCGGATTCGGGCTGAACACCGGCCGCGTAATGATCCCGAACTGATCCGAGGTGAAGGCGATGTCGTTTGTCTTCTTCGCGAGGTAGAAGAAGCTGCCGTCGATGCCACATCCGCTGCCTTCGCCCAGCCACGTTCCCGCACGAACACGGAAACCGTTGCGGAACGGACTGATGATCTGGCCGGGTCCGATGATCGGTGCCGTGCCCGGCTCGCCAAGGAAGCCGAAGCCGCCTTGCGTGTTCGTGGTGCCGAGCAGCGGGATGTTCAACGGCGACGCCCACCACAACAGATATTCGGCCTGCACGAAGCCGCGGTTGTTGGTGCCGTAATAGCCAGCGGGGCCACCCGGTTGACGGAGGTTCAGTTTCTCGCGAAATCCGTCGGCGAAGAACGTCGGGAAGTCACGCGAGATGTTGATCGGTTTCGAGCCAAACGTTCCACGCTGACCGGGCACCGTGGCACCAGCGGGAACCATCAGATCCGCAGGCGCGACAGGCAGTTCGCCATCGCCCGGTTGTGTGGGCTGGTTCAGCGGCGTCGGCTGCGGAAGCATCTGTTGCGGACCGCCGGGCAACTCGGGCGGGATCATTTCCAGCGGTTTCGGTGGCTGGAAGAACTCACGAGGCGGCGGCGTTGGCTGCTGCATCTTCTCAGGTTGGTCTTGCACGGAGCGGAAGCGTGGTGTTTCATCTGCACCTGGAATCGGGAGCGTCATCGCGGGAGCGGCAGATTCCACGCCGCCCGGTTGCGGTAGCGTTCGAGTTGGTGCGGGAATCGTGGCGCGCGGCTCCGGCATCGCCAACCCGACTCGCGGCGTGATCGGTTGCCACGCGGGTTGACTCGGTGAGACTGCTGGTGTCGGCGCTGGCAACGACACGCTCGGAACTGGCATCACGGGCTGAACCGCGACGGCAGGGCTTTCGGGCGTCGTCGCCGGAGTTACCCGAGCGGCGGTCGTCGGTTGGGCAGCTGGTTGCCACGGACCGTCGGCTCCGACCGCAGTACCGGCCAGCACCGCACACCCAAAACCGATCAGTTTAACCCGGAAGCGTTTCATACACCCCGCCTCGCGCACAAGAGCGACTTCAGCTTGTTTCGGCCGATTGGCGTCACGATCCGCAAGGTTTCTCGAATCGTTGGAACAGGTATTTTTCGCAGAGGCTTCCCAGATTACCCAGACTCTGATGGCGAAAGCCGTGGTTGACACAGGTGCGGCATTGTGGAATGAGTCAGACGTTGAAGACCGATGCGACAGCGTCGATTGGGGTATTTGAAGAATGCGAAGCCGAGGCGTCATTCACTGGTTTGGGGCGGCCGCAATCGCGGTGCTGGCGGCCGCCGCCGGTCCGGTTGGGGCGTTCTATTGGTACGGCCCACCGGAGAAGACGATCATCAATCCTCCGGACAAGGGCAAGCCTGGGAACCCGCCGGAGCATCACAAGCACAAGCACAAACCGCCCCCGGTCACACCACCGATTGATGTGCCCCCTGTGGAGCCAACGCCGGAGCCTGGAACGATCCTGGGCGCGATGATCGGGTTGGGCACGCTTGCCGCGAGTCGAACTCTCCGACGGCGAAAGTGATCGGCAAGCAACTGCCACGAAGCCTCGTTCACGAACGAGGCTTCTTGCGTTTCAGGGCGAGCGGGGGACGTCAGTTGGTTCCCACCGGAACCCAGGCCGTTGGCCTGGGCTGAGGGAACGCGGTCCTTCAGACCGCAAAGACATCACCGGATTTTGAGGTCTGAAGGACCGATCTTCCTCAGCCCAGGCCAACGGCCTGGGTCTTGGTTGCTTCACGCAATGTGAAACTTGCAATTGCCGTAACTCACCAGGATCACTTCTGAAACTCGGCTGGTACTTTTTGCAGTCTTCCCCTATTAGCCCATCCCTCAAAACCCGCCCATTGCCAGGGTGGGGATTGGCGTCCCCGAGGAGATGGCATGCGACATCTGCGGTTCCCCCTCATTGCGGCGGTCCTGTTCGCCACGACAACACCCACCTTCGCTCAGCCGGCGGTTCCGTTCGCCGACGCGGGCGTTCATGCCGTGCAGTTCATCGACGAGAACGAAGGCTGGGCAGTTGGCGACGACGGCGTTGTCTGGCACTCAATGGACGGCGGCAAATCCTGGGAACGCCAGAAGACCGGCACTCGCGCCAGCTTGCGAGGCGTGCATTTCCTGACGCCGTACACCGGTTGGGCTGTCGGTCGGGTGGAATCGCCATGCGGGGCGGGTTCCGTTGGCGTGATGCTTCGCACCACCGATGGCGGCATCAAATGGGAAGAGGTCGGCATCAACGTACTGCCGGGGCTAAACGCGGTTCGCTTCTTCAACGAGAATTCCGGCATCGTCTACGGCGACGGCAGCGATGCGTTCCCCAGCGGCATGTTCCTGACCAACGACGCCGGCAAGTCGTGGGCAGCGATCAAAGGTCCGCGACTGGCGAGCGTGCGGTGTGTCGACCAACGCGGTTCGCAGTTCGTGGGCGGAGCCTGGGGCACGCTCGGCAGGTTGAAGTCCGAAGTCGTGTGGACACCACCCGTGAAAGGCGATGCCTCGAAGGAAGCGCAGCCGTTCGGTCCGTTCCAATTCGTCGCGGCTGACGCCGACCCTCTTGGCGGTCGCTCGGTCAACGCCATCGCGATCGGCGATTCAGCAGCATTCGCGGCGTGCGACGGCGGAGCGGTGCTGACATCATCCGACGTCGAGAAATCGTGGGGCTTCGTGAACCTCGGGCTGCCGCCAGCGGCGCTGGCATCGTGCGACTTCAAGGCGGTCGCGGCGGTTGGCAAGCATGTGTGGGTGGCTGGCAAACCCGGCGGCTTCGTGCTTCATAGTGCCGACGCCGGCAAGACATGGGAAGTGCAGAAGACCGAACTGTCGGTGCCGATCAACGGCATGTCGTTCTTGAATGATAAGGTCGGTTTCCTCGTAGGCGAACTCGGCTGCATCTTCGGCACCACCGACGGCGGCAAGACGTGGAAGGCTCTGCGGGCCGGCGGTCAACGAGCCGCTGTGCTGAGCCTGAACGCGACGCATCGCGCTGTGCCGCTCGATGTGATTTCAACGCTTGGTCTCGGCGAAGGCTACCTGTGCGCGGCAGTCGCGTTGATGTGTGCTGACCCCGCGACGGCTAATCCGAAGCGAGCCAGCGACGCAGCCCGTCTGCGGAATGCCATGCGGCTTGCAGGTGGCGCGACCGGTGATGTGAACTGGGCATTCCCAATCGCGGCTCACACGGCAGGGCTTCCGCCGCGTGAACTGATGGCGTCGTGGGATCGTAAGCACGACGGCAAAGCGACCGAACATCTCCTTCGACAAGCGGTGTGTGCGATTCGCACATGGCAACCCGAGGTGATTCTCGCGGATCTCGTCGTCGAGAATGGATCGTCCGCGGATGTGCTGGCGTTGCACATGGCGAAGGAAGCATTCGCGAAAGCCGCCGATCCGAATGCGTTCCCTGAACAGATCACGACTCTTGGTTTGAAGCCATGGACCGCGAAGAAGCTCTACGCACTCACGCAGGTGAAGGGCGCTCCGGTGCTGCTCGATCAGTCGATCTACTCGACAGCTCTCGCGGATTCGCCGAAGGACTACGCCGAACCTGCCATTCGCGTTCTCGCCGACGACACGGCGGTGGTCGATCGCCGATGTTTCACGCTGATCGCTCACCGACTCGAAGGCGCCGACAAGCACGCCGATCTCATGCAGGGCATCTTGTTGGCTCGCGGCGGCGCTGCTCGTCGGCCCGAGTCAACGGTGGTCCCCGATGTCGAAGGCATGGAAGAAAAGAAGAAGGCGGCACAGTCAAGGCGACGCCTGGAAACGCTGGCGACAGTCACGGATGCCGAGCTTGCGGGAGCCGACAAAGTTCTGGGTTTGCTCGGCGTCGAACTGAAGAAGATGCCCGACGACACGGCTGCTCGCACGGCGTTCGCAGTGGCCAATCGCCTTGCTCGTGACGGTAAGTGGACCGAGGCTCGCGAAGTGTATGGCTTGCTTGCGACAAACTACCCCGGTCATCCGCTGGCCATCGAAGCGTTCCGCTGGCTGACCCGCTTCTACGCCAGCAGCGAGGCCCGGCGACGCACCGAGATTCAGCAGAAGTATCTGCTCAAGAACGTGACCTTTGAGACGCTGCCCGGTGCGGGCGGGAAGCTCGTGCAGGCGAGCGGCACATCATCGGGCATGTCGAAGCCGGTGGTTCAGGAAGACGTGTACCGCGTATACAGTCCCGAGGCGATTCTGCGCTGGCACCAGTCGTGTCTCGATCTCGAACCGAAGCTGATGGCGTTCGGTCCGGTGCATTCGCGTGACCCAGCTTCGTGGCTCTGCTTCCTGGCTGCACGCCGGCAAGTCGGTCGGCACAACGACGCGATCACGTTCGTTCGCGACTACTTCAAGAACACGCCGGGAGCCGCGACCGCCGCACCCGGTCAGGATGCCTGGCGTGACTGCCTCGCGGCCGAACTGTGGATGACGGATCGCGGCATGATCGCGGTGCCGCCGAAGGGGTTGGGTTACGCCCGTCACACGGAAACGCGGCCACTGCTCGACGGCAAACTCGACGATGCATGCTGGCAGGACGTGAAGCCGTTGGCATTGGCATCGTTGGCGTCGGACGATGCGAAGGCTGACGAGAAGAAGGCGTTCGCGAGCGAGTTCAAGACGGAGACGAAGTTCGCTTACGACGATGCGTTCCTGTACATCTCGGTGTCGTGTGCGCATCCGACCGGCATGAAGGTGGAGCCTGTGACGAAGCGAACCCGTGACGCGGACATGACCGGTCACGACCGCGTCGACATCTTGCTCGATTTGGACCGTGACTATCAGACGTACTATCGCTTCCAGGTGGATCATCGTGGCTGCTTGGCCGAGGACTGCTGGGGCGACAAGACCTGGAATCCGAAGTACTTCGCGGCGTTCAACGCGACCGAGACAGGCTGGACAGCCGAGATTGCGATTCCGCTGGTGGAGCTGACGAGCGATCGCCCGGCACACGGCCGAACGTGGGCGGCGAATGTGTCGCGTGTGATTCCGGGGAAGGGGATTCAGTCGTGGAACGGCCCCGCGGACGACACGCCGCGACCGGAGGGCATGGGTCTGTTGCAGTTCCGCAGTGACTCGAAGTGACGCGATGTGAATGTCGTTGATGTGTAGCTGCCGCCCCACCGGGGCGGCTGTTTTTCGTGGTCTTTACCACGATGGCTCGTGTCCGAATCTCGCCTCGTATACTTCTCTCGCGAGCCAGTCCCCCCTTGCGGTGCGATACGCGAGACGATCGGCTTCCTCGTCCTCAGATGATGCTGCACGCCGCTTGCCTTTCTTTGTCAGGTGTCGCCTTTCGAGCCGGCGAGTCTCTCGGAATGCATCGTCGTACGTCTGGAGGAATTCGTTGATGCGTGCGTGTTCGGTTGCGACTTGGGAGTGAAACTCCGAGCCCTGCATCACGACCCAGGCCGAGAAGTCAGCCCCGTGGTCCCCTGAGCATCCTGTCGTCAGATAGGGGGAGTATTCTTCCCGATAGCACGGGTTAACTTCCGCAGCAGCCCCGCCGAAAGTTTCGTGGTAAACCGAGAGTGGAAACTCTGGCAATGCCTCCAGCACCCGACGAAGATTGCGCAGGCTCTGATTGGTGGCGTTCACGATTCGCCAGAAGAACGGAGAGTTGCTGTGGAAATTAGATCGGTCGAACTTCTTCCCGTTCACGCGATACATCCAATCCACGGGCAGTTTGCACTCAAGTTCGATGTACCGGCCAAGGATCGGAAGGATGGCATCGAGATCGCTACCGAGATGCTGCCGTACGGTTGCCAGCAGCCGAGCGTATTCGCCCCGAGGATCGTCACGTTCTTCGAGCCAATCGGCGTACACCAGCAACACTGTGTTGTCGTCAGGTGCCGCTCGGATTGCAGCCAAGAATGCCTTCTCCTCCTTCATGAAGCGTCCTCCGCGAACAATGCAACAGCAATGGTCAATCATCCCTGCTTCGCGTGTTCCTGGTCAAGCACATCCGGTTGATGTACTGCACCAGCACGGCGGCGTGGGCGAGCGGTTGGTTCGCGTCGTTGATGTCGCCACTGTCGCCGACATCGTGAATGTACTGCGTCACGCCCGACAACGCCGTTTCAATCATGCCCTCCAGCAACTCCGACGCGATGCAGTGAGTCAGCATCCACTCGTAAGTCGGAATGTAGATCAGGCGGCGAGCCTCCACGATGCCCAACAGCTTCTTGCCGAAGCGATGACCCGACGGCTTGCCGCCGCGTTTCGCTCCGTGTCCGTGAAAGTAACGCGGAGCGATCTCGCCGCGAATCACCTTCAAACCCTGCCACACACCTTCAACCGTGTCGGATGTGGTGCCAGTCATGCCGGGAACGGGAATGTCGCCGTGAACCCACATCGGGCTGAGCGTGCAGTATGGTTCCGGGGCGTAACTGCTGACGTCAATGATGGTGCTGCCCGTCGGCAGATTTTCGACGTGATAACGAGGCGTGAAGACAGCTCGTGCGAATGGCAACCGATTGCGAGACATGACAAGCCCCGCGAAGCAAGAAATGATGGCGATGAACACTGCGAGCGAACCGCACAAGTCCGGCAAGCTAGTATCACTGAGTGCTCTACCGTTGAGCTACCCCCCGTGAGTCGAGGGGACAGGAGTCGAACCTGTTGCCACTCCCTTATGAGGGGAACGTGTTTGTAAGCCCGTCGTGTGGGTTGCGATTCGCTCGCAGTGTTCGCAAGCATAGACACAGCAAGCCGCGGCAGGTTCGCGGAATTATTCGGTTCTCGGCTGTGTTATAATCGCCGGCCACGGTCACCTTCCCCACACGGGAACATCACCATGACGGCCCGCATTGTCGCCATCGTCCTCGCGTTTTCCGCACTGCTCCTCGGCAGCCGCGCTGACGATCCCAAACCCGCCCCCAAGTCCAAGGTCGAAGCGAAGCGCGTCCCCTGGACCACGTCGAAGATCACCGGTTCGCCGGAACCGCCGCCGAAGTTCAAATCGGTTCGCGTCTTCCCCGAGGTGAAGTTCAACCATCCGCTGCTGATCGCTCGTTGTCCGGGCTCAGATCGGCTGTTCATCGGCGAGCAAGACGGCAAGTTGTACTCCATCAAGCCCGGTGCCGACGAGAAGGCGTACCTCTTTTTCGATGTGCGAAATGGAATCAAGACGCTCGACAAGACGCCCGCCGCGAGCGGCACCGGTGATCTGTACGGATTGGTGTTTCACCCGAAATTCGAAGAGAACCGCTACTGCTACGTCTGCTACGTGCTGAACGCGAAAGACCCCAAGAACGGCTATCTCCCCGATGGCACACGAGTGTCACGCTTCACAGTCACCAAGACGAACCCACCTCGCATCGACCCCGCGAGCGAAGAAATCGTCATCACGTGGCAGGGTGGCGGTCACAACGGCGGCGACCTGCATTTCGGTCCCGACGGCATGCTCTACATCTCCAGCGGCGACGGTCGCGGGCCGAACCCGCCCGATCCGCTGAACACTGGGCAGGACTGCTCGGATCTGCTCTCGTCGGTACTGCGAATTGACGTCGATAAGCGCGACCCTGAGAAGAACTACGCAGTGCCGAAGGACAATCCGTTCGTGGGCATTAAGGATGGCGGCACACGAGCAGAAATCTGGGCGTTCGGTTTCCGCAATCCGTGGCGAATGAGCTTCGACCGTCAGACCGGCGACCTGTGGGTTGGCGACGTCGGTTGGGAAGCGTGGGAGATGGTGCAGAAGGTGCAGAAGGGTGGCAACTACGGTTGGAGCATCACGGAGGGGCGACAGGCGGCGAAGCCGAATCAGAAGATCGGCCCAACGCCGATTCTCGCGCCGACGATTGAGTTGCCGCACACGATCGCGGCGAGCATCACTGGCGGTTACGTCTATCGCGGCAAGAAGTTCCCAGAACTGGTGGGGGCGTACATATTCGGCGACTGGGAGACGCGGCGTATCTGGGCGGCACGTTTCGAGAATGGCCGCGTGAAGGAGATGCCGGAGATCGTGAAGCCGAGCGTGCGAGTGGTGGCGTTCGGCGAGGACAACGCGGGCGAGCTGTACTACCTCGACTACGACACCGGCTTCATGTACACGCTCGACCACAACGACGCGAAGGGGTTGAACACAAAGTTCCCGACGAAGCTCAGTGAAACCGGACTGTTCAAGGACGTGAAGAAATACGAGACGGCAGATGGCGTCATTCACTTCCGTCCGAACGTTCGGCAGTGGCAGGACGGAGCCTGGGCGGACTACTTCCTCGCGCTGCCTGGCACAACCTCCGTGACGCTGTTCGAGAAGCCGCGACCGCTCCCGGGACAGGTGGACTGGCATAACTTCCAGATGCAGTTTCCGAAAGACGCCGTCCTCGTGAAGACCAACTTGCTTGATGTCGCCATTGGGAAGGCCCAAGTTCGAAAGCGAATCGAGACGCAAATTCTGCACTATGACGGCGAGGACTGGCGGGGGTACACCTACCTCTGGAGCGACGATCAGACTGATGCCGAACTCGCTCCCCCGGATGGTGCTGAGAAGGTGTTCACGGTTGCCACGAGCCTGAGTCACGACCGAGAGGGAGATTCCATTCCCAGTGGGACGCGCGAGCAGGTCTGGACGGTTCACAGCCGCACACAGTGCATGACATGTCACAACGCTTGGTCCGAGTACACGCTCGCATTCAACCCTCGCCAACTGAACGGCGCTCATTTTGGGAACAACCTCTCGGATCAAAATCAACTCGTCGCACTCACCGCCGCGGGCGTCGTTCAACGGATTTCGGCAGGAGGCCAGCCACTCCCGGCGTTCGACGACGCGGGCGCGGCCAAAGAGCCCGCTCTCGTTGGTGGGTGGAATAAGGACACCACCGCCGCCGCGCGGAGTTACCTGCACGTCAACTGTTCACACTGCCATCGCTTTGGCGGTGGCGGAGGGCAAGTCGTGCTGGAGTTGGATGCGTCGCGACCGCTTAAAGAAACGGGCTTGTTGGACGTGATTCCCAAGCAGGGCGATTTCGGTATTACCAATGGGCGGCTAATTGCTCCTGGCGAGCCTTACCGCAGTGTCCTCTTCTATCGCATGGCGAAGTTTGGGCGGGGTCGAATGCCTCATCTAGGGTCGGAGCATCCGGACGGTCGGGGACTCGATTTGATGGCCACATGGATCAGTTCCCTCGCCACGCCACCGAAACCTTGGCAACTCGCGAGACCCGGCAAAGCCGATCTCGATACCGCATTCACATCGATTTCGAATGCGTGGCCGTTCGCTCGTGCGTTGGCCTCGGGTCGTTTCACGGAACGCGGCGATCCTATTGGCAACAAACTTCGGAGTGGTGCCGAGAAACTCGAACCCGGGTTAATTCGCGATCTCTTCGAGGGGTATCTGCCGCCCGACCCCAGAGGACGCAAGCTCGGGTCGAATCCTCGGCCGCAGTCGATTCTCACGCTCACTGGCGACTCAGCCAAGGGCGAAGCGATCTTCAACAACAAAGACATGAAGTGCGCGAACTGTCACAAGGTCGGTGACAAGGGGGTGTCACTCGGGCCTGATCTCACGGCCATCGGCAAGACACGCACTCGCGCTGAACTGCTCGAAAGCCTGCTGCAACCGTCCGTGCGTGTCGAACCGCAATTCGCTGCCTACCTCGTTCAAACAAAGGACGAGAAGACGTTCACCGGCCTACTCGTAAAACGCGATGAGAAGCAAGTCGTGCTCCGTGACGCCGAGAACAAGGAAATCATTCTCGATGCCGCGAACGTTGAGTCCGTGCGACCGTCACGGCTGTCGTTGATGCCCGACGGACAGATGAGCGGATTGCTCCCGCAGGAAGCGGCCGACCTGCTCGAATACCTGGTGCAACGGAAATGATTCGACCTGCTACGTCCGATGATGTCCCAACCATTGCCCGCCTCATCCGCGCCCTCGCGGCATACGAACGACTCAGCGACCGCGTTGTGTTCGATGAAGTGAAACTCCGCGAGCACCTCTTCGGCGAACGACGATACGCCGAAGTGCTGCTCGCCGAAGACGAAGGCGAGGTCGTCGGCTTCGCCCTGTATTTCCACAACTATTCCACATTCCAGGGCAAGCCGGGAATGTATCTCGAAGACCTGTTCGTAATGCCCGAACATCGCGGCAAAGGGTACGGCAAATCGCTGCTCGCGGCGCTGGCGAAGCTGGCCGTGGAACGCGGTTGCGGCATGGTTCGGTGGGTCGTGCTGAAGTGGAACGAGCCTGGCATTCGCTTCTACGAATCACTCGGCGCGACCGCAATGAATGAGTGGGTTGAGTATCGCATTGCAGGCGATGCGCTGAAGAAAGTCGGAGCGATGGAAGACGCTGCTACGAAGGACGCGGGAAAGTAATCGTTCCGTCGTGCAGTGCGGACGCCACCAGCACCGCGTTCGCACCGGCTTCGCCAAGTCGGTCGATGTCGGCCCACGTTCGCACGCCGCCGCCCGCGATCAACTCGACATCCGGAAACTCATCACGAATCGCACGCAGGAGCGGTTCGGTGCCGCACCCCGTGCCGGTGCCGACCCGTGCTAGGTCGAGCACGATCAGCGTGTGAACGCCAAGTTCCACGACTCGACGTGCCAACCCGAGCGCGTCTCGCTCATTCTCGACGCCCCAATCCGCCCACTTGCCGAGGAGTTTCCCGCCCTTCAGATCGAGCGAAAAAGCAACTCGTCGCGAACCGCTCGCCGCAAGCGTTTCGGTGAGATGTCGGGGTTCCGACGCGGTTTCCAATCCGACTACAGGCCAGACGTGCGGGGAATCTGGCAGCAGCGTTGCTGGTCGCAGCGAGTTGATGCCGATGTCGATCCAGAAGGGTGAGTTGAATTCGCGGAAGAGGCGTTCGACTCGCGGTGACAACTCCCGACCGCCACGGATGGCGTCGAGGTCCGCGACGTAAAGTTCCGACGCTCCGGTGAGGCCCAACAGATTGGCAGCGACCTGCACCGGATGCGTTGAGAGCATCATGCGGCTTTCGATAGGCCGATACTCTTCGCGTCGGCCACCGACTGCACGCACGACCACGCCCGACATCACATCGAGAACGGGAATCAGCCGCGGTTGCGGAGAACGAAGTGATGGCACGCGGATCTCACGAATCAAGACAAGGAGCAGCCACGGATGAACACAGATGAAACACGGATAACACAAAACAAAGACAATGCAGGGTTTCAAACCACATTCGTCTCTTTGCCTTTTGTCTTATCCGTGTTTCATCTGTGTTCATCCGTGGCTCTGTCTTTGTCCATCTTCATCCGCATCACGATTGCAGGTTTTCGAGCATTTCCCGGAGCGGCACGAGACGCTGACCCCGCGTATCCTCGATCTTGAACACCTTCAAGAATCGACGGCGTAACTCCGACTGCAACTCGTCCACCGCCGACTTCGACGTACTCGACAGCGGAATACAACCGCCGGCGCGTCGTTCGTGGCCGCCCGCACGTCCGAGTTTGCCCACGACCTGCCGCAGCAGTTCGCCGCCGGCCGCGTGTTCAATCGCCGCACGCAGCGACAAAATCAGTTTGTCGCCACAGATGCCAGCACACACCGCCCAGTCCACCTTCTCGAAGCGAATCATGAAATCGACCACCTCAGCAGCCTGTTCCGGCTGCGGAAGGTCATCGACCCAACTGATGATAAGCCGGTCGTAGATGAAGGAGCTTTGCAGTGCTTGAAGCAGCACTTCAAAATGGCTGTGCGGAAGGCGTGCGTTGCGAATCTGCGCGATGAGGTCTTTGTCGGCAAGCGGATACAGATACAGCAGGGCTTCGTCGTCGCCGGGGCCAGCTTCACGCGGATAGCCCGTCACTTCCGTCTCGATGCCGTAGAGCAAGGCAGTCGCAATCTTCTCGGGTATTGGAACGTCCTGCTCGATCAGATATTTCGTGACGACCGTGGAAGTGGCTCCCGCGGTGGCCCGAATATCGGTGAAGCTGACGCCTTCGAGGTCGCCCGGCGTGTCGTGGTGATCGAGGACCGCGTACAGCGGGATGGCCTCGGAGAACGTATGGCGGCCGGTTTTGGGTTGGCTATCGACCATGACGACCGCGTCGTCGGGTCGCCAGTCGATTTCTTCGACGGGAACGAGATCGAGGTGAAGCCCCTCGACCATCGCCAGGTTCTCGGCACGGCCGATGTGGCCATCGCGAGTCAGGAGTGTCGGCTTCGTGAGCCGCGTTTCGACGAGGTGCGCAAGACCAAGCATGCTGGCCAGGGCGTCCGGGTCGGGGTTGACGTGGGAAACGAGGACGACACGTTCCGTGTTCTGCAACCCGGCAAGGAATCGGTCGGACCGGCGCTGGCCGGTGCTTGACCGTGGGACCGTGTCCGAGTCGGCGCTTCGACGCGCCATAGTGGGGGGAACCTCCAACGGGCGAACCGCCAACTCCTGCGGCGTGTTCGGCGGAATAAATGCGGCATCCTGCCACTTCCTTTTTACCGTCTTTCGGGGGCGTCGCCAAGCACAGCCGGCACGGTCGCGGCTGTCTCAAATTTGCACAGCCGAAGGGTTTAGCATCTTGTTTGTGGCTCCGCATCGAGTTGCAGAGCTTTTTGCTGCGGATTCAGACGCTGGCAAAGTTGCTTGAACCCTGGTGGGAATAGGTTACGTTGACGGTGGTTGCGTCGGCGGTGCTCGGAGTGGCAAACGCGGAGGCGTTCGGATGTTCGGACTTGGTGGGCAGGAAATTATCCTGTTGGGTCTGCTTGGCGCCGGAGGCGTGGCCGTGTTGGTGGTGGTCTTGATGGGCTCGAAGAAGGGCACTCGGGTTCGGGAACTGGAAGAAGAGAACCGTCGGCTGCGAGAACGATACGGCGACGAAGATGAGCCACGCCGCTGACGACTGAGCCGAGACGCAAGAGGCGGACTCGCAAGTTTTGAAGTGGCGTTTCGTGCGGGAGCTGGTCGGTGGACCTGGGCGTTGATCCTCTGGTTGCTTATCCCGCCCCAGCACAATTCGCGCTCTCCGCCTGAATGCCCGACGTCCTTGCAACCCCGAAAGATGGCGGTGCCACACACAAATTAGAAAGTTCCCCAACGCGAGACTCGCCTCCCTCGGTTTCGCGCAGTAGAATCCACTGATCTCGCGGTCTGCTTTTTGCTCGCACGACAAGAAGCAACACCCGCACAACCCTCAGGTCTCCCTGAGGTCTTCTCTCAACAAAAGACTTCCCAAACTCCCATGGGAATACCTGCCACCAGCACGGATTTTCGCTCCCTCATCCTTCAGAGCAATCTGATCGATGCCGCCACGTTGAACCGTTACTTCCAAGATCACGCCGAAATCGCCTCGCTCGCCGACCCAACGCAAATCGCAAGCGCTCTCGTTCGGGATGGATTGCTGACACAATATCAGGCCCAACAACTCATTCAGGGCAAGTGGAAAGGCTTCTTCATCGGTCGCTACAAAGTCCTCGGCATGCTCGGGGCAGGCGGCATGGGAAAGGTCTTTCTCTGCGAACACGCCGGGATGCGTCGGCAAGTTGCAATCAAGGTGCTGCCGCCGAAGATGGCCGCGGACCCCGCAACGGTGGAAGGGTTCTACCGCGAAGCACAGGCGCTCGCCAGCCTCGATCACCGCAACATCATTCACGCCTACGACGCCGCCAATGATGGCGATCTCCATTACCTCGTCATGGAGTACGTCAAGGGCCGCACGCTCGAAGACATCGTCTCGCGTGACGGCCCCCTCAGTGCTCGACACGCCATCAACTATCTGCGGCAAGCGGCGCTCGGGCTTCAGCACGCTTACGAAGCAGGTTTGGTTCACCGCGACATCAAACCGAGCAACTTCCTGGTGACCGAACACGGCATCGTGAAGATTCTCGATCTCGGGCTGGCGCAGTTTTTCCACGAACGGGAAAGCGGGATCGCCGCCAGCAGTAAGCCCGCCGAAGTCATGGGCACCGTGGATTACATGTCGCCGGAACAGGGATTGAACGCGGCCGCGGTCGATATTCGCGGCGACATCTACAGCCTCGGAGCAACGTTCTACTTCTGTCTTGCGGGTCGCTCTCCATATGAAGGCGGCACAACCGCCCAAAAGATTCTCTGGCATCAGATCCGTGAACCGGAGGCGCTGGCGAACCGCCGCAGCGATCTGCCCGCGTATTTGATTGCCGTCGTCAGTCGAATGATGGCGAAAGACCCCGCCAACCGCTTCCAAACTCCTGACGAACTGTTGCTCGCGTTGCCGTCGCAGGAAGCCATCGAGGTTCCGGAAGTTCCGCAGCAGGCCGCGATCGACACAGGGCTCAATCTCGAAAGCGATTCCCCAACTTTGTCGGTGAGGAAACGCCCGCAACCTGCGCCGAAGTGGCGTCCGTCGGTGGGTTTCGTGGCGGGGTTAAGTGTGGTTTTGGCGATCGCTGCGGTTGCCGTCTACTTCGTGGCATCTCAACCGAAACAGGTTCGACAAGTCGATACGCCAGAGCCGAACATCCCGGACAGACCCCCAAGTGGACAGACAACGACGCCGGTCGCTTCCCGAAAGATTTGGCTCTCCGATCTCCCGGAGCAAGATCCAGTTGTCGGCCACGGGCGATTCGGCAAGGCGGGGCAAACGGGATACGACAACCACAAGATCGTCGTGAAGGGGGAAGCCTCTCCACACGGGCTCTCGCTGCACCCGGCGACGAACAACACTGCAACGGTGCGATACGAACTGCGGAGCCGTTACCGGAATTTCGCGGGGACGGTGGCGATCAACGACTCTGCGAATGGTCAAACAAAGACCCCGCTGACGTTCGTTGTGAAGGGTGATGGGAAAGTGCTCTGGGAATCGAAACCGGTTCGTGGGCGGGAAGACGCGCAATCGTTTTCGTTCAACGTCGAGAGCGTCAGTCGCTTGGATTTGGAAGTGCGTTGTCCGGGCGACAACGGCGGGGCGCACGCGGTCTGGTTGGAACCGAGTCTCACGATGAAGTAAGTCGGTCGATCACTTCTTGTCGGTGGGCTTGCTGAGTGTCTTGGGCCGGTCGAGATCGGAGTTCTTGTCGCGTTCGACGGCACAGCCACCGCAGCCTGGCAATCCGGCGAGCAACACCACACCCAGCAGAACTTGTCGCCACGAGATTCGCCGCACGAGTTGCCTCCGAGAGAATACCGAGAAATGCCGCAGGGCCGGTCGCTCGAAGCCTCAAGTGAGAGGCACGAGCAACCGGCCCTGTCAGCAAACGATCGGCAACAATTTACGAAGCCTTCTTGGTTTCGGTCTTGCCAGCGGTCGTGGCGCCGCCGCCACAGCCAACGAGAGCGAACGTGGTGACAGCGAACACGAGTGCGAGGATAACCTTCTTCATGGGAAACTCCAAACTGTGGCCACAGGGTTGAACAACAGAGGTTTGCGTAAGGGAACAGGACACTCCTGACCCTGCCATCTGTTTTTGGGGTAGTCGACCAGATCCGAACCGTTTTGCATCCGATCCAAGGCGATGTCGTCCGCAACCCATTCCACGGTTACGGTTTGCGCCACCACAATGGAGTCGGAACGGCCTCTCCGATCACACCCACGCACACATTGATACAAATCCGACGAGCTTATTCCCGGAAAAAATCCGAAGTGGCGGGAATTTCTTCAATTGCCCGGAATTTTTAGCCGCTTGCGGCGTAGCGTCCCTCAATGAGCGCTCCGCCGCAAGCGGCTAAACCCAAATTCGGCACCATCCCAAGACCGGCGATTTCCGAACGAATACCTCTTCCAGGGAATAAACTGGGTGAGTTCGGGTTCAGAACTATTGAGGATGGCGTGATATGGGGTCGGCCGCTGGTGGACTGCACGCTCTCATCGACGCCCACTATGAGGCTCTCTACCGCTACGCTTACCGACTCACTGGGTCGGCGGCCGACGCGGAAGACCTCACACAGGAAGCGTTCGGCAAGGCGTTCGTCCGGATGGGCCAACTTCGTGAAGCGGATCGGGCTCGTGCCTGGTTGTTCCGAATCCTTCGGAACCTTTACCTGCACAAAGTCCGCGACGACAAGCGACACCGGATCATTCCGCTCGACGCCGTTGGAGATTTGCCGGGACGCGATGCTGACGAGACGCCAGACATCGATCCGGCGAAACTTCAGCAAGCGATTGACCAGCTCGATGAAGGATTCCGAACGCCGTTGATCTTGTTTTACTTTGAGGAATTCAGCTACCGTGACATTGCCGAGCAGATGGAACTGCCGATCGGTACGGTAATGTCGCGACTCGCCCGAGCCAAGGCTTACTTGCGGACAAGTCTGTCTGCTCCCGGTTCGGACGAGGAAATCGAGGCCACGAAGCCAGAGAAATCCGAAAGGCAGAAAGAAACCCCCGACGCCGTCGTTCGGCGAGCGGGGAACCAGGTGACGTAATGCAGTGCCGCGACGCACAATTTTATCTGCGACTTCGCCGACCAACCGGCGACGAGTTGGGCGCGGACGTGACTGCCGACCTCGATCGGCACCTCGCCGGCTGCCCGATCTGCGCTCCCGAAGCGCGAGTTGCTGACAGCTTTGACCGAAGCGTCGCCACGGCTATGCGGAGCGTTCCGGTGCCTGCGAGTCTGCGGGATAAGTTGCTGGCTCAGGCTTCGACACATCAAGGAACAGTGATCCGGGGCAAGATTTACCGGGTCGCTGCACTCGCTGCTTCGTTGCTGGTGTTCGCCGGGATCGGATTCGGAGTCTTCACGGCTTCGCGACCGAAGATCGACCCCGACCAGTGGGCGATGGACACCGACGAGGATGTGCAGAACCCGGACGCCGCACTCAGCAAGTGGCTGACCAAGCAGAAGCTCCCCGCACAGCTTCCGCTACCGTTCAACACCGATCTGCTGATGATGAAGGGCACCGACAACATTCAGGGAGTGGATGTGCCTGTCGTGGTGTTCCGGCATCCGACGGAATTCGGCTTCGCGAAGGTCTACATCTTCCGAGCGGATGGCTCGGTGAACCTCACGAAGCTCCGCGACACGAACGCCTCGCACACAGCCGTCACGGTGATTGAGTCACCGCAGCACCGCGGCGTGAAGTACGTGATTCTCCACACGTTCCACCCAGTCCACGACGGCGAAAACCCACTCAAGCCGTTCCTGCGTCCGCCCGGAGAACGCGCGAGCCTTTGAGAACGGGATTGATGCGATTCTGTATTCGCCGCTTGCGGCGTAGCACTACAAATGAGAGTGCTACGCCGCAAGCGGCGATCTCATTTTCCACCCACACGGGGTCATCATGTTCCGCTACCTCCTCGCGGTTCTGGCTGCCCTTCCCTTCGCTTCGCCACTCCATGCAGCCGAACCGAAGTTCCGCGCCGGTGCCTCTGCGGTGGATGTCACGCCAGAGAAGTTCCCGGTCGTGGTGAACTGCGGCTTCCTCGAAGCAACCGGCACCGCTGCCCGTGATCGACTTCATGCTCGCGCTCTCGTCCTCGACGATGGCACCATTCGGCTCGCCATCGTCATCGTCGATAGCTGCATGATGCCGAGGGAATTCCTTGATCGCGTGAAGGATCTCATCGCCGAGGAAGCGAAGATCCCGACGAACTGCCAAATGATCGCGGCGACGCACACGCACACCGCACCGGCCGTCATGGGCTGTCTCGGCACCGACCCCGACCCGAACTACGGGCCATTCCTGGAACGGCAAATCGTGCAGGCTGTGCGGCAAGCGGTCGCGAATCTCTCTGCGGCGAAAGCGGGTTGGGGCGTCGTGGATGCACACGACCTGACCAACAACCGGCAGTGGATTCTGCGTTCCGACAAGACCCGCAACGATCCGTTCGGCAATCCCACGGTGCGGTCGAACATGCACCCGGGCTACCAGCATCCGGACTTCGTTGGCCCGTCGGGGCCCATCGACCCGTGGCTGACAGCGCTGTCGATTCGCACCGCGGACGACAAGCCGCTCGCTGTGCTGGCGAACTTCTCGATGCACTACTTCGGAACGCCGTCGGTTTCGGCCGACTACTTCGGTCGCGTCTGCGCGAACCTCGAAAAGCGCATCACGGGCACCGACAAGAACTCGAAGTTCGTCGCGCTGCATTCGCAAGGAACCGCTGGCGATCTACACTGGATGGACTACAGCAAACCCCAAGTGAAACTCACCATCGACGACTACGCGGAAGCTGTCACGGACAAGGTTGAAGCCGCCATCAAGAAGGTGGAGTATCGCACGGACGTCACGCTCGCGATGGCCGAGGAAAAGTTGACGCTCGACCGCCGTGTGCCCGACAAGGAAAGGCTCGCGTGGGCCGAGAAGATCGTCGCTGGCATGAACGGTGCGAAGGCGAAGAACCAGCCCGAGGTGTACGCTCGCGAAGCCGTGTTCCTTCACAAAGACCCGAAGCGTGAACTGAAACTCCAGGCGATTCGCATCGGCGAACTCGGCATCGCAGCGATCCCGAACGAGGTCTTCGCGCTGACCGGTCTGAAGATCAAGGCGAGCAGTCCGTTGGCTGTCACGTTCAACGTGGAACTCGCGAACGGAGCCGAGGGGTACATTCCGCCAGCGGAGCAGCACGTTCTCGGTGGCTACACGACCTGGCCCGCACGTTCGGCAGCCCTGGAAGTCGGAGCCGAAGCGAAGATCACTGAGGCAGTTATTGGCTTGTTGGAGAAGGTCGCCGACAAGAAACGCCGGCCGCTCCCCGACCCCGCGACAGATGCTTACGCGAAGCTGGTTCTCGCTAACAAGCCCGTCGGCTACTGGCGATTGGGTGATCTTGGGGGCGAGAAGGCAGTCGCCATCGCGGGTAAGAATGCCGGCGAGTACGAGTCAGGGGTAGTATTCGCGCTCGATGGTCCGCTGTCACGCCGCTTCGACGGACAAACGCTGACGAACCGTGCGGCGCACTTCGCGGGCGGCCGCATGACGGCGAAGTTCCCGACTCTTGGCGATTCCTATTCCGCAGAGATGTGGTTTTGGAACGGCTTCCCCGGTGAGGCACGCAACATCACAGGCATCGTGTTCGCGCTCGCGGACGCCGACGGAGCTGGCGATACACTCGAACTCGGCGGCAAGAAGGGCACCCCGGATCGGATCGGCTTTTCCACGTCGCTGAAGGGTGCGGGCATTCAGTCAGCGAAGACGTTGGTGCCGTTCCGCACCTGGACCCACGTTGCGTTCACTCGCGTCGGCAACCGAGTGCGAATCTACCTGAACGGCCAGTTGGAACTGGACTCGAAGTTGCCGCGAGAAGTGAAGCCCGATCGCATCATCGTGGGTGGTCGCCCCGACAAGGCGTTCGGCTTCGAGGGTCGCATTGCTGAGGTTGCGGTGTTCGACCGAGCGTTGACTGCGGAGGAAGTTGCAAGTCGCGTCAAGACCATCGAAAAGTGACAGATACGTGTACCCGTTGTTGTTGGTGGCGTCGGCCTTCGTGTCGGTGTTTCCACGCAGCACAGACAAGAACGTCTGTGGTTCGTGGGGCCGGTTCTGGCGGCCTTCTCCAACGCGGGCGGCAGAGCCGGCCCGACAAGAATATCTGTGACACCAAAACAGACATTTTCATCGGGTTCGTGCATGAGAAAGAAGAAACGCAGAACTGCGTAACTCCTATTTCCATTCCCTCGATTTCATGACTTGGTTTCGGGCGAATCGAACCAGCCGTAGACGGCCGGGATGACGAACAAAGTCAGCAGTGTGGATGTGAGAAGTCCACCAATGACGACCGTTGCCAGCGGTCGCTGAACCTCTGCCCCGGAACCAACCGACACAGCCATCGGAATGAACCCCAGCGTTGCCACGAGAGCCGTCATCAAGACCGGCCGGACTCGAATCATCGCTCCCTCGAATGCCGCGTCTTTCGCAGTTCGTCCGGCAGTGCGAAGCCCGACAACATAGGTCAACAGCACAACACCATTCAGGACAGCGACACCGAACAGGGCGATGAACCCAACACCAGCAGAAATCGAGAACGGCAACCCACGCATCCACAGGGCGAGAATTCCCCCACTCGCAGCCAGCGGGACGTTCAAGAAGATCAACAGAGCCAATTTGGACGAGCCAAAAGTCGAGTGCAGCAGGACGAAGATCATCACCAACGCCACCGGCACAGCAACCATCAGTCGAGCGCTCGCTTCCTGAAGATTCTTGAACGTTCCACCCCAAGCAAGCGAGTACCCAGTCGGCAGCTTGACCTCGCGATCCACTGTTGCCTGTGCTTCTCCAACGAACCCTGCCAGGTCGCGACCGCGAACATTGCACTGGATGATGATTCGCCGTCTCACTGCATCCCGACTGATCTGTGCGGGTCCATCTTCCAGTTTCAATTCCGCGAGTTGTTCCAGAGGAATCGGACGACCGCCCCGGTCAGCTACACGAATCTGCCGGACGTGATCGAGTTGGTCTCGCCAGTCGGGACCGAGCCGCACTTGAATTGGGAACCGTCGTTGGCCTTCGTAAACCTGCCCAACTTCCTTCCCACCGATGACGGCAACTGCGTCCAAAACATCCCGTGCGTTAATGCCGTGGCGACCGATCGCTTGCCGATTCACGATCACACGCAGATAGGGCAATCCACCCGTCTGTTCGACTTGCACGTCAGCGGCTCCGGGCACCTTCGCGAGCGCCTTGCCAATTTTCTCAGCGTTCGTTCGGAGCGCGTCGAGATCATCCCCGTACAGACTGATTCCAACGTCCGACTTCACGCCTGCGACCAGTTCCGCTACCCGAAGCTCGATCGGCTGTGAGAAACTGTACGCGTTCGCGGGCACCTCTGCCTCCAAGGCCTTCTCCATCGCCGTGACGAGTTCTTCCTTTGATTCAAATCTCCAGCCATCACGCGGCTTCAAGGTAATCATCACGTCCGTCAGGTTCACCATCATGGGGTCGTTGGCGATCTCCGGCCGACCGGTTTTGCAGATTACCGAATCGACCTCGGGGAATTTCATCAAGCACTGCTCGATCTTGGTCGTCATCTCGATGGATGTTTCCAGCGACACGCTCGGTAGTCGCGTCGCCTGAACTGCGATCGTCCCTTCATCGAGCTTGGGAATGAACACAGCCCCAAGCCCCAAGGCCAGCACAACACTCACCATGAAGAGTCCCGCGGCAATGCCGAACGTCAACTTGGGAGCGTTGACTGCCTTCAGGAGAAGCGGTCGGTAAATTCGCTTGGCCCACCGGACCAGGAAGGGTTCGTGTTCGCTCACACTGCGAAGGAAAATCGACGCCAGCACCGGCATAATCGTGAGAGCCAACACCAGCGACGTGAGCAGAGCGAAGATGACCGTGAGGGCCATCGGCTTGAACATCTTCCCTTCGAGCCCCCGCAGCGACAGAATCGGAAGGTACACGAGCAAGATGATCCCAACACCGAAAACCACCGGCCTGGCGACCTCCCGGCTGGCATCGCGGATGATCTCGGCCGGCGCCCGTTCTTCGCGGTGCTCAGACCGGTGTTCGGCCACACGACGGACCACGTTTTCGATCAGCACGACTGATCCATCCACGATCAACCCGAAGTCGATCGCTCCGAGGCTCATGAGATTTCCGGACAGCCCGGCATACCACATCCCCACGAATGCTCCGAGCATAGACAGCGGCACCGCGAGAGCGACCACCAACCCCGCTCGAATGCTGCCGAGCAAAACCAACAGCACGATCACGACCAGCACACCACCCTCAATGAGATTTTTCGTGAGCGTGTGAACTGTTCGTTCGACGAGTTCCGTGCGATCGTAGAATGCGTGGATCTCAATTCCAGGCGGAAGAGTCTTCTTGACTTCTTCGAGCTTCTCTTTCACGCGAGCCACGACAGCCCGAGAGTTCTCGCCCGCAAGCAGCATCACGACCCCCGCAACACCTTCGCCCTTGCCGTCGCGTGTCAGCGCTCCTTGCCGAATCACCGGAGCAAAAACCACTGTGGCCACTTGCCCAAGACGAACGGGTGTGCCGTCCGCACGAGTATCGAGCACGATCGCCTCGATATCCGCCTTCGACCCAACCAAGCCCACACCGCGAACGATGCGTTGCTCCTGCGAGTGAAGTATCAGGTAGCCACCGCCTTCGTTCGCGTTGTTGTCTCGCAGTGCATCGAACACACGGTTAATCGGTATCTTGAAGTCGTGCATCAGTCGCGGATCGATTCGCACCTCGTAAGCTCGCAACTCGCCACCGTTCGTGTTCACCTCGATCACTCCGGGTACGCTGCGAAGCTGGAACGCGATCTGCCATTCCAATACCTCCCGCAGTTCCATGAGCGACTTCTTGTGTCCTGGCTTTGCACGAACCTCGAACTGATAGATCTCACCCAATCCCGTGGCGATTGGCCCAAGTTTGGGGCTGGGCACCCCTGGCGGTATGCTCTCGCGGGCACCCTGGAGGCGTTCACCGACTAACTGCCGAGCCCAATAAATGTCTGTACCTTCCTCGAAAACGATGGTCACAACTGAGAGCCCGAATTGCGAGACGGAGCGAATCTCTTCGACTCGTGGCAAGCCACTCATGGCCGTCTCGACCGGGAAGGTGATGAACTGTTCGACCTCCAACGGACTGAGTGCGGGTGCGGTGGTCATGACTTGAACCTGAACGTTGGTGACGTCCGGCACAGCGTCGACTGGCAATTTCGTCATCGCAAGGAACCCGCTCGCAGCGAGGAGCAGCGATCCCAGGATCACGAGAAATCGGTTGTTCAGTGAGAAATCGATAATCGCGGTCACGTTATCCTCGGGTCATTCGCTTGTCAGTTGGTCGCGGAATAATGCGGATTTCAGAACGAACCCGCGCTCGACCACGACCTCATCACCCGGAGAGAGGCCAGCCGTAACTTCGACCCGATCGCCGCCCTGTCGACCGAGTTCGACATCCACACGATGAAACTCGCCATCCTTGACGTGGACAAAGACGAACGATTTGCCTTGATGTCGCTGGATTGCCGACGCCGGAACCTGGAGGACTGGTTCCACGCCACCTCGCGGAATCCCAACCTCGACATACATTCCGGGCTTGAGTACCCGCCCGGGGTTCTGTGCGGTTGCTGTCACCGTCAACGCACGAGATGCTCGGTCCACGAGATCGCCAGCGTAGAGCACCCCCGCCGCTCGCTCGCTGACTCCCGCCATTGGCGCGCGGAACACCACCCCTGAACCCTTGAGTTGATGCAGCAGCGGCAGATCAGCCTCAAAGGCGTCGGCCTGGACCCAGACAGCCGACAGATCCGCGATCTGAAAGAGTTGAGATTGAAGCCCAACTCGCTCCGACCGAATCGCGTGTTTCTCGACCACCGTTCCTGCAAATGGAGCTTTCACTTCAAACCGAGATGCCGCTGCACCCTCCTTGATCGGGTCCATCGCGTCCACCTGTGCTGGAGTAAATCCCAGTGTCAGCAGTCGCGTTCGAGCAGCTGCGAATCCGGCCAACGTTTCCTGGAGTTTCAGTTCGGATTGCCGTGATTGCTGGGTCGCCTGGAATCGGAATTCTTCACAGAGCGCACGGAGCGAAGCCTCGGCAGCATCAAATTCGGCCTCGGTTTTCTGAAGCGTTGCCCCAGCCACAGTTCCGCTCAGCGCCTTCTGATTCGCCAGCAGGCCGCGGAGATGGTTTCGCTGGGAATAGGCAGCCATCAATGTTTGTCGCCGTTCCCCAACTGGCCGATCTTTGAATGCTGTGTCGATCTCTGCGATAGCATTTCCTGCCAGCACAGCCTTGATGAGATCGGCCATGTTCGCTGCCGAATCGGATGCCCAACCAGCTCGTTCGCGTTCGGAGGTTGCCGCCAACTTCGCAGTGACAAGATCGAGTTTGGCCTGCCCTATCTCGCGACTCTCAAGCACGGCGAGAACGGTGCCTGCCGCCACATCCTGCCCAAGCCGAACGGGAACCTCGACGATAAGCCCCTCGACGAGCGGACAGATATGCGACACACGATCTTCGTCGAGCATCACTCGGCCGGTTCGCCAGACGTGATCCGTGAGCGGAGCAGTTTGCGCTGCCTGTGTCCGAATGCCGGATGCCTGCCACTTCTCCCGCTCAAAGGTGACCACACTTGATTCGCTTTTTTCGGGCTCGGATGGGCTAACAGGGGTGGGGTTGGGCGGTGGAGAAAGATACATCGTGGTGCCAACGCCCAGCCCGGCACCAGCGGCCAGGAAGAGCAACGGCGTGAATCGCCGCAGCGAGATGTTTGAGCGGACGGCGTTGGGTGGCGTCGAAGCAGGCGCAATGGCGGTCGCGATGGACATCGATCGAACTCCGGTTAAATAGGCGAACGGTAAGCAACCAGGGCGAACCGGTTTCGGAGTGAAAATGGGAATACGAAGACACAAAGCCTTCAACGAAGCGACAGGAAATTGAGGTGGCTAGATACGCAGAACGCCGGAGCGGAGATGTGAAATGAGGGGACAGATGCCAGCGGTGTCGGCGGGAGCTACGAAGTGCGTGATTGGCGGACGAAAATCCAGCGAGTTGCTGGTCGAATCCCAGAGCGAACCAGCGTCCGAGAGCGGGTTTTCTGGTTCGGCGCATGCGGTTGGGGCCGCAGTGTCGATCGCGGAGACGGTTGCATCGGGAGTACACTCATCGGATTCACCCGGGAGCGCCTCGAGCTCCACGCCCAAGAGGACGAAATGGCGATGCCTGAAGGGCAATTCAGCACGATCAAATGGAATCGAAAGGCTCGTCCAGCCAAATCCATGAGTGTGGCCAGGTTTGGGTGTATGCTCGTGGGTGACGACCGTTCCGGTCGCAACCACGATCACCCAGAAGGTCAACAGCGTGTGTGCGGGAGATGCCATCGGGTTGGTGATTCGCAGGTCGGCATGCAACTCCTTGAGTATACGCTGTCTTCGATCATGATGCAACGAAGGCCGAAGCGATCCGCGATACAGAATCGGCGGCAACATGGTTTCGGCGGAACAACTCCTCGGAACTAATCGCGGGAATGCGATTGCTCCGCGACCGCTGCGGGAACTCTACCCGCCTGCATAAGCTGAACCACGACACCCACGGTGGCATGGCAACCGACCGAATTCGCGAACCTGAAACGATAACGCATGCATGAGTTCCCGCTGATCGCGACAATCGCTGCTGGCTTTACCGCTGCGTGGGTGCTGGGGTTACTCACCCAGTGGCTACGGCTTTCACCCATCGTCGGTTACTTGCTTGCCGGGGTGTTAATCGGACCGCACACGCCCGGCTTTCAGGGCGACCTGGGACTGGCCCATCAACTGGCCGAGGTCGGGGTGATCCTGCTGATGTTTGGAGTGGGCCTTCACTTCCATCTGGAAGATCTCGTCGCCGTCAAGTCTATCGCGATTCCCGGTGCGGTGGTTCAGTGTCTCGTCGCGACAGTTGCCAGCATGGTTCTCTTCGCGTGGTTCGGCATGGAAGCCCGAACGGGGATCGTGATCGGCATTGCCATGTCCGTGGCGAGTACGGTCGTGATGATGCATGTGCTGATGGATGCGGATGTGCTGACCTCACCCGCGGGGCACGTCGCCGTGGGCTGGTCGATCGTACAGGACGTGATGACGGTGATCGTACTCGTGATGATCCCTGTCCTGGGTGATACCGCGACTCCAGCACAGGAAGCGGGTTTCTGGTCGAGTCCACTGGCAGCGGTTGCAATCGCCCTGTTGAAGCTGGTTGCGCTCGTCGCGGTTGTGTTCTATGCCGGCGCAAGAGTCGTGCCGTGGGCGCTCACGCAGGTCGCCCGCCTTCGCTCTCGCGAGCTGTTCACACTGACGGTCATGGTCTTCTCGATCGCACTCGCGGCAGGATCGTATGCGTTGTTCGGGGCGTCGATGGCGCTGGGCGCATTTCTCGCTGGCATGATGGTCGCCCAGTCACCGGTCAGTCACCAGGCCGCCGCCGACGCATTGCCGCTTCGTGATGCCTTCGCGGTCCTCTTCTTTGTCTCCGTGGGAATGCTCTTCGATCCCATGTTTCTTGTGCGTGAGCCACTGATGATGCTGGCTGCACTGGCGATCATTTTGTTCGTCAAGCCGCTTGTCGCGCTGCTCGTTGTCGTGGTGCTGGGGCATTCGTCCCGGATGGGTCTGACTGTGGCCCTGGGGCTGGCGCAGATCGGGGAGTTCTCGTTCATCCTGTCCGAGTTGGCACACAAGCACGGCCTGATGCCCGAGGACGGGCACAATGTTCTCGTGGGCGCTGCCATCCTCTCGATTACCGTGAACCCGCTCTTATTCCGTTCCGTGGACCGAATCGAGCGGTGGCTGAAGCGGAATCCCCGGCTCTGGTCTCTGCTCAATTCCCGTGCCGAACGGAAGGGCAGTCGAGCCAACGCCGAGGTTGCATCGCAAATGACAGGCCACGCCACAGTCGGCAACCGCCTGGCTGTGGTCGTCGGTTTCGGGCCAGTCGGTCGGACGGTTGATCGACTGCTGCGAGACGCGGGGCTAACCACAGTCGTGATCGACATGAACATGGACACGGTGGACGAACTACGACGGGAAGGACAGACCGCCATCTTTGGCGATGCGTCTCGCGAGGCCATCCTGGGGAGTGCTGGCGTTGGCCGAGCGTCGCACTTGGTGTTGACACTGCCCCACGCCTCGGACCGGGCAGCAGTCGTTGCGGCTGCGAAGAACCTCAACCCCAAACTCAAGACCTTCGTGCGGGCGCACTACCTGCGAGAGCGCGAAGAGTTGGAGCAGGTTGGTGTGACTGCCGCGATTTTCGAGGAAGGCGAAGCGGCCGTGGCGCTGGCTCGGCTCGTACTCGCCGATACCGGTGCGGGCCGCGAGTCGATCGAGAACGCTGTCCGCGATATCCGCACGCGATTGATCCTGGACAATGTGTCGAGCCTTCGCACGCAGCCGATCCGCAACATCATGGTGCCCTGGACGCGGGTGCGTCGCCTCTCGACATCCGCCAGTCCAGATGAGGTGCGTCGGCAAGTCAGCGAGCAGCGGTTCTCGCGGTGGCCGGTGGTGCAAGCCGAAACCGGACTGCCAATCGGCTACCTGTTGGCGAAGGATCTGATTGGGCTGAACTCCGGCACCGCGTGGACAAGTCTCGTTCGCCCGTTTGGAGCTGTCCACCCAGATGATGACGTCGAATCGACGCTGGTGTATTTCCAGCGAGAAGGAGCCACGTTGTGCCTGGTCCGGGATCACGAAAGTCCCGTGGGCATCGTGACCATCGAGGATGTCCTCGAACAAGTTGTCGGCCGGATCGAGGACGAGTACCCGCGGCACGCGCAACTCGCCCTACACGATCTGGTAGTGACGGATAGCGACCTGCTGAACCTCTCAGGCCGAACGCCCGAGGAGGCTATCACCGAGATGGCAGCGAGAATCCCTGTAGCCCATCTGCCGGCTGGTGCGGATGTCGCTGCCCTTGCGATCGAACGGGAACGCGAGTTGCCAACGAACCTCGGCCTCGGCGTTGCGATCCCACACGCACGGTGCGTTCACCTCGCAAACCCGCTGGTCGTTTTCGGGCGGTCTGCGGACGGTGTCGCGTTCGGTCAGGACTCCTCGGACCTCGTCCACATGATCTTCCTGCTGGTCACACCCGCTGAACAGCCGAACCTCCATTTGCATTTGCTCGGTCAAGTCGCCAGAATCGCGGGTGATCCCGAGAAACGCCGCAAGCTCCGAGAGGTGGTGTCTTCGGCCGAGGTCCGCGAGTTGCTTGTCATCACAACCCCGTCCGGTTCAAAGAACCCAACAAAAGGTTGAAGTTCGACAGCTATGCGAACGGAGAGGATCGTATTCCAAAAATGGACCGCCGATGACTTGCGGCTCGCACTCGCGATTTGGGGTGATCCGCGGGTCACTCGCCTCGTGGCGGATCTTGGCAATCCATCGGAGGAACAGGCCGTTGAGCGGCTGGAGCGGGAGATCGCGAATCAAGAAAAGTACGGGGTTCAGTACTGGCCCATCTTCCTCCATTCGGGCGAACATCTCGGCTGCTGTGGCCTTCGCCCGTATCACCCTACCGTCTTCGAGATCGGTGCCCACATCTTGCCTCAGCACTGGGGACAGGGTTACGCCACCGAAGCATTGCAATGTGTCGTCGCGTTCGCATTCGACACGCTGCGAGCAACCGCTCTCTTTGCTCGTCACAATCCTCACAATCACGGCTCGGGGCGAATCGTACTCAAACTTGGCTTTCGCTACACCCACGACGAATACATGCAGCAGACTGGGTTGAACCACCCCTGTTATCTGCTCACTGAACAAGACCGCGGCCGTTGTTATCCGGTGTGATTGAGGCGTGCAAGGGGCTCAAAAGCGTGCGGTATCTCTCTGTGTACACCAACAGGAGAGATGACATGGAAGCACGAATTGATTAGGGTGCAGCCGTTTCCAGACAGCTATCCGGCCATCGCGAAATCGCATACCAACGGGTCGCTACACCGGACCTGCACAACCTCATACATGACCAGACGCTTCTGATACTGCTCGTCACTCCAGGCAATGAACATCTCCCAG
>JAIOPV010000187.1:0-35564 GCA_021413735.1 Planctomycetota bacterium
TGCCCGAGCCCGTGCCCGTGCCCGAAATTTCTTCCCCTCGCCGTTTCTCGGTCACGGCAGTATACTTTCATCTCTTTTGCACAATCGGGCCGACGTACTGGCCAGCCCCGCGAGTCGCGTTTCGATGCGGTTCCACCTGATCGACCGAATCGAAACCTGGGAATCCGGGAAGTCGCTGAAGGCGTCCAAATTCCTCGCCCTCGGCGAAGAGTACCTCGCCGACCACTTCCCCAAGTTTCCCATCATGCCGGGCGTCTTGATGCTCCAGGCGTGCGTCGAGGCGGCATCGTGGTTGTGGCGAGCCACGACAAACTACCAACACTCCGTAATTGTGCTTCGCGAAGTCAAAATGGTGAAGTACGGGACGTTCATGCAACCCGGTCGCCGGATGGAAGTGACCGTCGATCTCACGAAAACCGAAGGCGATACGGCAACGTTCAAGGCCAAGGGATTAAACGACGCGGGCGAGCAGACGGTCGCGGCTCAGTTTGTCCTTCGCGGCTACGGTTTGGCCGATCGCGGTCCTGCTGGAGTTGCGGCCGAGGCAAAGTTGCTCGCTCACTGGAAATCGCACTGGGCGTTGCTCCGCGGCGAACTGCTCCAGGCGAGCGGAGGACGTTAGTCCTCCGGTTTCTTGTTTTCCCGGTTTACCGGAGGACTGACGTCCTCCGCTCGCCAAGAACGCTAATGTCAGGATCTCGAAGATGCTTCTCAAGGATCAAGTAGCGATTGTAACGGGTGGGAGTCGCGGAATCGGCAAAGCGATCGTTCTCGCGCTGGCGAAGGAAGGCGCGAAAGTTGCCTTCGTGTATAAAGGTAGCACAGACGCCGCGAAAGCCCTCGAAGCGGAAGTTGCGGCGGCTGGCGGCATCGCAAAGGCACACCAAGCCGACGTTGCCGACCCGACTGCCGGGGATCGCGTTGTCGCGGCGGTGATGGCGGATTGGAGTCGGGTTGATATCCTTGTGAACAACGCCGGTGTGATCCGCGATAAGTTATTCGTTCAGATGGAGGCGGACGACTGGAATACGGTGGTGAACACCAACCTGTCGGGGGTTTTCGGCTTCTGCAAAGCCGTCTCCAAGCAGATGGTGTTCAAACAACGTTCCGGGCGAATTATTAACGTGTCGAGCATCGCGGCTGAACACGTAAACAAGGGACAATCGAACTACGCGGCGAGTAAGGGTGCGGTCAACAGCTTTACCCGCGTTCTCGCTGCCGAACTCGGTTCTCGCAATGTACTTGTGAACGCGGTTGCACCCGGATTTATCGAAACGGATATGAGCCAGGCCGTCCGGAATATGGCTGGCGAGGACAACCTCAAAAAGCTGATTCCGGTCAAGCGGTTGGGTAAGCCCGAAGACATCGCCGCCGTGGTGCTGTTTCTGGCGAGTCCGGCGGCGGCCTACATCACCGGTCAAGTGATTACCGTGGACGGCGGCCTCAGCCTCGGGGCAGTATCCTGAACCCCGAACACTAAATGGGACCTCGGATGACCGAGATCTCATTTCGGGAGCCGGAGAAGGAAACCATGACGCACGACGAAATCTTCGCCAAGGTTCGCTCAACTCTCGTGGACGCCCTGAACGTCGACGACAATGAGGTTAGCCCGACCTCTCGTTTGAAGGGCGACCTCAACGCCGAGTCAATCGACTTCCTCGATATCGTGTTTCGCCTCGAACGACAGTTCGGGCTGACGATTCCACGAGAAGATCTCTTCCCAGAGTCGATCTTCCAGGGCGATCCGAAGTTCGTTGCTGGCGGCAAGATCACCCCCGATGGGTTGGTCGAGTTGCAGTCAAAAATGCCGTATGCCGATCTGACGGAGTTCCGCAAGGACCCGCGCCTCGACAAGATGGAAGACCTGTTCACGGTCGATCTGATCGTGAACTATCTGCAATCTCGCGTCGGCGGGAAGTAACGTTTCAGCGAGCCACGGGGTTTCTTCCCGTGGTGCCTTTGACCCATCAAACACCACGGGGATACACCCCGTGGCTCGCCATTCCACAATTCCCGTCTCAACTGGATTTGGTGCGAACCGATGCGCTGGACGTGGATCGACCGTTTCGTTGCCTTCGAGCCACGCAAATCGGCCGTTGCGGTCAAGAATCTGAGCCTGGCCGAAGATCACTTTGCGGATCACTTTCCGGGCTTCCCCGTGATGCCGGCCCCGCTCATCCTTGAGGGGCTTGCCCAAACTGGCGGTATCCTCGTCGGACATGCCAATAACTTCGAGAAGAACGTCGTCCTCGCGAAGATGACCAATGCCAAGTTTCACCGGGAAACCACCCCCGGTGAGCAACTCACCTACACGACAACGCTCCTCCAGATCAACGACACCGGAGCGCAGGTAGTCGGAACGGTTCACGTTGGTGGGGAGTTGGTCGCGGAAGCTGAAATCATGTTCGCGCATATCAACCCGGCACAGTTGCCGGCTGGAATGCCCGATGCCAAGTTCGTCTTCAGCGGAGAGCTGGCCTATCTCCTGAAAATGGCCGAAGCGACCGCAAATGCCGCCGGAAAGCCGTCGTAAGCAAACACGGTTATCCCGATCGTGCCAGCAAAACCACCAGTATCATCCATCCGGATGATTCTCGCGGGCACTTAAACCGGCCGTTCGCTGGCCTCGCCTATACACTGTTCTAATGTTGCATGGGTTCCGCCCGTGCGAAACCACGCCCGGCCGGTTCTTTCCCCTGGCCCGCGGCGTTCCCGGCCGATGACGTTTGGCCGAATAAAGTGGGGATGCACCAGCGATCGGGCTGGTGAGACCGACGAATGAGAGGCATAACCGGGTGACGGAAACGACGACCCACTCCCGACGCACCGTGCTGACCGGGTTCGGCGTCATCAACCCAATCGGGTCCGGTCCCGACGCCTTCTGGCAAGCACTCCTCGCCGGAACGCCGGGCGTTCACACTATCACCCACTTCAATCCGGAGCATTTGCCTTCGCGAATGGCAGGCGAAGTCAAAGGCTTCTCCGCCAAGGCGCTCATCGAGAAGTCGTATCGCCGCACCCTCAATGCGATGGCACGCACAGTTGAGTTCGGGGTGATCGGCTGTCAACTCGCGATGCAGGATGCCGGGTTGGCCAAGGGCACCGTTCCGTCGCATCGAATCGGGGTCGAGTTCGCGAGTGTGATGGGAGCCACGGAACTCGACGACCTCGGACCGGCAAGTAAGCACTCCATCGGAGCGGATACAGTTGAGCCTGACATGGCAGTCTGGGGCAAAGAAGGCCTGCCGAAAGTTCCCCCGCTGTGGATGCTGAAGTACCTGCCGAACATGCCCGCCTGCCATGCGACCATCCTGTACGACATGCAAGGGCCGAGCAACACGCAGATTCCCGGCGACACAGCCGGCGCGGTTGCGTTGGGCGAAGCTCAGCGAATCATCCGGCGTGGTGCGGCCGATGTCATGCTCGTTGGTGGCAGCGAAGCGAAGATTCACCCGCTTAGCCTGAGCCGGTTCAACCTGTTCGCGCCGTTCTCGCACCGCAATGACGACCCCGAAGGCGCGATTCGACCGTTCGACGTGAGCCGCGACGGCACCTGTCCCGGCGAAGGAACAGCCGCGTTCACGTTGGAATCGCTCGATCACGCACTCGCACGGAAGGCCAAGATCTACGGCGAAGTGCTTGCTGTCGCCAGCGGTGTGGATCGCGGTCTGAAGGGTCCGGGTATGGCCCAACTCATCCGCAACGCACTCACGACGGCGGGAATCGAGCCTTCCGATGTCGATCACGTCAACGCGCACGGCCTGGGCACAGTGAAGGGCGACGCGTTCGAGGCCCGAGCGATCGCAGAAGTGTTCGGCAAATCGGTGCCGGTGTTCGCTCCGCTTGCTCAGTTCGGGAACCTTGGAGCGGCGTCGGGACTGATGGAACTGGCGTGCAGTGTGTTGGCACTGAAGAATGGGCAGCTTCCCGGAACGCTGAATCATACGAACCCGGACCCTGCGTGCCCGATTCAGGTACACACCGGAGCGCCGCGGCCCGTCACGAAGCCTTACGCGGTGAAGTTATCGTACACAGACCTCGGGCAGAGTTCGGTTGTGGTCATCCGCCGTTGGGAGGGTGTTTAGTGTTTGGTGTTTGGTGTTTAGTGTTTTGGTCTTCTCTCTGTCGGTTGTTGAAGCCGAGCGAGAATACCCGAAACGCAACATACTAAACACGAAACACCAGACACAAAACGAAGATGCGCAGACGGGTTGTTATCACTGGCATGGGCGTCGTTACTCCACTGGGGTGGACGGTCGACGATCTCTTCACGAGCCAAATCGAGGGGCGAACGGCAGTCGGGCCGATCTCCCGGTTCGACGCACGCACATTCCCCACCACATTCGCCTCCGAAGTTACCGGCTTCGAGCTTGGTAAGTTCCTACGCGATGCCGAGCGCTATGCCCACTGCGGCTTGAACACTCACTTCGCACTTGCGGCCGGCAAGATGGCGATGGAAGATGCCGGTTTGCTGAATCCCGCGAAGGGCAACCGCTCTCGAATGGGCGTGTACCTCGGCTCCGGTGAAGGCAGCGACGAATTCCCGGCTCTCGTGCGTGGCCTTGCACACGCCAGCCCCGCCAGCGGAACGGGGCCGGTTGATGCCGGCGAGTTCACGCGGGTCATGCTCCAGTGGATGGATGGCCCCCGTGAAGGCGAGCAGGAGATGCACACGCCGGCGGGCCACATCGCCGAGACGTTCGCGCTGGATGGTCCGAATCAGGCGTGTCAGACCGCTTGTGCCGCAAGTTCGCAAGCGATAGGGGAAGCGGTCGAACTAATCCGCTGGAACGACGCCGATGTGATGGTTGCAGGCGGTTCGCACAGTATGATTCACCCGCTTGGCGTAAGTGGATTCAATCGCCTGACGGCACTCTCTCAACGCAGCGACAGCCCCCGCACCGCGAGCCGACCGTTCGACCTGAACCGCGACGGCTTCGTGATCGGCGAAGGAGCTGGGTTGGTTGTGCTGGAAGAACTCGAACACGCGAAGAAGCGTGGCGCGACGATTTACGCCGAACTGACCGGCTACGGCACCACGGCCGACGCTTACCGCATGACTGATCCGCATCCGGAAGGTCGTGGGGCGATTCGTGCGATGGCCGAAGCGATCGCCGACGCTGGTCTGAAGCCCGCGGACATCGGGTACATCAACGCACACGGCACGAGCACGCAGGCCAACGATTCGACCGAAACGGCAGGCATCAAGGGCGTGTTCGGCGACGCGGCGAAGAAGGTTCCGATTTCGAGCAGCAAGAGTATGCTCGGTCACCTGATCGCGGCAGCGGGTGTTGTCGAATTGGTGATTTGCGTGATGGCACTTCGCAAGGGTGTTGTGCCTCCGACGATCAACTACGAGACGCCGGATCCGGAATGCGATCTCGATTATGTTCCGAACAGCGCACGCGAGGTGCGGTTCAGGCACGTTTTGAGCAACAGCTTCGGCTTCGGCGGACAGAACATCGCGCTGATCGCGTCGAAGTTCGTGGATTAATTGTTGGCGTTGGTGATTATCCTCTGAGTTCTCAAACCGGGGTGCAACCTTGGTATTCTGGTTCTGGATCCTCATCACGGTGCTGGCTGTGCCTCCCATTGCGTATGGGCTCGGCATGGCTGCGCTGTATCTCTACGTCCGCTGGAACTACATGGGTTATCTGACCCGTATCTTCCAGGAGAAGCCGTTGTTCGTGATCCCTCGCGGCGAGAAACCTCTCGATGGCGAAGAAGTCGCGATCAAGACGGACGACGGTCTCACGCTGCGTGGTTGCTACCTGAAAACGGCAGCACCCGACCGCAAGGGCGTCATTCTCTTCGGCCTGGAGTTTGGGTCGAACCGGTGGGCGTGTCGTCCTTACTGCGAGAAGCTGCTCGAAGTGGGTTACGACGTGTTCGCGGTGGAATCGCGCAGCCAGGGCGAGAGCGACAAGGATCCGAACTACGAACCGCTTCAGTGGGTAACTGACCGCGACCTCGCCGACACTCGCACCACGATCAAGTATCTGCTTTCACGTCCAGACGCCGATCCACGGGGCATCGGCATCTTCGGCATCAGCAAGGGTGGCGGCACGGGCTTCCTCGCGGCTTCGAATGAGCCACGGGTACGCTGCATGGTGACCGACGGTGCTTACGGCACGCACACGACGATGATCCCGTATCTGAAGCGTTGGATTCAGATTTACAGCGACCGCAAGATCCTTCAGCGGGTGCTGCCGACCTGGTTCTATGGCATCATCGGCATGGTGGGTGCAAAGAAGGTAGCCCGCAACCGCGGCGTGACGTATCCGAGCATCGAGAAGGCTGTGGGTCGGCTGAACCGTCCGCTGCTGATGATCCACGGCGAGGGCGACAACTACATCCGCCCCGAGATGGCGCAGGCTTTGTTTGCTCGTGCCCGTGGCCAGAAAGAACTGTGGGTGGTTCCGAAGGCCAAGCACAACGGAGCGTTGACGGTCGCCGGGGATGCGTACCACGCGCGAGTGGTGGCGTTCTTCGACGCCCACCTCGCGAATAACAACCCACCGAGCAGTAGCAACCCACCCGCCGTGAGCTGAGTCTCGCTAAACTGAATCAATCTTCGGTGTGGTTCGGCTTCGTCCGTAACCACACCACAGGGCAAAAGCCCAGTCTCCGCAATCGCGGGATCGGATCCCAATCCTCCTCAACCCAGAGAACTACTGGCGTAATCCCAATCGCTCGCAAGTCTCGAGCACCTGTTGTCGTCTTCATTACCGAAGCAAACTTCTCCGTCGTGATGCCATTTATTGGCCCTTCAAATGCGATGATGTAGCGCGGATCAAACCACAGGTGTCGCACGGGATCCCGAGAACTAACAAAGGAAAGGAACACGGGTTCCTCAGGAGTTCGTTCGATCAGCCTGTAGAGGGCTAATCCTGGGGGAGCCTCTGTGGGTGGGGTAAAGAGCAAGCAGATATTGCAGACGATAAACGCGTTCATGCTCGAACTCCTATGCGGACGGCGAAAATACCCAACCCGTAACGACGATCAAGTCCTCTTCACCAGGACTATACGATTCTGTCGATTGTCCCAAATGCGGAGGATGGGTGGGGTGGGATTGGCTCTCCTCGCGGCGATTCCCGCTGGTGCGACCGCACTTCTCGCAGTTACATGAGTGAAGGCTTCTCCGTTCTCGCCCCATCCGGAACGGTTTGTCATGTCCCTGAAACGGTTCATCCTCGTTCGCATCGGCCGGCTCATCTCGTACCCCATCCGACGGCAGCTCAGGCTGTTCGAGGTCGCGTGCCAGAACCCCGAAGGGGTCCAGACCGAGTTGCTGCTGCAAATCATCCGCAACCAACAGAACACCGCGTTCGGGCACGATCACAAGTTCGCCAGTATCAGCAGCGTTGCCGACTACCGCAAGAACCTCAGCATTGCCCCCTACGAATACGTCGCCCCGTACATCGACCGCGTCACCAAAGGCGAAACCAACGCCCTGCTCTCGGCGAAGCGCGTTCACCTGTTCGCGCTGACGTCCGGCACCACGGCGAGCCGTAAGCTCATACCCGTCACCGACGACTACCTGAACGCCTACAAACGCGGCTGGAATATGTGGGGCGTGAAGATGTACCGCGACAACCGCGGTCGCAAGGTCGCGATGCGGCCCATCATGCAAATGGCCGGCGACCCCGAGGAGTTCCGCACCGAGGCCGGCATCCCCTGCGGCAACCTCTCCGGCTACACCGCGATGGTGCAGAAGCGCCTCATTCGCGGCATGTACTCAGTGCCGTACATCGTCGGAAAAATCAAGGACGCCAAGGCTCGCTACTACGTCGCGCTGCGTTGCTCCGTGACGCTCAACGTGTCGCAGTTCATGGCCGCGAACCCCAGCACTCTCGTCCAGTTCGCACGCATCCTCGACTCCGAAAAGGAACATCTCTTCCGCGATCTGCACGACGGCACCCTTCGCGCCGATCTCGACATTCCGCCCGACATCCGCGCCATGCTCACGCCGAAGATGGGGAAAGCTGCGGCACTCGCCGAGAAGCTGAACGCAATCGCGATGAAGTCGGGGCGGTTGCTTCCAACAGACGTGTGGCCGGTGGAGGGCACCGTCATCAACACCTGGACCGGCGGCAGCATGGGTCCGTACCTGCGGCAGCTTCCGGAGTATTTCGGCACGCCGCCGATTCGCGATCTCGGCTTGCTGGCCAGCGAAGGCCGCATGACGATTCCGTTCGAGAACAGCACCTCCGGCGGCGTCCTCGATATCTGGTCGCACTACTTCGAGTTCGTGCCCGAAGGCGAAATCGACAGCCCACAACCCACCGTTCTCGGTGCTCACGAACTCAGCGAAGGAAAGAGTTACTACCTCATCCCGACGACCGCTTACGGTCTGTACCGCTATCACATTTCCGATCTGGTGCGTGTTACGGGGTTCTTCGGACGCACGCCGATCGTCGAGTTCCTGGGCAAAGGGCATCGCTTCTCGAACATGACCGGCGAGAAGTTGAGTGAGTACCACGTCACGAAGGCGATGGACGCGGTTGCAGGTCGGCAATCGTTGCCGATCACGGCGTACAGCCTGGCACCGATGTGGGACGAGAAGCAACCGTACTACGGGCTGTTCCTCGAAGAAGCCGACGCGAAGGATGAGGCAGCATTGCGGCGATTCCTGGCAGCGTTCGACAAGCAACTCGGCGAGGAGAACATCGAGTACGCGGCGAAGCGTGACAGCGGGCGACTTGGTCCGGTGCGTGCGGTGCTGATCCCGACTGGCGAATGGACGACCTGGGATCGCAATCGCCTGTCGCAAACGGGCGGCTCCCCCGAGCAGTACAAGCACCCGTGCCTGATCGGCGACATCAAATTCCGCGACACGATGAAGGTGCTTCGCGAGATTTCAGCCGGCTGAGTTCTCCGCTTGCCGAGGTTGCCCAACCACGTTATGGTCCCGCACTCGACGGAGACCCGTATTGGCACGGACGCAAGCCATGAACCGCACCATCGCCATCATCGCAGTCTCTTTACTACTCGTCGGTTGCACTCGATTCAGCACGCGCACCAACGGTCCGTTCGCTCGCAAGCAAAAGTCGAATCCCACAGCCACGATTCCATCCGGACCAGCCGCAAATAATTCGCCGCTCGTTCTCGGAAACAGCGCGCAACCTGAACCACCGCCACCACCCGGTTCCGATCTCGTCGTGCCATTGCGGCCCAATGGACTCGCTCGCGGCTCCGATTCGGCTCCACCGCCGCCAGCAGGCGAAATCCTTCCGGCTGGCGGATTCCCGCCCGAAGACCCAATCGCTGCCTTTCCACCCAAACGACGGCCGGAACCGCTGCCGAGTCAGCTTCCGTCGCCGTTCGCGAAAGATGGCACGAACCCACAGCCGAAAACCCCGGCTGTTGATCCGGCACAAGCTGCGTTTGCCCGCAACATCGCCGACATCAAGAAGCTCCTCGCGGCAGCAACCGAGAAGTGGAATCAGGTCGATACTTACGAAGCAACCGTGACGCGGCGCGAACTGGCTCCAAGCGGCAAAACAAACGACGAAGTGGTCTTCTATCAGTTCCGCAAGGAACCGATGAGCGTGTATATCCGCACGCTCAGTGAGTCGGCGAAGGGTCGCGAGGTGCTGTACAACCCAAGCAAATTCGGCGACAAGATTCACGCCATCATCGGACAGGGCGACGGCAACCTTCTCTACAAGACCGGAGACAAGGCACCCGCGATGTCGCCAGATAGTCCACTGGTGAAGGACAAGAGTCGGTATAGCGTGCGCGAGGCAGGTTTCGGCACGCCGATCAACCGCATGGCTGAATGGCTGTCCAAGGCCGCGGCCGGCAAGTTCCCCATCGACTCCATGACATATCTCGGGCTCGTTCAACGGCCCGAGTTTGCATCACCGGTGGCGGGCGTGCAACTGAAACTGCGTCCTGGCGACGATCCGCTGATGCCAAACGGCGGCGTGCGTCACTGGTTCTACGATCAGGATCCGAATTCGCCAGGCTGCGGACTGCCGTTGCTCATCATCGCGACGGAGCCGAACGGCAAGGAAGTGGAATACTACTTCTTCGACAAGCTCAAGCTCGGCACGAAATACCCAGACGCCGACTTCTCGCCGGATCGCTTCAACAAGAAGCGCTAAGCAGATGTCACCGAGTGATTCTGTCGGCCGTGATCGCTGTGCCGATCATCATCCACGGCCATGCCAAGCCCAGGAACGCGATGCCCCAATAAAGCGGCACCAGTTGCTCTTCGGGCAGATACGCCACGACGATCAACGAGATCAACGTGAACGTCAGGATAACCAGCCAGATCCCGATGCCCGACCTGCGTCCTTTCGACACCGGCAACGGTCGCGACATCGTGCCGACCACTTCTGCCTTCGTTCCCCAGAACAGATCGACGGCCTGCGAACTGCGTGCGTAGCCCGCGTCGGCGAAGTGCGCTTTGAACTTCTCCATCCACTGTTCCCGCGTCACGACGTGGCCGATCACCGGCCCGAAGATAATCACGTTGTGGAAGTCGTTGCCATGCTCGAACATCAACGCCTTGCCGCCAGGCTTCAGCACTCGCTTGGCTTCTGAAAACACCTTGTCGAGCGGGGAGTCTCGCCCGATTCCTCGAAGACTTGGGATAGGCTCGCCCGCCGAACCATCGTTGGGAATCTCGTGCGTGCCGAAGCCCAGCACCACCGCGTCGCACGACGCATCAGGTAACGGCAGCGTGTAATCGAGCGAGCGGTGGGACAAGATGCGTGGGTTGTGCGTCGGTGGGCATTCCAGATCTCGCACATCTCGGATAGCAATTTCGTGCGGGTCACCAGCCACGCCCCAGCAGTCTACAGAGTGGATCGTCGCGTCAGGCAGCACGTCCGCGAGTATATGGCTGTGTCGATACGTGCCGATGTGCAGGTCGGCGACGACCGCTGGTTCCTTCGTATTGCTTTCGAGAAGCAGCCGACGGACGTAGCGTTCACCGGGGTGACCGTACATGCGATACATGCCAATGCAGAGCGAGTAGCCGAGGTAGAACAGCGAAACGGTGCCGGCTCCGAGTGCTGCGGCCTTCCAGAATTGCCAGTCGTAATACAGTGCGAGGAACACCATCGGGAAGCCGAGCGTGAGCATCAAGGCACAGTAAATCTTGAAGTAGTCGCGACGGCTGACATAGAGTGCGCGACCGTAGTACCACCAGGCGGTCGGTCGGCGTGCGGGATTGGTGCGAGGGTAAGCGTGCCATCGCGAATGTGATGTGAGGAGCATGTTGCTCTCCTTGATTTGGAAGCCGTTGGGCTTGGCCTCTTGAGAGTCAACCGTGGAATGTGGTGCGGGATCACGCGAAAACGCAAAGAACACAGGGCTTCCGCCCTGTGCTTACAAAAGACGGCCCCTCCGGGGCGAAATCCCAATCCTCAGGTCCAAAGGTATTTCTCGTCGTACTCGATCTGATGCTCGTTCAGCAGGGTCAGAAACTCGTCACGAAACGTTTTGTTCGCGTGATGTTCAACCTGATTGTTGATGTACGCGGTCACAGCAGGAATCCCTGAGGGATTCAGCGTGAATGCTCCATAACCGTCTTGCCAAGCAAACGGCATCACGCCACGCTCGTGAAGCCAGCTACATGAGTTGGACTTGATGTCTCGCACGATATCGGAAATCGAGCGATCAGCGACCAACCGTACAAGCAGGTGAATGTGGTCTGGAATCCCGCCCGCTGCAAGCAGCATACCTTTGCGATTTCGGAGCAGGCCCCCGATGAATGCGTGCAGTTCTGGTCGCCAAGTTGCGTCAATCCAAGGTTCACGGTTTTTGGTGCTGAACGTGATGTGGTACAGCAATCGTGTGTAGGTTTGCGCCATAGCGCAACTCCTGGTTACGATGGGAATAGGGTGAGCGTTCAGTTGGTTGGGGATTTGGTTTTCGCCCCGGAGGGGCCGTCTTTTGTAGCACAGGGCGGAAGCCCTGTGTTCTTCATGTGCGGTTTGGTTTTCGCCCCAGAGGGGCCGTCTTTTGTAGCACAGGGCGGAAGCCCTGTGCGGTCTTGTGTCGTCATTTCTTGAACGCTTCAAACGCCTCAGTAACCTTGCCCGTCTTCACGTCGCCATTGTGAGCGTACACGGCGTACTTCAGCTTCAGTTCGCCGCCCTTCGCGATCTTGAACAGCTCCGTTTTGCCCTTCTGTGTCGGGAAGCCACTGCCGTCGCGACCGAACGGATTCGCTGCGTTCAAGCCGTATGCTCGCACGTGCCAGTTCGACTTCGGGTTGTTGTTCGGCCCCTCGAACACTGCGATGCCAACTTCCTTGCCGTTGATCTTGCCCGAGTAGTCGATCCACGCCGTCGGCTTGCCCCAGATCGGAAGGTTGTCCTTCTTTGGTGGCGTGACCGTTTCGCCCTCTGCAGTCGTGACCGTTGCTCCGTCCTTTTCGCTTGGGCGAAGTGCGTCGTGCGTGCGGATGCCAAAGGAACCTTCCTTCGTGTCGCCGAACGTGATCGGGCACGAATTCGCTTTCAGTGTGATGTCGAACACGAACAGCCGGCCCTCGGGCGTTTCGCGGAATGTGATGACACGCGTTTCGTCGAGCATCTTCACGCCATCCGGAGTGAACCATTCGTTTTGCGTTTCAACGCTCACGTCGCCGTTGCCCTTCTTCGGCTCGCCGACCTTCACGACGGTCATTTGGCCGTGCTTTGGCTTGCCGTCCTTGTCCTTCACTTCGCTCCAGAAGTCGACACCCTTCCCGTTCTTCTCGTTGCTCTTGGTCTTCAGCTCGATGCCCTCGGGGATCACGTCGCCGTGACAGAACCACACCGACTTCTGGTGAATGTGGTCGGTGGTTGCTTCGCCGGGCAAACCCTTCTCAATCGGCCAGGCACGAGTGACCCCAACCCCATTCGGAGCGAGGACCGGATACAGGAATGGCTTGGAATACTTGGCATCCGTGGCATATTTTGCCACGACGACCGAACCTGACTTGAACTCGATGCCATCCTTACCGACGACAGCCGTTATCTCTTCGGCCCTGGCGGTTGGCGTGATTACGGCGAGTGCGAATGCTGTGAACGCGACAAGGCAGCAGCGCATGGGAAAGGCTCCATGAGGCGGATTCAGACGGGCAACGTGACTGTAGTGTCCGGTGGAGCAGAGCAAGTGTCAACAAGGCGCAGCGGAACAAACCCCAACTGCTTAAACTGAGAAGCATGAGCAAAGACAAGAAAAAAGTGCGCGTCGAGATGCGGAAGAATCGCACGAAGCCGCCGCGCGAGAACGATCTCACCCGCGACTACAAGGGCGATGCGAGCAGCACCGACGAAAGCAAAGCGTCGGAGCGAGTGCGAGCGAAAGGCGATCTCTCGCGCTACCGGCACGTCGCACAGGATGGCCCCGATGGTGGAACAGGTCAACTCAGCGGCGACGCCAGCGACGGCATTCGCGGTCGCGTGATTCGCGTTCACGGGCTGGCGTCGGTCGTGGAAGCCGACGACGGCCGCATCTTCCGTTGTGCGATCCGGCGACTGCTCAAGAGCCTCGCAACGGATGAACGCAGCGTCGTGACGACGGGAGATGTGGTGTGGTTTCGACCTGATCGGGCTGGCTTAGTGGTCGAGGAACCGGTTGCTGATTCAATCCCAGATACCGAACAATCCGCGCCCGTTCTGGAAGGCGTAATCGAACGTGTCGAGCCGCGGCACGGAGTGCTGACGCGAGCCAGCCGCCGCCGTGAACAGGTTCTCGTCGCGAATGTCGATCAGGTCGCAATTGTCATTTCGCTCGTTCAGCCGACGCTCAAGCCGCACCTCATCGACCGCTACCTCGCGGCAGCCGAAAAAGGTGAACTCAAGCCCGTCGTGATTCTGAACAAGGTCGATCTCGCGGACCCTGCGGAACTGCAGCCGTTGGTCGGGTCGTATGCGCAGCTGGGGATACCGGTCATGCTCACGAGTGCGCAGACCGGCGTGGGTATCGGTAGATTGCGTGAGCAACTTCGCGGACGTTCCACGGTTTTCTCGGGGCAGTCTGGCGTCGGCAAATCGTCGTTGCTGAACGCGGTGCAACCTGGCCTGGCGTTGTCCGTGAAGACAGTAAGCGAAGTGAACAACAAGGGCCGGCACACGACGACCTACGCACAACTCTTGAAACTCGAAACGGGCGGCTGGGTCGTGGACACGCCGGGCGTGCGGCAACTCCAGTTGTGGGATGTGCGTGCGGAAGAAGTGGAAGGATACTTCAGGGATTTTCGGCCGTTTGTCGCGTTGTGCGAATTTCCTGACTGCACTCACACGCACGAATCTGGTTGTGCTGTAAAAACTGCCGTCACGCGGTGTCAGCTCAGTTCACGGCGCTATCACAGCTATCTTGGGATGTTTCACGGAACCGCTTCGGAATAGGGGTTGTTGTTGGTTGGTTGTGGTTTGTTGGGCATGGCATCTGATTTTGAAGAGATGTTGTTCGACGGTGAGCCTTTGGTGATTGCCCAGCAACCAATTCCCCACCGACCACAACCAACCGACAACAGCCTTCCAACAAATCGATTCTGTCATCCGCGCCCAATTGCGCCAGTTGCGCCGCGCTCCAAATCGGCTTCAAATCCGCAGAACACAGCGCGTCCGGCGAACGGGCGCAACCCGCACGACCCAGCGCTCCGCGCAACCCGGTAGATCACGTCATCGGACAGCTAGTTTTTGGGTCTCCAACCCCCTCCACGATTTCCCAAGTTGCCTCGGCGCGGGCATAACTTACGCAAGCATCCGGGTGCCACTGCTGTTGTGAGCGACGAATGGACGGTCGCTACGGCAGACGGGCAGGATGCTGGAGTCCGGAACTAATGGGGGTCACCCAAATGAGCGTTCGGCGGATCAAATTGTGTCTCATGACGGCGACCGTGGCCGCCCTTCTCGGGTTGGTCTCCACGGATGCCCAGGCGTTCGGCGGCCTGTTCAAGAAGAAGGGCAACTGCGGCGATCCTTGCGGCAGCCCATGCGGGCCAGTCGCAAGCGGTGCTTGCGGCAGCTGGGTCACCCAGAAGCAAAAGGTGACCGAGTATGTGCAGCAGCAGGTTGACCAAACGGTCACCGTGATGCAGCAACAGCAGCGGCAGGAAACGTACACCGCCTACAAGACGGAGTGCGTTCCTGAGACGGTGACCAAGCAGGTCACCGTCAACAAGATGATTAACGAGACGGTGAACGAAACCCGCTGCGTCACGGAACGAGTTCCGGTGCAGAAGGAAGTCACCGTGATGGAGAAGCGTCCCGTGCAGCGGGAAGTCACCGTCATGGAACGGGTTCCGGTGCAGAAGGAAGTTACCGTGATGGAACGGGTTGCCGTTCAGAAGCAAATCACGGTGAACGAAGTTCGGCACTCGAACGTGATGGTCACCGAGATGCAGTCGAAGACCAGCCACCACTGGGTTTCGACCTCCTCGACCGTCACCAAGGGGCCAAGCTTCGGTGATCGCCTGAAGTCGATCTGCGATCCTTGCTACTGCCCGTGCCCTCGCACGAAGGAAGTCTGCCACAAGGAACGGGTTTGCGAAACGACCTGCTGCCCTGTGACGGTCTGCAAGAAGATCACCGAGTGCGTGCCTGTGACCAAGACCGTCTGCACCTACGAGTGCGTGCCGGTGAAGAAGATGGTTTGCAGCTACGACTGCGTCGCGGTCAAGAAGATGTGCACGGTTTGCGAATGCGTGCCAGTGAAGAAGACGATCACGGTTTGCGAGTGCGTCACCAAGCAGGTCACGGTTCCAGTTTGCCGTACCCGCTGCGTGCCGACCTGCGAAACGGTCACCTGCACCGTGATGACCAAGAAGTGCGTTGCTTACCAGGCCACCCGCTGCGTGACGGTGTGCGTCCCGGTTCAGCGAAGGCTCGCCTCTGCCACAAGAATAGCTGCTCGACCTGCTCGACGAGCTGTGCCCCAGCTTGCGATCCTTGTGCCACGAGCTGCAAAGGCCCTGGCCTGTTCGCCAAGCTCAAGGCCAAGTGCGGTAGCAAGAAGAGCTGTGGCTGTGCAGCTCCTGCCGCTTGCGGTGCCGCCGCTGGCTGCTGCAGCTAAGTAAATCAAAAGTGACCCGGAACGCCCGGTTGCAAAACAAACCCGCCCCGAGGTCACAACCTCGGGGCGGGTTTGTTTCGTTTACGGCTTCTTCGGTGGTGTTCGCGTCTTGATGTCCTGAAGTGCCTCCGGCTTCAGCCGACCACTCAGCTTCCAGACGCCCGCCGAGTCGCACGCATAGACCGGGTCCGTGAAGTTCGCTTCGAGGAATCGCGGTCCAATCCACACGAAGTGATTCGAGTTGTTCTTGTCCACGATGACAGTCACGTCCTTGAGAACCAGATCCTTCTGCACTTTCCCAGTCGGGCCAGTCACGAACGCGAGCCGGAACTCTTTCAGCTTCGCCTTGCCGACCATCGCGTCGAAGCCCGCACCGATCCCCTTCAAATCCTTACCCTGATCGACCGTGAGACCCAGGCCGCGTGCGGTTCCGATCGTCATCAGGATACCGTCTTGCCAGTTCATCGTTGATGCAACCCCGACGTTAATCGTCTCGCTCTTCCCGTCTGGTAGTTTGTACGTCTGCTGGCCGTCGATGCTGGCGAAGGTGAACGTCGGCACGCCGTGATACAGCGTTGACGGGCCGGTGGCAGCGATCAAATCCTTGTCGGTGGTGATGCCTGGTTCGGGTAGCGGTGCGTCGTCGCCGGTTCCAAGACGCTTCACCATCGCGTTCGGAACCGTGAACTCCATGAACTTGTCGCCGAAGTACATTCGCGTCTCGAACGCCCGATCTGCTCCCTTTGTGAGTTCGTTGATCGGCAGCATCATGTCGCATAGCAGAATGGTGTCGCCGTCAGCGGGCGGTTCGACGATCTCGACTTTAACGTTCGTGAGCCGGATTTCCGTGTCACGTCCCTTGCTCAGTTTGGGAATCACCTGCGAACCCGTGATGATGAGTTCCGGGATGGTTCCGGTTCTGTTCGCCGGCACCTCGAAGCCCCAGCTTTTCCACTTCTTCATCGCAACGAACGCCTTCCCCGGTAGACTGTCGAACGCGACGACCACGTCGATCATCGTGTCTTTTTTCTTCTGGTCCGGGATGCGGGCCGTGATGTGGAAGAATTCGGGCTTCTCGTCCGAGGTTTGCACCCTGACGCGAGTGCTGGTCATCGGCGGCGTAACTGGTTTCAAGAGTGGTGCAGGCTCCTGAGCTTCCACTGTCGAGAGTGCGATTGCGAACATCGCGACAGGGAGGGCGAAGCGAAAGAGGGCACGCATTGGTGACGTCCGTTGGGGTTGTAATGGCAACACCGACAATACCGCGCCGTTGGCGAGATGGTAAGATAGATCTCACCCGATGGAGTTATGTCATGCGACACCACGCCGCACTCGCTGCTGTTGTTCTGCTCATTGCGAGTACCCCTGCGTTCGCTCAGCTCGATTCCGAACCGAAGACGCCGTGCCTGTGGCGTGTCGTTCTGAAAGCGCAGCCGCACCCGCTGCTCTCGCATTCATTCCGCGAGCAGGTGAAGCGAGACATCGTCGCGGCGTTGCAGCCCGCAATGGGGGTACTCGGCACCGTCGAAGTGATCGACCTCACGGAGTTGCCTCGCGACAAATGGGACACGCTGTGGTCGCAGTTCGACGACAAGGGATTTCCTGCTCTCGATGCGTCCCGCGATTTGACCGGCATCAAGACGCACTTCCTGACGCTCGAATACCGCGATGGTCAGTACCATCTCGAATCCCGGCAGTACGATGGGTTCGCCGGCCTTGCGTCGCCGGTCGTTCGCAAGCAGAGCGTTCGCGCGTCGGAGATGGTTGGCCGCACTGCCGGGCTGATGCTCGATCGCGATTTCGGGCTGACGGGCAGCTTCGATCCCGTGGCGGGAAAGGTGGATTCCGTGCGGGTCTCGGTACGCGGCGGACAGCTTGGGCCGTTCGATGAACGGATGGTGAAAGTGGGTGATGTGTTTTCCGTGTCGCAGGTGTTCAAGACGGAACGGCCCGCACCCCCGCCGGTTCGCACTGCAACGGGGAAGATCATCGCAGCGCCGGCGGGTTCGGCGCAGCCGCCGGCACTGAGCACCAAGCCGCGCGAGTTCACGTTGCTCCGCGTCATTGAGGTTGGGAGGGACGGCACCTTGAAGTGTGGCGTGCTGACGCTTTATCAGAATCCGTTTCCGGCGAAGGGCGTGGCCGGATATCGCTGCATGAAGCTCGGCACCATCGAAGGACCGCTGACCGTTCGCCTCGTGACATCGAATCCGGCAGACCAGAAATCGACGGGTCAGGCGACCGTGCGGGCAACCGAGAGCGGGTTCGCCGCTGCGGCGGACGCAAAGGACTTGTTCACGTTCAAGGATGGACTGTTTCGTTCGGGGCGGTCGCTGGCGAACGTGGCGTGCGTGACGGTGTCGCACGGCGGGCGTTCGATGCCGTTCCCAGTGCCCGTGCTGAGTTCCGATCCGGTGAACTTGCAATTCGAGATCAATGAGGCTTTGGAACGGAAGGCCGAGAACCTGCGGAACGCGGTGGCGGCTGCGAATCGGATTTCGGACGCTCGCAATGCCCAAACGATCTGCTTCGACGCGACTGCGAAGCTGATCGAGAAGAAGAAGAATGCCGATGCGCTGGCTCGTGCGAAGGATGGATTGCGGTCTGCAAACGCCTCGGATGCGGACATCACGGACGACCTCGCCCGGTTGCGGGAGTCGCCGGACACGTCGCCCGAGATTCAGCGATTGATTGCGTCGATTGAACGACAACTCACGGCCTTGCGTCAGTTCAATGTGCAGTTGCAGGCGCACGTCAAGACGCTGGAAGCGGTAGTGGCGCGAGAGAATGATCCGACGATTGCCGCTCGCGAGGTTCAGGCTGAGGCGTTGATTACGCGGCTCACGTTCTTGCTGGGCAGTGGTGATGTCGACCAGGCGATTAACGTCTACGATCAGCTTGTCACGTTGCTGCCCGACAATGCGGACGTTAAGGCGAAGCGGGATAAGCTGAAGGCTGAGTGGACTCCAAAGAACGAAGCGCACGCGAAGGCCCGCGAGTACCTGCTGAAGAAGTGGCCAGGCGTGGCGACGATTCCGGACTTCAAGGAGAGCCTGCCGGAACTTGGGCGAGCGGTCGATGAGTGCATCAAGAACGGCGATAAGTACACCATGCGGAAGTTGCTGACGACGTTCACCGCGATGGGTGTGAAACTGAACGAGCAAGTGACAGCGCTTGACCCCAACGCCGATGGCGATCGGAAACTTGCCACGGACGCGAGCATGGTCGTGAAGGTGCTCGGCGATTTAGAAGTGAAGCTCACGCAGTTCGTGGACGGAAAGTAAACTTTGCCGAGGTGGTCCCGTTGGGACCACCGCTAACCGTTTGAATTCACCCCTCGAGAACCCCATGCATCCCGCTTACGCCCTCTCCGACGTTGCCACAGTGTTCAGTCCGTCGCTCGTGTTCTTCCCGGAACTCATCCGAAAGAACATCGCTCGCGTCATCGAAATGGCCGGCAGCCCAGAGCGACTCCGCCCGCACGTCAAGACGCACAAGACGCGAGAAATCGCTCGAATGCTCCTCGATGCTGGCGTCACGAAGCACAAGTGCGCCACCATCGCCGAAGCCGAGATGCTCGCCATCGCCGGCGCCCCCGATGTACTCATCGCGTATCCGCTCGTTGGCCCAAACCTCGATCGGCTCGTGGGGTTGATCCGCAAATATCCTGGCACCGCGTTCTCGACACTCATCGACGATGTGAACGCGACGCGGGCACTTTCGGCAACGCTCAGTGCGGCGGGCGTGAAGGTTGGCGTGCTGCTCGATCTCGATGTCGGTCACCACCGCACGGGCATTCCCATCGGTGACAGTGCGTTGTCACTGTATCAGCTCGCGGCGACGCTTCCGGGGCTCACGCCGAACGGTTTCCAGCTTTACGACGGACACAACAACCAACCCGATCGTGCTGCCCGCGAGACCGCAGTTCGTGAGTTCATCGCGCCCGTGCTGGCGCTTCGTGCGAAGGCCGAAGCTAAGGGCGTTCCGGTACCGCGGTTGGTCTGCGGTGGCACCCCGAGCTTCCCGGTTTACGCAGCCATGACCGACATTCCTGGCATCGAGTGTTCGCCTGGAACGTTCGTGCTTCACGATGCCGGTTACGGGCCGAAGTATGCCGATCTTGCGGGAATCACGCCGGCCGCTGTGCTGGTCACTCGCGTTATTAGCCGACCCACCGCGGACCGCGTGACGCTCGATCTTGGGAACAAGTCGGTGGCCGCCGACCCCGCACTGGAGAAGCGGGTAACGCTGCTCGACTTCCCGGAGTACAAGACGGTCGGGCACAACGAGGAACATCTCATCGTGGAGACGGCTGGCGCAGCGTCGTACAAGCCCGGCGACGTGGTGTATGCGTTGCCGGGGCACATCTGCCCGACGGTCGCACTTCATCGGGATGTGCTGGTTGCTGAAGGTGGGAAGATCGTCGGTCGCTGGAATGTGGCGTCGCGGGATCGCGTACTAACTGTGTAAGCGAACCCACCGTTTAGCCGCGACTCGAAGAGTCACGCTCCTCTTCGAGTCGCGGCTAAGCGGTGGCCCTCGGTGGTCACCGATTGCCCATTCCCGTGAGACATCTTGCCGACTACTCTGCCTGTAGCCGCGTGTTCCTGTTGGGGCATGCGGGTTGCTCACTTCTCCTTCGCTCCTCACCACCACCGGAGATTCCACGTGTTCACCCGTCGCGATTGGTTGAAGGCTACCGCCGTGTCTGGCGTTGGCGTGTCTGTGCTGCCGTCGAGTACTTGGGCTGCACCGAGCGCCGACGATCTGAAAGCTGTCACGGATAAGGCTCTCGCGTTCTTCAAGGGTGCTCAAAAGGAGAAGGGCGACTTCTTCCCCAAGGCTGGCGAACCCGGCCTCACAGCGCTGATCGTTGCGGCGCTGCTGCGAAGTGGCGTGCCAGCCGACAATGCCGTCATCGCCAAGAGTGTTGCTTACCTCGAAGGCAACGTTCAGAAGGATGGCGGCGTCTACCAGAAGGGGCAGGCCAACTACATGACCAACCTGGCGCTGGTGACGTTCAAGGAACTCAACACCGGCGGCAAGTACGACAAGGTGATCGCGAACGCCATCGCGTTCATCAAGGGTTTGCAGAACGACGCGGACCCCAAGAGCCTCGAACACGGTGGCGTGGGCTACGACGGCAAGACCCGGCCCGACCTGTCGAACACGCATTTCATGGTCGAGGCACTGCTCGCGGCCGGCGTGAGCAAGGACGACCCGAGTATCAAGAAGGCGCTGGTGTACGTCAGTCGGTGTCAGAACCTCAAGAGCGAGTTTAACGATCAGCCGTTCGCGACGAAGGCAGCCGAGGAAGACGCGGGCGGCTTCGTGTACAACCCAGCGGATCAGGACAACGCCAAGAGTCCGAAGCGCACGGATGCGGGTGGTTTGCGGAGCGAAGGCGGCATGACCTACGCGGGGTTAAAGAGCTTCCTTTACGCGGGTGTGGGGAAGGACGATCCGCGTGTGAAGGCTGCGATCGGCTGGGTTCGCAAACACTACAGCGTGACCGAGAACCCCGGCTTGAAGGACAGCGGGTTGTACTACTACTACACCACATTCGCGAAGGCGATGGATGCGCTCGGCGAAGATCCGTTCGTTGATGCGAAGGGTGCGAAGCACGACTGGAAGCAGGAACTGTTCGACGAACTGAAGAAGCGTCAGCAGGCCGACGGCAGTTGGAAGAATGCGAATCCGGCGTTCCTTGAAGGCGTGCCGGAACTGGCCACGGCGTTCGCGCTGATGGCGTTGAGTTACACCAAAAAGAAGTGATTGCATTTCGCCGCTTGCGGCGTCGCAGGCTCATGGCCTGCGACGCCGTAAGCGGCGCAGACTATTCCGACCGCAGCGACGATCCCGTGCTCGTGCTGAGCGGTGCGGGTGTCGTTATCAGTGCGTCGCGGTCGATGTTCCGCTTCTTAATCTTCGTGTGAAGCGTATCGCGGCTCATGCCCAGCAACTTCGCCGCATGACTCACGTTCCCGGCGGTCTGCCGAAGTGCCTTGCGAATCGCCCACGTCTCGATCTCTTCCATGTCCAGACTCGTCGGCGCGTCCACAGCCTTCTGAGCAGGCATCGACGCCATCTCGCTGAAGCCGGTCAGCGGCAGCGTCTCGCCATCAAGGATGTCCGTTTCACTCATCACGGCAGCGCTTTCGATCGCCGCCCGGAGCTGTCGCACGTTCCCCGGCCACGGGTAAGCCTGAAGCTTCCGCATCGCAGTCGAGGTCAGCTTAAAGTTCCGCCTGCACTCGGCCGAGACCCGCGACAAGAAGAAGCCCGCGAGTTCGGGGATGTCTTCCGGGTGTTCACGCAACGGCGGAACACGAATCGGAATCACCCGCAGCCGGAACAGCAGGTCTTGTCGGAAGCGACCCGCTTTCGCTTCTTTTTCCAGGTCGCGATGCGTGGCAGCGACAATCCGCACATCGACTTTGATATCCGATGTTCCACCCACCGGGCGGAACGCCTTGCCTTCAATCACACGCAGCAGCCGTGCCTGGCAGTCCAGCGAAAGCTCGCCGATTTCATAGAGGAACAGTGTGCCTTCGTCGGCTTGTTGGAACAGGCCGGGGTGGTCGCGGTCGGCTCCTGTGAACGCACCCTTCTTGTAGCCGAAGAGTTCAGCCTCAAGCAACGACGGTGCGATCGCAGCACAATTCACGACAACTAACGGCCCTTCAGCACGCCGACTGTTGCGGTGCAATCCGAGCGCGACGAGTTCCTTCCCCGAGCCGCTTTCTCCATGCACCAGCACCGTGAACGGTTGCGGCGCGGCTTTCAGTATTTGCTGGCGAAGATGCGTGATTGCAGTGCTTCCGCCGAGGATATCATCGGCAGCGGGTGTGTGGATTCTGAGCCGATAATTCTCAGCTTCCAGCGTTCGCCGGTTGCGATGAATTTCCAGTCCAGGTGCGAGGAACCCGGCGACCGCTTCGATGAATCTGACGTCACGTTCGGTGAATGCCGGGGTCGAACGGTAAACGTGCAACGCGGCGAACGCTGACCCCGATGCCTTCAGCGGAATGCAAATGGCATCCGAGAATGTGGCGAGCGAATCGGTTGGCGGATGCGAAGCGGTAAGCTCCGGGAACAGCCAAACCATCTTGCCGTGCTTCTGCACCTGTGCCGTGAGCCGACGGCTCAACGGAATATCCATCGTGGCGCTTTCGGGAACCACGACTCGGGGCGAGGGGTCTTCTGGATCGAGGCTCAGGTAGCCTGCGAGCTTGGCTGTCGTTTGATGCAGGATGGCACGCAGAGCGATCGCGATCAGTTCGTGTGGTGTTTTGGATTCGACCGACTGCGTCATGAACTTGCACAACGCGGTCAGCTCGTCCATTCGCAAATGGGCTGCGGTCTGGTCGTGGCTGTGTTCTTGCGTTGGAATGCGGGCTTGCGGTGCCTCGTGAATCTTGGTGCCAACGTGGATATTCTCGGCACTGCGACCCGAAGGCGACTGCATTGTTCCGCTGGACGACGAAGGAACAACCGGTGACTTGGTGACCTGAGCCGATTTCAGATCGGTGACGAATCGGAGGACGACTTCCCCAATCTTGATTTTCTTTCCGTCGGTCAATTCGACCGCTCCGTTGACCTTGGCACCATCAACGCGAGTGCCGTTGAGCCCGAAGTCGCGGAGGTGCCAGCGACCATCCTCGAAGTAAATTTTGGCGTGCAGACGCGACGCGAGTTCGTCCTTGAGGACGATCGTGTTGTCCCGGCCACGACCGAGGGTGACGGGTTGCTCAGGTGAGAAGTCGAGCGTTGAGGGTTGGCATTCGCCACCCTCAAGATTAACGCGTGCGTGCATGATCGGCCGGGTCTCCTGACACGCCTGCCATTGGGGTGAATGGCGATTGGGCGAACCACCGCAAAAGACCGACTAATCGTTCCCTTTGAGAAACTTTAGCACGCGATTCGACAACGGGAAGGCTCAAGTATGGGGGTTACCATACGGGGTCGCGGGGGGTAGGGTAATTATGGAACCGCTTTTCGGGCTCCCAGTTCCGAACATCCCCGGATTTACCCATGCAATCTCGCATCGAAGGTGTGGCATACGTCCTTGGCGACAACGTTGACACCGACCAGATCATCCCGGCCCAATATCTGACGTACAACCCGTCGATTCCCGCGGAATTCAAGATGTTTGGCAAGTTCGCACTCATCGGCGTGCCTGACGATCAGGCGGGGTTGCCGAAGGGTCATGTGCCGTTCCACCCGCCGGGCACGGACGAGTTCGTGTCGCCGTACACGATCATCATCGGAGGCAAGAATTTTGGTTGTGGATCGAGTCGCGAACATGCTCCGATTGCTCTGGCGGCAGCGGGTGTGGTTGCGGTCGTGGCTGAATTCTATGCTCGAATCTTTTATCGAAATGCGGTGAACGGCGGCTACCTCGTGCCGTTGGAGTCGAAAGTTCGCCTCGCTGACCGAGTTTGCACCGGCGATAAGGTGGTGATCGACATCAATGCTGGCACGCTGACGAACACGACGACCGGTGAAGTGACGGAGTTGTTGCCGCTTGGCGAGGTTGGCCCGATCATCGAGGCCGGCGGCGTGTTTCCCTACGCGCAAAAGGTGGGCATGCTGGCGAAGTAGTCAGTGCTATTTGTTTTCGCCGCTTACGGCGTAGCGCTCTGTTGGAATGCTACGCCGCAAGCGGCGATCCGTCACGGACGTCCCGTGTTGTCGAATCGTGCTTCGGCGAGGTTCAGCGGGTTTGCGCCCGGAATGTTCGGCAACTCAAACAGCCGTCGATTGTCCTGTGCGGTCAACTGACCATTCACGCGGCCCGCGTCGAGTTTCAGCGTCATCTCGAACTTCTGTTCTTCCCATCGCAGCAGGAGTTCGGTCGGGTACTGCACCACATACGGGCGACCCGTTTGCGGATCGCTTCCGCCGGTAGGCACCGTCTTCGCCGACTTCACCTCGGCGTAACACAGCACCTTGCCCTTCATGTCGCGGACCACGTGCCGTTTCACCTGCGCCTGGTTGTGAATGGCGTCCGCATCGTCCGCGAGGAACACGATTTCCTTGCGGATGGCGACTTTGTTCGGCGTGGTTGTCGGCCAACTCAGCGTATACGTGCGAGCCTTCTCGTCGGACGTGGAAGTGTACGGCAACCCTGGCGAGAACGTGGTCATGCCGAGGGCTTGCATGAGCCAGTCGGGATCGATGGGCATGTTCCCCATGCTGCTCGGGATCTTTGCTTTGCCCGACTCGAAATCCTCGTGTGAGGCGAACACATACATCGGCTGCATCTGCGGCATCGTGAAGTAGACCCAGAACTGCTCGGGGTTCGAGCCGAGATCGACCTTCACATCAACCAGCCCGCCCTTGGCGACCATGCGGAAGTTTCGCGGCTGGCTGGCCGAGAGGTTCCCGCGAAGGTTCGGGTAGACCGCTTCCTTGATCGCACCGCGAATGCCGTCGCCTTCTTTGGCGGAAACGGTCACGTCGCCGTAACTGAGAGTTTGGAGCCGGCTGGCTTGCGTGTTCAGGTAACCGACGAGTTGCTCGGCTGTGACCTTCTGGACAACGCCGGTGTTGTTGTTGTGTGGCTCTCGTGGCTTGATGCCGAACGCATCGCGAAGCGACTGGCAACCGACGTTTGCCGTGAGGAGAAAGCCGATCAGGATGACTCGCAGATGACGCATCGTTGTTCTCCCGCGAACAGCCATCATTCCCAGCCCAGAACGCGAAACACTTCCGTTTGCACCGCGGTGATCTGGTCGTCGGTCAGTCGCGGATCGGTTACCTGATGGACCGCTCCGCCCTTTGCATCTTTGAGGATCAGGACATCGCGACCGCTGCTGTCGCGTGCTACATCCTCGAACTTGAATCGTTTCCGACGCATCAGCAACAGGGCCGCGACGTATCGGAAGTTCAAGCCGTCAGAATCGGGCGAGTCTTTCAATCGGTCGAAGCACCCGATCAGCAGATCATCGTTCACGACGGGCTTACGAGGCTTGTCGGCAGCTTGAACCTTGCCAGCCCAGTGAGCTACGGCGCCCTCGGGTGGTCCGGTCCAGGCGTCGGCTGCGTAGTCGGTTCGCACGAACTTCCCACCCTGTTCCGCAAGCACAGCGTGGAACCGATCTCCGGGCGTGAGTTCGCGCCCGGTGGCCGCACAGATTCTCGCAGGCCCCGAGATTTCGTAATCGGTCATGTCGTGCCGTTCCGTGGCAATCTGGCCTTGCGAGCCCCGGGGTTTATCCCCGGGGTCTTTTGTAATCTCCCACGGGGCTAAACCCCGTGGCTCGCCATCAACCAACGCATCGTACTCACACGACTGAGCCGCAGACAATCACGGGCGAGGCACGATTGGCGGCAATGCGGGTGCGCCGCCGTTCACTATTCCGGTTGTGACGTTTGGAGAAGCTGGGGCGACCAGGAGATCGGCCTGTTCCTTCAGCAAAAACCCGGTTTCCGCACCGACTCCGGTGAACGACCAACGCAGTTTGCCAGCACCGTCGATCAGGAAGAATCGGGGAGCCGTTTCGATTCCGTAGGCTGTCACGGCTTTCGTGCCGTCGAAGATCGGTATCGTCAGCTTTAACTTGTCGCGAGCCTTCACACCACCCGCCACATCACCGAACACCGCACACGGCGCCACCACCAACCGACCCGCATACCGCTTCTCCAGAGCAGCAGCAATCGCGAGGGAAAGGTCAGTGGTTTCGCCACCCGGTCGAAAGAACACCAACGCGACGGGCTTGCCTTGCTGTTCTGCGAGCCTGAATTGTCCTGCCGTGAAGTCTGGAGCAACCTGCCCGAGCGACGGTTCCACCGATCTGCTCATGCTGATGACTGGCCCAACGGCTGTGGGCTGAATGGCGGACGTCTTGCCGTTGCGTGCGTCGTCGAGCATTCGTCGAGCGGCTTGCATAGCTTCGCGATATGGGCTTGTCTGGACGGTTTCGTCGATCAGGCCATCGAGCTTGGCGATTCGATTCTCGAAGGTCTTCGGGCCGAGTTTCAGGGCATCTGGCACCAACTGCGCCGCATCGCCGAGGGCCGCGTATGCCACCTCGACATCGCGACGGAGCCGGTCGAAGGTTTGCCCGTTGAGCCGTGCTTGATCCTTGAGTTCGTACTTCACATCGACCCACGCGGCAGGCTGATCCGCTCGGCCGTCGCGTTGCTTGATGACGCGGTGAACCTTGCGTGCGGTACCGTCTTGCGTGGACACCCACACCGCGTCTTCGCGCAGCCAGGAAGTTTGCCCGCCGACAGGCTTTTCCCAGTCCGCCGACATCTGATTCCCGATGATCTTTCGACAGCGTTCGGCATTCAGGAACTCGAATCCCTTGGCTTGCCAGCGCTCGATGGGACGGTTCGCGGGCGTGATCGTCCAGACTTCGCCTGCGTTATCTCGTGGGATCACTGGCGGGAAGATGCCGAACTCTGACGCGGCGAACGCATCGAGCGGAATCGGCGGCAATCCTCGTGCTGGTGTGTCGGCGGTGAGCTTCAACGGCAGCCCGACGGGTGCAAGCAGATGAACGGTGCCGTCGGTGTAGAGGCGAACGAGGTCGAGCCGCACGGACGGAGGGAAGTCTTTCGCGGGCCTACCGGTGACGGCACCAACTGCCCCACCAACGGCGTCTTCCATTCGTTGGAGGCGTGTGAGAACGGCGGCGTCAGCCCAGTTGTCCTGGCGATCGAGAACGAAAACGCGGAGTTCGATCTCGTGATTGCGGCGGAAGAAGTTGGGGGGACGCTTCACTTCCTCGGCGACTGTGCCGGTGAATGTGAATTCGTCGCCGCGTTGAAGCCCGGTGAGAGGCGGAGCCGCGATTGCGAGTGTGAGTGCGAACAAACTGGCGGTCACGGCATCCCTCCGCGGCTGCCCGACGCTCTGCGGGCTGGCAGACTATAGCGAGGGCTTGGGATGATGCAACCGCAGTTGGAAATGGGGTAATTTGGGGGAAGAGAGGCGTCATTCCTCGAAGAAACGCGAGACGGGAACCTCGAAGCCCGGTAGCACGTCGGGGAGTGTCAGCGTTTGATTCTTCTCGAACGTGTCCTGGCGAGTCCCGGACCGGAAGACGGAAGCAGATTCCGTTTTGGGGTCGAGGTAATGTGAATGTGAGTATCGTTGCCCAGCACTCGCCCAAGTTTCTTGGCACGGACAAATTCGCGGAGAATTGACCCCGCATTCACACAAACGACTCCGTGTCGGATTCCAGGCCTGGGATACCTCACAACCTGACCACGGACGAGATCGACGTTCGACTCGTTGCCGTGGAGTTTGAAGAATTCCTCTGCGGTCATCGCGGGTGGGGTCACCGCAACCATCGCCCTGCCCTCCAAAAAACAATGGGCGAATGGTATCACCCATTCGCCCCGAGACGCCAGCCTGATTCCGTTCACATCACGCTGGGCGTGGCTTCTCGCTGTAGCCCTTGCCGGTCTTCTCCGCGAGCAGTTTGTCGTACTCCTTCTTGGCCTTCGCCTCGTCCGGGAATGGCTTCGTCTTCGTCTGACCGGCGGTGCCGATCTTGCCCCAGTTGGTCGTCACGTCCTTGCCGTCCATCCAGATTTCCCAGAACTTCTTCGAGTCGCCGTCGATGAACTCAAAGTAACGCTTTGGTGTTGCGGCCATCGTCGATCCTCCAGAGGGAACAGGGGTTGGTGTTGGAACAGAAACGGAAACGGGTTTCGTCGCTTTCGCTGTCTTCGGTGAAGCGGCAGCCTCGGCGACCGCTGCTGCCTTTGGGGCGGGTGCTGCGACTGCAACTGCCACCGGCGCGCTTGCCACTTCCACAACGGGAGCGGTTGCTTTCTTGCGAGTCGGCGGTGCGGCATTCGGGAAGCCGTCGGGTCGTGGGCCGACGTACACGGGGAAGCGAAGCGCACCGTCAGGTGTCAACTCCTGATACTTCACAGTGATGATGCTTCCCTTCGCTGGCGGGTTGTCGCGATCCTTGTCTTTCAGACCAGTGCCGACTTTACACTTCACGCCAGTGTTGAGTTTCACCCACAACGCACCCACGCGGCCCTTGTGACGGCCTTCACCCGCTTCGTAGTCATCGACAATCACTTCCATGTCGAGGAACTTTTTTACCTTCAGGATTGTGGAGGAGCGAGTTCGCTCGTAGTGTGAGCCGGGTTTGCGAACCATCAGCCCTTCGCCGCCGAGCGCGAGGATTCGCTCCAGTTCTTCCTCCAGGTGGTCGTTCCCCTTGCACACGAGCTGCTCGACCGACACCGTGAATTGTGACTTCCAGGTTGGGAGTGCGTCGGCGAGGAACTTCATGCGATCCTCGAACGGCCCCTTGGCGTCGGGTGCGTCGAAGATGAGATACTTCATCGGCTTCCAGCGGTCGGGCTGGTTCTGGCTGCGGGCGATGTCGCTGGCGTCCTGGAATTTCTTGCGTCCGATCCAGAGTTCGCCATCGAGGGGGTGGTTGGGCAACCCCGCCTTGAACCAGTCTGGCGCATCGTAGATGTTGTACCCGCGAGAGAGGAACTGCTTGCCGTCCCAGTAGGCACGCACGCCGTCGAGTTTCTCGCTGAGCCACCAACCGGTCAGGTCTTGTGCCCAGTCCCAGGGTTCGCCCTTGAGCAGCGGCAGCTCTTTCTTGTCTTCGGCACCGACGGGTTTGAGCGGTTTCAGTTCACCGGCGCTTGCGAGTCGTGCTTCCTCGGCGGCATCGCCACGGAGCTTGCGGATGTGCTTGCAGGTGCGGGCGTTGCTCGGCAAGTTCTGATTGCACCACGCGGGGCAGGTGCAGGAATACACACCGCCGACGTTTTTGAGGCGGTAGGGGTTCTTACCGGAACCCTGCATTTCGTAAGTTTGACCATCCGCGAGATCGGGCATGATTGCTTCCCTCTGGGGTTGAAGGAAAGGTAACCCGAGAAATTGCGACTTGCAATCAGCGTTGCGATCTACTCAAAGAACTTCTTCACTTCGACCGCGAACCCCGGCAGTTTCAAACAGTTTCGGTTCTGGTGTAGCGGTCGCCCCAGCGGGGCGACGGTGGTCCCGTTGGGACCACCGCTAAACCAGACTGACCGGCAGTTTACCACACACGAAATCTTCATCGCCAGCCGAGCCAAACAATCGTGAAAGGCTTCTGAGAATCGGTAGGTATAGGACTGGAACACGTCTTCCAAGGAGCGAACCATGTCGATTCGTGCCTACGCCGCAACTGCGCCAAAAGGTGAACTGAAACCGTTCGAGTACGAACCCGGACCGCTCGGCGACGATCAGGTCGAGATCGCCGTGAGCCATTGTGGCGTTTGCCACTCGGACCTGTCGATCCTCGACAACGATTGGGGCATGACGAAGTATCCGCTTGTTCCTGGGCATGAGGTTGTCGGAACTGTCTCGTCTGCGGGTAGTCGCGTGAAGACCGTCAAGACCGGCGACCGCGTTGGCCTGGGCTGGTACTCGAAGAGTTGCATGACGTGCCGGCAGTGTATGCGAGGCGATCACAACCTCTGCCCAACCGCCGAGGCGACGATTATTGGTCGTCATGGTGGGTTCGCGAACAAAGTGCGAGCGAGCGCCGAGTGGGCCACTCCGCTGCCAGAAGGAATTGATCCGGTGAAGGCTGGCCCGCTGTTCTGCGGTGGAATCACGGTGTTCAATCCCCTCGTTCAGTTCGATGTGAAGCCGACACACAGAGTCGGTGTCGTGGGCATTGGTGGTCTCGGGCACCTTGCGTTGCAGTTCACGAACAAGTGGGGCTGCGAGGTGATTGCGTTTTCGTCGTCGGCCGGGAAAACCGACGAGGCCAAGAAGCTCGGGGCACATTCCGTCGTCAACTCGAAGGATGACGCTGCGATGGCGAAGCTCGCCGGTTCGCTCGATCTCATTCTCGTGACGGTGAACGTGCCGCTGAACTGGTCTGCGTACCTCAACACACTTGCACCGCGTGGAAAGCTGCACTTCGTTGGTGCGGTTGCGGAACCGGTGCCCGTTCCGGTGTTCTCACTGCTGCTGACGCAGCGATCCCTCTCGGGTTCACCGCTTGGAAGTCCGGCGACCACAGCCGACATGCTTACATTCGCGGCCAGGCATGGCATCGCTCCGGTGACCGAGTTGTATCCGATGTCGAAGGTGAACGAGGCGATTGCCCATCTTCGGGCCGGAAAGGCCAGGTATCGGATCGTGCTGGAAAACGATCTGAAGGCGATCTGAAGGCGTAACCAACTCGAACCCATAACAAGCGATTCCCATGCACCCCGTTTCACCCGATACCGTTCTCGCCCAACTGCGCTGGCGATACGCCACCAAGAAGTTCGACGCCACTCGCAAGATCGATCCCGAACTGTGGGCGAAACTCGAACAGGCTCCGCTGCTGTCGCCGTCGTCGTATGGGCTGCAACTGTGGAAGTTCGTCGTGGTCACGAACCCGACTGTGCGGAAGGAGTTGCACGCGGTGTCATGGAATCAGCCGCAGATTCTGGATGCGTCGCATCTCGTGGTGTTCGCGGCCAAGAACCCTCCGACCGTTGCTTGCGTCGAACGGCACATTGCACGGATGGCGGAGGTTCGCGGCGTCGAGCTGGCTTCGCTTGATGCGGTCAAGCAGCGGATGCTCGGGTCGCTGTCGAGGATGACGGAGAAAGACGCCCACGCCTGGGCTGCTCGACAGTGCTACATCGCGCTGGGGGTGTTTGTCACGGCATGTGCAATGGCCGGCGTCGATGCGTGTCCGATGGAAGGGTTCCAGCCCGACAAGTACGATGAAATCCTCGGATTGAAAGCGAAGGGCTTCGGTTCTGTTGCCATCGCGACTGCGGGTTATCGCTCACCGAGTGACCCTGCTGCTGCCCTTGCAAAAGTCCGGTACGATGTGAAAGATGTGATTGAACATGTGTGATCTGCGTCCATTCGGACGCTGTTAAACGAATCCTCTCCGTTCCAATTTCGAGAGATGACTGACATGGTGCGTGTCGCGCTACTGGTTTCTGTTTTCGTGTCTTCCCAGGCGCTGTTTGCGGCTGATTGGCCGCAGTTTCGTGGGCCTGGCGGGTCGGGCGTTGCCGACGATCAGAAGCCGCCGGTGAAGTTCGGACCGAAAGAGAACCTCGCGTGGAAGGTGGCGGTGCCGCCGGGGGCGTCGTCGCCGATTGTGGTCGGCGACAAGATCATCCTCACGGCGTTCGAGAACGACAAGCTGTTCACGATTTGCTATTCCGCCACCGATGGCAAAGAACTCTGGCGAGCGGACGCCAAGGCCAAGCAGATCGAGCCGTTCCACCCGATTCACGGAAGCCCCGCTGCTTCAACGCCTGCGAGCGACGGCAAGCGGGTGGTTTCGTACTTCGGGTCGTGTGGTTTGCTCTGCTACGACCTCGATGGCAAGGAGCAGTGGAAGTTCGAGTTGCCGATGGCGGTGACGAACAACGAGTTCGGTTCCGGTACGTCGCCGGTTCTTGTCGACGGTCTGGTGTTACTGGCTCGCGATCTCTCGAAGGACTCGGCTGTGTACGCGGTCGATCTCGCGACTGGTTCGCAGAAATGGAAGACCGACCGGAAGGTGCCGACTTCATTCTGCACGCCGGTTGTGTGGAACGATGGCGAAAAGAAGGTGCTGGCTGTGCCAGGCGCTTTGTCGCTGACGGGTTATGACGTGCAAACCGGCAAGGAATTGTGGGCGCTCGACAAGATGGCCGCGGTTGCCTGCACAACCCCCGTCGTGTACAAGGACATGCTCGTTCACTCTTCGTGGGCACCGGGCGGGGCGGACTTCAAGCTGCCAGCCTTCGATGAAATCGTGAAGGCCGCTGGCGACGAAAAGCTCGGCTACATCTCAAAGGCGGGAGCCGCCAAGACGCCGTTCAAGGACTTCTTCGACAACAACGACCTGAACAAAGACGGCAAGATCACGCGTGATGAGTGGGACACCCTGACCAAGTTCCTCGCGAGCGGGCAGAACCGTGCAATCGCGCTGAAGCCGGGCGGCAAGGGTGAGTTGGCGTGGTCGTACACCAAGGGTTTGCCGTATGTGCCAAGCCCGATCGTGTACCGCGACCGTTTCTATCTGCTCAAGGATGGTCCGCTGATGACGTGTCTTGACGCGAAGACCGGGAAGCCCGTGTATGAAGGTGAGCGAGTGGCGCGAGCGGGTGCGATGGCATATGCATCGCCTGTGGCCGCGAATGGGCACATTTACCTTGCGGCTCTCGATGGCACGGTTGCCGTGATGGTTGCAGGGGAAGACGCACCAGATGCGGTGTTCGCGGTGAAACTGGCCGAACCCATTCGTGCGACGCCTGCGATTGCGCACGACACGCTGTATGTGCGAAGCGACAAGTTCTTGTATGCGTTTGCAGCGAAGAAGTGAGATGTTTGAGATGTTTAGCGTCAGCCCCAACGGGGCTGCGTTCCAGACGGCAGCCCCGTTGGGGCTGACGCTAAACGAGACCGTCACGCAGCCTTGCGAATCGGGTGTGCGAACGACCATTCGTGCCCGAACGGATCGGTGATCTTGCCGTAGCGGTCGCCCCAGAACATATCCATCGCGGGCATCTTCACGGTCGCGCCCGCTGATTCCGCCTTCGCAATCGCTGCGTCGCAATCCGTCACGTCGAGATGTAGCGTCACCGGCGTGGGAACTCCCGGCTTCGGCGCTCGCGACACGCCTCCGCAATACTCCGGGAAGTCGTCGCACAGAAACAGAGCTGCGTCGCCGATCTTCAACTCGGCGTGCATCAATCGGGTGCCATCCTCGGCAGGCATTCGAGCGATTTCGACCGCACCAAGCGCCGATTTATAGAACTCGATTGCCTTCGCCGCGCCGTTCACCACAAGGTGTGGTACCAACCCATGCTTTTCACGAACTGCCATTACTATTCCCCCTTATCACAAACCAATACCCGCTTAATACCCGACCCCGCCTCACAGCGCAAGCTCGGTTGTGAGAAATAATGACTTTGTGTTCAGATGTGAACATCGGTATTGTTCGTCTGTGGCATGAACCATTTCGTCCGAATCAGTGTCCAGATTGTCTTGTCGTCCCGCTGGGACGACCGCTACACCGCTCTCAAACTGATGCATCGCCCATGAACCCCATTCGCAAATATCCCCGAACGCAACACCTTCTTGGCTCGGGGCTTCAACCGGGCGACGAAGACCTCGATGCCGTGCCGATGTCCGAGTTGAAGGGCAAGCACGTCGTCATCGAAGAGAAGATGGACGGCGCGAACTGTGGCGTCAGTTTTGGCCCAGACCTCGGGTTGCTGTTGCAGTCGCGGGGGCACTACCTGCTCGGCGGGCCGCGTGAGAAGCAGTTTGCGCTGTTCAAGCAGTGGGCCAGTACGCTCACGGATCAGTTGCTCGACCGCCTCGAAACCCGATTCGTGATGTATGGCGAATGGCTCTATGCCAAGCATTCGGTGTACTACGACACGCTGCCGCACTACTTCATGGAGTTCGATATCTTCGACACGCAGACGAACGAATTCCTCGACACGCCGCGACGTGCCGAGTTGCTCGTGGGATTGCCGGTCGTTCCCGTGAAGGTGCTGTACTCGGGCGAATTCCCCGGCGAAGACGTGCTGCGTGCGTTCATCGCGCCGTCGTATTTCATCTCGGCGGAATCCGAGGCGAGACTGCGTGAAGATGTGGCGAAACTCGGTTGGGATGTCGAACGTGCCGTGAAGCAAACCGACCTGAGCGGCCTGATGGAAGGGCTGTATGTGAAGGTGGAAGAGGACGGCGTGGTAACCGGGCGTTACAAGTTCGTTCGCCCGGAGTTTCTGCAAACAGTGATGGCCGACGGTCACTGGCAGGATCGGCCGTTGATTCCGAACCGTCTCGCCGATGACGCGGAACTGTTCGGGTGATTCAAAACGGACTATCGCCGCCGTTGCGGAAGCGCTCTTCGGTCCACGGGTCGCCGCGCATGTGGTAGCCGCCGTTCTTCCAGCTTTCCCAGAACCCGGCACGGTCGGCTTCCATGAACTCGACGCCGCGAACCCACTTCGCACTCTTCCACGCATACAGCTTCGGCACCACCAACCGCAGCGGGTAGCCGTGATCGGGCGTCAGGTCTTCGCCGTTGTGCTTCATCGCGAACAGGCAATCGCCACTGAAGAAGTCCTCAATGGGGAGGTTCGTACTGAAGCCGTATTCGCAGTGAACCATCACGAACTTCGCCGCCGGTGAAACCTTGACGTGATTCAGCAGCTCGCCTGTCGCGACGCCTTCCCACAGGTTGTCGAGCATACTCCACCGCGTCACGCAGTGCATATCCGCGAAGACTTTCGTGCGTGGCAACGCACAGAATTCCGGCCAGGTGAAGCGGACGACCTGGTCCACGAGTGGTACCGGGATGATGCCGAAGTCCCACTTGTCGGGGTTGAAGTTGGGCACCCCGCCAGCGTGCAGCACGGGCCACTTGCGGGTTTGCGCCTGTCGCGGCGGGATGCGATTCTCTCGTCGCGTGTCCGGACTGATGATCGGTTCATCGGACATTGTGGAAACTCCTTTCCCTTGAATCTCGTTTAGCCGCGACCCGAAAGGGGAGCGCGACCGATGGCGTATCGTCGCGCTCCCTTCCGGGTCGCGGCTA
>JAIOPV010000187.1:35581-86431 GCA_021413735.1 Planctomycetota bacterium
CCGGGTCGCGGCTAAACGAATTAGTACCGCAGCCCGTTCTTCCGCACATGCACGATCGGTCCGCCGTGATGCTGCAACGCACCGCTCACCACGCGACCAATCACCAACACATGATCGCCTGCCTCGATCCGATTCACGACGCGACATTCCAGATACGCGTGTGCCGTCAGCAGCACCGGCGGCTCTTTGCCATCACGACGCACTTCTAACCCCTCGAACGCAGGCTCCCCTGGCTCGAAGCCCTTGCCGAAGTGCGCGATCAACGCCTTTCCGCCTTCCGGGATCACGTTCACCACGAACGCCGCACCATCCGTCAGCCAGTCGAGAACGTATCGCCCCGAACGCACCGCAACCGACACCTGCGGCGGATCAAACGAACACTGCTGCACCCAGCTTGCCAGCATTCCCGTTTCCTGGCCGCCGTGTCTCGCCGTCAGTACGAATAAGCCACTTGGAATTCGCCCCAATGCTTCGACAAATGAACCCGCCACCGCTTCGCCCATGTTGTGCTCCTTATCCAACATGCTAATGCTGAAGCCCCGTAGCCGCCACCACGACCTCGCCGCGCAAGCCCATCCGCTTTTAATCTCACGCTGGTAATCTGGGTTGCCGATACCGAATGTACCGGATTGTCCGAAGTTCCGGGATTTGGCATGGATGAGAACTCGACAGGTCGCGTTCTCATCCAATTGCGGGGTGGCTATGTCCAGATCAACGCGACTCATCATCCCTGTGCTTCTGCTGCTGCTCGTTGGGCCGGGGTGCTCGCGCAAGTTCTTCCGCAAGAACGCCGACGCCGACGTTGCCGCGATCATCTCGCAGAAGAACCAGTTCCCCGATTGGGCCGTGAAGAACTGGTTCGTCTATCCGCACCCGGATGCCCGCTTCGCCGACCCATACAACCCCGACCGACCGCCGTATCCACCCGACGATTACGCCGCTCGCTTGCTGTCGCCGAACCCACAGCACCCCACGAAACGCACCGGCACCGGTCGCTACGACGGCGAAGGCTACATGCGAATCTTGTCGGAATGGGATGCCGAGAATCGCGCTCTTGCGGATGCGGGCGTCGGAGCTGTTCCGGATGCTGACCTCCTCCGTGCGTCAGGCATCGTGACCGCTTCCGCACAGATTCCCGCGTTGCCGACGGTTCCCGATGCTCCCGTGACGCCACAGGGGAAGGACGGGCTGCCGAACACGATTCCGCAAGCACCCGGCACCGACCCGAAGCAGCCCGGAGGCTTCCCCACCGTTCAGTCGCTCATCGCGCTCGGCGACAGTCCCGACGCATTCCTTCGCGCTTTGCAAACCAATCAGCAAGGCTACCGCATTCAGATGGAACAGGCGGTTCAACTCGGATTAATCAATAGCCGCGAGTTCCAGGACCGTCGCGAAGACCTCTATCTCACGGCGCTGCCGGTCACACTGCAGCGGTTCAACTTCGCGGCGCAAGCGTTCTTCACCGAACAGGTCGTCCGCAACTTCACGGGCAGCAACCTCAGTGGGGCGGGGCGACTGTGGAGTCTGAACACGACCACTGGCCTGAGCAAAAACTTCGCGACCGGCGGCCAACTCCTCGTTCAGCTTGCGAATCAGGTCGTGCTCGATCTCGGCTCGGGTCGGCCAAACATCGCCCTCTCGAACTTGACGCTGAGCGCCGTGCAGCCGTTCCTCCGCGGTGGTGGTTTCGCCGTGAATCTCGAACCGCTCACGCAGTCCGAACGCGATCTGCTGTACGGTATGCGATCCTACGCCCGCTTCCGCAAACTCTTCTACGTCGCCACGGCGGCAGGACCGGCTGGCGGTCTCGGGCTCACGAACAACCCGTATGGCTTGCAGGGGTTGGCACCGAACCTCGGGCGTGGCATCGGCGGCAACCTGACCGCTCCCGTGATTGGGTATCTTCCGCTGCTGCAGCAATCCGCTGTGATCGCGAACCAGCGGAAGAACGTGCTGTTCCTCAACCAGCTTTTGAAGCTGTACGAGGCGTTCCGCGAGGGTGGTCAGCAGTCCGATTTGCAAGTCGGACAGGTCGAGGTGCAACTATTGACGAGCCGGGGGCAGTTACTTGGGTCGCCCAATCCGGGTGGCGGGGGCGGCGGCTCCGGCATCCGCGGTTTCCTCGATTCGCTCGATAACTTCAAACTGCAACTCGGGTTGCCGGTCACGATCGGGCTTGATCTCGACGACAAGCCGCTGAAGCCGATTCGCGATCAGCTCGCCCGGTTTGAGGGCATTTACACCGATCTCGCCAAACTCGAAGCGTTGGGTCTGCAATACAATCTGGCTGATCCGATTGCGCAGTTCCGGCCTCGCTGGCGACGGCTGCTCACCGAAACCGATCTCGTTCGCGGGACTACTTTTGCCAAAAGTATCGGCGCAAGGTGGGATGCCTGGGCGAGTTTAACTGATGACGCCCTGATGGCCCGAGTGGCTGACCTCACGAGCCAACGAACGAAGTTGCTCGACGACCGTGCCAAGCGTCAGTTGGAAGGAAAGCCAGAACCACTCTCCGAAATTCAGCGACTGGCGGCCCTGGAAGCGGAACGCGATCTGGGGAGCTTTGAACGAGCTGTGCGAGTCTATGAAACTCGCCCCTGGCTGAAACTGGGTGGCCCCAGTCAGGCTGCGGCATTCCGCGTTGTCTTCGACAACTTCGACAAGGTTGCGTTCGGTGCTCGCAATGAACGGCTGAACGAGACGCGAGCGAAATGGCCAGATTTGCCGCCTTTGCCGGTAAACGGGGTTGATCTGCTCGCAACCGATCTCGATGAGGCTTACACGGCCGGTGTGCAGGCTGCCCTGTCGTCCCGATTGGACCTGATGAACGCACGCGGGCAGGTGGTGGATGCGTATCGGAAGATCGCTGTGCAGGCGAATTCCTTGCAAGGGGTGTTCAATGTCGAGTATGATCTGAATGCAGCCACGCCCGCGACGGAGAGCCAGCCGTTTAACTTCTCGCCCAGCCGTACCCGCCACACTTTGACTTTTACCGGCGAGTTGCCGTTGGTTCGTCGCGCTGAGCGCAACAACTACCGTGCGGCTCTCATCAGTTACCAACGTCAACGACGTACACTGATGGCGTTTGAGGACAACATCGCCAACGATGTCCGAAACGATATCCGAGAATTGCGAACCCAAGCGCAGCTTTACAAGATCCAACAACGAGTGGTGGATCTGGGTTATTCGCAGGTGGATAACGCCAAGGAGTTGTTGGTGGCACCACCGCCACCGCCTCCGGTGGGTGGTGCAAGTAGCTCGAACGATGCCGCCGCTGCCGCCGCCCTGACTCAACAGTTGCTCCAGGCCCAGAGTAACCTTTTGAGCGCCCAGAACGCACTGTATACGTTGTGGGTGAATTACATGACCGCCCGTATGAACCTGTATCTCGACCTTGAGTTAATGCAACTCGACGATCGCGGGGTATGGACTGATGAGCAAATTACCGGATCAGACATTCGACAACCCGGACCTGAACTCCGACCCGCAGAGCGGCTCCCCGCTCCCCAGCCCGTTGGTCCCGCCGACCGCAAATAAGGCGAGCGGGCCACGTTCGATGCCCGTCAAGACTGCGAGGCGGGCTGGCCGAAAATGGCTTTTGGTTGGCGTCCTCACGGTGTCCGCTTTCATTGCGGGCGACGTGGGGGCGTACTTCTTCCTCGGAAAGAGTCTCGCCACGGGGCTGATCCTGGGACCGCGAACCCAGCAGCGGGCCGACGTCATCACGCACGTCGTGAAGAAAGAAACGCTTAACGTCACCGTCACTGAAAAGGGGACGCTGGAGAGCGCCGACAGCCGCGAGATCGTGTGTAAGGTTCGCGCAGGCAGCAAAGGCTTCGCGACCACCATCAAGGAAGTGATCGACGACGGTACTCGTGTGAAGCCGGGCCAGCTTCTGATGGTTCTCGACGACTCGGCGCTACGAGACCAAGAAGAACAGCAAAGCATCCTCTTCCTGACAGCCACGGCCAACAAAGTCGCTGCCGAGAAGAATTACGAGATTCAAGTCAAGGAAAATGAGAGCGCCATTGCGCTCGCTCGAACCGTTTACACGCTCTCCGAAATCGAACTCGACAAGCTCACGGGCATTGCACCAGACCCGTCGCTGCTGGCGCTTTCGGCGGTCGCGGGCATCCCGACTTCGCTGACCGAAGGCGGCTCATACCGCCTGGAACTCGACGACCTTTCCGGCCAGATTTCGATGGCCCAATCGGCGGTCGAACAGAACCGCGAACGGTCGGCGTGGGCCGAGCGAATGGTGAAGCTCAGCTACATGAGCGCCGCTCAGGCACAGTCGGAGAAGTCGCGACTCGATAGCTCGGTGGAAGACCTTCGCAGCAAGATGTTCAAGAAATCGTTGCTGATTTCGCACGATCGCAAGCAACGAGTGACCGACCTCACCAGCAAGCGCGACAACGCCCGTCGCGATCTCGACAAGGCACGCCTCAAGGCCGAGGCGATGGAGATTCAGTTCCGCATCGACATGCAGACCAAGATGTCGGTCTACAACCAGCAGAAGGAGAATCTGGAAGACATCCAGAAGCAACGTCGCGAGTGCAAGATCACCGCACCGGACGACATCGAGGAAGGCTCGATGGTAGTGTACTTCAAGCCGGAGTCGAACCGCTTCGGGAGCAATTCCTCGCAGGGAATGATCGAGCAAGGGGCGCAGGTGAGGGAAGGACAGAAGATGCTGCGAATCCCGAACCTCTCCCGGATGCAGGTGAACACGAAGGTTCACGAGGCGATGGTCGCTCGTATTCATGGGGACGTTCGCGTTCCGACCCGGATTGTCGAGTTCGCTCAGGCGGGGTTGCTCTTCAACAGCGATCTGTTCGGCCGCATGGTGGTTGGCCATCCCGAGATGACCGAGAAGATTCGCGACAAACTCAAGGAACAGGCCAAACTGCACGAACCCGACCGTCATCGCGACATCGAGTACGAGAGGGTTTCCGATGGGCAGCGAGCCATGATTCGGCTCGACTCGATTCCGACCAAGCAGTTCGTCGGGCACGTCAAGTCAGTTGCCGCGGTCGCGAGCCAGGCCGATATGTTCATGTCGGATGTCAAGCTGTACCAGACGTATGTTCGCATCGACGGCGAGCTTGGTGCCGATGGCAAGGTGATTCCGCTACGGCAAGTCATTGCTCGCGAGGGTGAGTTGCTGAAGCCGGACATGACGGCCGAGGTCATCATCAGCGTGGACGCGGCGAAGCAACCAGTTCTCACGGCACCGATTCAGGCGGTCATTGGCGGTGCGGAGATGGGGGCGACTCGCGAGGTGTTCGTGAAGACCGCGGCGGGGGGCTACGAGCGTCGGGCTGTCACTCTCGGACTCTACAACGAGCGGATGGTTGAGGTTCGTTCGGGTCTCATCGAGGGCGACGAGATCGTGCTGAATCCGAAGGTGCTGATGACCGACTCGAAGACCAAGACTCGCGATGGCGGCGAGCAAAAGGGTGGCGGGAGCGACAAGGGCGGCATGGATGGCAAGGACGGCGACGGTTCGACCAAGAAGGGCAAGAAGGGTGGCGGTGGCGGCCCTCCGGGTGGGATGCCGCCGGGCGGACCGGGTGGTCCGGGTGGTGCTCCGAAGGGCGGAACGACCTGAGAGCGGGGTTTGTGGTTTCGCCGCTTGCGGCGTGGCGCTAATCGGAGCGCTACGCCGCAAGCGGCGAAGACAAGTCGGAACTCATTCCAAACTGAATTCACTCATGGCTGCCATCGTTCGCGTCGTCGATCTGTTCAAGAACTACTACATGGGGACGCAGACGGTTCACGTCCTGAAGGGGTTGAATCTGACGTTCGAAGAGGGGGATTTCGTCGCGCTCATGGGGCCGTCGGGGTCCGGGAAATCCACCTTGCTGAACGTCCTCGGCTGCCTCGACCGACCAACTTCCGGCGCGTATTTTCTGGGCGAAGTCAACGTCGCGAAGATGGACGACGACCAGCTCTCCGAAGTCCGCAGCACGTATCTTGGCTTCATATTCCAATCTTATAACTTGCTTCCGCAGTACACGGTCGTCGAGAATATCGAGTTGCCGTTGCTGTATCAGGGAATCAAACTCGACGACGCGACGAAGGAACGCTGCATCAAGCTGGCCGAGATGGTGGGGCTTGCGGACCGACTCGACCACCGTCCACTGCAACTCTCCGGCGGTCAGCAGCAGCGTGTCGCGATTGCTCGAAGTTTGGTGAACGATCCGCACTTGATTCTCGGCGACGAACCCACCGGCAACCTCGACACGAAAACGAGCGTCGAGATCATGCAGATGCTTCGGACGCTGAACAGAGGCGGCAAGACGATTATCATGGTGACCCACGAGAACGATATTGCGGCGTGGGCTCGTCGAGTGGTGAGGCTTCGCGATGGCCGGGTGGAGTCTGACGTTCGGAATGACAATCGCGCAACGGGATAGAACCGCGAGAGAACACGTTCAAAGTCGAGGTGCCCTGAAATGTCGGAACTACCGCTCTCTCCGCGGTTGGTTGGGCTGGCAGTCATTGGGCTGTTCGTCGTTTTGGCTGTGATTGCGGGGGTGTCCGGAATGTTCAGTCGTCTTGTGTTGGGCGTGTCTGGCGCGAAACTCCAGCGCAGCGTCGATCTGGCGATCAAGAGTCTTTGGCTGCACAAACTGCGGTCGTTCCTGTCGGTGCTCGGCATCATCATCGGGACCAGCTCCGTGATTGCGTTGATGGCGTTCGGCGAGGGGTCCATGCAGGACGCGCTCGACGACATCAAACGGCAAGGCGCGACGAACATCATGGTTCGCAGCGTGAAGCCGTCGGACGATTCCGCGACCGCTCAGAAGTCGTGGGTCACTTCCTACGGACTCGTGAAACGAGACCTCGACCGCATCGAAACAATTGGAGATTCGATCGTTCGCATCGTGCCCTTGCGTGTGTTCCCAACCGAGGCGCGATACCTCGAACGGCTCGTCAACGCTCGCGTCATTGGAACGACCCCCGAATATGCCGACGTCCACAAGTTCGAGCTCACCAGTGGGCGATTTCTGACCGCCACCGACGACCAGGACCGAAAGAACGTGTGCGTCCTCGGTTCGGAGGTTGCCGACAAGCTGTTTCCCTTCGAGGATCCCGTGGGTCGCTCGGTTCTGATGCGAACGTTCGACTTCACCGTGATCGGCGTGATTCGCGAGCGAATGCCGACCGGCGGCAGTGGCGGCAGTCAGGCGGCCGAGGAATTCAACCGCGACATCTACATGCCGTTGCATACGACGGTTGCTCGCTTCGGCGACGTGATCTCGGTTCGCACTTCAGGGTCGCGCGTCAACGAGAAGGTGCAGTACAACCAGGTGACGATCACCGTTTCGGACATCGACAAGGTTCGTCCGGTGGGTGATTCGATCAAGGCGATTCTGGAGCAGGAACACGGTCCCAAGAAGGATTGGGTCGTGACCATTCCGCTCGACAAGCTGGAGGAAGCGGAGCGAGCGAAGAACCGGTTCATGACGCTGATGTTCATGATCGCGGCGATCTCTTTGCTCGTCGGTGGCATCGGCATTATGAACATCATGCTTGCGACGGTCACGGAACGGACGAGAGAAATCGGCATCCGTCGTGCGCTCGGTGCGAAGCAGAAGGACATTATCTTGCAGTTTCTCGTTGAGGCGGTTGTGCAGACGAGCGTTGGTGGTTTGTGCGGCGTGGTGTTCGGATTGAGTGCGATCTTTGCGATTCCGGTGATTTGGAGCTGGTTACCGAGTTGGGTTGCGAGTGGTCCGTTGCCGGCGAAGATCCACGTGCCGAGCATCTTCATTTCGTTCTTCTTCGCGGTACTGATCGGCGTGGCGTTTGGCCTCTATCCGGCTTGGCGTGCGTCCCGTCTCGATCCGATTGAAGCATTGCGACACGACTGACAGCAGGACAGCAGGAGTCCGGATTCAGGAAAAACCGTCTTTCTCTGAATGCTGAATCCCGACTCCTGTATCCAGCTTGGCGCAAGTTCCCCCAATCCCGCAGTTATTCCAGTGGATGGGGGTGTTCCCTGTCCAGTTCCGCTGGCGAGGCACCCGGTGCAGGGGAAACCCGGCCGGGTGTCTCCCATTCCCGACACCGTGACGTTTGACCCTTCCCCTGCGTTCGAGTATCTTTAACAGCACCTGCCTGTACTCCCGCCACCGCGGAGCCTGTCACGAAATGAAGTCCAATCGTAATTGCTCCGGCCCGAGTCGCCGCGATGCCCTGAAGTTCGGATCGGTCGCCGTTGCGTCGGCCGCGTTCGGACCAGCTCTCGCACACAAAGCTCACGGCTCCGACCACACCACGAACGATCCCGCCGTCATCTTCGTGTGGTTGCCGGGCGGCCCGCCACACCAAGACACGTTCGACATGAAGCCCGACGCTCCCGCCGAGTATCGCGGTGCGTTCAGCCCGATCCAGACGAACGTGCCGGGCATCCAGATTTGCGAACACCTGCCGCAACTCGCCAAGGTCACGGACAAGTACAGCATCATCCGGTCGATCGCGCACACGTTCGCTGATCACGGCGGCGGGCACAAGCGATTCCTCACCGGTCGCGATCCGCTTCAACCGGCGGGCTTCGTGAATGACACGCCGATGGTCGGGTCGATGGCCGCGGAACTGTGGAAGAACAAGCGGGCGGCCGTTCCGAACTACATCAACGTGTGCGACGGCGGCCGACAGCAGATCGACACGTTCAGCTTCGGTTCCGCGTATCTCGGGCCGACATCGCATCCGTTCACTGTGTACGGCGACCCAGCCGATGCCAAGTTTGAAGTGCGAGGCTTGTCGCCGGTCGCGGGTGCCGAGACGAAGCTCGGTGATCGCGTTTCGCTGCTGAATCAACTCGACAGGCCATTGAACGGAACCGACCTAACGAACGGTGCGAGAGCGATCGAGCCGCTTCGCAACCGGGCGCTCGACCTCGTGACGAAAGACTCGGCCCGAGCCGCGTTCGACTTGTCGAAGGAGTCGGTGAAGCTCCGCGAACGCTACGGTCGGCATCGCTACGGGCAGCGGGCACTGATGGCTCGTCGGCTGGTAGAACACGGAGCGAGTTGGGTGACGGTCGTGATGGAGAACGCGACTCCGCCGGGCGAGACGATGAAGCAAAACCACAGCTACAACTGGGATTCGCACGCGGTCAACTGCCACATCTTCGACGACACGCAGTACAAGCTCGGGTTCCTCGATCAAGCGATCTCGGCGTTGATCGAAGACCTGTACACTCGCGGGTTGAACAAGCGCGTGCTGCTGGTCGTGACCGGCGAGTTCGGCCGCACGCCGAAGGTGGAGTATTCGACGGGCACGCAAACGAAGGTGAAGCAACCCGGTCGCGATCACTGGCCGCAGGCTCAGAGCATCCTCGTGAGCGGGGCGTGCAAGACGGGTCTTGTGGTGGGTTCGACGACGTCGCGTGCGGAGGTGCCGAAGGATCGTCCGATGACGCCGAACGATCTCTGGGCGACGGTCTTCCAGCACCTGCACATCGACTACAACGGAACGGCGTTCCTTGATGCGGGCGGCCGTCCGATGCCGATGCTGCCGTATGGCGAACCGATCCGCGAACTGGTGTGATGTTTCGCCGCTTGCGGCTTCGCAGGCAGTGGCCTGCGAAGCCGCAAGCGGCGAAATTGGTTTACCCGATGAACTGCTCCAAAAACTTGCGGCTCTGTCGCAACGCTCGCTTCCGCTCCGTCAGCGATCCCTCGTAAGCGCGATCTTCCACTTCCACGCAGACCGGTCCCTTGTAGCCCGAATCCGTCAGCGCCGCGAAGAACTCACCCCACTTCACGTCGCCCATGCCCGGCAACTTCGGGACGTGCCAGCCCAAACCCATCACACCAACCTGATACAGTCGCTCGTGGTCGATCCGCTCATCCTTCGCGTGAACGTGAACGATCTGCGATCCGAACTCACGCAACGCACGAGCGCAGTCGATGTGCTGCCACACCAAGTGCGACGGGTCGAAGTTCAACCCCACTGTGCCAGGTGCGATCTCATCGAACGCGCGGAACAGATGACGCCACACTTCCGGCGTGCTCGCGACGTTCTTTCCACCGGGCCACTCGTTGTCAGAGAAGATCATCGGGCAGTGCTCGATGCCGATACGCACGCCTGCGGTCTTCGCTTCCTGAATCAACGGGAGCCACACTTGCGGAACCTGCGTCAGATTGTCGGCGACGCATTTCATGTGGTCGCGACCGATGAACGTGTTCACGACTCGCGTGCCGATACGCGGAGCAGCCCGGATCACCTTCACCAAATGCTCGACCACCGCCTGACGATGCTGCGGGTCGGCATCCATTGGGTTCGGGTAGTAACCCAGTCCCGAGATTCGCACGCCGTGCAACTCGACCAGTGCGCGAGTGTGTTCAGCCTGATCTTCGGTGAAATCGCTGACATCGAGATGCGTCACGCCCGCGTAGCGACGATCCGCCTTGCCGGGCGGCCAGCACATCAGTTCCACGCACTGAAAGCCTTCCTCTGCGGCGAACGCCAGAACTTCTTCGAGTTTCAGGTCGCCGAGGATCGCGGAAACGAATCCGAGTTGCATGGTTTATCCTCGTGGGTTGTGAGTCGTTGTACGTGGGTGGCGGTTCGATCTCCAACGGCAACCGACCTCGCGCTACCTACCCACGACAACCCACAAACAACAAACAACATCCCCGATTCTCATGGATTTCTCCCCAGTTGCTCTCTGGACCGGGGGACTCACAGAGTCGATACTTGGGGAAGAGGCGTGCCCGCCAGCATGACAACCAGAACTGGCAGGGCAAGCGTTAAGTTCGCGATTCCCAATTCGAGTGGATGAGAACTCGACAGGTCGCGTTCTCATCCAACAACTGGAGCAGTGCCGTGCGATACCTGAATCGACTGCTGTGGGCGACCGTGATCGTCGGCCTCTCGGCGTCTTCTGGGTTCGCCCAGCAAGGCAGCATTACGAGCGGCGGTGGCAGTTCGCTCGGAAGTCTGACAGGGACCGGTGGCTTGGCTGGTGGGCTTGGCGGCGGTGGCGGCGCTGGGGGTGGCGGCGCTGGGGGCGGTGGTGTTGGTGCGCTTGGAGGGACCGCACTTCAGACGATGCAGCCCGCTCCGCAGCTCGGCCCGCCGACTGGCCAGAACAACAGTTCGCTCGATTCGTCCAACTTCCTCGCGGGGTACTATGCGAATCCCTATTATCAGGGCCTGATCTCGGCTCAGACGAACCAAGGCCCCGGTGGTTTCGGCTCGCCATTGTCTGGCACCGGTAGTCTTGGCGGCACTGGCGGCGCACGAGGAACCGCAGGCACAACCGCGAGGGCGAGCGGCGGGTTGGCCACAACAGCCCGAACGACCGGTGCGGGTGCGGGTGGGCGAGCCGGTGGCCTGGGTGGTGGACTTGGCGGAGGAGCGACCAACAACAACTACGGCGTGATGGTTCCGTTGCCCGTGCCAATCAGCTACGCTGCCGTGGCCGACTTCAATGCGCCTTCGGTCGCTGCTCCGCAACTGCAAGGTGATCTCTCGGGGATGATTACTCGATCTCTTGGGACGATTTCCAACCCCGCGGCAGTGAAGGTTACCATCGCTCCGGGCAATTCCGTGATCCTTCGCGGGAACGTGGCGAACGAACGCGAAGCTCGTCTCGTCGAAGGCATGGTTCGCCTCACGCCCGGCGTCGGTTACATCCAAAACGAACTGACGTTCCCGGTAGCAATTCCCCGACCGTAAGTTTGGGGACCATGAATTCTTTGATTTCGCCGCTTGCGGCGTAGCGCTCCAACTCAAGAGCGCTACGCCGCAAGCGGCGAATAGCATTTACCACCCCCCAGCGTACAATAGCCACGGAGATCCCACACAACAGCAGGAAACCCGCATGGGCGGCGTCAACCCGTATATCCGCAAGGTTCCCCTGAATAGGCCCACGATGCCATTCACGGTCACGTTCATCGACGAGGAAACAAACACCTCGAAGTCCTACGTCATGGACCCGTCGAAATTCCCCTATGGACACATCGGGCTCGACGGCAGTTTGCTCGCCATCGCCGAGGAGGCTGGCGTCGAGATCAATCACTCTTGTGGTGGTGTCTGTGCCTGTTCGACATGTCACGTCTACGTTCGCGATGGTTCCGGGAGTTGCTCGAAGGCGACCGAGAACGAAGAAGACGAACTCGACAAAGCGCCAGCTCTGACAACGGAATCCCGGCTCAGTTGCCAGTGCGTGCCTGATGGTTCGGCTGATGTCGTCGTGGTGATTCCGAAGTGGAACCGCAATCAGGTGAGCGAGGGACACTGACCGAAATTTGGTCAGTTTTCGAGGCTGTCGGAAGAGTTTCGCCGCTGATCTGGGGCGAACGCTTGAAACCAATCGCTACTCTCTGGCATGCCGATTGCCAACGGCGTATCATCCAGTAACGTTCCCTTCTTGGACACACTTCCCGGCGAGGATATATCATGCGACGTTGGCTGGCAGCTCCCCTGCTTTTCGGCGCAGTCGGTGCCCTTCTTTTGTGTGCAGACACACCGAAGGCACAGGCCCAGGGTGCCGACCCTGTTGAAGAAACATTTCTCACAGCCGACGGAATCCAACTCCGCGGCCTTTTCACGAAGTCCGTGAAGTCCCCAGGGACCGATCCTGTCGTGATTCTGCTCTACCCGCCCGGCAAAGACAACACGATGGCCAAGGGTGACTGGAAGGGGCTGGCAACCGTTCTGTCGAAGGAAGGGTACAACGTGCTTCAGTTCGACTGGCGGGGCCACGGCAAGAGCACGGATATCAAGGACACGGAGCGGTTTTGGAATCTTCAGGCACCGAATGCCATGTTTCCACCGAACCCGTTCAGCGGTCCGTGGAATATCCCAAGGCTCATCAAGGGTGCCCCGAACGCAGCGGGGGTAGTGAAAGGAAAGATCAAGAATGACCTGCTCTACAAGGATCTGCTTGATCCCGTGAGGTATGCCCCGACGTACCTGTTCGACATCGCAGCTGCCAGGCACCATCTCGATACCAAGAACGACGCTGGCGACGTGAACACCAGTTCGATCTATCTGGTGGGTTCGGATATCGCAGCGACGCTCGGGATGGCCTGGCTGACGACCGAGTGGAATCGCCCAGCTTTCCTCCCAACACCGAACCAACTCGCGTTCCAGGGTCCGGGTGGATTCCCGGTGTATAAGTACGTCCCACAACCGTTGGCGGGCGGTCTTCCGAACGAACTCGGTGGTGGGGACATTTCGGGAGCGATCTGGCTCTCGCCAGCTCGGCCGACGTCCGTTAGCGAAGGTCTGATTAAGAGCTGGGTGAAGGGCACCCCGAAACTGCGAGATAACAACCCGATGCTGTTCCTCTTCGGGCCAAAGGACGCAAAGGCGAAAGCGGCTTCGTCGTTCTTTGCCGATGAAGTGTTGGTCGCGAAGCCACCGGCGGGTTCAGCGCTGTCGAAGCTCGATCAGACGCTTGGACTGGAAGTGAAGAACGGAGAGGCGTTGAATGGCGTGGCTCTGCTCGGAGCGAACGTCGGGACCGAGGATACGATCATCAAATACCTCGCTGCGATCCAGAAGAACCGCGCGAAGTTGATTCGCAAGAATCGTGGGTTCACCGCACCATGGGCGATCCAGTTGGGTCTGGACAACAACCTTGCCGGTCCTGGATTTGGGTTCGTGCGACCGTGATTTGACGACGAGTGCATTCGGTGAACGTTTAGCGGCGGACCCAACGGGTCCGCCGTCGGCGTCTCGCCCCGCTGGGACGACTGCTTCACTCAGCGTCCGTACACTTTCTTTGGATCGAAGATTCGCTCGCCGACGACGGTCAACTCGGTGTCGTCGAGGCGACGGAAGAAGCAGCTCTTGTAGCCTTCGTGACACGCTGCGCCGCCGATCTGGCGCACCTTCAGCAACACGGTGTCGGCGTCGCAGTCGATGAAGATGCTCACCACTTCCTGCACGTTTCCGCTTTCCTCGCCTTTTCGCCACAGCTTGTTACGACTGCGGCTGAAGTACACCGCACGACGAGTCTTCACGGTCTCGTCGAACGCCTCACGATTCATCCACGCGAGCATGAGGACATCGCCCGTTTCGGCGTCTTGTGCGATTGCGGGAACCAATCCGCCAGCTTTATCGAAGTCTAACATGGGTGCTTATTGGGACTCGGAAATCAGTAGGTAATGAGGCTGAAGCAGTCACGGCCGGGGAGCATTGTTCGGCCATTCAGGAACGACAACTCAATCAGAAACGCGCATCCGACGACCACACCACCTGCTTGCTCGATGAGCTTGCACGCGGCAGCCATCGTGCCGCCCGTTGCGAGTACGTCATCGACCATGAGAACTCTCGACCCTCGTCGAATCGCGTCGGAGTGCATTTGCAGTTCTGCCGAGCCGTATTCGAGGTCGTACTTGAAGCTGTGGGTTGTGTGCGGCAACTTGCCCGGCTTCCGCAGCGGAATGAGTCCTTTGCGAAGTTCGAGAGCCATCGGGGCGGCGAAGAGGAACCCGCGTGCTTCCGCTGCCGCGATGGAGTCGATGATCTCGGTTGCGTAGTGAGCTGACATCCGGGCGACGGCGTATGAGAACGCGCTGGGGTCGCTGAGCAACGGCGTGATGTCTTTGAACATGACGCCCGGCTTGGGGAAGTCCGGTACGTCGCGAATGTAGGCTTTCAGGTCCATGGCGTGGCTCCTGGGATGTGTTTGTCTTAGCGTGCGACGGTAGTCTTGGCGAGCGTCGAGCCGTCAGGCCGACGGTGCGATGCTCGCCAAGACCACCGTCGGCCTGACGGCTCGACGCTCACTTCACAACGTGAACGGTCACCTTCGACGGATGCTTCTCGTCGTGATACACGCGGTGCGTCTGTTTCTTGAAGTCGCTGTCGCTGGCTTTGTAGATGTCGCAGAAGGTTTGCGGGTTGCGATCCACCAGCGGGAACCATGTCGATTGCACCTGCACCATGAGCCGATGCCCAGGTCGGAACGTGTGCAGCGTGTCAGGCATCGTGAACTTGATCTTCGTGATCTCGCTAGGCTTGAACGGCTCCGGCTTCTCAAACGAGTTGCGGAACTTGCCCCTGAACGGCTCGCCGCGAACGAGCTGCTGATAACCGCCCATCTTCACGCCGGTCGGGTTCGGGTTCAGATCGGGGAAGTCGTCGGGGTACACGTCGATGAGCTTCACGACCCAGTCGGCATCGGTGCCGGTTGTGGACACGAACAACTCCACTTCGATCGGCCCGCCGACCGTGAGGTCTTCTTTCAGCACGCCAGTCTGATACACGAGCACATCGGGCCGCGACGCCGCGAATCGCTGGTCAGCCGTCATGTATTCCTGGGCCATGCCGATTGTCGTCTTGTTGATGTACGGCACCGGCTTCGCGGGATCGCTGACGAACTCATCGAATGGTGGAACAGGATTGCCGACGGATTCCTTGATTACCGCGTCGGAGAGGCTGCCGGCTTCCAAGAAATATGCCCTCGCCTTCGCTCCCTTCGGTGGCCACGCATCGAAACGCCGCCACACGTTCGTGCCCGTCTCGAAGACCCACGCCTTCGGCACCTTGTTCTCGCCCTTTCCCTTCAGATGAAACTCGAAGAACGGGAACTCGATCTTCTCTCGGTAAAACTCGCAGGTCTTCGCGTTGAAGCTCACTTCGCCGAGCTTGTCGCCGTCCTGGTTGCTCCAACCGCCGTGAACCCACGGGCCCATCACGAGGTGATTGTGCGCTGGCGGCGTGTTCGCTTCCGCGGCCTTGAAGGTTTCGAGCGCTCCGAACAGGTTCTCCGCATCGAACCAGCCGCCGACGGTCAGCACGGCAGGCTTGATGTTCTTGACGTGCTGCCGCATGTTGCGGGCTTTCCAGAAGTCGTCGTAGTTCGGGTGGTCGAACACTTCCTTCCAGAACGCGATCTCGCCCTTGTGGAACTTCAGGTCGGCGTTCTTGAGCGGTCCCATTTCGAGGAAGAATTTGTAGCCGTCGGGGGTGCCGTGCTCGAACGGCAGGTACGGATACTTCGTCGTGGGCTCGGGTCGCGGCTTGCCGAACCGTGGCATGAAGTTGAAGACGTGCGGCAGGAACAACGCTCCATTGTGGTGCCAGTCGTCGCCAATGAACCAGTCCATGACCGGGGCCTGCGGGCTCGACGCTTTGAGCGCCGGGTGTGCGTCGACCATGCCCGCGACGGTGTAGAATCCCGGATACGAGATGCCGGTCTGCCCGACCTTGCCGTTGTTGCCCTTCACGTTCTTCAGCAGCCATTCGATGGTGTCGAAGGTGTCGGTGCTCTCGTCGATGTCCTTGCCCTTCTTGGCGATGTTGTGCGGCCGCACGTTCACGTATTCGCCTTCCGACGACCACCGCCCCCGCACATCCTGATTGACGAAGATGTAGCCGGCTTTGACGTAGCGATCGCCGGGTCGCAGCGAGTCTGGGTACTTGTCGACGCCATACGGGGCGCAGTTGTACGGCGTGCGAATCAGCATGATGGGGTAGGTTTGCGAGTCGTCCTTGGGCACGAAGACGTTCGTGAACAGCTTGACGCCGTCACGCATCGGAATGAGGTATTCGTACTTGGTGTAGTTCGCCTTGATGTAGTCGCGTAGCTCGGTCGCTTCTTCGGCTTTGGTGAGTTGTCGCGGCGGTGGCGGGGTCGTTTGAGCGAGTACTGGCAGTGGCGTGATGAGGATCGCGAGGAGCAGCAACCATCTGGACATGGAGCACCTTTGCGGTGGGTCAGGGGGTGAAGATTGGCACGCCGACATTGGCAGCGGTGCGGGTGAGGTTTGGGTCGATTGTGGCCAGCGGCAGCTTCAAACGCAAAGCAAGTTCGAGATATGCGGCGTCGTAAACCGGCAGCGAGTACGCTCGAGCGAGAGGGAGAATGTGGCTCCAGGCGCGAGCCGACATTTCACCATCGACGAAAAACGGAAAGCTGTGTAAACCCGCCAGGAAATTGTCGACCTGTGCCCTCGTCCCCGAACCACGAAGTTCGGCTGCGAGGAGAGCCTCAGCAACCTGGAGTGACCAACACAGAGGAACAGCGGGGACATTCAAAGGCATGCGCCACAGAACGTCGGATGGGTAGGTGTTGGCGTTCCCGAGGAACGACCACGCAAGCGCAACCGAAGGATGAAGAATAAGTGTGGGGGCGCCTCGCGCAATCGGATGCCAAAGTGCAACGGGCGTCATTTCTTCACCCTATACTTTGCGAGATATTCTTCCCGCCCCATTCCTTCGGGGGGGGGGACAGGAGCATCGCTTCGCAATCCAGACCACTCGCGAATTAGCGCATTGCGTCGTTCGACAAGGGCGGCATCTTCTTCTGGGGGTGGTAGTATTGGTAGCTTCGGAGGGGGGGGCGTAAGCTCCCCGATCCATTTTTCGCCGTCGGTGATAACAACCCGATTGCCAGTGGCTGTCAAATTGAGCAGTTCTGGCAAGCGGTTGCGGGCTTCTTCGAGTGTCACCGTTATCATGATTCGCTTCCTGCGGGATCAAGCCGGGTTCGCCTTCAGAAACTCATCTATCGCATTCACTTCGTCCGGCGTCAATTGCCAATCGGCAGCGCCGACCAGCTCCTTCAACTGACCCGGCTTGCGGGCGCCCACGATCGCAGCAGTCACGGCCGGATGTCGCAGCACCCACGCAATCGCGGTTTCGCCTGGCGTGCGACCGTGCTTCGCCCCGATCGAACGCAGCAACTCCACGAGGTTCAGGTTTCGCGTTAGCAGCGGTTCCTGGTAGTGCTTGTTCTTCTCCTTGCGCCAGTCGTCGGCGGGCATCGCCGCGATGCGTTCGCGTGTCATCGCACCCGTGAGCAGCCCAGACGCCATCGGCGAATACGCGATCACGCCGATGTTGTTCTCCAGGCAGTGCGGCAGGATGCTCTCTTCCACTTCGGGGCGAACCATCGAGTACGGCGGTTGCAGCGACGTGATCGGTCCATACTTCGACACGCGGCTCATCTGCTCGGCCGAGAAGTTCGACACGCCAGCCCAGCGAATCTTGCCTTCCTCCTTGAGCTTCTGCACGGCCTGCCAGCCTTCCTCGATGTCCTCGTCGGGTTCTGGCCAGTGGATCTGGTACAGGTCGATCACGTCGATCTTCAGGCGTTTCAAGCTTGCTTCGCACTCGCGGCGAATGCTGTCGGCTTTCAGCGACTTCCCGATCTGCCGCTTCTCGTCCCAGATGCGGGCGCACTTCGTGAACACATACGGGCGCTTTGCGACGCCTTCGAGCGCCTTGGCGACCACCTCTTCTGAGTGCCCCAGACCGTATACCGCGGCGGTGTCGATCCAGTTGATGCCGAGGTCAATTGCTTCGCGGATGGTAGCCACGGAATCGGTGTCGTCTTGCGCACCCCAGCCGAATGCCCAACCGCCGCCACCGATGGCCCACGCACCGAAACCGATGCGTGTGATGTGCAGGTCCGAGTTGCCGAGTTTTCGTGTCTGCATCGTCGCGACTCCGTGTTCCCTATGTGGGCGGTGGGCAAGCCCACCGCTAAATGAGTTGGTATGCAACCCATCGTACTGATTAACGCCGTCGGGCTTACACCACGACTCCTCCAGCACGCTCCCCGCCTCAAGGCGATCGCGGAAGCGGGTTGGGTCGCGAATATGCCGGAGGTGCTGCCGGCGGTCACGTGCACGGCACAGGCCACGCTACTGACCGGTGAGTTGCCGAGCAAGCACGGCATCGTCGCGAACGGCTGGCTATTCCGCGACACGAACGAGGTGCGGTTCTGGCAGCAGAGCAACCGACTGATTCAGGCTGAACCGCTGTACGTCACCGCGAAGAACCGTGCGAAGGAACGCGGGTTGCCGTTCGAGTGCGCGAAACTGTTCTGGTGGTTCAACCAGGGAGCAGCCGTTGACATCAGCGTGACGCCGAAGCCGCACTACGCGGTGAATGGGAACAAGGCATTCGGCATCACCGGGAACTCGCAGGAGTTGTGCGATGGCTTTGAACGCAAACTTGGACCATTCCCATTCCCTGCGTTTTGGGGGCCGATGGCGGGCGTGAAGAGTACGCAGTGGATTGCCGCATTGGCGCAAATGGTCTTCCCCGTTTACTACGCCACCGGGGATTTAACACTCGTGTACCTGCCGCACCTCGACTACGAACCGCAGCGGTTCGGCCCAAAAGGCTGTGACATGGCACGCTGCGTGAGGGAACTCGACGATGCGTGCGCCCCGTTGCTAGATGCCGCTAAGAGGTTCGGGGCGCAAGTGTGGGTTGTCAGCGAGTACGGGCACTGCGATGTGACGCGGCCGGTGTATTTGAATCGCGTGCTCCGAGAAGCGAAGTTTCTCGAAGTGCGGCAGGGGCCGTTCGGCGAACAGCTCGATCTGTACGCTTCACGAGCGTTCGCGGTGTGCGATCACCAACTCGCTCACGTCTACGTTCGCGATGCGGAAGATGTGCCGCGAGTGCGCGATCTGCTCGGGCCTGTTCGCGGTGTCGCGAAGGTGTTGGTCGGGGAGGAGCGCGCGACAATCGGCCTCGACCACGAACGTAGCGGCGAGATCGTGTTGCTGTCGGAGCCGGATGCGTGGTTCGCGTATCCGTTCTGGCTCGATGATCGCGTCGCACCAGACTACGCCCGTGCGGTCGCCATTCACGCGAAACCGGGGTTCGATCCGTGCGAGCTGTTCTTCGATCCAAAGCTGATGTTCCCGAAGTTGCACGCGGCGCGTCGGCTCATCCAGAAGAAGCTCGGGTTCCGCATGACGATGGACGTGGTTTCACTGGATGCAACGATTGTGCGGGGTAGTCATGGCCTCGCTGCAACCGACCCGATTGATCGACCCATCCTGATTGGTCATGGCCCGAACCCCGGCCCGAGTGTTCCCATGACAGAGGTGAAGGAAATGCTACTCACAGCTCTTGGGCTGGGACGATAACGCGAATAGTAAGGACACCCAGGAAGTGTTCGTCGTTCGCAAGGAGTTCAGCCGTGATCCGTTCCGCATTCGGTCTGTCGGTGATTGCGCTCTGCCTGTCGGGAAGTGTTGCGTCGGCACAAAGCCCCGCGATCGGGCAACTTGCTCTGCCGGGCGACCTCTACGGCTACTCGCCGTTGGTTCCCACCATCGACCCGTTCCCGTCGCGATCGACGGGGTATGCTCCGTCGATGTTTGGCCCCAACGGCGGGAAGCGGCTGTACTATCCGGCCGTCACGCGGCTGCAGGCTCCGACTCCCGTGGCTTCGGGCGTTGTGGTTCCCGGTGCTGTTGCCGGACCGATTGAACCAACGGTGGTGGTGCCGCCGACCGTATACGCACGCGGCTACCGTCGCTTTGGTCGGAACTGAGAGCAGTATCAGTCCGAGCCCGAGCGCCAGCGAGGGAGCGGTGGAACCCTCGCTCGCGCTCGGGCTCAGACCAAGAATGCGGATCGACCGGACTTGTATCAGCGATTCGCTGTGGGCTGTGCCGGCTTCTGTGGTGACAGCAGCCAACCGCTCAAGGAGTTATCTTTCGTTGGCGCTGGCGGCGGGGGTGCTGCTACCCCTGGGCCAGGCGTGCTGACTGGCGCCGTCGTTGGCTGACCGTCTTGATTCGCCTTGTCGGTTGCCATCTTTCCGAGCTTCTGGAAGAACGACGACGAATCTTCCACAACCTTCTTCGTCTGCACTTCTGTGTCAATCTGAAGATTCCCGTCAGTCGCACGGCCGACGCTCAACTTGTACCATCCGCAGTACCAGCCGATGCCAGCGAATCCGACGACGAACAAACCAACCAGGGCAAGCAAGTTCCGCATCGTGATATCCCCGTTCCCGAGAGAATTCAGACGCTCGGAAATACCCACCTTACCCCTCCCGTGCAAGCCCAGCCTTCGCGACGGAAGTGGCGAGAAGTGGCGAGAGTGAAGTCGGGATGCGGGAAAGACAAAAGGCGAATTTCGGGCACGGGCAGGGGCACGGGCACGGGCACGGACAAAACCAATGACGGGAAGTGGGCAACGCACGAACTCAGCAGTCGAACTGATCGGCCAATTCCTCTTGTCCGTGCTCCTGCCCGTGCCCGAAATTGGTTTTTCCCGTTTCCCGTCTCGTCTTGCCCGATGACGATGCTCCAAAAACGTGCTGTTCTGATTCGGTAATACACGGGTTTGTGCTACACTTTCCCCATGCTCTCCATCATTTCACCAGCGTCACCCGATGAGCTGACGCCCGCGTTGAACCTGATATTCGGCGGTCGCGCCGGAGCGGACGGCCTTATCGAGCCGTATCGCACGGCGTTGACCTCGGGGGATCGCGATCCTCAGGGGTTGCACGTTGCACGCGACTCCAATGGGGGGTTGCGCGGAGCAATGTTGGCGCAACCGCTGCAAGGGGCGCTCGGGATCATGTGGCCGCCGAAAGCGGAAGCCGTCGAGATCGAAGATGCGCTTGTGCTCGCCGCGGCAGACTGGCTGCGGGGTCGCGGGGTGAAGGTGTGCCAGGTTTTTGCGACACCAGAAGAATTGACAGACCTCGCACCGCTCGTTCGTCATGGCTTCCAACGCACCACCGAACTCGTGTTCATGAGTCGCGATCTGTCTCCAGATGAATCGCTGCCGGAGCCGATTCACCCGATCATCTTTATTCCGGAAAGCCCGCCGTTCTCGCCTGAGTTCCGCGAAGCTCTGCTTTCGACGCACGAACGCAGCATGGACTGCCCCGAGTTGAACGGCGAACGCACCGCTGACGAACTTCTTGCGGGCTTTGCGGACTGGGTTCCAGGCAACGAGTGGTATCTCGCGGTTGATCGGGATGTTGTGCTGGGTGTCGTGCTGTTCGCGGCTGGCACCGAACCCGACGTGTTGGAGCTTTCCTACCTTGGTGTTGTGCCGTTGTTCAGGCAGTGTGGCTTTGGCACCGAGTTGCTGGACTTCGCGATTGCTGCTGCAACACTCTCGAAGGTGAACAAGCTCGTGGTGACGGTCGATGCGAGAAACGAGCCTGGCCTGCGGCTGTATCGCAAACGCGGCTTCGTCGAGACCGCTCGCCATGAGGTTTTCCTGGCACATTGGCCTGCGGTGGTTCCTCCCGAAAATTAGCGGCCTGCGAAGTCGCAAGCGGCTTCGCAGACGTCCCAGGTCACATCTTCACTCCAATTTTCCTCAAGTCGGGTTCGGTGGGCGCGAGTTTGCGGCTTGCGCCAAACGGCGCCACGTTGCGCTATCTGGCGCGAATGCTGCGCGCACACACGGTGCGCCTAACTCTGCCGACCGCGCCCAGCACCATCACACGTCACCTGCCACAACCGACCTTCCGGCGCGTAGGCGCACCCCCTTCCGCGCTGATACTTAGGGAGTACCAGAGCAACATCCCGACACCGCAACAAACCGCGCCCGAGCCATAAACCGCTTGCGCGCCGTGGGAGACCGTTTGTGCCGGCCCGCCCACTCACCACCCCGACTGGCACCCCGCCCGACCGGGCGCTCGCCGATGCTGTTGCCGCTCGCGTCGGCGCTGCACGGTATGGGCTATGGTTCGCGGGACACTCGCGATTCGTCGTGCTCGGTCACGAAGTCGCGATCGTCGTGCGAAACCAACACTCGCAGGAGTGGCTCGAACACACGTTCGGCTCCGCTGTTCGCGAAGCAACCGTCGAGGTGTGCGGTGCGGGAACGGTCGTTCGTTGGGTCATCGACGCGGAGATGTTTGACAACGCGGAAGTCGGAACGCGGAGTGCGGAGTTAAAACCAGAACCAGAACCCGAGCCCAAAACCAGTTTAGCCGCGACGCGAAGCGGAGCGCGACCCATAGCTTCCGCGATCAACAATCAACAATCAACAATCAACAATCAACGAACTGATTTGTTCGGTGACCCCGTTCCGCAATCGAAACCAAAGGCGAAGCGTACCGATCCGGCAATGGAAGTTCTCGCACAGCCAATGGCCGCGGCGAAGACCGGTCGTCGCTGGAAGCTGCTTCACGAATTCGTTGTCGGTTCGTGCAATCGCGTGGCTCACGCATCGGCTTTGAGCGTGATCGAAGACCCAGGCGAAGGGGCGAATCCGCTGGTGATTCACGGACCGGTCGGCACTGGCAAGACGCACTTGCTCGAAGGCATCTTCGCAGGGCTGAAGCGACAATCGGATCAGCGACCGTGCTACACCACCGCCGAGGAGTTCACGACGAAGTTCGTGGCGGCATCGCAGCACGGGAAGATGTCCGCGTTTCGCCGTCAGTTCCGCGAATGCTCCACGCTGTTGCTCGATGATCTGCATTTCCTCGCGACGAAGAAGGCGACGCAGGCCGAGTTCCTGCACACCTTCGACGCACTTGTGGCAGACGGTCGGCAAGTCGTAGTGACAACGGACTGTCACCCGCGGCTCGCTGATGAACTCATGCCCGAACTCGTGGATCGGTTGCTCGGCGGCGCTGTGTGGAGCTTGCAGCCACCGGACCCGGAAACGCGGCTCGAGATCCTTCGCAAGAAGGCAACTGGCGCCAACCCGATGGTTCCCGATTCGGTGCTGAAGTTGCTCGCGAGTAGCCTGCGTGGGAACGTGCGGGAGCTCGAAGGCGCGGTGAACAGCGTCAAGCATTATGCGAAGGTGACGGGGAAGCCAGTGGATCAGGCAGGGGTGCGGGAAGCTCTCGGCGATTTGCTTCGGCACGCGGTGCGAGTGGTGAGCGTGGTCGATGTGGACGCGGCTGTGTGTTCGGTGTTGCGGTTGGGTTCGGGGACGCTGCAATCGAAGTCGCGGGCGTGGGCTGTGACGCATCCGCGAATGATCGCGATTTACTTGTGTCGCAAGCACACGGCGGCAACATACGGCGAGATCAGCAAGCACTTCGGCGCGAAGACGCACAGCACGGCGGTTGCGGCTGAGAAGAAGGTGCGTGCGTGGATCGAGAAGGACGCGAGCGTGACGATCGGCGACCGTTCCTGGCGTGCGAAAGAGCTGCTCGACCGCATCGAACGCGACCTACAACGCTGAGATAGGAAGCGTTTTATCCGCAGATTACACAGATAGACACAGATTATAAAGACAGAGTAGAAATCAAATTGATCTCTCTTCTCTGTTTTCAAATATGTGTCTATCTGTATAATCTACGGATAAAACTCTTCGTCTACATTCCTACGGTTTCTTCACCTTCCCACCATCAACGGTCGTCATCTTGCCGTAGCCCGCGGGCCACGCCGACGTCACTTCTGCTTCGCCTGCGAAGTCTCCAGCGCCGAGTTCCGCGGTCCAGTCCTTCGCGAGTTTGCCGTCGTCGAGATACGCTCGCACGAGGTACTTCCCGTTCGGCAACTCGGGCTTCGCCTTCCACGCTTTGGCACGAGCCGACCCAGGTGCCGCAAACAGCGTCAGCGTGTGCTGAAAGAGCTTCCCTTGCCCCCACACCTTGCGGTCGGTCGAAGCGATCGGTTCCGCTTCCCATGTCTTCTTGGTGGCGTCCCACGCGAACACCTTCACCTGCACGAGCTTGTCTCCCCACGGCGCAGGCGTGTTGCCGATCTTCAGCCAGATGTCGGTGCCGAACGCTTGCATCGTCTGCTTTGGGGGCAGATCGGCGGCCTTCTCGTACTTGTCGTTGACGATCTTCGCGTAGTCTTCGACGAACTTGCGGTATGCTTTGTAGCCCTCGTCGCCGAGTTGGAACTTGACGCCGCCACCGTGCTTCACCTCGTTCAAAGGCTTGCGAAGCAGCAGACTCTTCTCGGGTTCCTTCGTGTCGATTAATTTACTTTCCATGAGGTACTTCAGTGTCGCCTCGGGGCCGGCAGCCTTGAACCACGACACCCGCTCGCCGTTCTCCCCGACGAGCTTCTTGTTCTCGGCGCTGCCCTCGATGTGACAACTCATGCAGCGGAACCGCATGGCCCAAACGCTATTCGTGAACGATTCGAGGAGTTGATCCTTGCGAGCGTGGCGGATCACCTCGACAGGTCGCGGCGGCTTCGCCAACTCTTCGACCTTCAGTTTGGGAGCGCTTCGTAGCTCGCCGTTGGCGCAGCACGCCTTGATCCAGGAGGTGAACGCGTCGATCTCAGCGGCGCGGTTCTTCTGGTGGATCATGGCTGCGCCCTTGTCGGCTTTGCCCATGTCGATGAGTGCGAGAATGCGAGACTTCCCAGGATTGTCGAGGTCGATAAGCCCTTGATCGCGAAGCGAGAGGAACGTTTCCTTCGAGGACGGCCGGATGTAGTTCTTGAGATCGACGCCCGCGAGGTGGCATTGCACGCAACTCGACGGATTCGGCGACTTGAAGATTGGGGCAATTCGCTTCTCGAACACCTCCTCGGGTGGTGGTTGATCGGCCGCCTGCGCAAAGAGTAACACGGCAAGTGCAGCAGTGAGCATGAGAGGAACTCCGGATGAAGGGAATACCGGAGTGTACCCGAGCGCGAACAATTCACGGAAGCAAGATTGCTTACTTCGTTCCGAGCGCCCAAAATACCAGCTACCGCACGACTCTCGCCAACCCTCCACCCGAGATCCGCAATGACTTCCCATATCACCCAACCCATTTCTCGCCGCAAATTCCTGAGGGGTGTTGGCGTCTCGATGGCGTTGCCGTGGCTGGAGTCGGTGCCCGTGTGGGGCGACGACAAACCCAAAAACACGTCGTCAGAGCCGCCAGTGCGGTTCGCGTGCCTCTTCTCAGGCAACGGCTTCCACAGCAAAGAATGGTGGGCAAAGGGCGAAGGCAAAGACATGCAGTTTGGGAAGGTTCTCGAATCGCTGACGCCATACCGCGAGAAGACGCTGTTCCTCCGTGGGCTGTACAACCAGGAAGCCCTCATCGGTGGCATCCACAGTTGTCAGACGGGCAACCTCCTTACCGGAGCTCACCTCGCACCCGCTGGCGAAATCAAGTCGGGCATCAGTTGCGATCAGGTCATCGCGGAGAAGATGAAAGAGCAGACGAAGGTGCCGAGCCTCGTGCTGGGCACGGAACCGTCGATCGCGGCGATTCACAAGAACTACTCGATGATCTACAGTTCGCACATCTCGTGGAGTTCCGCGACCACGCCGACGCCGCTCGAACTCTACCCTGCACTCGCCTTCGATCGCCTCTTCCGCGACGAGGTCGGCAAAGCAGACAAGAGCGTTCTCGACGCCGTGCGTGAGGACGCCACCGGTTACAAGAACACCGTGAGCAAGGCGGATCAACGCCGGCTTGACGAATACTTGTCGTCGGTGCGGGAAGTCGAAACACGCATCGAGAACGCTGGTAAAGCGGGTCGGCTCCAGGGCTGGCGACCAACCCTGCTGAAGCCCGATATGCCACGCCCGGCTGACGGCATTCCGCAAGACGTCGATCAGCACATGAAGTTGATGTGCGATATCCTCGTGCTGGCGTTCCGGACGGATACCACTCGCGTCTGCACGCTGAAGCTGAACAACGATCACTCGTCGCTCCGGTTCCCCAACCTGACAGCAACCGGTGGCAAGGGTGGCATCGACTACATGATTCACCACTTGCTCTCGCACACCGACGGTGCGGACTGGCTGAAGGTGAACCAGTTCTTCCTGCAACAACTCGGATACATCGCGGGCAAGCTCGACGCCGTGCAGGAAGGCGACCGCACGCTGCTCGACAACAGCATGATTATGTACGCCTCCAGCATGATGACGGGCAACCACAACAATGATCAGTTGCCGGTGGTGCTGGTGGGTCGCGGTGGTGGTCAGATCAAGACGGGGCGCGTGCTGGATTACCTCGGCAAGCCGAACCGTAAGATGTGCAGTCTGTATCTGTCGCTGATGGAGAAGGCTGGCGTGAAACTGAACGAGTTCGGCGACTCGAAGGAAAAGCTCGGGGAGATTTGATCCCATAGCTGCTTGCGGCTTCGCAGCCGGGAGGGCGCGAAATGCGATGGGTTCTTTTCCTTGTGCTCCTCGCGTGCGGTTGCGGCAAGCAACCACACCCCGTCGTGTCGCCGACTGCGCCTGCCGAAAACGGTATCAGGCTCCCGGATGCCGTTTCGGGTAAGCCGATCGAACAAGAGGCTCAAAGCACGATTCAGTTGAACATCAACAGCAGCGGCGAAGTGATTCCGCCATTCGAGCGAGAGGCCGACACCGACACGCTTCGCAATCCGGCTCGCGTCGAGGAGTATCTGGTTCGGCGAGTCGATGTCGAGATCATGGAAACGGGCAACGAGAAGCCCGCTGCGATACCGATTCTTCGCGTCGATCGAGATACCCCGTTCGAGAAGTCGTATCCGATCATGCGAGCGTGCCGCGTCGCGGGTTACGAGAAATACCAGCTCCGCGTTCTTCACCCAAAGGACTCAACGGAAACACAAATCGCTCTGACCTTCCCACGCACCAAGGATGAGTTTGAAGTTGTTCCGGATGTCACCGCCGAGCAACCCGCAACTTTCATCGTTCGTATCTCAACAAACGACAGCGGACAGATCGCCGAGTTGACATTCCGCGAAGACGGCAGCCCCGATGATAGCGGGGGATGTCTGGGTGCTGAGACTGCAGCCTACGAGAAGAAACTTCGAGAGATCGTTGACGCCGAAAAGCAGCGAATTGCAATCGGTGAAGCGAAGGGCGTCACGATTCCGCAGCCACGATTGACGCTCGAAATCGCGGACAGGTTGCCACAGAAAACCGTCGTGCGATTGCTCGATCTTGCTTTGCAAGCTGGCTTCGGTGATGTTTGGCTTGTGCCCGTTGATTCCACTAAGAGATGACCCGCCCCCGTTTTTGTCCGAGCCCGAGCGCCAAGCGAGGTTTAAGCGTCCCTCGCTTGGCGCTCGGGCTCGGACAAACCATCCCACTACCCTTTTCCGAAAGCTGCCACATGCTTCGTTTTGTGCTCTCTTCCTCATTCGCACTCACGCTCACGGTCACGCTGTCTGCTGCGGATTGGCCACAGTTCCGCGGGCCGAACCGCGACGGCATCAGCAAAGAAACCGGCCTCCTGAAAACGTGGCCCAAAGAAGGACCGCCCAAACTGTGGACCGCCAAGAACCTCGGAGAAGGGTTCGGCACGCCGTCCGTTGCTGACGGCAAAATCTTCGGCATGGGAACCCGTGACGAAAAGGACGGCGTCTGGGCGTTGAAGGAATCCGACGGCAGCGAACTGTGGTTCACGCCCTTCGACGATGTCCGCAAGCCCAACCAGAACAACGGCCCCAGCGGCACGCCAACGTTCCACGATGGCAAGGTTTACTCGATCAGCAGCAAGGGCAAGATTGCGTGCCTTGAGGCGGCGACCGGCAAACCGGTCTGGCAGGCCGATTTCGTGAAGGATTTCGGCGGCGGCGTTCCGGGTTGGGGGTTCTGTGAATCGCCACTCATCGACGGCGACAAGTTGATCTGCACGCCGGGCGGCAAGAACGCCATCGTCGCGCTGAACAAGAACACGGGCGAGGTGATCTGGAAATCGACGTTGCCGAAGAACGAAGGGGCGCAGTATTCCTCCGCGATCGCGGTCGAGATCGGCGGGCAACGGCAGTACATCCAGTTCATGAAGGGTGGCGTCGTGTCGGTGGGGGCGTCGGATGGTGCGTTCCTGTGGCGATACGATCACCCTGCGAACGGTACCGCAAATTGTTCGACGCCGTTGTTCGCCAATGGTCTTGTGTTCGCGGCATCGGCTTACGGCAACGGTGGCGGTCTCGCTGCCGTGTCGAAGGTAGACGACAAGTTCGAGGCGAAGGAAAGCTACTTCGACAAGCAGATGCAGAACCATCACGGCGGTATGGTGCTGGTCGATGGCTACATCTACGGCACGGGCAGCAATTCGCTGCGTTGCATCGACTTCAAGACGGGCAAGGTTGCGTGGGAAGACCGTGCGCCGGGGAAGGGATCGGTGACCTTCGCCGATGGCTGCCTGTATTGCCGCAATGAGGGCAGCGGGAAGATGTTCTTGGTGGAAGCGAATCCGAAGGAGTACACGGAGAAGGGGCAGTTCGCGCAGCCCGATCGGTCGAAGAAGAACGCGTGGGCGTACCCGGTGATTGCGAACGGCAAGCTGTATCTGCGCGATCAAGACATCATGATCTGCTACGACATCAAGGCGAAGTGACACGACATTCGATACCTGTTTAGCGGTCGCCGCAACGCGGCGACGCGGCCCCGTTGGGGCCGCCGCTACACCTGGTTTCACCCCAGCAATTTCACCACTGGGCGGCCCTGCATGAAATGATGCGGTCGGCCGCTCGTGTCGTGAACCGCCGACGCCGACGTGTACCCCAACGCCTGATACATCGTCGCGAAGAAGTCCGACACGTGAACGGGATCATCCGCAGGCAAGCCACCATTCTTGTCACTTCGACCAATCACCTGACCGCCACGAATTCCGCCGCCAGCCAGCACCGTCGAATACACACGTCCCCAGTGATCGCGACCGCCTCCGCCGTTGATCTTCGGGGTGCGACCGAACTCACCCGTCCAGCCGACGAGCGTACTGTCGAGCAGTCCCCGTGCGGTCAGGTCTTCCAGCAGTGCCGAGAACGCGCGATCCACGACCGGCAACAGCTTGTCTTTCATCTTCGGGAAGTGCTTGCTGTGCGTGTCGAAGTTCTGCTCGGATTGCTTGAACATCCACGGCACCGTGACGCAACCGACGCCAGCTTCGACGAGTCGCCTCGCAACGAGACAGCTTCGCCCGAAGCGGTTGTCGCCGTAGCGTTCGATGGTGCCTGGCTTCTCGTCGTCGAGTTTGAACGCCTTCCACGCAGCAGATGAGCCGAGCATGTCGAGCGCTTGCCTTTGAAAGCGAAGAAAGTCGAGATCTGCGTTGCCAGTTGCGGGGCGTGCGGTTTGCAGTGCGTCGAGCAAGTCGGAGCGCGTGGCCTGTCGGTCTGCGTTGACATCGGATGCAGGAGCGAGCCCCGGAACGGGATTGCCGGGAACCCAGTTTTCATCGTGGAGGAACAGCGGATCGTATCGCGGACCGAGGAACCCGGCGTGTTGCCCGCCCCAGTAGGCGTTATTCTGGTCGCCAACCTGACGAGGCAATTGAACCGCCCCCGGAAGCCCGTTGCGGTCGCCGCGAAGTTGCCGAATCACGGACCCGATGCACGGCGGATCACGGCGATCGACCTGCGGTTCGCCTGCTGCTCGCGGTGCGTGCTTCAAGCCGGTGAGGTTGTAGTGAACGCCGACGCCGTGCGTGTCGGAACCGTGCCACGTCGAGCGAATGATCGCATACTGATGCGCGAGTTTCGCCATCATCGGCAGGTGTTCGCAAATCTGGATGCCCGGAACGCTCGTTGCCGTCGGCTTGAACTGCCCGCGTGTTTCTTCGGGAGCGTCGGGCTTCGGGTCGAACGTTTCCTGCTGTGCGGGGCCGCCGGTCATGTACAGGAGAATGCATGCCTTCCCCGATGCTTCGCTCGATCCGCGTTCTGTGGCATTGAGTTGGCGAAATCCACCGAGACCAAGGAACGACAGCGGGGCCATTCGCAGAAGCGTGCGACGACTGATGTGTTGTGTGGGCATGAGCAACTCCGAAGACGACCGTCGTGGCGGTGTGGCGGGCTTGTGGATCGGCTTGCGGTCAGCGGGCGACTTCGTCGCGGGGTGGGGAGAACAGCGCAATGATACTCTGGCGTTAGTGCCACCGCAAGCCGCTTGCGGCTTCGCAGAAGATTCGGAGACGATGCTCTAATGATATTTCTTCCGGACGAATCAAATGGTTCCGGGCGTGAAACGATGGTTCCGGGTCTGAAACGATTGGTTCCGGACGTGGGGTGGGGATGTCGCCCGGAACCAATGAGAAGCACGCGGATTGCTTGACTTCCGGAATCCGTTACGTCAAGTCTCGCCAGCGGCGCGGTATACTTTGAAGTGAACCCATCGGAGTGCAGCCGTGGCCACATCCGCTGTTGAACGTGCCGTTCGCGTTGCTCGTCGCCGACTGGCCACGCAACTGTTCCTCAATGCGATCATCCGCACATGGACGCTCGCGCTCGTTCTCGGCTTCGTGTACTTGCTCCTTGAGCCAGGGCAGTGGTGGGTTCCGGTTATGTTGGTCGCCGTCGCGGCGTGTGTTTCCGTGATTCACGCAGTGCGAAGCTATCCTGCACAACTCGCGGCATCGCTCGAACTCGATTCCCGTTTCGCACTCCACGAACGCCTTACTGCGGCAATCGAACTGCGTCGCACGCAGCCGGAAACTACCGTGGCGCAAGCCGTGGTCGCCGATGCCGAGAAGCACGCGGCGAACCTGCGAATCAGCGATAAGTTCCCGTTGCGGTTGCCGCGACATGCGTGGGTCGTGCCGTTGTTCGCGGGGATGCTCGCGATCATGGCGTTCGTCTGGCATCCCGTCACCGACACGAACCTATTCACGGACACCACGAAGAAACCAGCCGACCTCGCGAAGAAAGCGAGTGACAACGCGGTGTCACCGACGCCGTTCGCACAGCCGAAGCCGAACGTACCCACGCCCGACAAGCCGGACGCCGAAAAATTGGCAACGATTCGTGCGGAACTCGATCGCCTCGACCGCGAAGCTAAGGAACAGAAGAACACGCCGAAATGGGTCGCCGAGTTGACCGCGGCCGAAGACGCGGCCCGTGGTCTGGAACGCGAATCGTTGGACCGGTTGGGGCGAATGGAAGCACAACTGAAGCAACTCGAAACGCTCGCGAAGTCGCCGGAGTTCAAGGAAGGCCCGGCGAGTGACACGGCGAAGTCACTGGCCAAGGGCGAGCTTGATAAAGCTGAGAAAGCGCTCGGGGAACTGGCGAAAGCCGCCGCCGAGAAGCCGAACGATGCGGTACTTCGCAAGCAGATCGAGCAGTTACGGGACGAGATTCGCAAGGCTGCCGAGAACAATGCGACCCGCGAGCAACTGGAAAAGCTCATCGAACAGGCGAAGAAGGAAGGTCGCGATGCGAGTGGGCTTCAGCAGGAACTCGACCATGCGAAGGCCGAACAGTCGCAGCCGTTGAAAGAGCTCGCCGGGAAGTTGGACGAGGCCGCGAAGCAACTGGATAAGGGTGACGGTGCCGAGGCTGCCAAGAATCTCGAAGACGCGGCCAAGGCTGTTGGGGAGATTCAGAAGGACGCACAGGCTGCCGAGGACGCTCAGGGTGAAGCTCAGCGTGCGGGGCAGATGCGAGCCGACGCTGGAAAGCCGGGCAACATGCCCGGCGAAGGCGACGATCCGGGTTCGGGCGGACAAAGCAGCGGGAAGCGGCCAGAAGGCACAGGTTCCAAGACAGGCATTCGCGATGTGCGGGTGAAGGTGCCGTTCATCGACCCAAAGGGTGGCAAGACGCCGATCGGTTCCGGCGACTTCGGCAACGACTTTACCAAGGCCGATCCCGCGAAGCTCGCCCCCGCGATTCAGAACGCGGCACGCTCCGCACCCGCTGCTGTCGCGGGTCAACCGCTCACGCCCGCCGACCGAACCGCTGTCCGCGAGTTCTTCGAACGGTTGGGTAAGTGAGCGCGTAACCCACGCGGTTGGTTGCCATTTCGTGGCGTATGCCAACAATACCCACATTCGCCTCTCATTCACGCCCCGTGGGTTCCGACGATGCCCAACAGTTTCAGCAGCATGGCCACCCTGAACGTTAATGGCAAACCGTACACAATCCACAAACTGTCTGCGGTTGAAGCGGTGCATCCGCAAGCCAAGAAACTCCCCTTCTCGCTCAAGATTCTCCTCGAAAACCTTCTCCGCAACGAAAACGACCTCTCCGTTCGCAAAGCCGACATCGACGCACTCGCGCTCTGGCAACCGAAGGCCGAACCCGTCAGCGAAATCGCGTACAACCCAGCTCGCGTGCTGATGCAGGACTTCACAGGCGTACCGTGCGTTGTCGATCTCGCGGCGATGCGAGACGCCATGAAAGCGCTCGGCGGCGACCCCGCGAAGATCAATCCGCTCGTGCCCGTCGAGCTTGTGATCGACCACTCGGTGCAGGTCGATGAGTTCGGCACGACCGAGGCCGAGAAGGACAACGTGAAACTGGAGTACTCGCGAAACGAGGAACGCTACATCTTTCTGCGGTGGGGCCAGAAGGCGTTCGACAACTTCCAGGTTGTGCCACCCGGTACCGGTATCTGCCATCAGGTGAACCTCGAATACCTGGCTCGCTGCGTCTTCGTCGATACGAAGGGCATGGCCTACCCGGATACGCTCGTCGGCACCGATAGCCACACCACAATGATTAACGGTCTCGGCGTGCTAGGCTGGGGCGTTGGTGGAATCGAAGCTGAAGCCGCGATGCTCGGGCAGCCGGTGTCGATGCTGATTCCGCAGGTCATCGGCTTCAAGCTGTCGGGCAAGCTGAAGGAAGGTGCGACCGCTACCGATCTCGTGCTGACCGTCACGCAGATGCTTCGCAAGAAGGGCGTTGTCGGGAAGTTTGTCGAATTCTTCGGGCCTGGGCTGTCTCAGTTGCCGCTCGCTGATCGTGCCACCATTGCGAACATGGCTCCCGAATACGGCGCGACCTGCGGCATCTTCCCGGTGGATGCCGAGACGCTCCGATACATGACGCAGACCGGCCGACCCACGGAACTCGTGGCACTCGTTGAGGCGTACACCAAGGAACAAGGACTGTTCCACGACGCGAACACGCCGGAAGCGTCGTACACCGACACGCTCGAACTCGATCTCTCAACCGTCGAGCCGAGCATGGCTGGACCGAGCCGACCGCAAGACCGCGTGCCGCTCAAGGACATGAAGAAGGGCTTTGCCGATTCGCTGGTGAAGCTCAAGGCCGCAATGGGCAAGAAGCCCGCAGCCGCACCGTCGCTACCGATGGCACCGACCACCACATCGGGGCCGTTCGGCGTGAAAGAAGCAGTCCCAGAACCTGAAGTCGCGCCTGGTTCGCTGTCGGACGGTTCGGTTGTCATCGCGGCGATCACGAGTTGCACGAACACGTCGAATCCGTCGGTGATGATCGCGGCTGGCATCGTCGCGAAGAAAGCTGTTGCACGCGGGCTGACGACGAAACCGTGGGTGAAGACGAGCCTTGCCCCCGGTTCGCAAGTGGTGACGGCGTACCTCACCGATTCGGGACTGATCGAAGACCTGAACAAGTTGCGGTTCAACGTCGTCGGCTACGGTTGCACGACCTGCATCGGCAACAGCGGTCCGCTTCCTCCGGCGGTGTCGAAGGAGATTCACGACGGCTCACTGGTGGTGTCGGCGGTGCTGTCCGGCAATCGCAATTTCGAGGGCCGCGTTCATCCGGAAGTGCGTGCGAACTATCTCGGGTCGCCGCCGCTGGTGGTCGCGTATGCCCTTGCGGGCAAGGTGGACATCGACTGGGATACCGAACCGGTCGGCACTGGCTCTGACGGCAACCCGGTGTTCCTGAAGGACATCTGGCCGACGCACGAAGAAGTGTCGGAGGTGATGGCGAAGTCGATCAAGGAGGAGTCATTCCGGCGAATCTACGGCGCGGTCTACGATGGCGACGCGAGCTGGAAATCGCTGAGTGTACCAACCGGTGCACTGTACGCTTGGGAAGCGAGCTCCACCTACATCGCGAACCCGCCGTACTTCCGCGGCATGACGACTGCGTTGCCCCCGGTTCACGAAATCACGGGCGCTCGCGTTCTGGCGCTGCTTGGCGACAGCATCACGACCGACCACATTTCGCCTGCCGGCAACATCAAGAAGGATTCGCCAGCGGGGGCGTATCTGCTGTCGCACGGCGTCGAGCAGAAGGACTTCAACCAGTACGGGGCTCGTCGCGGTCACCATGACGTGATGATGCGAGGCACCTTCGCCAATGTGCGACTGAAGAACCTGCTTGTGCCGGGCGTAGAAGGCGGCTTCACGCGGCACCTGCCAGACGGTCCGGTGACGAGCATCTTCGAGGCGTCGATGGCGTATCAGAAGGACGGCGTGCCGTTGGTCATCATTGGGGGCAAGGAATACGGTTCGGGGTCGAGCCGTGACTGGGCCGCGAAGGGCACGAACTTGCTCGGAGTGAAGGCGGTCATTGCGGAGAGCTACGAGCGGATTCACCGGAGCAACTTGGTGGGCATGGGCGTGTTGCCGTTGCAGTTCAAGGCCGGGGAATCGGCGACAACTCACGGCCTGACCGGCGAAGAGGTGTTCGACATCGCGGGCCTGGTCGATGGGCTGAAGACGAACTTCTCGGGTGCCGCGAAGGAGTTGCTGGTGACCGCGAAGAGTGCAGACAAGGAAGTGTCGTTCCACGCGATCTGTCGCATCGACACGCCGCAGGAAGTGCTGTACTACCTGAACGGCGGCATCCTTCCGTATGTGTTGCGACAACTGCTCGCCGGGAAGTGAGATTGGTCGCCGCTTGCGGCGTAGCGCTCAAGAGCGCTACGCCGCAAGCGGCGAATGTTGTTTCGCGTGGGTCGAGGACCAAGGGGACGAGGAAACGCCAGCACGAGCAGCGTGCCTCCAATGGCCCAACCCCAGGGCCAAATCACGCCTTGGATCAAGAGACAAGTTGGATACACCAGGATGGCTAACGCGATCCCAGCTCGCGCCCATCGAGGCCAACCAATCCACAGATCAAACATCTTGCCTCCACTGGTCAACCGGTCTGGCCACCAAATCGTGGCGGCAGACCAAAGAGGTTGAATCGTATTTGATCCAACCAGCGTGCCGGCAGCAACCATGGTAGCCACGTCAACGGAGTCGCGTCGGCACCCACCGGGTAGCGTGTCTTCGGCCTGCGGACTGTCAACGCTTTCAACACGGCGCGAGCCACCACTTCCGGCGGGCTGCCTTTCTTCTCGCGAGCAGCCCCCCGCTGAAGAAACGTCATGAACATCTTCTCGTACCGTCGCCGACCCTCTGGCGTGAATTTCTGAATTGCCGCTTCGCCGTCCCTCACGAGCGCATCGACCGCCGGAGTCGAGATGCCAGCCGGGGCGATCAGCACGACATGAATTCCCCACGGGTGCAGCTCCATTCGCAGCGCGTCGTTGATTGCCTCAATCGCGTACTTCGACGCACACAACGCACCGCCGAACGGAATGGTGATCTTGCCGCCGACAGAGCCGATGTTCACGATGCGACCGCGTGCCTGCCGGATCAACGGCATGAACGCCTGCGTCACCATGACCTGTCCCACGACGTTCACTTCAAACTGCCGGCGAAGATCGGCAGGTGGAATCAGTTCAATCGGGCCGGGAACGCCGTACCCCGCGTTGTTGACCAACCCTGCGAGGCCAGCAGTCCCAACGGCTGCGGTGACGGTTGCTGCTGCGGCTGCGATCGAAGCTTCATCGGTGACATCCATCAGCACCGGAACCAGATTCGGTGATGCGGATGCTTTAAGGGCGTCGGCGTCGGTTTGCTTGCGAACGGTGGCGAAGACACGGTAGCCGGACTTGTCGAGATACAGAGCGCACGCTCGTCCGATGCCAGACGACGCGCCAGTGACAACGACCGCACCGCGTTGTTGCGTTGACATTGTGTGCCTCGGGAATGGCTGGGATTCGCAGAAATGTCGAGCGTAAACCGCGAAGTGAAGATCCGCAATGGTGCGGGTGGAAATGTGCGCTACGCCGCAAGCGGCGGAAAGCTACACAGCGGCCATCACAAGCGCACCGTTCTGGCCGCCGAATCCGAAGCTCGTCGAGAGGCCGTAGTGTACCTTCCCCTCGCGTGCCGTGTTCGGGATGTAATCCAGATCGCACGCCGGGTCCGGGTTCTTCAAATTGATCGTCGGCGGATACACCTGCGTGTGCAAACTCATCGCCAGCGCCGCGGCTTCGATCGCGCCGCTTGCTCCGATCGAGTGACCAATCATCGACTTGATCGACGAAAGCTGCACGGTCTTCGCCATGTCGCCGAAGACTCGCTTCACCGCAGCCGTTTCCATTGCGTCGTTTAGTTTTGTGCTGGTCCCGTGAGCGTTGATGTAGCCGATGTCGCGGTGATCCACTTTCGCCTCGGTCAAGGCGCACTGAATCGCACGCGCACCCCCGCGACCATCAGGATCGGGTTTCGTCACGGAATACGCATCGAATGAGCTGCCCCACCCAAGCACTTCCGCGTAGATCGGAGCGTTGCGAGCCTTCGCCCGTTCGTACTCCTCCATCACCAGCACTGCCGCACCCTCGCTGATAACGAAGCCATCCCGCAGCCGGTCGAAGGGGCGTGAACGCTCCTCTGGTGCCAGGTTCGGCTGCTTGCTCAAGGTGCCAAGTGCCGTGTATGCCAGAAGCATCAGCGGGTCGATTCGGCTGTCCGCACCGCCAGCGAGCATCACGTCGGCGTCGCCCCGCGACACAAGCCGGTAGGCTTCGCCAACCGCCTGCGTTCCAGCGACACAAGCCGTGACCACCGTGTTGTTCGGACCCTGGCAGTTGAACGCCATCGAGATGTGAGCTGCCACCATGTTTGGCAGATACTTCAGCAACCACAGCGGAAACAGCGGCGAATCGGCACGGGATGGGTCTGAGAGTCGGCTGGCGTCGAACTCGCCATTCTCCTGACAGGCGCGAGCCAGCAGCGGAGCCAGTTCGCCCAGATCCATCGGAATCAGACCGGTGCCCATCACCACGCCGAGCCGTTCGGGGTCGGTCGTTTCCGGGTTGAGCCCGCTATCCAGCATCGCAAGCCCCGCAGCTCCGATACCAAAACGAGCAGCGCGCCCCATCACCTTCACGGACTTCCGGAACTTGGCAGGTAGGTATGGTTCAGGGTCGAAGTTGTGAACTTCGCCCGCGATCTTGATGGGATGGTTCGACGAATCGAATGAGCGGATTGGTCCGATGCCACTGTGTCCCTCGACACAGCCGTCCCAGAAGGCATCTTTTCCGATGCCGTTCGGCGCGACCACACCGATTCCAGAAATGACGACTCGGCGCATAACTCCACCCTGCGCGTTGGCACCTCTTCATTCCGTGAAGAAGGAGCGTGACGCTGTTCGTCGCACCCGCGGTAATTGAGCGATATTGCGGTTTAGGCGAGCAGTTGGCGGGAACGGAGATCAACTTGACCCACATTTCCCATTTTCACCAACTTATCTAACTTTAGCTATCGTAATTCCCTCGATCAATCCTTACTGGCACAGAAGGGCAGAACAGTTTGTCAGGATTTTGGAGGGCAGACGGAATAGACGGAATAAACGGAACGCAGGTGGCAAGTTCACAATGCGACAAGCACTTCCCGATCGAAACAGCATCTCTGATTGGTTCCGGGCGACATGCACACCCCACGTCCGGAATCATCCATTTCAGGTCCGGAACCATCCATTTCAGGTCCGGAACCATCGTTTCAGGTCCGGAATCATCCATTTCAGACCCGGAACCAGCATTTCAGGTCCGGAACCATTCGATTCGTCCGGAAGAAAGATCGTCAGGGTATTGCGAGTTGTTCCGGCAGGTTGCAGTGCGGGGTAAGATTGGGCGAACGATAATTCAGAGGGTGAGCGATGACGGAGACGCACTTCAGGAATCCGTAACCACTGCCGACAACCCGGCGAACACGTGCGGGGGTGCTGGGTCGTGGATTTACTCACCGGGCGCAAATGAACGGACCCATCTCGGTCTTCACCCCGAAGGGGTGGGACAACCTAGCCCAGGGCAAGACCGCGAAGCGGTCGCCGCCCTGGGTTGCGGGGCCAACAACCTAATGCACCCTGAAGGGGTGCGACAACGGTCACGCATCTCATTGTCGCACCTTCAGGGTGCAAATCCTTTCCCCTTCGCAACCCAGGGCGGCGCCTTCGGCTTGCCCTGGGCTAGGTTGTCCCACCCCTTCGGGGTGAAGACCAAAGGCAGGTTCAGAAGGCCCCATTCCGCCGCAGCGGCATCGGGCAGGCTGATCCGACACAAAGGTTCTTTTGCTCCAGTTCGCCGGATCGTTATAATCTGCCTAGTGGATCGCGCTGCCGATTCACACCACAGCCAGGAACGTTCACCGATGTCGATCCCGGTCCGCCACACGGCTCGTTCGCTTGCGGTCGCACTCGCTTGGATGCTGCTGTCGCTGTCCCCTGCATACGGGCAAAACAACGAGGGCATGTTCGTTACCGTCCAAAATCCGATTACCACCGAAGGCGTGAATCGGATCAAGACTTTCGTCAACCAGCGAATCGGCGCCGGCGCTGGCAACCCCGAACGCGCCACCACCGTCATTTTCGACTTTAATCCGGATGGAAAGCCTGCCGCGACCCCAGACTTCGGGGCATGTCTGAGCCTGCAAGATTACATCCTTAACACGGTCAACGGCAGTTGTTTAACGGTCGCCTACGTTCACGCCAACACGTCGGGCCATACTGTCCTTCCGGTGTTGGCTTGCCGGGAACTCGTGATGAGCAGCTCGGCCGCGGTTGGCCAGATCACCGACGACGGCAACCCGCCGCTGGTGCCCGCACTCAACGCCAGCAAGGAAACGATCTACCGCGAAACGCTTCAGGCTGTGGGTCGCATCGGGCAGGCTGCGGTCGTCAAAAAGATGTACGATGCGAACGTGAAACTGCGGAAAGGCTTCCCCAAAGCCGACCCGCAAAACGCGGTCTTCTTCGACGCGAACAACCCAGCCGAGGCGGCGAAGATCGCGAACGCGGATGACCTCAAACCCATCGAAGGCGTGCAGGATGGGCAGATCGGGTTCTACGCCAACCGTTACGCCAAAGATCTCGGACTGTGCAAGGCAACGGCCGACAACCGTGAAGCCGTGGCGCAGTTGTACGGCTTGTCGCCGTCGAGCCTTCGCGATGATCCGCTTGAGGGCCGCACGCCCGATGTGTACCGTTGGAGCCTCAAGAAAGATATCGACGGCTCTATTCGCGAGTCGCTTTCTCGTGTGATCCGAGACGTCAAACAAAAGGGCGGCAACGTCCTTATCCTGACGCTCAACGTTGGCGGAAACGATCTCGTCACGGCCCGAAACATCGCGGATGACCTGAGAGCCGCACAGACCGGCGACGACAAGATCAAGATCATTGCGTTCATCCCGGAACTGGCACCGTCGGCTGGTACGGTCGTCGCGCTGGGATGCTCGGAAATCTACATGACGAAGCCCAAGCCCGACGCGATGGGCGACGCCAAGGAAGCCGAGATCGGCGACTTTTCCGGTTACTTGAAGTCGGCCCGCCAGGCGGACATCGACGCGAATCTGAGCAGCATTCGCGATCTCGCCAAGAATCAGGGATATCCGGAACTGCTCATCGACGGCATGTTCAAGCCTGAGATCGAGATTCTGCGAGTGAAGCCGATTGCCAACAACATCGCGAATCAGCGGCGGTTCATGACCCGTGAACAGTTCAACTTGAACAAAGATGAATGGGTGGAAGACAAGGTCGTCAAATCCAAGGATCAACTGCTGAAGCTCAACACGACGCAGGCGGTCGAGTACGGGATCGCGCGAGCAAGTGTCGAGGGAAACACTGATAAGTCGATCACGACCATGCTCGGCTGGCCGGACGCGAAGAGTTCAGATCCGGGTTGGCTCGACAAGTTCGCGGACTTCCTTCGCAATCCCGTGGTCGCCGTGTTGCTCGTGGTGATCGGATTCACGGGCCTGATCCTCGAACTGAAAGTGCCTGGCCTGACGGTTCCGGGCATCATCGCGGCGATGTGTTTCCTGCTCGTGTTCTGGGCGCATTCCAAGTTCAGCGGACAGACGTTCGCGCTGGCGTTGCTGCTGTTTTTGCTGGGGCTTGTGCTGGTGGGAATCGAGATCTTCGTGCTGCCGGGCTTTGGGGCATGTGGAATTTTCGGCATCATGTGCATGCTCGGCGGCCTTGGTCTGGTGACGCTGGACAAGGTTCCGCAGACGGGCGGCGAATGGGGCAAGCTCGGCGAAAAGGTGTCGCTGTATATGTTCGCGATGATGGGGGCGTTCGTGCTGGCGTTCACCGTCGCTCGCTACTTGCCGAAGGTTCCCGGCGGGAATCGACTCGTGCTGAACACCCCGAGCGAGTTGGGCGTGCCTTCGGATAATCTGCCCGGCGCGGCCGACGCGGCAGAGTTACTTGGAGCGATTGGCACGACGAACACTCCCCTGCGACCGGCGGGAATGGTAAAATTCGGGGATAAGTTTGTGGATGTGGTGTCTGACGGTGGCTTCATCCCGGCTGGCACCCGTGTGCAGGTGATCCAGGTCGAAGGAACCCGAATTGTGGTCAAGGAAGTCTGACAATTGCGGAGTGCGGAATTCGGAATGCGGAATATAAAGCGCACGAACCGAGCCGCATTCTGCTGATTTCTAATTCCGCACTCCGCGTTCCGAACTCCGCATTCGTAACTATGGACTATCTGACCATCGCAATGATGCTGTTCGCTCTCGGGATCATTCTCCTCATCGCGGAGATCCTGCTCCCGACGGGCGGCTTTCTGATCGTGGGCTCATTGTTGTTCTTTGCGCTGGGTATCGGTATGATCCTGGCCCGGGGCACAGTGACGGAAGCCGTTGTGGCGATGGCGGTCGTGGCGATTGGAATGCCTGCGGTGGGGTATGTGGCGGTCGCGGCGTATCGGCGAATGTCCATTGGTGGTGAACTCGAAAGCTCTGCCGCACCGCTGGAAATAGCGGGGGTGGCTGAACTGGAATCGCTCAAGAATCACACGGGCAAGACGGTCTCTCCGATGCGGCCATCGGGCACGGTCGAGTTCGACGGCAAACGAATCGACGCGATGGCTGAAGGCGTGATGATCGACGCGGGGGTGTGGGTTCGGTGTGTGGCGGTGAAGGGTTCGACGGTGCTGGTTCGCGAAATGGAAGCGCCATCCGATGTGTCCGACATCAGTTCGGCTGGTGTGATTGCGAGCGATAAACGGGAACCGGTGCCGAATATCACTCTGGATGTCACGCCGACAACGCCTGCGAATCCGCCGCCGACGCTGAAAGCGCCGGTCGATGATTTCGACTTGGACATCGGTTTGGATAAGTGACTTGTTTTGCCGCTTGCGGCGTAGCACAAATTTGCAACGCCGCAAGCGGCGAAGATGGAACCTTGGAACTTCGGGTGGTTGGTGTCCGAGACTTAAACATCCTGCGGTGTTCCGCCGTGGGTGAGGTTGCTTGCGATTGCGTTCCCAGAGTCGTTGGTCTTTTCGCCGTGCGATTGGTCCCAGACGGCGACTGAATCAACCTGCGTTCGGCCGTCCGGGACCAATCGCACGGCGTTCGTGAACGACTCTGGTCCTGGATTGAAGTCGGTGCCGGCCACCCGTTGAATCACACGAAATAAAGGAATCGCACCCGTGACGTTGACTACTCTCGCTCTGTTCGCTCAGGTGCCCGCCAAACTGACCGAAGATGTCAAGAAAACCGGTCCTGGTGCTGGCAACCTCGACAACGGGAGCATCATCCTGATCGGCGTCGCGCTCGTCGCGGTGCTGATCTTCCTCGTGTTCCTGTTCATCTTCTTCAGCTTCATCCGTCTCTGGATTCAGGCACTGCTCACGAAAGCCGACATCGGCATCGGCAGCCTCATCGGCATGAAACTGCGGAACGTCGATTACGGCATGATCGTGCGTCAGAAGATTGCTCTCGTGCAAGCTGGCGTGAAGATCACGACGCCCGATCTCGAATCGCACTACCTCGCTCGCGGAAACGTTCCCAAGACGGCAACCGCCGTTATCGCCGCACACAAGGCCGGGCTTGATCTGCCGTGGAAGACGGCCGCCGCCATCGACCTCGCCGGCCGCGATATCCTCGAAGCTGTCCGCACGAGCGTGAACCCGAAGGTCATCGACTGCCCGGACCCCGCGAAGGGCAAGCAGTTCCTCGACGCCGTGTGCCGCAGTGGTATTCAGTTGCTCGCCAAGGCCCGCGTGACCGTGCGAACCAAGCTCGAACGGCTCGTCGGCGGTGCGACCGAAGAAACCATCATCGCTCGCGTCGGCGAAGGCATCGTGAAGGCGATCGGTTCAGCCCACGACCACAAGGAAGTGCTGGCGAACCCAGGTATGATCTCGCAGACCGTGCTGCACAACGCGCTCGACGCACAGACGGCGTTCGAGATCGTGAGTATCGACATCGCGCACATCGAAGTCGGCGAGAACATCGGGGCGAAACTTCAGGCTGACCAGGCTGCCGCGGACTTGCGGGTTGCCCAGGCCGAAGCCGAAAAGCGTCGTGCTGCGGCCGTGGCTCGCGAGCAGGAAATGCGGGCGTTGTGCGAAGAGAACCGTGCGAAGGTCGTCGAAGCCGAGGCTCAGGTTCCGCAGGCGATCGCGGACGCGTTCCAGAAAGGGAACCTCGGCGTGATGGACTTCTACAACATGAAGAACCTCATGTCTGACACGTCGATGCGGAACAACATCGCGTCGATGACGGGCGGTGGCGGCAGCGAGAACACGCCAGGACGCAGCTAACCGCGTTGGACAAGAGGACCTGACATGGGCGGCTTGATCTTCGTCATCATCGCGATTGTCATCATCTCCACCATCGTGGGGGCGGTGAGCAAGTTGTTCAACAACTTGAACGAGATGAACAACGCCAACGCCGCACGGCAGCGAGCGGGGTTGCCGCCAGCGGGTAACAAGCCTGCCGGCGGTGGCGGAGTTGTTCGGCAGGCGAACTCCGACATGGATCGCTTCCTCGCCGAGATTGATCGGCTGCGGAAGAAGACAGCCGACACTCCTCCTCCAGCCCAGAAGCAAGCGCCGGCCGTTCCCGTCGTTCAGCCCGTGAAGCAACCAGAGCGGTCGCGTCAGCGAGTGGTTGCAGAGCTTGCGGACGCACCGCAAAAAACCGACGGCGGCTTCACTCAGTCATTCCCCGCTGCCACGATCGCCCCCAGAGCGGGCGATATCCCGACGGTGACGGTGACCACGCCGTCGAGTGGAACGGGTGCCCCGGCGACTCGCGTGACTCGTCTGGCGAGTCGTCCGCGTCCGGTGGCGAAGACGCCATTCGCCAAGAACCTGACGGGGTTGCTTGGCTCTGGTCAGGGGCTTGCGATGGCGATCGTGCTGCAAGAAGTGCTCGGCCCGCCCAGGATCAAGAAGAAGAGGTAAAGTCTTGAGCCGCTTGCGGCGTAGCGCTCCGGAGCGCTACGCCGCAAGCGACGAAGTCACTTCTTCGGATCGGCCGGGTTCGGACGATACGGCCCACCATACTGGTCGCGCAACTCGGTCGTTCGCTTTCGCAACGTGTCCCGCACCTCGGCATACTTCGGATCAGCAATCAGATTCTTCACCTCATCGAAATCCGCGACGTGATCGTACAACTCCTCGACGAGCGGTTTCTGCTCGAACCACCGAACGTAGCTGTAGCGCTCGTTCCGCACGCCTTCGCTCTTCGGAATGTTCTTCCGCTCGAAGAGATGCTCGTAGAAGAAGTCCGTTCGCCAGTCCTTCGGTGCGTCTCCCTTCAGTAACGGCACGAGGCTGTGGCCCTGCACTTCCTTGGGAATCGGTGTCCCGCTGAGTTGCAGGAGTGTTGGGGCGATATCCACGTTCAACGCCATTTGCGACACCACTCGGCCACGCAGTTCCTTGCTCGCACGCGGATCGAAGACCAAGAGCGGCACGCGGATCGAGTGCTCGTAGATGTACCATTTGTCGGCGAAGCCGCGTTCGCCGAGGAAGTAGCCATTGTCGGCCGTGAACACGATGATCGTGTTCTCTGCGATGCCCTTCTCTTTGAGCGCTGCCCGAAGGCGACCCACGACCAGATCGACGCCCGAAATCATGCGGTAGTAGCCCGCGACCATTCGCTGATACTTCTCGGCCTCGTCGAATCGCCATTTGAACCGCACTCGGCTTTCGGTGTTCTTCAGGAAATCCGGATGCGAGTCGAACATCTCGGAGGTCATCGTCTTCGGCAGGGTGAACTTTGTGTCGCGATACAGGTCATCGACTTCTTTCTGCCAGAAGTATTGTTTCGGGTCGTTGTCCTCGGCGTGCGGTGCGTTGAAACTCACCGACAGACAGAACGGCTCACTTGCTTTGCTGGCGTTGATGAACTCGATGGCCCGTTCGCCTTCGATGTCTGTGAGGTGCTTCTCGGTGCCGTCGGGTTGTTTCTTCCAGTACGGCGTGCGGTCGAGTGGCACGAACGAGTCGAACATTTCCTTCGCCGCACCCTTCGGCACGCCGACGCCAAACTTGCCGACGAACCCCGTGCGATAGCCCGCCATCCGGAGCGACACCGGATAGCTGGTCCTGATGTGCTCGGCCGTGATCGGCTTCGTGCCGAAGGTGTAGCGGTGCGTGCGTTCGTAGAGCCCCGTGAGAATGCTCGCACGGCTCGCGGCACAAATCGCCGTCGTCACGAACATATTCTCGAAGCGAACACCGTCCTTGGCGATGCCGTCGATGTGCGGCGTCTTGATGATGGGGTTGCCGGCACAGCCCATCATGTCCCAGCGCATGTCGTCCGCGAGAATGAACACGATGTTCGGCTTGTCGGCAGCACTCGCCGGAGCCGCTGTCCAGGCAGCAGTGAGAATCAGCAGCGTGCGAAACATTGGTTCTCTCCAATCAGAAATAGCGAACAGATGATACCCGCTCTCGCGACTCGGTGTACACTGAGTCGCGTGTTTCTCTGGTAGAGCCTCCCCCTCCCCCTCCCCAACCCCTCCCCCAAGGGGAGAGGGGCTAAATCCTGCTCCCCCTTCCTTCTTAGGGAAGGGGGTTGGGGGGTTAGGTTCTTCCGAAACCCCACCTCGGAGCTTCAACATGACGCTGTCTCGTCGCCAGTTCCTCGCCACATCTGCCGTTGCTGCAACAGCGGGCTTACACTCGCCGTTCGCCCTGGCCATCGACCCCATCAAGCGCCCCTCCGCCAAGCCCGACATCAAGTTGAGCCTCGCGGCGTACAGCTTCAACGGTGCGCTCAACCTCAAGAAACCCACGATGACGCTGTTCGAGTTCATCGACTTCGCGGCCGACTTGCCGTTGGATGCAGTCGAACTCACATCGTATTACTGGGCCGAAACCACGGACGCCTACGCCGACAAGCTGAAGGATTATGCCGCGAAGAAGAAGCTCGCCATCTCGGGCATCCCGGTCGGCAACAACTTCTGCGTGAGGGACGAGGCGAAGCTCAAGGCACAAGTGCAGTTGGTGAAAGACTGGACGCAGCGAGCCGCGCGAATGGGCGCGAAGACCGTTCGCATCTTCGCGGGCAACCTCGAAAAAGACGATACCCTCGAAGCGGCACAGAAGCGAGTCGTCGCGTCGATGAATGAGTGCTGCGAACTCGCGGAGAAGCTGGGCATCCTGCTCGCGTTGGAGAATCACGGCGGCATCACCGATACCGCGGAGCATCTGCTGGAGTTGGTGAAGCCGGTGAAGAGTCCGGCGTTGGGCGTGAACATCGACACGGGCAACTTCCACACGGCCGACCCGTATGCGGACATCGCGAAGATTGCGCCGTATGGCGTGGTGTCGCAGGTGAAGACGGAGGTGTTTCCGGGCAACAAGAAGGAAGACGCCGATCTCGCGAAGGTGGTGAAGATTCTGAAGGACGCGAACTTCCACGGCTACGTGGCGCTGGAATATGAAGCGAAGGACGATCCGAAGGTGGCGGTGCCGAAGTTCGTGAAGGAATTGCGGAAGCTGATCTCGGGGTGACCGATTTGTGAGCGTCGAGGCGTCAGCCCGACGGTGTTGCGCCAATAAACCAGCGTGGGTTCAACAACCAACCGTCGGCCTTACGGCTCGACGCTCACAAACACCCACCATCAATCTGTCTTCCCCAGTCGCCGCAACGCTTCCTTGGCGTCCCAGTACAGCGTGTGACCCTCGTAGGCCGTCACCGCGTTGTAGAACTTGATCGCGCTTGCGGTGTCGCCCTGGGCCTCGTAACAGCGAGCCAACTGATACACCGTGTCGGCTCCGCTCTTGTGGTAATCCTTGTAGTCGCTGAAACACTTGATCGCCAAGTCGGGTCGCGAGAACTCTTCCAGGTACAACTGCCCAAGCAGCTTCGTTGTCGCGTACCACGCATCCTGCTCTTCGCCCGAACCCTTCTCAGCCTCGCGGATGTCCTCAAGGATCTTCACGCCCGCGTCGCGTTCGCCCTTCCGCATCAGCACTCGCGCTTCGATCAGACGCACGCCGTTACTGGTCGGCTTCATGATCCGGGCAAGCGTTGATAAGTGCGAAGCCCAGTCGAGCAGGTCAGCGCCGCCGTCCTTCGTGTTCAGCACCGACATCGACTTCTTCACGCAATAACTCACGTCGAACCAGCGTGTCACCTTGTCTTTCACCTTCTCCAACCGCTCAGGCTCGATCGAGTAGTAGTAGCTGTCTTTCTTCTTCAACAGGTCGGCGTCGGTGCTGCTGTACGTCAACCCGGTCTCCATCATCAGCAGCGCGTTCATGGTGTCGCCGATCTTCGCGTTCAACTCTGCGAGCTTGCGATACGCCTCCAGCGCCGCCTTGCCCTTGTCCGCGAGGTATTGCCGCAGTTCGTCGATGGCTGTCTCGAAGTGAACGCGAGCCTCCGCCGTGCGACCAGCGGCACCAGCCTCATCACCACGAGCCTTTGCTTCCTCTGCGTCGGCGACGAGTGCGTTCCCCTTGGCTTCCGCAATCGACGCAAGTTTCCGCAGAGCGTCGGTGTAGAACGGCCACTGCTCGTTCGAAAGATTCCGCGGCTCAACTGCAAGCCCCACTTGCTTCGCGGACTCGTAAGCCTTCTTGGCATTCTCCGGGTCGCCGTGCTTCTCGTACACTTGCGCGAGCTTGAAGAAGATTCCCGGCCCGCGATCAGGCAACCCACGACCGGCGATTCGCATGTAACCCATGCCGCGTTCGCGACGATCCGGATCCGTCTCATCGACCAGCGCCAACCCGAGTTGCTCGACATACTCGTAGGCGAACTCTTTCGGCAATCCGGTCGATGATGCCGCGATGAACTCGCCCTCGGCAAGCTGCGAATACAGCACCGTGCGGTACTCCTTCGCGGCCGGGTTGTTGGGCTCGACCGCGAGCTTTCGCTCGGTTGCGGCAATCGCTTCCATCCGGCGACCGGGCTTGTTCAACTCGTCCCATCCGAGGCGTTCGACCAACCGCGGATGCAAGCGCAACGCGAGATCCCAGGCGTCGAACAGCACTCGCTTGCGAACGACCGGATGATAGCCGGGCGTCTCGGGGTTCAGGAGCCGCGAGAGCGTGTCGGCGGCGACGTCGTACTGCTTCGCGTGCATGTGCGAGATGATCCGCAGGTAGTCGATCTGTGCGAGATACGCGGGCTTCTTCTGCTCAACGAGCGAGAGGAACCGTTCGGCTTCGGCCCGCTGATTCGGCGTGGGAACTGTGCCAGCCGGCATCAGCAAAGCCGTGGCGCGATCGAGGCATAGTGTGAAGTCGAGCGCTTCGACCAGTCGCGCATCGCTGTCGATCTGCGTCAGCGTCAGATTGTTGTGAAGGGCAACGATGCCCTGATTCGCGAGCGGGCTTCGCGGGTCGAGTTCGAGCGCACGACGGAAGAACTGAATCGCCAGCACGAGATGCCCGAGGTTCATGTAGGTGTAGCCACGCAGGACATGCTTGAAGACGCGCAAACCGGGCATGATTCGCGTCGCATACACGAAGTACAGCGTGACGGGAATCAGGAACGGCGCGGCCGCTCCGAGACCCGGGAACTGCTTCGCGAAGCCCATGAGATGCAAGCCGACGCCGAGCGCCGCACAGAACGTCATGATCTCGACTTCGGACTCTTCTGATTCGCCGCAGAACGTCAACAGGTAGAAGAACGGCAAGCCAAACAGGATGTACAGACCAAGGTTGAAGCGAGCCGCGGGGCTATCGAGTCCCGGTACGCGGTTGATGTACTGATCCGCGAGGTACACCATTAACGCCGCCACGCCGAGACCAACCCAGAACCGCCGGGTGGTGTCTTCCTGCTGACGGAAGCGATACAGCGCGAAGCCAAGCACCGCCCCGCCGACCGCACAGTAGCCGAGCCAGTCGCCGGGCAACTTCCCCTTCATGGGGTCGTCAGCGGCCAGGGCTTTCGACGTGGCGTGCTTGATGTCGTCGAATGTCAGGCCGAAGATGCCCGCGAGCTGCGATCCCCACGGTTCCGCAGCCGCCGTGCCTGAGAAGACGCCGACGATCAAGCCGGCGATGATGCCGCCGTAGATGAAGGTGGGGCTCTCAAGGAGCACCATCAGCGGGAACGCCATCCAGTTGTGCCAGGGTCGCATGCCGCGCGAGAGCTGAAGAGCGGTGCCAGCGATGAGGCCGATGCCGAGGCCCGCACAAACCCAACCGACGACCCACGCGATGTCGATCCAGGCTTCGGAGGGGCTGCCGGGAACTTGGAGTGCGAAGAAGACCCAGAGGCCGAGGAAAACGCCTTTGAGGATGTACTCGTTGCGGTGCCAGGTAGTCATGGCTGGTTGCACCCGGTTGAGATGGGGGTTGCGGTCCCGCCGGGTCGCCGGAAGGTCGGCGCGGGACCGGAGACGTTACCCCCGTCGCAGTTGCCTCGGAAGGTGAGGTCAGCGACGGGACCAAAGAAGGCTACACAGAAAGCATACGGCGCGGCCGCGGCGACAGACAAGGGGCTGCGGTCATTGCCGAGAACTTCATTTGTGAAACGCTTGACTCACGCGCACGCTGCCCTTATCTTCGCAACATCACGTGGCGGGGATCGGCGTTGTTCACCCGGTTTACCACTCTCCGATTTACCTTTGCGGTTCTGGCCCTCCTCGGCCAGTTGACCCCAGCCGTCGCCATCCCCACAGTCGCAGCCATTCGACCAAACGCCAAGACATTCGGCGGATGCGCCCCCGCATCGTGTGCGTGTCCAATCATCGAGAAGATGACGAAGGGTTGTTGCTGCTCGAAGCCAGAACCCGCACCCGAACCGAAACCAGTCGTGGCGACCTGCGAAGAGAAGCCGGCGACCAAGAAACGCAAGCCGTGTTGTTCAGGCGAACACGCTGCACCCACGGAACCACCCAAACCCGATCACAAGGTCACCACGAATGCTCCCGAGAGCGCCCCGACACTGACCTCCGCTGACAAGTGTTCGTGTGATCGTCCGCAAACCTTCACCACCGCTGAGCCTGCCATTTCGCCGACCCTCGAACTGCCCGTGCGGTGGTTCGTCGGTTTGATCCTTCCGTTTGTCCCGGCTCCGAGCGGGACGCACTTCTGCCTTACCCATTCTCCGCAACCCCCTCCGCCAAAAGCCTGACGCCTTTCGACTGGCATCGTCTCCGAGTCCGCGCGACCAGCGCCCGGATTTCGGTGAATATCCCCCGAACGGCCCGCGTCTCAACCGGCGAGAGGTCGGCGCTACAACGATTGTCGTGATGGACGGCCGAACGCGAGGTGTGATTCTGTGAGAGGAACCCCACGCACTCGATGATTGGCAACAATCCGGTCGGGCGTCCTTCCCGATATTCCAGTCGACCGCGGGTTCGATTCCCGCCGCAGGCCACTGATCCACAAAATCCCAATGCCGTGGTTCCCCCACGGTCTGGATACAGTTTGCGCGCGAAAACGGGTGACTTTCGCTCGGTCTGCGCGCAGACGGTCTCGTGAAAGGTGTTTTCGATGTTGCGGAAGCTCATCCGGGTTAATCTGATGGCCATGTTCGGGATGGTCGCGATGATGTTGGCCTACGGGGCGGCAACGGCCAGCCCCCAAGACAAGGACAAGAAGGACGAAGTGCCCGATATCAAGGAGATCATGTCGAAGGGTCACAAGGGTAGCGACGCCTACATCACCAAGATCAAGGACGCGGTGAAGGGCGAGAAGTGGGAAGACGCCCAGAAGTACGCCAAGACGCTGGCATTCTTCGGCGAAGCTCTCGGCAAGAACAAAGCCCCGAAGGGCGACGCCGATTCGTGGAAGACGCTTTGCGAGAAGTACGCTGCCGCGACCAAGGCTGCATACAAGGGGACCGAAGACAAGGACGCCAAGGCCGTGGCCAAGGGCTTGGGCGCGATCAACTGCGGCGAATGTCACAAGCTCCACAAAAAGTGACGTCGAGTTTGTGTTTTTGCGAGCCACGGGGTTTATCCCCGTGGTCTTTTCATGTGTCGAGAAGACCACGGGGATAAACCCCGTGGCTCGCCAGCAAAAGGC
>JAIOPV010000057.1 GCA_021413735.1 Planctomycetota bacterium
TCGTGTGAGTCTGGCACCCAGCGGCCCGCTGTTCGTTGACAGATACACCGATCCCATGACACCGACCAAGGCACGGCTCGTCGAGGCGGGCAAGGGCGAAGTCCGCAAGCTCGACACGAACCCGGTTCGCGAGAAGGATGGGTTCAAGTTCGGCAAGTTCGAGCGCGTGAAGATCCCCATGAAAGACGGCTTCGAGCTGGAAGGCACGGTCACGTATCCGCCAGACTTCGACGCCACAAAGAAGCACCCGGTGTGGTTGTTCACCTATGCGGGTCCGCACATGCCGACGATTCGCGATGAATGGGGCGGGGGGCGAATCATGGAGAACTCGCTCGCCACGAACGGCATCATCGTGTTCCGTGTCGATCCGAGAAGTGCAAGCGGGAAGGGGGCACAGTCGGCGTGGGCATGCTACAAACAGCTCGGCGTGCAGGAACTCAAGGACTTGGAAGAAGCGGTTGCGTGGCTGGCCGAGAAACCGGGGGTGGACGCGACGCGAGTGGGCATCAGCGGGCACAGTTACGGTGGCTTCATGACTGCTTACGCGCTGACGCACTCGAAGACATTCACGGCCGGCATCGCGTCTGGTCCTGTAACCGACTGGAAACTGTACGATTCGATCTACACCGAGCGCTACATGCTGACGCCGATGGAGAACGCGGCTGGTTACGCGAAGTCGAGTTGCGTGACGGCGGCCAAGAACCTGAGCGGCAAACTGCTCATCGTTCACGGCATGATGGACGACAACGTTCACATGCAGAACAGCGTGCAACTTACGGATGCGCTTCAACGCTCGGGCAAGGAGTTCGAGATGATGTTTTACCCGCAGGCTCGGCACGGGATTGGCGGCGGGCACTATCTCAAGTTGCAGATGGAGTTCATTCGCCGCACGATGGGCGTAAAAGCGAATTGAGGCGAGCCACGGGGTTTATCCCCGTGGTCTTGTGACACGTTGAAAGACCACGGGGATAAACCCCGTGGCTCGCAAAGAAACCGCTTCTCGTCCTGCAATTCTCCGGGTATTGTTGAAGCGCTGCCCTCCAATCCCTCTCTGCTCCCCGGAGGTTATCCGTGTCCAGTCTCAATCGTCGCTCGTTCGTCAAGCACACGCTCGCTGCTGCCGCGACTGTCACCATCGCCGGCACCAAATCGTCAGGCAAAGTTCTCGGCGCAAACGACACCATTCGCGTCGCTGTTGCGGGTCTGAATGGTCGCGGCACTGCTCACACAGGTGCGTATCTCGGCATGAAGAATGTCGAGATCGTCGCGCTCGTGGACCCCGACAAACGCACCTACAAGAAGCACCTCGACCCCATCGCGGCCAAGAGCAAAGTCGCACCGCAAACTTTCACCGACATTCGCAAAGTCCTCGAAGACAAGGAACTGAACGCTGTCTCGATTGCGACACCGAACCACTGGCACAGCCTCATGACGATCTGGGCGTGCGAGGCGGGGAAGGATGTCTACGTCGAGAAGCCGTGTTCGCACAACATTCACGAAGGCCGCATCGCGGTTGAAATGGCTCGCAAACACAAGTGTGTTGTGCAGCACGGCACGCAGAGTCGAAGCAGTCAGAGTTGGGAAGACCTCGCCGCGCTCGCCAAATCCGGCAAGCTCGGCAAACTGCTCGTGTCGCGTGGACTGTGCTACAAGGACGGCGGTACAGGCGGTTCAACCCGCGGTGATATCGGCACGAAACCCACCAAGGCCCCGCCTGCGGAACTCGATTTCAACATCTGGCTCGGGCCGGCGCAAGAGCAGGCTTACCACGAGAACATCGTTCCTTACCGCTGGCACTGGTTCTGGGATTTCGGCAACGGTGACGCTGGCAACCAGGGCGTTCACCAGATGGATATCGCCCGCTGGCTCATCCCCGGAGCGACATGGCCGAAGTCGGTCATCAGCTTTGGTGGCCGTTACGCGAACAATGACCAGGGCCAGACGCCGAACGCACTCGTGAGCGTCTTCGATTACGGCGACACGCAACTGATCTTCGAGACACGCGGGTTGAAGTCACCGGCGTATCGCGGTCAGTCGGTCGGCAACATTCTCCACTTCGAGGAGGGTGTCGTCGCGGGCAACAAGTTCTACCCGAAGGGGCAGGGCGATGGCGAACCGGTGCCGAAGGTGACATCCGACGTGAAGATCAGCGGCGACCACTTTGGCAACTTCATCGACTGTGTCCGCAAGCGCGACACGACGAAACTGCACGCCGAGCTTGAGGTCGGTCACGTTTCGAGTGGTCTGTGCCATCTCGGAAACATCAGCTACCGTCTCGGCAAGCAGACGGAGTACGATCCGAAGCTGGGCAAGCTCAGCGGCAACGAGTTTGGCACCGATGCGCTGACGCGAATGGCCGACCACCTGAAAGACAGCGGCATCAAGTTCGATGGGAAGAACCTGTGTGTCGGTCGCAAACTCGACTTCGACGGCAAGGCGGAACGCTTCGTGAAAGACGCCGAGGCCGACGCACTTTTGACGCGAGCCTATCGCAAGCCGTTCGTGGTGCCCGAGAAAGTGTAAGTGATTTTGCGAGCCACGGGAGTTATCCTCGTGGCAGTTCTGATGTGCAATGAAAAAGCCACGGGGATCAACCCCGTGGCTCGCTTGCGAAGTCAGTCCATCGGATCAGGAATCTTTCACATCACTGCCTTTGAACTCGACGCCAATCAGAGCGGTGACCGGCACGTTCTTCCCGTTGAACTCGGTCACGCCGCGTCGCAATTGCACTCGCCACAGCACCGGATCTTTCGAGGCCGTCACGGCGGGGATGACCTTTGTGTCGCTCGTGGCCGTGTAGATGCAGTATTCGCGTGTTTCGCCGGGCCCGAGCGGCTTCAGATCGTTTTCTTGTTCTTTCTCGAACTGCCGACCCGAGGTGAATGGCCAGTCCACCAACCCTTGCGTGAATGGCTCTGGCTTCCCGGGAACCACAATCCGCGTCAGGGGCTGAGTGTTCTTCCGGTTGAACGCCGGATCCACCGGACAGAAATAGAGATCCTGGGAATTGTTCTTGATCTTCAGATGCAGGACCAGTGCTTTGTTGGGGCTTTGCCCAAGTGATTTCTTGCCGCTTTTATCCTCCTTCCACATGTCAAGGAGTCGCCGTTCTACTTTCACCGGCTCGATTTCAAGCTGCCCCACCTCGATCTTCTTTCCACTTGCGACCTCAGCTCGCAACTTGTCAGGAATTGGCCCATCCGTCTTGAACCGATAGAGGCTCACTTTCTTGCGAGATGCGGGGTCGCCTTCACCGAACGTGTCCGGGATGTTCTCGAAGGGGTGGCCCGCAGGGGCATCACCCGACTTGAGGAACAGCCCGTATAGAGCGAGGAGCGTCATCAGGATGGCGTATCCGGCGAGGCCATACACGACCGGCTTCGGAAACCCTGCTCCTCCTCCCGAGGGGGCTGCTGCGGACGGTTTCGCTCGTGGCGCCCTCGAAGTTGATTTGGCTGGTGCCGGTTCGCTGACTTCTTCCACCTGCTGCGGGGCTGCGGAAGAAGGCGGCGCGGGGAACGCCGAGCCGGATGTTGGCTGCGGGTACGCCGGAGCGGGTGCCGGAAAAGGTTGCGGATAGGCAGGCGCGGGTGCGGGGTATTGTGCCGGAGCGGGGTATCCCGCTGCTGGTTGGAGTTGGTGAACGGGGCCGTTTTGTGCTGCGGGCGCAACCACTGGCTCAATTCCGGCCCAAGGATTTCCTGGATTGGCAGGGGCAGGCGCTGGAGCCGGCGGAGGCACAGCAACCACTGCGGGGCGTGCTGTTTGCTGTGCCGGCGCGGGGGAGTGAGCCGGCGGACCGTCGAAACCACCGAATGGGTTCACGTCGAGTGCGGTGGCGTGAAGTCCTTGCGGTCCTGCTGCCGGGGCAGGCATCGGCGCGGGAGCTGGCACGGGTTGCGGAGCAGCGGCGGGTGGCTTCGCCTCGAATGTGAAGGGGCTGCCGCCCGGTGCCGGCGCGTATGGTTGCGGCACATGAACAGGAGCAGCAGGCGGTGGCGGGTTGTACGCTGGTGGCGGCACATACGGCGGAGGAGCATACGGTTGCGGTGCGCCGTAGGATGGCGGTGGACCGTATGAGGGCGGAGCGCCGTATGGCGGTGGTGGTTGGCTCGGCGCGAGATCGGGTAAACGCGGGATCGGCATCCGGTTGAAGCCTTGCGATCCGAAGACCTCGTCGTCGGATTCGTCGGGTTCGCTCAGAATGCTATCGGCGGCTTCCTTCGGCTGAATGTTGAAAACCGGTTCCGGCATCGGTGGAAGTTGCGACATCACCGGTGGCGGTGGCGGTGGCATCATCTGCGGTGCGGCAGGTGGAGGCGGAGCAGGTGGCGTGACAGGCGGTGACGCCGGTGGACCAGCGGCCGGCGCTCCTCCAGCAGTGACGGGGGCGAGGACGACCTGCTTGCAGTGAGGGCAGCGAACGTGCTTGCCGAGCAGGTCAATCCCGACACCCATACGGCGACCGCAGAAGGGGCAAGGAAACGTCTGTGTTTGCGATGACATCGGGATGAATAGTTTGGGCCAGACCCGTCGCCCGTCGTGGGTCCGAGGGTCGAGAGGTTGAGAACGGTTTGCGGAAGGTGTATCTTACCTTGTCTTTCGACAAACACCAGAACGCAGTTTCTGTCAGTGTAAACGAATCTGCCGAAAGACTTCCGACTTTGTGGTGCCGAGTGCTGATTTGTCCGAGCCCGAGCGCCAAGCGAGGAGTCAAGCGTGCCCCTCGCTTGGCGCTCGGGCTCGGACAAACCGCCTCCAAGAAAGCCCCAGTCAAATCACTCGCTTCACCACGACAAGCGTGCGGTCGTCGGCAACCGGAACACCCGCGGTGAACGTGCCGAACTCTCGCAAGATCGCGAGCAACAACTGCTCCGCCGTTTCGGGCGACCCCGGCAACACCGAGTCGAGCCGATCTGAGCCGAACACGTCACCGTCAGCGTTCACCGCTTCAATCACGCCATCGGTGAAGAATACCACCTGATCGCCCGGTTGCAGCGGCACCACCTGATCGGGATACAACTCGTCGGGCTTGATCCCCAACGGCAACCGCTGTGCGCGATTCAGATTCAGCCGGGAGTTATCATTCGCACGGACCAATCGCGGCGGATTGTGGCCGGCACTCGCATACGAAAGCGTTCCAGCAGTCGGGTCGAACACAGCATAAAACGCGGTCATGAAGTTGCCGGTTTGCCGGGTGTAGTGCCGCGTCAGGTGGTCGTTCAGTTGCGTCAACAGTTCGCCTGGTTTTGTCGGCGGTTCGGGTCTCGTGTGAACGATGCTGTGTGCAATCGCCATCAACACAGCCGCAGGCGCTCCGTGACCGCTTGCATCAGCGATGAGCACACCGAGTTTGCCACCGGGCAACGGGAAGAAGTCGTAGTAGTCGCCACCAGCTCGCTTCGCGGTCTGGTAATGCACAGCAACATCAAGTCCGGCGACGTGCGGCACATGCGGAGGCAACAACGACTTCTGAATGTCGGCGACCGTGCGAAGTTCGTAATCGACCGCGTCGTAGGCTTCTTTCACCGCTTGCGAAAGCACGAGCGTTTGCGTGGCGCGACCGAAGAGGTTACTGAGCAGAACCAGATCCGCGATGCGATCACGCGGGAAAGCGTCGGCTTCTTCGCGAGCCAGCACGACGACGTTCTGGGCGATTCCCTGCTCGAAGTGCGGAATCGCGAGGACCGAACGTTGCCCGCCGATGTACGCCGCTGCCGGGTCGTCCGGGTCGAGGGTGACATCTTCGAGAACGCGTGGTTGATCCGCATACACCAATTCGGCGAGCAGGCCGCCTTCGTGAACCGGGAGCCGATGCAATTCTTTCCAGGGGTTCACGGGGTCGCGCCACAAGTTGAAGCGAGTGACGCGATATTGCGGGAAGTGCAAGCCCCTTCGTGAAATGGTGAGTTGCCGGCTGACTGGGAACAACTGCGCCATGCGGCGAGCGAAGACGGCGTACATCTCCTGCGGGTCGGAGTAACGACTCAGTTCGCGCATGACCTCGACGCTGGCCGCCAAACGGGCGCGCCAGTTTCGGGGTTCGGTCTCGAAGAAATCAGGTGCCACGGTCATGTTGCCGCCTCCGCGGCTGGATCGTGTATCAATCCGTTGAAGCCGCCAGACTTGTGCCCCCAGTAGAACCGCGATGCGCCAGGAACGCAACCCGCTGGGCCGATTTTTCACGCACTACTCACGGAATTATTCCTGCCGCTTGACCAGTTGCTCAAATCCGACGACGATGCGTGCGGAGGAATCACCATGCGTTCTCGCGTCACTCTTGCTTTGCTTTCCGTCCTGGCTGTCTCTGCTGCGGCCTGGTTTTCCGCAGCCGATCCGCAAGACGATGCTCCCAAATCGTGGGAAAAGCTCGGCGGGGGTATCTTCCGCTCGACGGCGATGCCACACAGTTATGCCATCGTCTCGGGTGACAAGGCAATGCTCATCGACGCAGCTGCCTCTCCCGAAGTCGTCGCGAAACTTGGCGTGAAGTCCATCGAGGCTGTGCTGTTGACGCACCACCATCGCGACACGGCAGAGTTCGCTTCCGACTATCGCAAGAAGGGCTGGTCTGTCCGTGCTCCCAAGGAGTCGGCCGACTGGCTCACACCCGACAACGTGGCGAAGTTCTGGAAGGACTCGATTCCGCTGCGGAACTCGCGCACGGCGTACTTCATGCTGCCGGTCGGGGTGGAAGGCGTCGATTGCACGATTGAAGAGAATAAGCCCCTCACGTTCGGCAAATGGAAGCTCAGGCCGGTTGCGACGCCGGGTCACTCGCGCGATCACTTCTCGTATCTCTGTGAACTCGCCGATAATCCGAAAGGCCCGACCATTCTCTTCTGCGGCGACGCTTTCTGTACCGAAGGCAAACTGTGGACACCGTACACAACAGACTGGGACCACTGGACCGATGTGGGCCTGAAGCCGATGGCGGAATCGCTGCGAAAAATAGCGAAACTGAAACCATCGACGCTGTGCCCGGCACACGGACCAGTTCTCTTGAAGGACGCCGCGAAGGCTCTCGAAGACACCGCGAAGCTGGTGGACGAGGCCGGTTTCCAGAAGAGTTTCGAGCGGTTCAGCAAGGATCGCCTCGGGAACCAGCCGAAGTACGAATTCCTCGTGCCGAAGGAGCAGGTCGCGAGCGGCGGCGACAAACCGTGGTCGAAAGTGTCGGACCATGTGTGGATCACGGGCAACACTTACGTCATCAAATCGAAGACTGGCGATGGTATCTTCGTCCTCGATCCTTGGGGGAAGAAGCTCGTCGAGCAGTTGGAAACGATCACGAAAGCCGAGAAGTTGGGTGCCATCGAACTCGTGGCGTTCAGCCACGCACATTACGACCACTTCGACGGCGTTCACGTCCTGAAAGAGCGCGACCGCTGCGAAGTGTGGTCGCTCGATCTGGTTGCGATTCCGTTGAAGGATCCGGTGAAACTGCGTGCCCCGTTTCTGGATCATCGACCGATCAAGTTCACCAAGGAACTCAAGGACGGCGAAACGGCGACGTGGGGCGGCTACACGTTCAAGTTTCACCACTTGCCTGGGCAGTCGTGGTTCACGTCGGGCATCGAAGCCACCATCGACGGCAAACGCTGCATGTTCACGGCCGACAATTTCTTCCACCAGGATCAATTCAGCGGCACGGGCGGCTGGATGGGCCTGAACCGCAGCTCGCCCGCTGTCTACGGCACAAGCGCCGGCAAGGTGTTGGACATTGCCCCGGAGTGGGTGCTGGCGGAACACGGCGGTCCGTATGTCTTCGACAAGGAAGATTATCGCCGTCGGGTGAAGTGGGGCGAGGCAGCAGCGAAAGCCTGCAACGCAGTTTGCGTGAGCGGCGACCATCGTCGTGACTGGACACCGCACCGCGTGAGTGTCGAGCCGACCCTGACGACCGCCAAGGCAGGCGACGAGATCACGGTGCAAGTCACGCTGTCGGAGTCTGGCCGCGACGACCCCGGCGCGACGGTCACGTTGCGGGGCAGGGGAGTGTTCGCCGACGAGACGTTGACCTTCGGGGCGGGTGCGAAGCAGACGAAGACCGTGAAACTAAAACTATCAGCAACGCTGCCGGCGGGGCGTCACGTGTTCTGGGTCCGCACCACGGACAAGACCGGGGGCGAGTTCGCCGATCCGTACTTTGCGGTCGATGTCAATTGAGAGATTGGTCTTCTGTCTTTGCCGCTTGCGGCGGCAGTTTCTCTTTGTGCTACGCCGCAAGCGGCAAAACAATCAAAGCCATCCAATCGAATCGGATCAACAATCGCCTGAACACTGCCGTGATTTTCGCCAGTTCCGGATTACTCGTCACAACCCGCAATCTCGGCACATCTTACGCTGGCGAACGCGCTCTAATCGCCGTGAGTTGGTTGCTGTTGAGGCTCGATCTTCATATAACATTGGTGAGAGTTGATCGACTGTTCGGCCCGTGCGGGTCGGGCAAATGTTGCGTAGTTCCGCTCCCAACGTGTGGTCGGGTTCGGTCCAATTCCGTGGACTCGAACACACGCGAGGTTCCTCAGAATGGCATCCCTCAAGCTGCGGCGAATCGACCTCACAGCGAACAACGCCACGGCCCAAATCACGAAACTCCGCGATCAGTTCCGATACGACTCCGAAGTGGTTTCCGCCGCCGGGAAGAAGCTCACCCTCGCCGTGTTTGGCGAAGCGCTCTCGCCAGTGCGAGCCGTCGAGCGAATCTGCACCGATGTCCGCGAGAAAGGCCTCTCCGCCGTCATCTCGTACACCGATCAGTTCGACAAGGTGAAACTCAAGCCGGACATGCTTCGCGTGAAGCCTGCCGAACTCGCGGAAGCTCACGCAGCGGTTGCCCCCGAGTTTCTCGAAGCAATTCGACAGGTGCAGTACAACGTCGTGCAGTTTCAGTCGGGCGTGTTGCACCGCGATGCAGTGATGCGGGTTTCGGAACGCCACGAGTTGCAACTCCGCTACCGACCACTCGACCGCGTCGGCGTGTACTGTCCCGGTGGTGCTGCTGCGTATCCTTCGACTCTCCTCATGACGGTGTGCCCGGCTCGAGCAGCGGGCGTCGAGCAGATCGTCGTGTGCATGCCGCCGAAGGACACGGGGGCGTACAACCGCGAAATGCTGGCGACATGCCACGAACTCGGCATCACCGAGGTTTACCGCATCGGTGGAGCGCAAGCTATCGCGGCGATGGCTTACGGCGTCGATGGTCTGCCTGCCGTGGACATGATCGTTGGACCTGGCAATCAGTATGTCGCGCTCGCCAAGAAGCACGTCTTTGGGCAGGTCGCCATCGACTGCATCGCTGGCCCCAGTGAAATCGTGGTCGCAGCCGACGATGCCGCTCATCCGGATTGGGTCGCTCTCGACCTGATCGCGCAGGCCGAGCACTCCCCCGGCGTCGCGGTGTTGGTGACGTGGTACGAACCGCTGATCGAGGAAGTGTTCGAGTCGATCCAGAAGAAGCTCGCGAAGCTGTCGCGTGCCGACCTCGCCCGCGATAGTCTCGAACGCTTCGGAGCGCTCGTGCTGGCTCCGGACAAGAAATCTGCGCTCGAATGCGTGAATGCACTGGCTCCCGAACACCTCCATATTCAGACTCGCGACCCGGAAGCGTTCGCGGAACAAGTTCGCAGTGCGGGGGCAGTGTTTCTTGGGCCGTTCACGCCGGTCGCAGTTGGCGACTACGCGGCTGGTCCGTCGCACGTTCTTCCGACGGGCGGCACTGCTCGCTGGGCAAGCGGCCTCAACGCGAACGACTTCCGCAAGCGCACGAGCCTGATGCGGTTCACCCGCAACGGTCTTAAAGAGATAGCACCTGATGTGATCTTCCTCGCGAACACCGAAGGGCTGACGGCACACGCCGCGAGCGTCGAGATTCGCGCGAACAACAACGGACCCGAAGCTCGTCCGAAGCCGAAGGTTGATAAGGTCGCTGTTGCTGCTGCCGCTGCTGCCGCCAAAAAGTGATGAGTACGACTAACCCCTCCCCAACCCCTCCCCCAAGGGGAGAGGGGCTTCAGACCAATCCAACTCTGGCTCCCCCTTCCTTTTTAGGGAAGGGGGCTGGGGGGTTAGGTTCTTCAGTTCGGCCGAATGTTCTCGCCATGAAGGGCTACGCTCCCGGCGAGCAGCTCAACGACCCCGAAATCATCAAGCTGAACACGAACGAGAACCCGTATCCGCCAAGTCCGCGGGTTTTCGAGGCGATTCAAGCGACGCTCACCAGCAACAAACTCCGCAAGTATCCGGAACCGCTCGGTGACACGTTTCGCCGTGCCGCAGGGAAGGTGCTTGGCGTCGATCCCGATTGCATCCTCATCGGCAACGGTTCTGACGACATCCTCACCATCCTGACGCGAACCTTCGTCCCCGAAGGCGGCTTGATCGCGAGCCCGACACCGAGCTACATCCTGTACAAGTCGCTCGCCGAGATTCAGGGGGCACGCTTTCAGACAGTTCCGTTCGATGAAAACTGGCACCTGCCACAGCCGTGGCCGATCAAAGGCGCGAATCTGACGTTCATCCCGAACCCGAACTCACCTTCTGGGACGATGGTTCCGAAAGTGCTGATGGAGTTGGTCAGGGCACAGGTTGCTCCTTACCCTCTCGTCATCGACGAAGCGTACATCGACTTTGCTGACGATCGCGCCTCGTGGGTGCAGACTGTGAAGCATTGCGACAACCTCATCGTCACCCGGACTCTCAGCAAGTCGTACTCACTCGCGGGCATTCGGTTCGGATTCGCAATCGCATCCCCCGACATCATCCGCGAACTCACGAAGGTGAAAGACTCTTACAACTGCGACGTCCTGAGCCTCGCTGCCGCGACCGCTGCAATCGAAGACCAAGAATACTTCGCAGGAGTGCGTGCGAAGATCATCGCGACCCGTGAACGGATGCGGCCGGCGCTCACGGAACTCGGCTTCGACGTCACGCCAAGTCACGCGAACTTCCTGTGGTGTCGGCGCTCGGATCGTCCCTTGAAGCCGATCTACGAAGAATTGAAACGTCGCAAGATTCTCGTGCGCTACATGAACTACGACGGCTACGACGGCCTGCGAATCTCCGTCGGCAGCGACGCCGAGATCGACAAGTTGCTCGCCGAACTGAAGTCACTCTAAACCCAAGTTCTCACGTAAAGCCGCAAAGTCGCAAAGAGATTGGCTCCTTGGTTTTCTTTGTGGCTTCGCGGCTTTGCGTGAGATGATTTCTGAATGCCATGCCACGAACCGCCACGATCAACCGCAAGACGGCCGAAACAGACATCCAGCTCTCGCTCAACCTCGACGGCAGCGGGAAGGTCGATGTGAACACGGGCGTCGGTTTCTTCGACCACATGCTGACGCATATCGGCAAGCACGGCATGTTCGACCTCACGGTGACGTGCAAGGGCGACACGCACATCGACGCTCATCACACGGTCGAAGACGTTGGCATCTGTTTCGGCAAGGCGCTCGTGCAGGCTCTCGGCGACAAGGCCGGTATCCGTCGCTTCGGCGATTGTGCCCTTCCAATGGATGAAACGCTCGCGCTCGCAGCGATTGATCTGAGTGGTCGGCCGTTTCTGGTGTGGAGTGCGGATGTGCCTCTCGAAACGCTCGGCACTTTCTCGTCGCAGTTGGCGGAAGAGTTCTGGCGAGCGGTTTCGTCGGCGGGATTGCTGACGCTTCATGTCGTATTGCAGCATGGACGCAACACGCATCACATCGTGGAAGCGATCTTCAAGGCGTGTGCCCGAGCGCTGCGAGCCTCTGTCGAAATGGACCCGCGAGCCAGCGGCATCCCTTCAACCAAGGGTGTCCTCTGACCACTGACCCCGGAAGGATTCGTTGAACTTCCTGGCGCATTTGCATCTGGCCGACCCAGAACCCGGACTCATGCTCGGTGGCATCGTCGCGGACTTCGCACGCAATCCCGAGATCGCTCTGCTTCCCGAAGCTGTGCAAACCGGCGTTCGCCTCCATCGGCTCATCGACGGTTTCACTGATCGCCACCCCATCGTGCATCGCAGCAACGCTCGCATCTCGGCTCGCCTCGGCTGGTTCGCCGGCATCGTGATGGATGTCTATTACGACCACATCCTCGCTCGAAACTGGGAACGCTACTCGCCCGAACCGTTGCCCACGTTCGCGGGTCGATCGTATCAGGTGCTCGAAGACGCATTCTCCATCTCTCCGCCAGACGCACAGTGGTTCATTCGCCGCTTCATCGACGGTGACTATCTCGTTGGCTACTCGACCATCGAGGGGATCGAGCTGACGCTGGCTCGTCTTTCGGAACGAATCGCCGAGCGGATGCCGAAGCGAGCGCTGTGGCTGCCAGATGCGCTGCCTGATCTCGCTGCCGCCGACGCGGAACTGGCCGACGACTTTCACGCCTTCTATCCCGAATTGGTTGCGTTCGCTCAGGAATCGCGTCGCGGGTTCGTCACATGATTCCGGATGGTTCCGGACGTGAAATAATGTGCGAGTAAGTTCAGCGCCTTTGTCACTGATCGCCGCAAGTTTTGGTGACTGAGTCAGTTGAGGTTCTGGAGCGTATGCTCTGATAAAGTTTCTTCCGGACGAATAAGATGGTTCCGGGTCTGGAATGGTTGGTTCCGGACATGGGGTGGGGGAGTAGCCCGGAACCAATGTGAAACGCTGAAACCGGACCTTTTCCTTGACTTCACGGCATGTGATACTTCTGAAGTTGGTCGTGCGGTTGGTTTAGCTCGCTGCATTGCAGCAGGACGATGTTGCGTCGTCCGAGAAAATGGCTTCTTCCGCGACTCGTGGACGGCTGTTTCTGCGGGGACTCCACATTTGAACATTGGAATTACCGGCCCACTGGATCTACCCGGCCAAACCGGGTGAGCCTCAATTCCAATGTTCAAATAAAGAGTCCCCGCCAGTGAGCCGGGCACAAACCAGGACATGAAGTAAACTCGCCGCACAACCAACAAACGCAGCCCATCCGCGAAAGGGATGGGCTGCGTTCTTTCTCACATCCGCTACAATCAGTTCTGTCCAGTCGCGCCGAAATATTGGGTCATGCCGATGCTGAACACCGCTCTTCGAGATGCCGTGCTGCGAGTGCTGCCGCGGGTCAAAACGCCTGCCCAATACATTGGCGGCGAACTCAACTCCACGCCGAAAGATCACCGGCAAGTTCGCGGTAAGCTGTGCCTCTGCTTCCCCGATGCGTACACGATCGGAATGAGCCACCACGGTTTGCAGGTGCTCTACACGATCATGAACGCCGATCCGCAGTGGGCCTGCGAACGTGCGTTCGCTCCGTGGCTGGACTTCGAGGCAGCACTCCGCAAGCACCGTCTGCCACTGTACGGCCTCGAAAACTACACACCGTTGCGCGAGTTCGATCTGGTCGGGTTCAGCCTGCAATACGAGGTCTGCTACACGAACCTGCTCACGATGATCGACCTCGGCGGCATCCCGCACTTCTCGCGCGATCGCCTCGTCACCGATCCACTGGTTGTCGCTGGAGGTCCAGGGGCACAGAACCCCGAGTTGCTGGCCCCGTTCGTGGATGTGTTCGTGATCGGCGACGGCGAGGAATCGTTGCCGTGGGTGATGGAAAAGTGGATGTCGCTGAAGGAAGTGGCCATCCGCGAAGGCGATACGAGCCACGCTCGCCGCATGGAGATGCTCGCCGAGTTGGTCGGTAGCACCGCGTGGGCATACGCTCCGGCCTTCTACGAATTCGACTACCACGACGACGGCACAATTGCGACCGTGAACCGCACCCGCTCCGATGTGCCCATGCAGATCGAAAGCTGCACCATCGACCAGGATCTCGACGCGATTCCGCTGCCGACGAAGCCGGTCGTGTCGTTCGTGCAGACGCCGCACGACCGCATCGCCATCGAAATCATGCGAGGTTGCCCGTGGCAATGCCGTTTCTGTCAATCGACTGTCATCAAGCGGCCGTTGCGGGTGCGGAGTGTCGAAACGATCGTGCAGGCAGCGCTCGAAAGCTACCGCAACACGGGCATGAACGAGATCAGTTTGCTGTCGCTGTCGAGCAGCGATTACCCGCACTTCGAGGAGTTGGTGCGGCGGATGCATGAGGTGTTCATGCCGTTGGGTGTGAACGTGTCGTTGCCGAGCTTGCGGGTGAATCACCAACTGCGCTCGGTGCCACAACTCATGCAGGGCTGGCGACGCGCCGGGATGACGCTTGCTCCCGAAGTGGCCCGCGACGACATGCGAGTGCAGATTCGCAAGCCGATCAAGAACGACGACCTGATTGAAGGCTGTCGGGCGGCGTTCAAGGAAGGCATGTCTCACGTCAAGTTGTACTTCCTGTGCGGGCTGCCCGGCGAACGGCACGTCGATCTCGATGGAATCGTCGATCTGGCGGAAACCATCAGCCGGGTGGGGCGTGAGTTCGGCGGGCGGGACAAGGAAGTGATCGCGTCCGTGTCGAATTTCATCCCGAAGCCGCACACGCCATATCAGTGGAACGGGATGCAGACACGCGAATACTTCCGCTGGGCAGGCGATTATCTGCACCGTCGCAAGCGAGTGAAGGCCGTGAAAATCAAGCAGCACGACATCGAGACGAGTCTGCTTGAGGGCATCCTGACGCGAGGTGATCGGCGTGTGAGTCCGGGGCTGTACGAAGCCTGGAAACGCGGTGCCCGCTTCGACGGCTGGAAGGAATGTTACAACCCGCAACTGTGGTGGCAGGCTTTCAGCGATCTTGGCATTGATGTTGATTTCTACCGCACAAGGCAGCGTCCGGTTGGCGAGAAATTGCCGTGGGACCATGTGAACGTGAAGAAGGGTCGCGCTTATCTGGAGAAGGAACAGGCCCGGAGCGTGGTACAGCTTGGCGTGATGGCTGAGGCTGTCGGCGAAAAGGGACCAACTGGCTGCGGTGGCTAACGGGATTCAATTGAAGGAGCGACCGTGGCGAAGGATCCTCTCGAACCGAAACGTTGTGCTGTTCTTCTCGGCGCACTCGCTGCGCCTGAGCGATTGAAGATTGTGCGTTTTCTCGCCGAGGGGCCGCGTAATGTCACCGAGATTGTGGCCATGCTCGGGCTGAAGGAAAAAGCCGTGAACGTGTCACACCATTTGGCGGTACTCAAGAACGCGGGGCTGATTCGCGGCACAAAGCGAGGTCGATTCGTTCACTACGCACTTCGTCCCGGTATGCTCGAAGAAGCCGAGGCCACGGGCGTTCCTCGTGAGGCGTTGAACCTCGGCTGCTGCAAACTGGAGTTGCCGGAGTGCGAGAAGAAAGCAGAGTGAGGTCCGCTAGGTTCGCCGCGCCCACAAGCGAACCGCGAGATGAATCACGACCCACGTTCCCAGTGCGGAGAACACGATCTGTTCGAGATACGGCACAATGTATGACGGCCACGGGCCGACCGTCCACATTCCGATCGCAAGCAAGAAACCAAACGCGGACAACAACACGAAATCCACGCGAGTACGGGGGCGCTGCACGAGTAACCGACCGAGTAGCCAGAAGCCCGGCACAAGGAAGGGCACGAACCACCGGATCGACAGGCAACCCCCGCCACGGTTATCCGAGAGAACTGCGTACATCCCAAACGTCGCCACGCACCAAGCGAGCAGCGAGATGAGTTCGATTTGTTGGCGGGTGGGAGTTAGCACACGCCAGCCACCCGCCAACGCGAGGAATAGCGGCAGATTGCACGTCAGTAATCCTTTGTAGCTGAACAGCAACTCCCAAATGTAGATGACGAACCCGTGAGGCGTATGCCGCCAGAATCCGGTCATGTTCGATGGATCGAACGGGCTGCCGGGCCAGTTGAGAAACTCAGGAACCATGCCAAGCGGCACCCAGACGCGGCCGACAGAATACGTCAGTGCGTGGTGAGTCGCGATCCAGGGAGCTGCGGCGAGCAGGAACATCCCAACGGCAGCGATCCGTCGTGTGCGGAGGAATAGACCGATCGCCGCACATGCCAGTAACGATGGTCCGCCGCCTAGGTCGAGAGTGTAGCCGAAGCCCGCGAAAGTTCCGGCGAGAGCAAGTGATCCCCACGCGATTCGCGGCAGAGCTTGCGCTGTGCGAAGTAGGAACACGGCCAACCCCGCAAGCGCCGCAGTCTGCGGCAGCGACGGGTTGACATGCCGGGTGTATCCGGGCAACACCGTGGCGAGTGCGAATGAACCCAGCCAGATGAGACGCAAGCCTGCCGGCAGGCCGATGAGCCGTCCGAGAACCCACATGAAACCGACCGCGACCGCGTAACTGATCCCGGAACTCAGAGTGGTTGCCGTGCGGCAGAACACATCCGGCCGTTCAGCGGGCGAGGGCAAACCCACGAACATCAGCACACGGTATGCTCCGGCGGTCAGGATCGCGAGAATCGGCGGTTTATCGGAATAGAAGTGTCCGTCGATCCGCACCTTGTCGAGCGTCCCACCTGTCTCGATGTTTGGGATATCGGGATTGTAAGGCGGCATCCCCCGAGCGAGGAGACCGAACGACGGCGTCGCGAAAATGGAATCATCGATGCAGAGGGTTCCACGGTCGACTAGCGATTCCGTGGTCGCCAGACGGGAACCATCGTTGAAGCCACCGGCGTAGGGCAACGCTCCGACCGCAGCCAGTGAGAACGCCAGCCCGGCGAGAACCCACGTGGTTGCGGTGTGGTCTGCCCAGCGAATCAATCTCCTCATCACTGTAGCAGTTCTTTGATGACGTGCTGTTCCTCGACGCCGGTGAGTCGCTGATCGAGTCCCTGGAATTTGAAACTGAACTTCGAGTGGTCGATACCGAGACAGTGCAGCACGGTCGCATTCAAGTCGTTCACATGCGCCGGATTCTCGGTGACGTTGTAGCTGAAATCGTCCGTCTCACCGTAAACCTGTCCGCCCTTAATGCCTCCGCCCGCGAGCCACATACAGAAGTTTCGCGGGTGGTGATCGCGACCGTAGTTCGTCTTCGTCAGCGTTCCCTGGCTATACACCGTTCGCCCGAATTCGCCGCCGCACACAACCAGTGTGCTGTCGAGCAATCCCTTGCGTTTCAGGTCCGCGAGAAGCGCTGCCGTTGGCTGATCGACATCGCGGCACTGTGAGCGAATGTCGGCCGGCAGGCTACCGTGTTGATCCCAGCCGCGATGGAGAATCTGCACGGCACGCACGCCGCGTTCCACCAGCCGACGCGCGAGCAACGCACTCGCGGCGAACGAACCGGGCTTCCGCACTTCCGGACCGTAACTGTCGAGCACCTTCTCGGGTTCCTTGCTCAAGTCAGTCAGTTCAGGCACGGACGTTTGCATCCGAAACGCCATCTCGTACTGCGCAATGCGGGTCAGCGTTTCGGGGTCGCCGTAGTTGTCGAACGTCTTGCGGTTCAGGGCACCGAGTGTGTCGAGCATGGCCCGGCGATTCGCCTCACTGACGCCGTCTGGGTTCTGCACATACAGCACAGGATCGCCAACGCTTCGCAATGCGACGCCGCTGTACTTCCCCGGCAAGAAGCCACTGGCCCACATTCGCGAGAACAAGGCCTGGGCTGCCGTGCCCGATGACCAGTAGGGCGTGAACACGACGAACGCCGGCAGGTCGTTGCTGACGCTGCCGAGGCCGTAACTGAGCCACGATCCGATGCTCGGCTTGCCAGGAACCTCGCTGCCGGTCATCACGAACGTGCACGCTGGATCGTGGTTGATCGCGTTCGTGTGAACGGTCTTCACGAGTGCCATGTCGTCAGCGAACTTCGCAGTGTGCGGCAACAGTTCACTGATCCACATGCCACACTTGCCGTGCTGCGAGAACTTAAACATCGACGGTGCAATGGGAAGACGACCTTGGCCGCTGGTCATGGTGGTGATGCGCTGACCTTTGCGAATGCTGTCGGGAAGGTCTTCGTTGAAGCGATCTGTGAGCTTGGGCTTGTAGTCGAACGTGTCGAGTTGGCTGGGGCCACCGTTCAGGTGCAGGTAGATGACGGCCTTCGCCTTCGGGGGGAAGTTCGGGAAGCCAGGTAGCGGTGGATGAATGCGATCAGCGGGTTTGACCTCTGCAGCGCTCGCGGCGCGACCGGCGAGCGTGGCCAGCGCGAGGCCACCGAGACGCATTCCGGACGACCCGAAGAACTGTCGGCGGGTTTGGTGCAGTTGGTGTTCGATGAGTGGGTGCATGGTATCTCTTTTGTCAAGCCGCTTACGGCTTCGCAACCAGTATGCCTGCGAAGCCGCAAGCGGCTTTAAACTTACACGTCGCGACGTCGACATCCGACGCTACGCCCCGTGGCTTCGACTCACCGACCCGGACCACCTTTTGCGCAGCAACGGGATCAGCCTCGAATAGCGCCCGTTGATTGTGGAGTGCGGCTGTGACGAGGCGAATCTCTTCTCGCTCGGGCAGTCGCGATAACACCGTGCGATACAGAAACGTGATGCGTTCCCTGGTGCTCGGGCCACCTTCCGCGATTGTGCGTTCTGCGAGTGCCCGCGCTGCCTCGAAGTGCTGCACATCGTTGAGCAATTGCAGTGCTTGGAGCGGCGTGTTCGTGCGGTCGCGGACGGCACACAACTGCTCGCGATTTGTGGCGTCGAAGTTCGTCAGGAACGGGGCAGGGGCCGTCCGCTTGATGAACACGTAGAGACTCCGCCGATACAGTGCCGCGCCGTGATCTTGGAGGTAGTAGCGAGTGTTGCTGTCGCCGTAGCCGATCGGTTCCCAGATGTTCGGCGGTTGATACGGATTGACACCGCGACCGCCCAACTCGAAGTTCATCAGGCCGCTCGTGAAGAGGGCGTTGTCGCGAAGTTGCTCCGCATCGAGTCGGAAACGCGGACCACGCGACAGCAGCCGATTATCGTGATCCTTCGCACGATCCGCAGGTGATTGCCTGGCATCGCGGCGGAACGCTTCCGACATCACTAGCATCTTCACGAAACGCTTGGTATCCCAGCTGCTCTCGCGATACTCAGAGGCGAGCCAATCGAGCAATTCGGGATGGCTTGGCGGTTCGCCCTGTGAGCCAAAGTCGCTGCTCGTTCGCACTAAACCCATGCCGAAGAACTGCTGCCAGAGTCGGTTCACCGCGACCCGAGCCGTCAGCGGATTTTCCGGGCTAACGATCCACTGTGCGAGGTCGAGCCGCGTCGGTCGCACGCCGGGTTTCGTCTTCAGTGGCGGCAGAGCCGCGGGAACGCCCGGCAGCACTTTGTCGCCGGCTTTGTCGTACTGACCGCGAAGCATCACGAACGCATCACGCGGCACGTCAAGATCGCGGAAGACCATCGTCCCTGGAATGGCGTCGGCAGCCGCATAGTGATCGGCTCGGGCTTTCTCCCAGACAAGTTGTGCCGCTGCGAGTTCATCTGTCACGGGTCTCGCCACGAATGCGAGATAAAACGCACGCAGTTTCGCGACAGCCTCGGGTGTGGGCTTCTTGTCGGGGCCACCGACAACGACCGCGTTCAACTCACCGGGCAGTTCCGGCGGTGCCTTGCCGCCAAGCCCATGCCACCACACCTTGAACGACGCCAACGGATCAGTCGCGGGAGCCAATTCGCCTGTGAAAGTGGCCGCGTCCCAGAATGCCACGCCTCCGTATTCTTGGAGGCCGACCGACGTGATGAGTTGCCCTTCCTTCAAGCCGAGATCAGCCGTGCTGACGCTCAGTTTCGCCCACTGACCAGGAGCGGGAAGTGCTCCATGTCGCGTGCCAAGGCCACCGCCGCCATAAGGATTAGTGGCGCTTGGCTCCGCACCCCACCACATCTTCTTCGCGCCGCTGATTTGCACCGCGACCGCACGCGGCGGACTGTGCGGATCAAGTCGCACCCACACCTCGAAGGTGCCGTTCGCGGGAACGACGATCGGACGCAGTTTCGGCTGGAACGAATCCTCGTGAAAGAACGAGTTCGATTGTCGCAAAACCCGCCGCCCCGACTTCGCCCCGAACGCGGGATCAGCGACCCAATTCGCGGCGTTGCGTGTCGTGTTGCGATTCGTTGAGCCGAGCGGGAAGGTGTCGTCGAACAAGATATCTGTCACCGCTCGACGTTCGGGAACTGTCTTCGCGTCGGCGGGATCGGCGTACTCCGCTGCGAGTGCGGCGAGTTCGAGGCGTTTGCGGGCGTCGGTCTCGGCTTTCGCGGCTGCTTCGAGCGTCGCTTTCTGCACGGCCGAAGGCAGTTTGACGAATGGGCCGGTCGTGCTGATGTTGCTGTCTAACGCGGGATCGGCCGAACTGTAGAAGAACGAGTACAGCGAATAAAACTCCTTGGCTGAGATCGGATCGAACTTGTGGTCGTGGCACACAGCACACCCCGCCGTGAGGCCGAGCCAGGCCTGTACTGTCGTACTCGTGCGATCCACGGCGTTGCGATACAGCCACTCCACGTCGATCGACCCGCCTTCGCCCGTGGTCACGTTGCAGCGGTTGAAGCCGGTCGCGGCCAGTTGATCCGGCGTCGGGTTCGGCAGCAGATCACCTGCGAGTTGCCACAGCGTGAACTTGTCGAACGGCAAATTCTCGTTGAACGCCTTTACCACCCAGTCGCGGTACGCCCACATCTGGCGCTCGTTGTCGAGGTGCAGCCCGTGCGTGTCGGCGTAGCGTGCGATGTCGAGCCAGTGCCGGGCCATCTCTTCGCCAAAGCGTGAACTCGCGAGGTAGCGGTCCACCATCTTTTCGTAGGCGTTTGGCGACTTGTCCGCGAGGTATTCATCGACTTCCTTGATGCTCGGTGGCAATCCCGTCAGCGCGAATGACACTCGACGAATGAGCGTTTCGTGGTTGGCTTCTGGGGTCGGTTGCAGACCTGCCCGGTTGAGTTTAGCGAGGACGAAGGCGTCGATGACGGCCGAATGGCGGTTCCCCGTCTGCAACGCTGGTCGTGTGATCGGCTCGAAACTCCAGTGCTTCTGATACTTCGCCCCCTGTTCGATCCACAGCCGAAGCGTTTCCTTTTGGGCTGCGGTCAGCTTCTTGTTCGAGTCGGCGGGTGGCATCTGAAGGTCAGCATCGGCAGACGTGATTCGTGCCCACACTTCGCTGTGCTTCAGATCTCCGGGCTTGATCGCCGCTTCTCCCTTGCGTTGTTCAAACGCGCCCTCGGGCGTATCGAGCCGCAGTTTCGCCTTGCGTGCCTTCGCGTCGAAGCCGTGACAGGCGAAGCATGCATCGGACAGAATTGGCCGTACATCGCGGTTGAACTCGATGCCGCCACCACTGGCGGGTCCCTTCGTCGAGGCAGGTCGTGGTTCGGGTGCTGGGCTGGGATCAGGGCGCTTGATCCCGTACAGAGCGAGGACGAGAAACAGGGTTGTGAGCGGCTGCATATCGAATAACCGAGAGAGTGCGTTGGTGAGAGAACTTGATGGGACCATTCCACAGGTGCGTTGTCAACCATAGAAGCCGCAACTCAGGGAGTCACGTTTGAAAAACCATCGACTGGGATTCCATTACGGGGTAAAGTTGGTGTTACACATAATTTATTATTTCTGCATTTGCCGAGGTGGATCGTGTCTCATCCTTCTCCGGTGCCGAAACACGGCAAACGAGCGTTCACGCTGATGACGCCTCCGCCGGGAAACTCCAGTTCGGAGAAGTTCAACACCAAGAGCGAGATGACCGCTCAGATCAAGCCGTCGGGATCGAAGCCGTTCAAGTTTGAAGTGGAATCGAAATGAACGCCTCGCGTGGGCAGTGCATTTCGCAATAAAACAGTTCGAGCCATGCCAGCCATCCTCTCCGGGAACATCAAGATGCGATCCGTCGGCAAATTCTCGTGTGTGTTGGGGCTTTCACTCCTCGCGAGCGCCAGCTTCGCGACTGAAGAGGACGCGATCAAGAGCGTCACTGCTGCGGGCGGCAAAGTGACATACGACAAGGTCGGCAAGAAGAAGGGCGTCGGCGGGGTCGTCCTGAGCGGGGCGAAAGTCACCGACGCGACCATGGCGGATTTGCTTCAGTTCCCCGCATTGACGCGGGTCGAGATCAAGAACGCCACGAAGGTGACGCCGGACGGTGCCAAGGAACTCGGCAAGGTGAAGCAGCTCCAGACACTCGATGCGACCGGTGCGTTCGTGTCCGACGATTTCGCGAAGTCGATTGCCGCAGCGACTTCGATCACCGAATTGAAACTTGAGGGTGGCTCGTTGACGGATGATGGCGTGAAGGAGCTCGCCGCACTCACGAAATTGACCACGCTTACCGTGGCCCAGAACAAGAAGATTCGCGGCACGACGGTTCCAGCTCTCGTTGCGGTGAAGGGTCTGAAGTATCTGACGATCTCCAACTGCGAACTCGGTGACCTTGCCGGTTGGAGTGCCATCAAAGGGTTGAGCACCCTCGCACTAACGCAAGCAGTCGTGAATGACGCCGGGTTGAAGGAAATTGCCAAGATGACACAACTGAAATCGTTGAGTCTGCTCGGCTCGCCGATCACAGATGCGGGGCTGGCGGAACTCAAGACTTTGAAGGCTCTCGAAAGTCTTAACCTTGTTGATACGAACATCACGGAGAAAGCCGTCCCGATTCTGTCGGCGATGAAGAAGCTCGACTTCCTGACAATTCGCGAGAAGCAGGTCGGCAAGGATGGCGTGGCAGCGTTGAAGAAGGCGCTCCCTAATTGCGATGTCAATGCCATGCCGTGATGGGTAGCAGTACAGGGAAGCGGGGACGAAGAAGACAAAGTCCGAAATCGGGCACGGGCACGGACAAAGACGGATCGGAGAGCCGGTCTGACTTCCCCTTCCGCCTTCGCCCCGTCGATGCAGATTCGAGCGCAGGAACCAGCAAAATGCCCGACGACAACTCTCTCCTTCCTCCCGCGCTTCCCGGCACAGTGACGCGTACGGTCACCGCCAAGGGAACCCCAGGCACAGTTCCCCAGGACACAGGCACGGGCGCAGCTCCCGAAACCGCCCCTGCCGGAACGATCGTCGTCTCGGGCGCTGGTCAGAACAACACGATCGAGGTGCTTGTCAGCGTGCCCGGGTACGAAATTCTCGGCGAGTTGGGCCGCGGCGGAATGGGTGTTGTTTACAAAGCTCGGCAGCAATCGCTGAATCGGTTGGTCGCGTTGAAGATGATCCTTGGAGCGGGCACGGGTGATAGCCCAGCTGTCATTCGCTTTCTGACGGAAGCCGAAGCCGTCGCTGCGATCCGACATCCGAACGTGGTTCAAGTCTACGATCACGGGCAGAGCTGCGGTCAGCCGTTCATGGCGCTCGAATACCTCGCAGGCGGGACGCTGGCCGACAAAATTCGCGACGGTAAGCGCCTTGAAGCACGAGAGGCCGCTGGGGTTGTGGAGAAGATCGCACGCGGGCTTCAAGCCGCCCACGGGCAGGGAATCATTCATCGCGACATTAAACCCGGCAACGTTCTGTTCGATGAGGGAGGCGAACCGAAGGTAGCAGACTTCGGACTCGCCAAGCGAGCAGACTCGGACCTCACGCGGACCGGCGCCATCATGGGCACGCCAGCGTACATGGCTCCCGAGCAAGCTGATGGCCACACGCGCGAAGTCGGGCCTGCTGCGGATGTGTGGTCGGTGGGTGTGATTCTGTATGAGTGTTTGACCGGAACACGGCCATTCGTCGCGAAGCGAACCGACGAACTGCTCGTGAAAGTGCTGATGTCAGACCCCGACACGTTGCGCTCGCGAAGTGCCGACGTCCCGCGTGATCTGGAAACGATCTGCCTCAAGTGCCTGGAGAAGAATCCCGCTCGCCGCTATACGTCGGCGCTCGCGCTGGCGCAAGACCTCGAACGATTCCAGGCTGGCGAGTCGATCCTCGCACGACCCGAAAGCGCCCTCCAGAAAGCCTGGCGGCGAGTTCGTCGGCGAGGATTAACCATCAGTCTTGTCGCGGCGCTGCTGATCGCGCTTGGGGTCGCGTCCTGGCTCGTGATTCAATCTTCGTCGCATCGCCGAGTGAACGATCTCTCCCGGCAGGTCGATGAGGGTTTGAAGGCGGCCGAATGGCCCGAGGGACACCGCGATGCGATGGAGCAACTCGTCGGGCAACTCGAAACGCTCGACCCCGCACAGGCGGAGTCCGCGCGCGCGAAACTCCTGGATCGCGTTGCTGGGCGAATCCGCTCCGTTCTGACTCGTTCGCGGGTCACACCGGCAGATGTCCAGATGGTTGAGGCCGAACTGGGTTGGATCGCTTCTCGTGATGACGCGCTGGCGAAGCAACTCGAAACGGAAATCCATGGTCGGCTCCGCGGCTGGCAAGCGACCGCCGAACTCGTTCCGCCATTCGCCGACACGACGGCTGTACTCGACCCTGGAAGCGTCCGAAGTGGGCCCGGAGGATTGTTCCCAGTAACCGGGCAGAAGCTCGGAAGCCCGACCCGCACGCTGCTTCGGTCGATAGGTGAGGTTCGATTCGAGACGGAGTTTGGCGCCGGGTGGTACGGTGCCCATGAGATTGGCGTTGCAATCGACGTGTCGCCTGGGTCGAGCGGTTATCAATTTGTGTTCACCGCGACGGGGCGGCGCTTGCCCAACGAACTTGCGGAAACCGTTCGCACACCGGGTACCAAGGTCACGCGCGAGACGTTCCAGGAAACACAGGGTCACGGCGAAGTCCGCATCTTGCGTGATGGAGCCGTGCTTCGTCAGCAATCGCTCACACTTCCGACCGGGCCGTTGCAAATCTCGGCGGAACGCGATGGCGACCGTCTCTGGGTGCAAGTCAACCAATCCGAACCGCTCGTATTCCACGACGTGGCGCCGATCGTGGGGCGTGCGGATTCGGTCTTTGGGCTGGTGTGGCCCGATGCTGTTCCGTTACTCCGATTGCGGACGTCGAATCGTCCGGTTCCTCGTGAACCCAGTCGGTTGGAGAAGGCCGACGACCTTCTCTCACGTGGCGAATACGCGGCTGCGTTGTTGCTCTATCAACAGCAGACACGCTCGGGTGACGCGGGTATTGCGACTGAAGCACGCTGCAAGGCGGGGCTGTGCTTGGTTGGGCTGAATCGCGTGGATGATGCGGCGATCGAGTTCGAGTCGGTTGCTGTCGCGTCCGGAGACCGTTGGCCCGTCATGGCCGTGGCACAGTTGGCGCTGATCCGACTTCAGCAGAAGCGATTTGAAGACGCGAACTCGCTGTTCTCCGTCGCTGCGGTGCGAAGTACGCCAGAACAGGTTGCTCGCTATGTGCCGGCGGCAGTGAGGTTGCAGTTTCTCAGCCAGCCGGGATTGCCCGCGAGTTCCTATGTGCTTCCGACGGAAGCGACTGTGCGCCGTGCTGAGGCTCTTTACACGCTCTACGAACTGCTCGGCGATCAGCATTCGCTGCCGATACAGCGCTACGACCTCGGGCGAGCGCACGCGCTGATTGGCGAGAACGAAAAGGCCGAACGCGATTTCGGAGACCTGCTTCGCGTCGCGACTTCAAATCCAGGAACTGCGAGCGGTCGCTTCTGGCTCACTCCTTGGAGCATTCGCTGGCTTGGGTGGATCAAAACTCGCCAGGATGGAGCCGACCCGGCACTTTGGTCGCTGGCTCCTGCGCTTCGCATCTTGGGCCTGCAAGAAGCGAAGCCTACCGATCCAATCCCGCCTGGTTCTAATGGCGTTGTGGTTGCGCTGGCGCGTCTCCATGCGATGGCCGGCAGGCGAGACATCGCAGAGGCTTACGTTGAGCAGGTCGTGAACGCCCCGTTCGAGGATCTGGCGCACGGTTACATTTGGCACGCGGAAGCCTGGCTAATGCGTGGGTTCTTCGCTGCCGACAAAGGCGACGAGGCCAAGGCTCGCGAATCGTGGAAACGCGCCACATTCGAGTCGTACATGGCGTTACGGAACAAGGCCGGGGTCAAGGGTACAGCCACCGATAACCGGGGCGTTTTCCTTTACTATCGTCTGCTCACCGGCTCGCTTTCGGGGGAGATGACCAACGAGGAAGCGACCGAGATCTGGCAGCGGCTTCTGCTTCTTGTCACAGATGATCCACTGATGACGCAGATGGCCGCGACCATGCAGTTCAACCCGTCGATCTTGAAGGGAATGTGGGCGTCGCCGCGTGGTCGGGAGTGGGCGAGGAAGGTCGTGTTCCTCGACATGCACCCGGTTGAGTTCACCCGCATTCCGATGCGGCTGATCGGTTACGAGAAACTTCGCCAGGACCTCTGCGACGGCAAGCCAACCCCCGAGCAGGACGAGATTCTGTGGCAGACCGTGCTTCGCTTTGGCGATCTCTTCTTCGAGGGGAAACTCTCCAAGGTGCAGATGTTCCCGCTGGCGCTCGCGTGGAAGGGCACGGCAGGTTCGCTCGGCTGGGGAGCGCTTGCTTCTGCGGTGACACCCGAGGCGCGCGGTCCACTTGCTTATGCCATGGGATTGCGATTCGTGAAGTTGAACAAGCCGGCCGACGCTCGTGGAATGTTCAAGACCGCGATTGCCGACGCACCTGCGAAATCGCCACTGTCACGCCTCGCGGCGGAAGAACTCGCCAAACTCGAAGGAAAATAGCGGTTGTTGGCTCTGGCCGTTGATAGCACCAACGCAGACGGATAGACTCATCTTGTCTGGTTCACCCGCCGCGACCGGAACCCCCGATGCCGATCACACGTTTTCTGCTCCTCACAGTCAGCTGCCTTGCCGCGATTCTCTCACCCTCCGTTACCGCACCGCCAGTTTCCCCGCCTGCACCCGTTCAAGACGACTTCGACAAGACCGTGCAGCCGTATTTCGCCGAACACTGCAATCGCTGCCACGACGCGAAGAAGCAGAAAGGCGATTTCCGCCTCGACACGCTTTCACGCGACTTCACCGCTGGCACCTCCACCATGAAGTGGATGGAAATAATCGAGCGAATCAACACGGGCGAGATGCCGCCGAAGGGCGAACGCCAGCCGAAGCCCGACGACACCGCACGGATTGTCGAAGCGATCACCGCGAAGCTCCGTGAGGGCGAAGCAACACGCCTCGCCAAGCGTGAGAAGGTCGCGTTCCATCGACTGACTCGCGAAGAGTACGCGAACACCGTGCGCGATTTGCTCGGCGTCACCTTCGATGCGACCGACCCGAATGGCCTTCCCGACGACCCCGAATGGCACGGCTTCGAGCGAATCGGCAGCGTGCTGTCGCTGTCGCCGTCGCACATCGAGAAGTACCTTAACGCAGCCGAAACTGTGCTGGCGGAAGCATTCCCCGACAAGGCACCCGAGAAGTTCACCCGCAAGAAGGACGCGATCGACCTTCGCACTGGCGACCGTGCTTCATTGACAGCCGCAGGCCTGGCCGACAAAGTTCGCGTCGATCTCTGGCCGGGTGCCGACATCCAGGGGCGTGTCGGTCCGGGGATCGCGCTGCCAGCGGCGGGATACTACAAGATTCGCGTGAAACTCAGCGGCCTGAAGCCGCCCGGCGGGCACGCACCACACCTCGCGTTCTACGCCGTGAACCTCGACCGGATGCTTCACGAGCAAGACGTGATCGCAGCGGAAGACAAGCCCATCACGATCGAGTTCACGACACACTTGCCAGCCGGGAACCACAACTATCGGATGTCGAACGACGTGCCTGGGCCGTCGAACTTGCCGCGTTCAGGGAGAGCTGATCCGCGACGCCCGTTCTTCAGCATCAAGGACGGTCGGCGACCGTGGCAGATCAAGCTCACCGACGAAGCCGGCGAACCTCTGATGCCGTTCTTGATCGTCGATTCGGTGGAGTGGGAAGGGCCGATCATCGAGCCAGGACCGACGTTCGCCCAGAAGAATTACATGCCGAAGGAGAAGGGCAACGCGGCGCAACTTCGCGAGATGCTGACGCGGTTCGCGACGCTGGCATTCCGCCGCCCTGCAACGGCCGCGGAGGTTGAGAAGTTCGCGAAGTTGGTGGAAAGCGAGGTCGCGAGTGGCGAGAAGTTCGAAGCCGCAGTGAAGACGGGACTCGTCGCGATTCTTTGCTCGAAGGATCACCTTTACCTCGTGGAAGGGGCTGCCGACCGCACGAAACTCAACACCTGGGAACTCGCATCGCGGTTGTCGTACTTCCTCTGGAGTACGATGCCGGACGAAGAACTACTTCGGGTTGCCAAGGACGGAACTTTGCTCCGCCCCGAGATGTTGAAGACGCAAGTAGCGCGAATGCTTCGCGATCCGAAGTCGGCCCGATTCGCGGAGGCGTTTCCACGTCAGTGGCTGCAACTGCGAATGGTCGGAATGTTCCCGCCCGACAAGAAGCTGTACCCCGATTACGACGAGTATCTGCAGAAGAGCATGATCGGCGAAACGACTGCGTTCTTCCGCGAAGTCCTCGACAAGAACCTCAGTTTGCGTGAGTTTCTTGATTCGGACTGGACGATGCTCAACGCACGACTCGCGGATCATTACGGTATCGCAGGCGTGACCGACGACCGATTCCAGAGAGTGTCGCTGAAACAAGGCGATCACCGTGGCGGATTGCTCACCCAGGCCGCGATTCTGTCGCTGACTTCCGATGGCACCCGACACCGCCCGGTTCATCGTGGGAAGTGGGTGATGGAGTCGATTCTCGGGAAGTCGCCACCGCCGCCGCCAGCGAACGTGAAGCCGATTGAGCCGACGCCCCCGACGCAGCCGAAGGCGACGATTCGCATGAAGCTCGACGCGCACCGTAACGATCCGAACTGTGCCGCGTGCCACAAGAAGATCGACCCGCTTGGCCTCGCGTTCGACAACTACGACGCGATTGGTCGCTGGCGCACGGAAGAAATCTCCAACGACGGCAGTGGTGATAATCCAAAGGTGGATGCAAGCGGTGAACTCACTGACGGCCGGAAGTTCACCGACCCGCCCGCGTTCAAGAAGTTGCTCGTTGCGGACATGGACAAGTTCAATGCGGCGTTCGTGGAGAAGCTGGCGATGTTCGCGATTCGCCGAACGACGACGCTCGCCGATCACGCTGAGTTGGCGAAGATTGCCGCGAAGGGCAAGGCCGCCGATTACAAGCTAGCCGCGACAGTGGAAGCACTCGTGCTTTCCGATTTGTTCCAACACCGATAGAAGCCATCCCACTCCCTTGCGGTCGCAGCTCGCACAAACATGGCGAGCCGCGACCGCAAGGGAGCGGGCCATCAAACCCGCAGGAATCCCGTCCGATGAGCAATATTCTGGGACAGAAGTGGCTGCTGAACCGCCGGCACTTCCTGCGTGGGGCAGGGGCCGCTGTCGCGCTTCCGCTGCTGAACTGCATGACGCCGCTGCGAGCCGCAGACACGATCACAAAGCCACGTCGCAGTGTTTTCATCTACATCCCTAACGGCGTGAATGTGCTGACCTGGCAGATCACCAAGCCGGGGGCGGATTACGAGTTCAGCGAACCGCTCAAGGCTCTCGAAAAGCATCGGGCGGTCGTCACGCCGATCAGCGGATTGCACCACCCGCACGGCATCGGTCAGGCTCACGAGTGCGCCAAAATTTGGCTCACCGGCGCGAAGATTAGTCAGGAAGGCGGCGCGTTCAGGAACACCGTCTCGTGCGATCAACTCATGGCTGACGTGACCGCGCCGCACACGCGGTTCAGTTCGTTGGAACTGTCGATTTCCCGCGGCGACACCACGCTCGGCTGGTCCCGCGACGGTGTTCCGCTGCCTGCCGAAGACAATCCACGAACCGTCTTCAACCGCCTGTTCGGAGCTGAACCCGGCGGCATCGACGTGCAACGCCGCAAGCTCAACCGCCGGCACAGTGTGCTCGATGCGGTGCTAACCGACGCGAAGACGTTCCGCACGAATCTCGGTGGCGACGACCGCACGAAACTTGACGAATACCTGCACGCGGTTCGTGATGTCGAGATTCGCACGGAACGCCTCGATGCCTGGCTGAACGTGCCAAAACCCACGGTTGATAAGGCGACTGGCGAGAAGCTGACGCGGAACGTGTCGAAGGCGGAAGCCGGCGAGTATTACCGCACGATGTACGACCTGATCGTGCTGACGCTCCGCACCGACATGACCCGCGTCGTGACCTACATGAGCGGCAGCGAGAGCAACGGGCTGGCGATTCCCGAGATCGGCATTCCGCAGACAAGGCACGAGCTGTCGCACCACAATGGCGACCCCGAGCAGATGGCACGGTTGTCTCGCAGCGATGCGTTCATTGCCGAGCAGTACGCATACTTCCTCGACCAACTCCAGACCGTGAAAGACGGCGACGCGGCGTTGCTCGATCAGACGATGGTGCTGTTCGGCAGCGGCATGAGCTACGGGCACAGTCACGGCAACGCGAACCTTCCGCTCGTGCTGGCTGGCGGCAAGGCGCTCGGACTGAAGCACGGCAAGCACCTCGACTTCAACTTGCCGAAGCTCAAGAAGTACGACCTGGCCACGCCGGGCGCACACTACGGCGTCTGTTCGCGACCGATTGACGAGAAGGCCCGACTCTCGAATCTGCTGCTGACGATGGCGAACAAGATGGGCGTCGAAACCGAGAAGTTCGCGGACAGCACCGCACCGCTGACCGAAATCCTCGCGTGATTTGAAAGACCAGCCACGGATGAACACAGATGAAACACGGATAAAACAGGACAAAGAGGTTCTTGTCTTTATCCGTGTTTCATCTGTGTTCATCCGTGGCTCGCTTTGTTTTTCTGCCTCCCTCCGGAATCGCGTCATGTCCAGGCTTCTCGCTCCCGTTTTCCTGTTTGCGATGCTCGGAACCACCAAAGCGGCAGAGCCGCCGTTCCGCATCGACGGCGGAGACGAAAAGTTGCCCTGGTTTCAGTTGAAGGCCGGGAAGTTTCCGCCCGAAGGATCGGCACACGCCGTGTCGGGCGAGTTGATCGCGCTGGATCATGTCAACCGCACGGGTCTGCTTCGCCCCGATCGCGACGACACGCAACGCCGCGGTGACTGGGACATCGCACGCCCCTTCGTAATGTTGCCATTCGGCTCGTTCAGCTATCACGGTGCGCCCGCCGAACTGCGTGACATTCCCATCGGCACGCACCTTCACGGCCAGTTCTACGCCGACCCACAACAGCCCCCCGCGAAGAAGGGCCAACCGCTGCCGCCAGCGACGTTCACCCGTGCCATCAAGTTCGAGGATGACTTCAGCTTTAACGCTCGGCAGGGGCGAAGTTGGCGGGTCGATGGGGTCGCGGCAGACCTCGGAACGCTTACGCTCACGGGCATCGACAAGGACGGCAAAGCCGATCCGAAGCCGATCACCTTCAAGATCGGAGCGACGACGCGAGTTTGGAAAGGGAAGGGTTTCGGCACTCTCGCTGATATTGCCGCTGGGCAGACCGTGCAGGTGAATCTCACGGTCTGCACGCTGAAGGGTCCGGGCCGCGTCAGCGATATCTGGCTCGATGCCGAGAGCCGTTCTGTGGCAACCGCTCATCAGTTAGAGGTTCATCGACTCTTCCAGCGCGAACATGGACTCGCGGGCTGGGTCGTCGCCGTGGACAACAAAAAGGGCATCGTCGAAGTGCTGTTGTTCGGCGGGTTCGACCCGAAGCTGGTTGATGCGTTCACCCCGCAGGGCACTGCAGCCGCAGCCGTCGCGGAAGACTCGCTTCGCACCTGGGACCAGATCAACGACGTGAAGCGTGGGCCGGTTGTCGCTGTCGATCGCGGCACCCCAGCGTTCGGAAGCAGCGGCGTTCGCGTGCAGTTCAAGCCCTCGGCGTTGCTCGAAGGCTATCGCCCTGGCCGCGTTGTTCGGCTGTTCTCGGGCGAATGGAAGGTCGATGACCTGCCCCGCGAAGAACGCCTCTATCCGTGATTCACTCCCACCAAGGATTCCCCGATGCGTTGGCTTCTCCCGCTCGTACTGTTCTCCACTTTCGTCATTGCCGACGATAAGCCGCCGGTGCCGCTGTTAAAGATCACGCCCGGCAAAGTTATCATTCCCACTGACAAGATGCGACGCCCCTGGGGTGAACTCGTCAGCATCGACCTCAAGACGCGCACCGGCACTTTCCGCAATGAAGGCGATGACGTCGTGATGCCGTTCACCGTGATGCCGTATGCCGAGCTACTTCATCACGCCACACGCGGCGACCTGCAAGACTTCAAGGTCGGCGAACGGGCCATCTTCCGCCTGCACGAAGATGCTGAGGGCAAATGGGTGAACCTCACGTACATTCAGGACGAGATGAATTTCCAGGCGGGGCACAAAGAATATTACTGGGTCGATACCATCGACGAGAAGGCCGGCAAGATCACGTTCACGCAGGCGAACGCCGACAAATCGTTCACGCGACAAACGGGTCTCGTTCTCGAAACGGACGCGAACACGCGATACTGGAAGAAGGGCAAAGCAGCGGCGTTTGCGGACATCAAGGTTGGCGACAAGTTGCTCGCCAAGACGCACGGCCTCGGCAAAGGTAAGACCCGCATGTGCTGGGAAATCTTCCTCGACGACGAGAGCCGCGACGTGTTCAAGACCGAGCAGCAGGCTGTTCACCTGAAGCGGATGGAAACTGAAGGGCTGCCCGGCTACATCGACGCGGCCGAGGAGAATACACTGAAACTGACGCTGTTCTCCGAGGGTACGGACGTGGCGAAGAAACTGAAGGCTGGGCAAAAGGTGGAGGTTGCGCCTGCGGGGGCGGATCGCAAGCCGACGGTCGAAGGCATGGCCGGCACGTTAAAGACGATCACCGCCAAGGGCAACTTGTACGAGGCAGTTATCACGATGAAGGCGGGCACCGCAGGCTTCAAGCCGACCGCGTTGGCTCGGCTGTGGGCCGCAAAGCCCGAGTGATCGGCACCATGTACGAGGACTGACCCATGACTCCGCGCCGCACCGAGTTGTTTGCTCTGCTCGTGGTGTGTGTCGGGCCGGTCGTCGCGTTCGCACAGCCAACGGGACCGCAACCGTGGTGGCCGACGCAACCGCGAGCACTGCCGTTCGTGCATCCGCTGTTCTCCGATGGCTGCATCATTCAACGGGACATCGCCGCCCCCGTCTGGGGGTGGAGCAAACCCGGCGACCGCGTCAGCGTGAGCGTTGATGGCAAGGCGTCGGGTGAAGTCGCGGTTGCGGCAGCCGATGGCCGCTGGTCAACGAAGATCGGGCCGTTCCAAGCTGGTGGGCCGCACACCATTGCGATCGACTGCGGCACTCGGAAAGAGACGTTGAAGGATGTGCTTTTCGGCGACGTCTGGCTGTGTTCGGGTCAGTCGAACATGAACTGGCCCGTGCGGCTCGCGAACAACGCTGAGGAAGAACTCAAGACCGCGAAGCACCCACACATCCGCTCGTTCACGGTGGGATTTTATCCTTCGCTCGTGCCGATGCAGCTTCCACCCGCGGCGAAATGGGAAGCCTGCACGCCCGAGAATGCTCGCAACTTCACGGCGGTCGGCTACTTCTTCGCTCGCGAAATCCACGCCACGCAGAAGGTTCCCATCGGCATCATTCACGCATCGGTTGGGGCGACTGCTGCCGAGGCGTGGGTCAGCGGCGGCGCACTTCAGCGACACATGCCGTTCGACTTCAAAGATCGCCTGGCGGAACTGGAAAAGGCCGCTGGTCCCAACACGGATTATTTCGCCGAGTTGGAGAAGTGGACCGCCACGGCCGACCCAGGCAACGCGAAGAAGTACACCTCCGACGCCGACCTCAACACGAGCGAATGGATTGATGTGGCGGTTCCGAAGCCGTGGGGCGACGCGGGGCTGAAGGATGTGCACGGCCTCGTGTGGTTTCGACACACGGTGAACGTGCCTGAGAAATGGGAAGGCAAGGACATTTCGTTGTCGCTGTCGATCATCAACGACTCGGACGTTGTTTGGTTCAACGGCACGCTCATCGGCGCGACGCAGACCCCTGGCACGGGTCGAACCTACTCGGTAGATGGCAAGCTGGTTCGTGCTGGCAACAACTTCCTGACCGTGGCCGTCGTGAACAAAGCTGACCCGGCTGGCTTCTGCTCGAACGCAGCGAACATGGTGATGCGATGCCCGTCACTTGCCGCAGAACCAGCCGTCAAACTTGCAGGAACGTGGAAGGCGAAACCGGCCGTGAAACTGGCCGATCTTGCACCGATGCCCACACCGCGAGTCGGGCACTACAAGACGATCACGAGCTTTTACAACGGCATGATCGCGCCGCTGGCCCCGTTCGCGATCAAGGGCGCACTGTGGTATCAGGGCGAAGCGAACTGGCCGTTCTGGTTGCAGTATCGCCGACTGCTGCCAACGCTCATCGAGGACTGGCGGGAACGGTTCGGCGTCGGTGACTTCCCATTTCTGGTCGTGTCGCTGGCTGGTTACAACGCAGTGCAGACGAAGCCGACCGAACCCGGATGGGCGGAGATTCGCGAGTCGCAGTGGCGAACCGTGCGGCGTGTGCCGAACACCGGGCTCGCCATGACCATCGACATCGGCGACGCCAAAGACATTCACCCACGCAACAAGCAAGAGGCGGGTCGGCGGCTCTCGCTTGTCGCTCGCAATCTCGTGTACGGTGAGAAGGAGCTGGTTTGCTCGGGGCCGGAGTTCACCGAGATGATGATTGAACCGAAGCAGACTGACCGCATCAGGCTGTATTTCAAGCATCTCGGCGGCGGCTTGATGATACGCGCGGGCGACAAGACACTGACAGGGTTCGCTGTTGCGGGAGCCGACAAGAACTTTGTCTGGGCCGAGGCTGTGATTGACGGCGATACTGTTGTTGTGTCGTCGCCGGATGTGCCTGCTCCGAAGTACGTGCGTTACGGTTGGGCGTCGAATCCGCTGGTGAACCTGTATAACAAGGCAGGATTGCCAGCGATTCCTTTCCGCACGGACGAGTGAGCCACGCAATGGGAGCCCGTCCACTCTCCGACGACCGCTACCACGCACTCGATAGTCTGCGTGGCTTCGCGATGTTCCTGGGAATTCTGCTGCACGCAGGCATCTCGTTCATGGCGAATCCGCCCGCGTTCTGGCCCGTCCGCGATAACGACCCCACGCCGCTCGCCGATGTGTTTCTGCTCGCGACGCACGACTTCCGAATGCAGCTCTTCTTTCTCCTCGCTGGGTTCTTCGGCTGCCTGCTTTATCAACGCTACGCCCTCCGCGGCTTGATCCTCCATCGGATCAAGCGAGTGCTGATTCCGTTCGTTCTGGCGTTGCTGTTCATCGTGCCGACCGTACAAGCGGTGCTGCTGTTCACTGAGATCGAGAACGTGCGGGTTGGCTCGGTGCGAGGCGATGCGTCTGCGCTTCGCGAATACGCGGCGAGGTTGGTTGAAGCGAACCCGAACGCAACGACGGGGCAGATCATCGCCGATTTCTTCCTGTCCGGCGAGTGGCTGACGCGGTTGATCTTTGCTCACCTGTGGTTCCTGTACTACCTGCTCATCTTCTACGCGGCGGTGACCGTCCTCGCTCCGGTTCTGGGGCGACTCACAGGCACGCGGTTCCTGGTGAATATCGATGCGGCGTTTAGGAGGATGGTCGCGGGCCGCGGTCGGGTTATCGTCCCAGCGATGCTCACATTTCCGCTGATGCTGAGCATGCACTGGATCGTCGATACGCCCTCGCGATGGTCGCCGCAGTGGCACATCCTCGGGTATTACTTCTGGTTCTTTGCGTTCGGCTGGATGCTGTTTCGACATCGCGATCTCGTCACCATCTTTGGTCGCGGATGGCGGTTCAATCTGGTCATGGCCAACATGCTGCTGTTCCCCGCGATGATTGTGCTGGTGATTGCGGGTGCGAAGGCTGAAAAGGCCGGCGAGGATGTGATGGCCATGAAGCTCGGCGGCTTCGCGGTGTCGGTGGTGTACACTTGGTTGATGATCGTCGGGCTGTGGGGTGCGTTCCTGCACTACTTCAGTCGCGAACGTGCCTGGGTGCGATACTTGGCAGATGCGTCGTACTGGTGTTACCTCGTGAGCATCACCCCGATTGTGCTTCTTCAGTTTTGGGTGAAGGACTGGCCGATGGCTGGCGTTCTTAAATTTGGCATCGTTGCGCTCCTGACGATGCTCGTCTTGCTGGCAAGCTATGAGTGGTGCGTGCGCTACACGTTCATCGGGGCGATTCTGAACGGCCGGAAGTATCGGATTCGTGTAGATGCAGTTGAAAAGCCGACTGTGTTGGCGGAAGTGCGAAACTAGCGTGACGTGATTGTCACAATCCCCGACGTGGTGTTGCCGTCGCATTCCGGGTCGGCGATACTGGTAAAGGACTCGGACCTCTCCCGATTCACGCAGTTCTTGCGACCCATGGCGAAAACGTCCGCCAAGTAACTACCCTGGCATCTACACCCGTGATTGTGTTCGCTGACTTCACACCATTTCTTGCTGCCGGTGCCGCCACCGCTGCCATCGGCCTGCCCGTTCTCATTCACCTGCTGTTCCGCAAGCGTTACCAGATCGTTCCGTGGGCCGCGATGCGGTTCCTGATCCTCGCCGAACGCCGACACCGTCGCCGAATCGACCAGTGGATTCTGCTCATACTCCGGGCACTCGCGCTGCTACTTCCGCTGTGTGCCATGATCGCCGCAACTAAGTGGGCCGAACCGCTCTGGCAAGCGATCAAGCCAGGTGCCACCGAGACCATCACCAACATTCCGCGCACGCACCACGTCATCGTGCTCGACGCTTCGCTGAGCATGACGACACGCACCGACGATGGGCAGTCGCGTTTCGAGAAAGCAATTGCACAGGCTGAATCGCTCATCCGTTCCGGTGGGGCCGGGGACGGCTACTCCGTTCTCGTAATCCCGAACGACGGACAACCGCTCGTTCCAGGGCCGTCAAACGACATCGACAAAATCATTGCCGAGTTGAAGTCAGTGAAGCCGACCCACGCGCCGGCCGATACCGCATCTGCACTCGGCGCAATCGCCGACATCATTGCGCGATCACCACGCGCCTACCCGCGCCGACAAGTCACGTTCCTCACAGACATGCAGCGCTCGGCGTGGGCCAACGCACTCCCCAAAACCGACACGACCGCACCCGATATCTGGCAGCGCATTGTCGGTCGGTCGGATGTCGTCGTCGTGGATGTCGCTCGGTCCGATCTGGATAACGTCGCGGTCACGTCGGTGGAACTGACCGATCCGCTGCCGTTCGTTGACTCGCCAGGCGTTGTGAGTGCGGTAGTCGCGAACTTCGGGCGTGCTGAAAAGCGTGATGTGCGGGTTCAGCTTTTGCTCGGGCGGCCATCGGCTGGAGCCGACTCACTCGTTCCGGTCGAACAGCAAACGGTGAAGCTCATCCCGGCCGGCGGACGCACCACGGTGGTGTTCGGGGCGGAAGGGCAGGTGCGGTTCCGCGAGAAGGGTATTCACGTTCTTCAAGTGAAGATGCTCGAACCGGACGAGCTGCCCGCCGACGATTCCCGTGCGCTCGCTGTCTCGGTCCGCGATGGGATTCACGCGATTCTGATTGATGGCAAACCCGACCCGCTTCCGCTGCGTCGAGCGACAGGTTACCTCGCGCGAGCGCTGTTTCCACCCGAAGCGAAGCCAGCCAACACGCCAGCCCGACCGCGCGTGATGACGCCAGCGGAGTTCGCGGACCCGACGGTTGGCGATCTCACGGGTATCGACTGCGTTTATGTGTGCGATGTGCCGACACCGACCGCCGATCTTGCCATGAAGCTCGACGGCGTGCTGAAACGCGGTGGCGGTGTTGTGATCGGACTCGGCCCGAACGCGGCTGCCAACCGCGCGATGTACAACCAGGTTCTGTTCAACGAAGGCAACGGAATTCTGCCCGGTCCGCTCGGCGAAGTGGTTGTGAGTGGTCCTGCTGCCGCCGGGTTCCGATTCGCTGCCGACGAAGAAGAGTACGCCAAACCGCCACTTCGCTTCTTTCAGGACGAGAAGATTCGTGGTGGGCTTATCATGGCTCCCTTCCGCGGCTACATTCGTCTCGATCCGCCATCGGACGCTCGAACTCGCCGCATCCTGTCTTTCGTTCCCGCGACCGCTCCGGCCGTCGCTCCGCCGGGCACGATAGCACGAAAACCAGATGCCGCGATCGCCGAGTGGACCCGCCATCGTGGGCGCGTTGTGGTGTATACCAGTTCGTTCAACGAGGACTGGAACGACTGGCCGCCGCTTCCGTCATACTTGATGTTCCAGCAAGAGTTTCTCCGGTTTGTCGCCGCGAGTCCGGATCGACACACAGTGCAAGTTTTCGATCCGATTGAGGAGTTCTACCCGCCTGCTGCAGCCGGACTCACGGCTACGCTTGCAGGTCCGGACGGCATTTCCGCGACGCTTCCTCTCGCGATGCAGGACGAAGCCGGTGTCGCGCGATTCACAGCAACCAGACTGAGCGGTCTGTATCGGCTGCGGTTGGAAGGGCATTCGGAACGGGTGTTCGCGGTGAATGTGCCAGAGGGTACCGCGAGTGGCGGCAGCGAGTCCGACCTGAAGCGAATCGATTCTGCGGAACTACGCTCGATTGGCCCGGTGCAGGTGGTTCCAGATTTCAACGACGCGAAGGCGAGTTCCGAGAGCGGCGCTGTTCTCGTGTCGTCACCCAAGCCGCACGGCCCGATGATCGCTCGGTTCGTGGTGATGTTCGCGCTGGCCGTACTGGCGTTAGAGTTGTTCCTCGCGTGGCGCTGGGGTCCGGCTCGTGCGGTTGGTGCTGGCAGTGCAAGCGGCTCTGCTCGCCCAGTCGAACGCAAGTTCTACCTCCGCGTTCTCAGCACCGCAGCAGCCTTGGTTCCGCTCGCGTTTGCAATCACGATTTTGGGAACGCTGATCCATTACGAACGCACGGGGAATCTGCTTGGGTTCCTGCCACCGCCGGCACGGGAATCGGTGGAAGTTGCTGCTGGCGTTCCGGCAGCGCAACCCGGCGAAGGCACCAAGTGGCGGCTCGACGGGTTCACGGCGTTCGTGCGGAACAGCCTGATCGATCGTCGTCTCGTGCTGGCTCTCGCTGCTGTGGTGGGTGTCCTCACGGTCGTCGTGTATCGGCTCGAACGTCGGGCTGTTTCGGGGTTCCATCGCCTGGTCGTGCCGGGGTTATTGCGGCTCTCGGTCTTCCTGCTTGCGCTGTTCGTGCTGTTACCGCAACTTCGCCTCGCGTTCGACCGAGAAGGTTGGCCGGAAGTAGTGATCCTGATCGACACATCGGGCAGCATGGGGCACTTCGATGAGTTCAAAGACCCCGCTGTTAAGGCGAAGGCGGAAGAATTGGCGAAGCTGCACGACCTGCCTGCGGCACCGCACCGCCTGGCACTCGCCCGAATCCTGATGACGCACAAGGATGGCCCCTGGCTCGAACGACTGCTGAAGGAAAAGGAAGTTAAGGTTCACATTTACGCGGTGGATTCGACCACGCGAGTCGTGTCGCAACTTTACGAACCCGAGGACATTTCCACGGCTGACAAGGCGTTGCGTGAACTCGTGTGGGATGACGCGAAGAACGACAAGAAGGGCGGCTATCGTGATCTCGGCAACGAGTCGCGACTGGGTGACGGTGTCGAAGCGGTGTTGAAAGCGTTCCGGGGTGGTTCGCTCGCCGCGATCATCATGCTGACCGATGGCGTGACAACAGCGGGCGACGATTTGCCCAAGGCTGCACGAGAAGCTGCGCGAGCAGGTGTGCCTTTGTACTTCGTCGGCGTTGGCGATGCCTGGGAAGTGCCCGATCTCGAATTGACCGATCTTCAGGCTGACGACACCGTGACGGTCGGGGATCGGATTGTCTTCGATGCCAGGCTCGTGGCTCGCGGTCAGGTTCCCGGCAACCCGGTGAACGTAACGCTGTACGAAAAGGGCAAATCACCCGACACCGGCAAGCGAATCACGGTCACGCCTGACCCCAACGGTAACCGTGTTCCCGTGACGATTGCGCACACCCCGACCGAAGCGGGTGAGAAGACTTACGTGCTGGAAGTGCAGTCGGTCGCCGGCGAAACGGATCTGACTAACAATCGCCTCGAACGCACGGTGTTGGTCACCGACTCGAAACGCGTGCGGGTACTCTACATCGAAGGTTATCCACGATACGATTTCCGATTCGTCAAGGTGCTGCTCGAACGTGAGTCGGAACGATCTGTCGGCGGCAAGGGGTTCTCTGTCGAGGTGTTGCTGCTGAACTCTTCCGTGGGCTGGGCGGGAATTGACCGCTCCGTGTTCTCGGGCGATTTCCCGACACGAGATCAACTCTTTGGGTACGACGTCGTTGTGCTTGGCGATGTAAACCCGAAGCAACTCGTGCGGTTCCCCGGAGCATTCCAGAACTTCGCGGACTTCGTGAAGATCAAGGGCGGCGGACTGCTCTTCCTTTCGGGCGAGCACGGCACCCCGGCAGCGTTCGCTGACACGCCGCTGGCCGACGTGCTGCCGGTGACCACGGACGCGAACCCTCGGCCAGCCGAAGACCCCGCGCTCGTGGAGGGATACCGCCCACGAATCACCCCCGCTGGCAGGCAGCACCCGTTGTTCCGCTTCTCGCCCGATGATGTCGAATCTGCGGCGATCTGGAATCGACTTCAGCCGCTGTACTGGGCCGCGAAGGGTTATCGCCGCAAGCCAAACACGGTGGTACTCGCGGAGCATCCCGACCGACCCGCAGAGGGCGGACCAGCCGGCGCGAACCAGCCTCTCGTGATTCAGTCGTTCGCTGGGGCGGGGCCAGTGTTGTTCCTGGGCTTCGACGATACGTGGCGCTGGCGATACCGCAACGACGAGGAACATTTCGACCGTTTCTGGGTACAGGCGGTCAAGGTGTTGTCGCGTTCGCGAGTGCGGCGAATCGAACTGAAGGTGTCGCCAAAGGTGGATTTTCGACGCGATGAGAAGATGACCGTAGTGGTGCGCTTTCCGGTTGAGGCACCCGCGCCGCCAGCCGGTCAACCCGTCCGGGTGGCACTTACTCGGAGTCCACTTCCGAACTCCGATGGCACGCCTGGTGCTGGTCAAGCAGAGACCTCGACGCTGACCCTGGCGCGAGTTCCTGGCCCCGGTGTGCAATACGAAACAGTTGTGACGCGAACGCCCGAAGGCGAGTATCGTTTCATCCTCACCGATCCGGAAACGCAAGGCGGTATCTCGGCACCGTCGGCCGTGGCGCGAGTGTTGCCGCCGCTGAACGAGCGTGACCGCGTGCAACTGAACAAGGCGGATCTCACGTCGGCGGCACAAGTCTCGAATGGTGGCTTCTACACGCTCGCGACGGCCAATCAACTCTTCGACGACTTGAAGAACCTTCAGCGTGTGCCGTTGAATCAGCCCTGTCCGCCGGTGGAGTTGTGGAACAGTCCCGCAGTGTATCTGTTGATCGCGCTTCTGCTCTCGGCTGAGTGGCTTTTGCGGAAGCGTGAACGCCTGTTATGATTTGAAGCTGAGCGTGACCGATCTGCCTGGTAGTGAACGAGAACCATCATGGCCCTTGTCCTTCGTCCGCCGACGAGCCGTGAATCACTCACCGACACCCTCGGCGACATCGGGCGTTCCCGGAAACTGGTGGGCGTCCTCACGGGGCTGTTCGCGTTCGTCGGGTTCACGCTCGGCGCGGTTCTGATCGCTTGCATCCTCGACACAGCTTTCCATCTCTCGGCGCTTTCGCGCGCATTCGCACTTGTCGGCATTCTCTCACTTGCGGGCATCGTCTGGATTCGTGGCGTCACGCGGTCACTCTCGCTTCGTTCCGACCCGCTCGCCGTCGCTCTTGAACTCGAAGAGAAGTACCCGGCGTTGAACGATGCCTTGGCCTCGGCAGTATCGTTCCTTGAATCGGACAACTCCGAAGAACGTGGAGTGTCACCTCGGCTCGAAGAGGTTGTCGTGAAGTCCGCGAAGAAAGCGGCGAACCGGCACAACTTCGATCGGCTCATTCCGTCGGGCCGCTGCTGGCGGATGGCGTGGACGTGCGGTGCGATTATCGCCGTGTCGGTTCCGCTCGTGTTGGTGGATGTCGAGCGTGCCGCCGTGGGTCTCGTTCGCCTCGCCGATCCGTTCGGGCTGCACACATATCCGACGAAGACTCGCGTTGAAGTGCTGGTTCCTGCGGAACTGCCAATGCGGATGCCGAAGGGCGAACCATTCAATCTCAAGTTCGTTGTGCGGGGTGTCATGAAGGATCGAGCGGTGGTCACGTATCGAATCGTGGGCGGCGAAGAGTTCGAGGAGCAGTATCCGCTTGCAATAGGCAACGACCCGAAGTTCCCTCGTGCCGCAGTGGTGACAGCCCGCATCGAAGCCGCTCGTATTCCGGCGTCATTCACCTTCAAGATCGCATCGAACGACTACGATTCCGAATGGTATCGCGTGGATGTGGTGCCGCCGCCGCGACTCGTGCCGATTCCTGGCCCTGGCGGTGGTCGGCCGAGTCCGCAGTTCCACATCACGCCACCTGCGTACACAGATCTGCCGAGCCTCGATCTGCCGGATGGGGCATCCGTCATCGAGATTCCGGTTGGCACCGTCGTCGCAATGCGTGCAACGACTGATGTGCGACTCGCTTCCGCATCGCTCGTATTTACAGGCGATAAAACCGCTGTATCAAACGTCGCCAATTTCGCTGGCATCGGGAATTTGAATGCGTTTGCGGCGGTTGGTATGCAGTCACTCGCGGACGAAATCGGCAGTGACATCCCGTTGTCACTCGACGAAACCGGCAAGGGTCTGGGTGCGGTTTTCTCACCGTCGATGTCCGGAATGTATGCGTTCAAACTGACAGACGACACCGGGCTGACGGGCACGCGGCTACTCGAAATTCGCCTCATCCCCGACCCGGCTCCGATAGTCACGCTTCGCCGCCCAGTCGTCGGCAAAGACCCGCAAGTGCTGACGCAGGCCGCGAACATTACGTTGCACATCACCAGCGACGACAAAGTCTACGCCGTGCGACGAACGTTCCTCGAATACCGCGTCGGACGCGACCCGACCATCCGCACGATATCGCTTCACGATGTCCGAGAAACGACAGAGTCGCTGCCGAGCGTTCTTGGTGGCCTCGGAGTTTTGGTCCATCTTCGCCCGCTGGTCACCGAAACGAAGCTGAATCTGCCGTTAAAGTCATTCACACGCGATGGCACCAACCCACTCCGCGAAGGTGACGCGCTCTTCCTTCGCGGCGCTGCTGACGACTGGGATGATATCACCCCCGCGAAGCAGCCAGGCCGCAGTGCCGAGTTCGAGATTCGGATTGCGTCGCGGGAATCAGTCGAGGCGTGGCTCGAACGCGAACTCGCGATCATGCGGCCTGATCTCATCCGAGTGCGGAACCAACAACGCGAAGCACGGCAGAAAGCTGGCGAGGCGATACCGCAAGCCGATGGGTCGCTCGTGCCGGCCGACCGCGATCGGCTTCTCGCTTCAGAGCAAACGCAGCGACTAGTTCGTGGGAAGATAGCCGACGCGAACGATGGCTTGCGAACGAAGGCTGAAGTGCTACTCGAAACGGTTCGGGCGAATTCGCTGCCGAGGTCTAACACCACAGATCGGGTTGCACTCGTTGCGGAGGCGCTCGGGCGGCTCGCAGATCGCGACTTACCCGTGATCGAACCGACGCTTTCTGATGCCCGTCAGATGGGTGGGCAGCCACCGCGAGCCGGGCAGGATCAGCTTGTTCCTGACCTTCTGAAGCGTGCCATGCGCCATCAGAAGGCCGTCGAAGATGGGCTGACGGATTTGCTCGATCTGCTTTCCGTGTGGGGTGGGGCAGTCGAGATTCGCGGCGAAGCGCGAGTACTGCGTGACTTCATCCAGCAGCAAACGGCCGATGTCGAAAAACTCGGGACGAACCCACCGCCGAGCGACCTCGACCGGGCAGGCACACGAGCCGAGCAAGCTTCCGATCAGGCCAATCAGTTGATGACTCGTGCCGATCGGCTCGCTGCCGAGAAGGACAAAGAAACTTCCAAACACCGCTCGATGGCCGAGACGAAAGCCAGCGAAGCTGTGGCTCTCCGTGCGAAGGCCGACGCGCTACCGCCGGGCACGCCAGACAAGTCCGCGATGAACGCGAAAGCAACTCTCCTCGAAAGCGAAGCGAAAGAGTGGGTGACCGCTGCGGAGAAGGCCGCCGCCGAAGCAACGGCGCTGCGAAAGGCGATTCAGGCGGCCGAGGGGCAGAGTCTACCAGATGGTCTGCGAGAGGCCGCTCTGAACATTCGCCGAGATAACCGGTCGCGAGGCGTTGATCGGCTTCGCACTGCTGTTACTCGCCTTGATCGCCTCATTGAAGCGCTTACCGAGAAGCCGACCGACACGGCTCCCGATCTGACAAAGCCAAAGAAAGCGGCCGACGACATCGACAGTCTCGCAGCGGCACAAGATGACCTCCGCACCCGGTCCGCCGAAGCTGCGAAGATCACTGACCCCGCCAAGCGAGCACTTGAATTGGACAAGCTCGCAGCCGAGCAAGACAAGCTCCTCGAACGCGGCAAGGAACTGCTCCAACGGTTGACGCGAGATCGAGTGGACCGCCCGGCGCGAGATGTGCGCGCAGCCCTCGACAGCATGGAAGCCGCTCGCAACGATTTGGAAAGCGGCAACCCAGGCATTCGCGCCCAGAACGACGCAATTGAACGGCTCGACAACGCACGCGACCGGCTCGACGCGGCCGCTTCCGCTGCACCGCAGCAACTCAGCGACGAGAAGCGTCGGAAGATGGCCGAGAAAGTGCAAGCGCTGATGGAACGACAGAAGGCCACGGTTGCTGAAGCCGAACGCATTCACAAACTCGTCGTGACGAGCAAAGAATGGAACCGCGACGCACTCACGGCTTACGGTGATCTCGCGGAGAAGCGTCAGCTCCCAATCATGGAAGAAGTGCGGGCACTGGAGAAAGAGTTCGCTCAACTGCCGGTGCTCGCCAGAGTGCTCACCGAGTCTTCGGGGGCGATGGACGCAGCCGCCAAAAAGATTACGAACCGCTTGCAGGACATCGACCCAACTGTCGCTTTTGATGCTGATCTTGAGAAGGAGAGCGACCGGAAAGTGCTGCGACCGATGGGTCTGGCGCTTCGCAGGCTGGAGCAACTGCTCGACGCTCTCAAGCAGGAAGACCCGAAGTCGGTCGCGAAAAAAGATCCACCGTCGAAGTCGCCGAACCCCATGACCTCGCCACCAGCCGGCGGTGGCGACCGCGACATCGTTCCCCCGCTGGCACAGCTCAAGGTCCTGCGTTCGCTTCAAGCAGAACTCAACGAGAGAACCGCTGAGTTCGCGAAACTTCACCCGGACCCAGATAAACTGTCAGAGGATGAGAAGGCGGAGCTGAAAGAAATCGAGGATGCCCAGCGAGAAATGGCGGTCCTCTTCGAGCAGATGGCGAAGTTGTTCCAGGAAGCCAAGCAAGAGTTGTCCGAGAACCCCGCGAAGCCCGACAAACCCGAGCCGGAGAAGCCATGATTCGCGTGACGTGTTTCGCTGTGTTGCTGCTCGGGATGATGTCGACAGTCCAGGCACAGCTTCCCGTTGCGCCGCCGCCGCGAGAAATCCGCGACGACGGAACTCGTGATCCACTTCCCGTCCCCGAAGTGGTGAAAAAAGAGAACCCGCTCGACGTGGTTGAGCGGATCATCAAGAATTCCAAGGAAGTCGGCGACAAACTCGCCATGACCGACACCAGCACCGATACCCGCAAAACTCAGGACAAGATCCTCAAGGACATCGACGCTCTGCTGAATCAGGACGACCCACCTCCGATGTCCGACAAGGATAAGGACAAAGACAAGGATAAGGACAAAGAGAAGAACAAAGATAACAACCCCATGCCGATGGGGAAGGACGATATGCCCCCACCCAAGAAGATGGAGCCGATGACCGGACCATCAACGGGAACCGGTGGCACCGACACCGGCATGGCGGACCCACAACCGATGGGCGACCAACCGACGGAACGCCGACCGCGACAAGGTGGCGCTAAGAAGCAAGAAGCGAAGCCGAAAGATTCGGGCGCCAAACCGAAGGAAAGGGAGCCGATGGGGACAGCATCGAAAGAACCGTCGAAGGATCCCACGGGTGGCCAGAGGCCCGACGACAAGGGCGGTAAACTGGGGAACACTCTGCTTCCTTCCGAGGACGACGTGGTGAAACAAGTGTGGGGCCACCTGCCGGACAAACTTCGGCAACAGGCCACGCAGTACTACAAGGAGGAGATCAGCGCACGATACGCTGACCTCCTGAAGATGTACTACTCGTCGTTGTCCGAGAAGAAGTGATCCGAAAGCCGCGTGGCGTTCTTGTTTCATTTTGGTGATCGTTTATGCCGCTTCCCATTTCTCGTCGCGATTGCCTGCGTCTCGGAGCGACCGGAGCCACGGCCGGCGTTCTCGGTCTGGTGGGGCACGCGCAGCCACAACCTGATCCCGGAGCGAAGTCAGACTTCGCGAGCAACAGCAAGTCCGGGGCGGAGTTCATCAATCAGGACACACAAGCCGCCATCGACCGCGGGCTTGACTTCATCGCGCGAAATCAGTTGGCCGATGGTTCCTTCCGCGTCTCGGAACACCGACCAAGCGACCATCTCGCCGGTGCGGTCGTCGGGATCTCCTCGTTGGCCGGACTCGCATTGATGGCGGCGGGCAATCAGCCAGGTCGCGGGAAGTATGGCAAGACCGTGTCGCGAGCGGTGGAATACGTTTCCAGTATGGCCAACGGGCACCACACGGGTTTTCTCACGACGCCCGACAGTCAGGCTCTCGCTCGCCTCGCGAACAATCCTGCCCCGATGTACAGCCACGGCTTCGGCACGCTCTTTCTGTCTGAAGTCTGCGGAATGCTTCCGTCGGCCGGGCGGGACACCAAACTTCGCGGTGCCCTCGAACAAGCGGTTGCGTTCACCGTCTCCGCTCAAAACGCGCTGGGCGGATGGCGCTACGAACCGTTGGTTCAGTTCGCCGATGTGTCCGTGACGACTGCTCAGATGATGGCATTGCGTGCGGCCCGGAACGCCGGCGTGTTTGTCGCTGCGAACGTGGTCAAAAAGGGAGCGGATTTCATCAAGGGCTGTCAGATGCAGGATGGTGGATTCAGCTACTTGAAAGGGCAGGGGGGGGGCTCTGCGTTCGCTCGAACTGCGGCGTCGATCGTCGGGCTGTATTCCGCGGGCATCTACGAAGGCGATGCGGTCTCAAAGGGCTTGAAGTATCTGCAACAGTTCACTCCGGGTCGGCAGGTTTCGCCTCGCGAGGTACCCCCGCCACACTACTGGTATGGGCAGTATTACGCAGCCCTCGCCATGTGGACGGCGGGCGATAACTACTGGAGCGCGTGGCTGCCAGCGATCCGCGATGAACTGCTCGCCAAGGCACGAGCGAGCGGCGGCATGTGGGTCGATGTGAACTACGGGAACGTCTACGCTACCGCGATGGCGTTAATCGTGCTTCAGTTGCCGAACAACTACCTCCCGATCTTGCAGAAGTAGCGATGCTTCGCGTCGCGGAATGCTCAGTGAGGTTGACACGCACCCGCACCGTCCAGATGATAGGTCAGTGGAGACCCACGACGGATGACCCCAAGCCGGCTGCTTCTGCTGTTCCTTGTACTGCTCCAATCGGGGTTGGCGGCAGGGCACGCGCACGATCACGTCTGCTCTGCGAACCGTGAATTCCACCCAGATAGCCCACACGTTCACGCTCACCAACTGCTTGATTTCCTGGCACTGGATACGGACGACCAACGCAGCGAAGACAGCGAGGAGCACGAGTCTGATGCGTTCGAAGTGTCGGCCCTCACAACCCCAGGGCCACAATCGAGCCCCGAAGTCACCGCCGCCGATTTGCCTGAAATCACGGTTCCCGGAACCGTCGCGGCTTCCACTGTCGCAGCCCCGTTTCTGATTGGACTGCCCCCTTCCATCGCTGGTCCGCCTCGACCGCTCTACCTCACTTTCTGCAACTTCCGGAATTGATCCGCGAACTGGGACCGAACCCGGTGCGGATCGCCTGCGCGCCGATCCCATCTCGCCAGTTCGTCCGTCGTTCGGATGCTCTGGAAGCGTCGAATCACCACCATTCGTTCACATGCCCGGCGTGGCAAGGTGCCTCATGCGTTGGCGTTTGATCCTCCGCAGTCTGGCGATGCTTCTGCTCCTTGCGGGGCTCGGTGCCGGCGCGTGGACCCAGCGGCACCGCTGGGAGCAACCAGCCATTCCCGATGCTGCACCGCACACGGGCTCTCCACCTCCCGAGATTCTGAGTGTGAAGCTCAGCGATGAGGCCGTACAAGGGCTGGCACTCCGCAGCCAGGAAGCCAAGCTCGAAGACTATCCGCGAGTGATTGAAGTGCCCGGCGTCATCATCGACTCACCGGGCCGTTCGCCCCGTGCTGTGTCGTCGCCGGTTGCGGGGGTCATCACGCGAATTTTTGTTTCGCCTGGCGAAGCGATCCGCCCGGGCAGTGCGCTGTTCACAATCCAACTCGCGAGCGAGTTCGTCCAGAGCACGCAGACCGATCTGGCACGATTCGCGAAGGATCTGATTGCTGCCAACATTCGACGAGATCAAACGGCCAAGCTCGTCGCCGCGGGAACCAAGGCGGGAATCGAACTGGTCGAAGACGAGAATCAGGTTCGCCGGCTCACGACGCAGGTGGAAGGACATCGCCGACAGCTCGCGGTATTCGGCCTTGATGCGAAGGATGTGAAGCGTGCCGAAGCTGGCGACGCTGTGACCGAGATCACGATCTCGGCTCCGCTCAGCGAAGTGACCGCCGGCGGGATGAGCCTCATTCCCAGCGACCCATCTGCGTTCGCGTACGAGCTTGAGTCGTTGGCGGTTGCGCCTGGGCAGGGGGTAACGGGTGGTCAACTCCTCGCACGCCTCGCGGATTATCGCGAACTGCTGATTGAAGGTCGCGCCTTCGAGACTGAGTCGTCCTTGGTTGCCGACGCCACGGGAGAAGGCAAGCCCGTCGGTGTGGACTTCCTCGAACCAGCGACCAAGAGCGGACCGGACGCTGAGTTGAAACTTGTGATTCGGTCGATCGGGAAAACGGACCCCGCGAGCCGCACGTTCCCGTTTTACGCGGCGCTTACGAACGACGCGAAGCCCTACGAACGCGGCGGGAAAACATATCTCGCGTGGCGCTACCGTGCGGGTCGGCAGGTGCGGTTGCGTGTTCCGATGGGAACCATCCCGAAAGTGTTCGTGCTGCCTGCTGCCGCAGTCGTGCGCGAAGGTGCGGATACTTACGTCTTCCGCCAGAACGGCGACACGTTCGCACGCAAGGCTGTCGTCATTGTCGCTGAGGATCGGTTGAACGTGGCCATCGCGCCCGGCAACGGAATCGAGGCTGGAGTGTACGTGCTGCGGAACAATGCGGCTGCCGTGAACCGTGCGTTGAAGGCTGTCCAGGCGCGTGGCTTCGGAGGCACCGGCGGCAAGAAGGGTCACTGGCACGCGGACGGTTCCTTCCACGAAACGGACGATTGAATGAGAACGTGACCTATCGCGTTTTCATTCACCGAACCGAATGAGAACGTGACCTGTCGCGTTTTCATTCACGGGGTGAGAACAACGATGCTCGATTCCGTCATTCGTGCGGCACTGCGTTACCGGGTCCTTGTGGTCCTTGGTGCGCTCACCGTCATGCTGTACGGGACGTACCTCGCGACAACGTTGCCGATCGACGTGCTGCCTCCATTGGATCGGCCGCGTGTGGTGTTACTCGTCGAGTGTACTGGCATGGCTTCGGAGGAAGTTGAGGCTCGCGTTGCTCACCCCATCGAAACGGCAATCCTTGGAGCGAACGGCGTCGAGGCTGTGCGTGGGCAATGCACAGCGGGGTTGGCGGTCATCTATGCCGAGTTCGATTGGGATTTCGAGATTCGCGCCGCCCGGCAAACCGTGCAGGAGCGGCTCGCGACTGTCTTGCCTCAGCTGCCTCCCGGAATTCGCCCGCAGATGATGCCGACGAGTTCGATCATGGGGCAGATCATGCAAGTCGGGGTCACGTCGAAGGACGGCACAACGAAACCGATGGAACTCGGCACGATCGTAAACTGGGTCATTCGCCCGCGATTGCTGAAGATTCCCGGCGTGGCGGAGGTCATTGTTCTGGGCGGTGAGAAGAAGCAGTATCAGGTGTTGCTCAACCCCGACGCCCTGCGGAAATACGAGGTGACGGTGCCCGAAGTCGAGGCCGCGTTGAAGGCGAGCAACCTCAACACGACGGGCGGGTTTGACATTCGCGGTGATGTCGAGCGACCGATTCGCGTGCTCGCACAACTCGGCCCCGACCCAGCGAAAGTGGTCGCAGATCTTCTTCTCGTGGTGGTGAAGCCTGCGCCAGCAATCCCGCACGAACACGAAGAAGGCAAGGCAGGCTCGTTGATTGCCTCAGCAGGCACGGCACGCCCGATTCTGTTACATCAGGTTGCGCGAGTAGTCGAAGGGCCGGAACTGAAGCGGGGCGACGCGAGTGTTGATGGCTTCCCTGGTGTGGTCATTACAGTGGTGAAGCAACCGCACGCTGACACGAGAGCGGTCACTGCGCAGGTTCACGCGGCGATTCGGGAGTTGGAGCCAACGTTCCCCAAAGATGTGGTCGTGAATCACGAGTTGTTTCAGCTCAAGAACTTCATTGACCGAGCCGTTTACAATGTCGGCGAAGCGCTTGTCGTGGGTGCTGGTCTTGTGCTGATTGTCCTCACATTGTTCCTGATGAATGTGCGGACCACGTTCATTTCGCTGACGGCGATACCACTTTCACTCGCAGTCACGGCGATCGTCTTCAAGCTGATCGGACACATCACTGGAACCGAGCTTTCGATCAATGTGATGACGCTCGGCGGCATTGCCGTTGCGATGGGTGAGTTGGTGGATGATGCCATCGTGGACGTCGAGAACATCTTTCGCCGCCTTCGAGAGAACAATGCGAAGGCAGAAGGCGGAAGACTAAATCCTCTGCGTGTCGTGTACGAGGCGAGCCGTGAAATTCGCTCGGCGATCGTGTTCGGCACTCTTGTTGTCGTGCTCGTTTTCCTGCCGTTGTTCGCACTTTCTGGCGTTGAGGGTCGGCTCTTTGCGACACTCGGACTCGCCTACATCGTATCGATTCTCGCGTCGCTGCTCGTGTCGGTCACTGTTACACCTGTCGCCGCGTATTACCTGCTCGCGAACTCTCGGGCGGTTCACGCTGAACGCGACGGACCACTGCTCCGATTGCTCAAAATCCTGGCGCGTCCCCTGATTCGTTTCAGCATGAAGCATCCCGTGCTGCTGCTGTTTCTGACCTGGGCTGCGGTCGGTGTCGCGGGCTGGCAGATGTCGCAACTCGGGGCAGACTTCCTTCCGCCGTTCGACGAAGGCAGCGTACAAGTGAACGTCAGCTTGCCAACAGGCTCATCGTTGGAAGCCATGAATAACGTGTGCCGGATGATTGACACGCGACTTGCTGTCCTTCAGAAATCGAAGGAGAAGGCGACCAACCTGGTTCTCCATTTCTCGCGGCGAGCTGGACGTGCGGAGCGCGACGAACACGCCGAGCCCGTGAACCGCGCCGAGTACATTCTCAGCATGAACCCGGAATCCGGGTTGCCGCGACAGGAGGCCATTAAGCGGATTCTCGCGGACTTGAAAGAAGCCGCTCCGGGGGCGGATGTCGAAGCCGAGCAACCTCTCGCACACATGATTTCGCACATGGTTTCAGGTGTGTACGCACAGGTCGCGATCAAGATTTACGGGGATGATCTCGATGTGCTGCGGCGAGAAGCAGAGCGAGTGAAAACGACCATCAGCAGCATTCCGGGAGTGACGCCGCCGGTGATCGAGATGCAGCAGGCGACCGGCGAGGTTCACATTCGGTTGCGGCCCGCTGATCTGGCATACCACGGACTGACTCGCGACGAAGTGGCGTCCGTGGTGAAGACCGCACTACAAGGTGAAGAGGTTTCGCAGGTGATCGAGGGACAACGGCGATTCGACCTCATCGTAAGGCTTGACGATCAGTTCAGGACCGACATGCCCAGGCTTGGGAAGCTACGAATCGAACGCATCGGGCGACCGCCGGTGCTTCTCGGCGAAGTGGCCGATATTGGCGACAGCGTGGGACCGAATGCGGTGAACCGCGAGAACGTTCGTCGTCGAATCATCATTCGCTGCAACGTTCAAGGCCGCGATTTGGCATCGGTTGTCCAGGACATTCAGAAGCAAGTCACGGCTCAGGTTGTGCCGAGCATGCCGCCGGGATACACGGTCGATTACGGCGGGCAGTTCGAGAGCCAACAGCGGGCAACACGCTTGATTTCCATCCTGGCTCTGCTCTCGGTCGTGGGAATGTTCGCCGTGCTGATGGTGCTGTTCCCATCGGTGCGGATCGTGTTGCAAATTTTGAACGCGCTTCCGACTGCCTTCATCGGTGGCGTGTTGGCGCTTGTGCTGACGAACCAAACGCTAACGGTGGCGAGTCTGGTTGGGTTCATCTCACTTGGTGGTATCGCGGTTCGCAATGGCATCTTGCTCGTCTCTCACTACATGCACTTGATGCGTGAAGAAGGCCAGAAGTTCACAGATGAGATGGTGCTGCGGGGCAGCCTGGAGCGGTTGGCGCCTGTGTTGATGACTGCGCTCACGGCGGGTATCGCCCTCGTGCCGCTCGTCCTCGATGGACTGAAGCCGGGGCGTGAGATTCTCTACCCCGTGGCGACGGTGATTCTTGGCGGGCTGCTCACCTCGACGTTCTGCGAGTTCTTGATTCACCCTGGGCTGTTCTGGCGTTTCAGCGGTCGGGATGCTGAACGCCTTGCACAGTTCGGGTTGTCTGACGATCCACTGGCGGATGCACCGCGAGCGGACACCAACGCGACCGATGTTCGGTCGCGTTCTGAAGTCTGATTCCTTTCCCACGGAGTTTTGCAATGAGTGCGAAGATGTTAGCCGCGACCATTCTTGGGTTCGGCCTGATCTGGGCGACCGGATGCGACAGCAAAAAAGACGCGACACAGAAGGCTGCTGAGGAGAAGAAACCCAAGGAAGCCAAGGAAGACAAGCACGACGATCACGGTCCTGGTCCGCACAAGGGGGTGATCTTCGATTGCGGGAAGTGGCACGTCGAGTTCAAGCCGGACCACGCAAAGAAGGAAGCAACCGTCTGGATTTACGGGCTGGATCAGAAGACTCCCACACCGATCAAGGCCGACAAGGTTCGGCTCGTGGTGTCGAACACAACCCCGAAGATTGAGATCGACCTGCTGCCGACGGACAAGGGTGCTGACGGAGCAGCGCACACCTTCACCGGGAAGCACGACGGTTTCGGAGTTGAGAAGGAGTACAAGGGAACGGTGAGCTTCCAGGTCGATGGCAAGCCGTATAGCGAAGAGTTCTCGGAAGAACCCGAGAAGAAAGAAGAGAAGAAGTAAGCGAGTTCACCATTGGTGTAGCGGTCGCCCCATCAAGGCGATCGCTACACGTTTTGCTCCAACAGTTCGCGGTACACGCCAAGTAATCGTTCCCGCACGGGTTGCCCGCGTTGAAACACAACGCGTTGCAACTCGGCGTACTCCGCACGCCCACGCAGCGTCTCGATCTTGATGGGCGTGAAACCGTAACTCGCGAGATCGTAGGGACTCGCTCGCATGTCGATTTCGCGAGCTTCGCGTGCAACATCGAACGCATCGGCCTGCACATCCGACGCGCAGAATGGCGCGATCTTGTATGCGAACTTGTACAGATCCATGTTCACATGCAAGCAGCCTGCTTGGTCGTGGTCGGTGGTGGCGGCACGGGTCAATTCCCAGCGATTCCGAGGCACGGCGGCAGGCGTGAAGAAGCGATAAGCGTCGTAGTGCGAACACCGTAAAGATTGGCTTTCCACGACGGCGTCGGTTTCTTCGTGGCTGAGTCGCAGGGGCACATACGGATGCCGCACGTTCGGATCGCGATACACCATCGCCCACTCGTGAAGCCCCGAGCAGCCGAATGCAGGCTCGCGCGTCAGCGTCGCTTCGAGATATTGCGTCGCCCAACGGAGGTAGCCGAGACGCTGTTGTGGAAACGCTGTCCCCGAGAGTGACAACCCGTTGTCACTGACCGAGAATTCGTTCCACGGGACATCTTCGTGGGTTGCGTCAGTGAGAACGCGATCACAACCAGGCGACCATCTCATCAGGTGTGCGGGCCGGAACGAGAAATACTCGAACAGGAAATCGTAAACTGGATGCTTTTGCTGCCGGCTCATTCGCTGAAGGCGTGCGTCAGCCCACGGGCGCACCCGATCGAGATAGAGGCGGCGTTCGTGGTCCCATATCGTGCGCGGAATCACCGTCATAATCCGAACACCCGGCAAATTTCTCCGCGACCCCGCTAGGGTCGCTGCTTAACGTCTTCCCTTTTCCATCTTATCCGTGTGAAATGATCGAACACCCACAGGACAGCGCACGCCATGGCCGACACGTTCCCGATCAAAGTCTTGCTCGTCGACGATCAGGCCATCATCGGCGAAACCCTTCGTCGGATGCTGGCCTCTGAGCCGAACCTCGAATATCGCTTCTGCTCCGACCCGGCCCTCGCCATCGACGCGGCCAACGAATTCCAGCCGACGGTCATTTTGCAAGACCTCGTGATGCCCGAAATCGACGGGCTTCAGCTTGTGCGATTCTTCCGGGCGAACTCCGCCACGCGAGACACGCCGCTCGTTGTGCTTTCGAGTAAAGAGGAGCCTGTCATCAAGGCGAAGGCGTTCGCGCTTGGGGCGAACGACTACATGGTGAAGCTCCCCGACAAGCTCGAAGTGCTGGCTCGCATCCGGTATCACTCACGCGGCTACATCAACCTCCTTGAGCGTAACGACGCTTATCGCAGGCTCGCGGAAAGTCAGCGTGAACTCGCGGCGGAAGTGAATCGCGCTGCACGTTACGTTCAATCGCTTCTGCCGGCTCCGCTCACGACCGGCCCGGTTCGCACGACCTGGAAATTCGTGCCGTCGGCGCACCTCGCGGGCGATATGTTCGGCTATCACTGGCTCGACCCCGACAATCTCGCCATCTATCTGTTGGATGTCAGCGGTCACGGTGTCGGCTCGGCGTTGCTGGCGGTTTCGGCTGCGAACGTGCTTTCAACAGGCGGCTTGCCCGGAGTTGATCTTCGCGCACCCGGACAGGTGATGACGAAGATCAACGAGATGTTCCAGATGGACCGTCAAGACGGGAAATACTTCACGATGTGGTACGGCGTGTTTCGTCCGAGCGACCGCCAACTGCTGTACTGCAACGCTGGCCACCCACCGGCGCTGCTCTGTTCCGGGACTGCTGTCACGGAACTGGAAGTGGACGGCCCAGCGGTCGGCATGGTGCCTGACTTGCCCTATGACACGCACAAGGTTCAGGTGAGCGAAGGCTCCACGCTCTTGATTTACAGCGACGGCGTTTTCGAGATCGAGCGTGCGTCTGGCCCGATGTGGCAATATGGAGACTTCATCGCACACATCACGCCTGAACTCGCTCGCGGCGGGAACTTGATCGAACGACACCTCGAGTTCGTGCGCAGCATGCACACGGGCGACGTTCTCGGCGACGACTTCTCGATGGTCGAAGTGCGCCTCTGATTCGCGTGTCGCGATGGGTGGAATCGGCCGTAACGGTGGTGACGCCTGCCTCGCACGGGACTCCAGAGGCTTTGGGGAAACCGGCTAGACTGGATAAGATGAGCGAGTACGATCGACTTAACTGCACCAACTCCTCGCGGTCGCTCCCATGATTCGTCTCCGCGATATTTCGCTACGCACAAAACTGAACTCGCTCCTGCTCGGGTACACCATCACCGTTGCGTCGGTTATGGGAATGACCGGGTATCTCCTTTCGAATTACCGCGTTGGCGGTGTTCTCTACCGCGAAATCGGTGAACAGAAGGAGATGTTAAATGAGATGTCGCCTCCGATCCTCATGATCCGGACCGAGTACATCGCCCTCCAAGAACTGGAATCCGCATCCGACCCGAACGACATCAAACGCCTCGTTGGCGCTTTTCATGCTGCTGAAGCGGATTACCTCAAACGGCGGGAACACTGGCTCGCACGGCCACTCGACCCAACTATTCGGCGGGTGGTCGAAACGACCGCACACCAGCCCGCAATGGAGATTTTCCGGATCGCGAATGACGAGTATATTCCTGCCATTCGCGGCGATGCGGCAGCTCGAGCAAAGGCTTCCAAGATTCTTCGAGAGCAGATCGCACCCCTCTTCCGTGAACACGTCAAATCGGTTGAAGAAGCGACCCGCTTTCTCGAAACGTCAATCACCGCGAACATCGCTGAGACGTCGCGCGAGGTCCGTTGGTGGGCCAATTTTTCAGCCATTCTCAGCGTGGTGTCTGTCTCGTGCTTCGGCGTCATCGGCTGGTTCATCATCCGGAATATCGCCAAGTCCGCGGAGACTCTCATCGTTCGAGTGAACGAAATGGCTGGCGGAGCAGGCGACCTGACAGCTCGACTATCCGTAGATGCGAAGGACGAGATGGGTCAACTGGCAGGTGGCATCAACTCCCTCATCGGAAAGATTCAGGGCATCGTTGGCAAGGCACGGGAGTCGAGCCTGCAACTCCTCTCGGTCGCGTCTGAGATCGCGGCAACGGCTCGCAACCAGGAACAGACCGTCAACAACCTGAGCGCTTCGACAACGCAAGTGGCTGCGTCCGTCCGCGAGATTTCCGCCACGAGCAAGGATCTGTCGGGAACAATGAACGAGGTCAGTCAGTCCGCCGGGCACGCCGCAGACCTTGCAACTCGTGGCCGCGATAACACGACGAAGATGGCCACCGAGATGAGGCAGTTGGTCGAATCGACCGCGTCGGTTTCCGCCAAGCTCAACATGATCCGCGAGAAGGCCGACAGCATCAACGCTGTGGTCACCACCATCACGAAGGTCGCGGATCAGACGAATCTGCTGTCGATTAACGCGGCCATCGAAGCCGAGAAAGCTGGCGAGTACGGGCGTGGCTTCCTTGTCGTTGCTCGTGAAATCCGTCGCCTCGCGGATCAAACCGCCGTGGCCACGCTGGACATCGAGACGATGGTGAAGCACATGCAGGACGCAGTTTCGGCTGGCGTCATGCAAATGGACAAGTTCGCCGACGAGGTTCGCTCTGGAGTCGGGCAGGTGACGAAGATTAACCAGATGACGTGGGAGATCATCACCGAAGTTCAGGGACTCAGTGGGCGTTTCCAGTTGGTGAATGACGGCATGAAGAACCAGTCGATTGGTGCAGGACAGATCAACGACGCGATGACGCAGATCGCAGAAGCGGCCCGTCGCACGGTGCAGTCGATTCAGGAATTCGAGAAGGCGACAACCCACCTTCGCGGCTCTGTGGAAGGTCTCAACGCCGAGATTTGCCAGTTCAAAACGTGATGCCACCCTATGCTCGCGCTAATGTTTCAAGTCGGTCGCGATACGGTCGCGGTGGACGTTCGCCGCGTGCGTGAGGTCGTGCCTCGCGTGCAGCTCTCGGCCGTCAACGGTGGGCCGGCGTGGATGGCCGGCGTGTTCGTGTATCGCGGGCAGGTCGTCCCGGTGGTCGATCTTCACAAGCTCACCGGAGCCGGCGAGTGCCCACCACACCTGAGCAGCCGAATCATCCTGTTGCCGTGGCCGGTCGATGCCCCGGAATCGCTGGTCGGGCTGCTCGCCACGCAGGTCGCCGAGATTCGCGAAATAGCGGTCGGCAATGTGCAGCCCATTCCAGGCACACCCGGACAGCCCGGTCTCGGGCCAGCGCTTCCCGATGGACATGGTATCATCCGTATCCTCAACCCCGATTGGTTGCTGTCGCAGATCGCAGCCAGTTCGGGCGGCATGATTGTCGCGGGGATTGCAGGATGAGCCTCCTTCGAGTGGAAACGAGCGTGCGGGAACGGCTGGGGCTCGACCCGAGTTCGCTCGGCGTGTCTGCGTTGCCGAAAGCCATCGAACAGCGGATGAAGGCACGCGGCGTTCTCACTCCCGAGGATTACGTCGGGCTTCTCTCCGCGGACTCCAGCGAAGCCAATTCGCTCGCGGCGGAACTCGTCGTGTCCGAAACATGGTTCTTTCGCGGTGGTCGGGCGCTCTTCCACAAGATGGCTGAGTTCGTCGCGAGTCGTGCGGCAAATCGGGTCGGGCACCCGGTTCGCATCCTCAGCATTCCGTGCAGCACCGGCGAGGAGCCGTATTCGCTTGCGATTGCGTTTCACGAACACTTCATTCCAGCAGAACATTACAAGATCGACGCGGTTGATGTCTCAACTCGTCATCTCGAACGAGCCGCCCGCGCCCGGTTCTCGGCGTTCTCGTTTCGCGAAGGTGGCAGCGACATCCGACCCGCATACTTCCGGCAGGACGGGGATCGTTGGGAACTGCTGCCCTATCTTCGGCAGTTGGTCCACTTCCGCAACGCGAACCTCACCGACCCCTCGTTTCTCCTCTCGGAACAGCCTTACGATCTGATCGTCTGCAGGAACGTGTTCATCTACCTGACGCCGGATGGTCGGCATCGTGCGATGGCATCTCTTGACCGTCTCCTCACACTCGACGGTTTGTTGTGCCTGACTCCTGGCGAAGCGGACCGCTTGCCGCCTGGTCAGTTCGCCCCTGCGGCACCGGGCGAGTTCGGTCTGTATCGCCGAGTGTGCGCTGATAACCTTGCCCCCGCGTTCCGAACACCGGCACCGATTCCGCCTCCGCCGGCACGGATGAGTTACGTTCCCACGCCCGTCACGATCCCGCCTCCCGCACCGAAGCCAGTGCCGGCGCTTCTGAGCGTGGCCCCGGCTGCTCCGCGTGTTCCGACTCTGGAAGCGGCGCGAGCGCTTGCTGACGCGGGGCGGTTGACCGAGGCACGCACGGCATGTACGCGATTACTGAGCGAGTCTGGTGTGTCGGCGAACGTCTACACGCTGCTGGGCACGATCCATCTCGCAGAAGGGCACGGCGACGACGCTACAGAGGCGTTTCGGCGAGCACTCTACCTCGATCCGGACCACACTGAGGCGATTTCGCACATGATCGTCATTTGCGACCGTAAAGGGAACGCGACGCAAGCGGCCGCATTTCGCCGTCGGCTCGCACGACAGCCTCGGGGGGATGCGAAGTGAATACCGCACTTCCAGTGATCGCGACCGAGATGTGCTGGAACCGTATCGGGGTCCGCGGTGATCGATCGTGCCCCGAACTGGCGAAGGTCACGCACTGCCACAACTGCCCCGTGTTTGCCGCGGCTGGTCGGCGGTTTCTCGATGCTCCGTCGCCAGCAGATTACCTCGACGAATGGACGGTCAGGCTCGCCGATCCCGAGGATCGCGCCGCGTTGGATCAACACAGCGTTCTCGTGTTTCGCCTCGGTGATGAATGGCTCGCGCTGCCTGTTGGTGTTCTGGTGGAAGTCACACGGCCACGAACACCGCACCGCATTCCGCATCGTGGCGGATTGCTGGCAGGCATGGTCAACATTCGCGGTGAACTGCATCTCTGCGTGCGACTCGATCTGCTTCTCGGAGTTGCCACCACGTCCGAAACACGGCCTAACCCCAATCCACGACTGATCGTGATTCGCAGGGAATCCGAGGGGTGGGCGTTCGCGGCTGATGAAGTTGATCAGGTTCACCGTGTGCCGGGTCGCAGCCTCAATCCGCCGGCCCCGACGCTCTCGCGAGCACTCACTAAACTCACACGCGGTGTCTTCACGCTCGGCAATCGCCCGGTTGGGTTGCTCGATGATGCCCGTGTATTCCAGACCATCCGGGAGCGCGTTCGATGAACGGTATCGACCCCGGCATGTTCGAGCTATTTCGCGAAGAGGTGCGGTCTCACGCCGACACGCTCTCGCGTGGTCTGCTCGATGTCGAAGCGGACCCAGGCAACCCGACCCGCATCGAACCTTTGATGCGTGCTGCCCACTCCATCAAGGGTGCGTGTCGCATCGTCGGAATCGACCTTGGCGTTCGGCTCTCGCACGTCATGGAAGATGCCCTCGTTGCTGCTCAACACGGACACATCCGGCTTGCATCCTCTGACATCGACAACCTCCTGCGCGGCTCCGATCTCCTCTCGGGATTGGCAGAAGTGACCCCGGCCACGGCGAGTGCCTGGGCGACGTCCAACGCAGCTGCGGTCGAAGCAATGGAGCCTGTCTTTGTCGCGATGGCAACGGGCAAACCCGCGCCAGTTTTGGCCAGCGGAGGGCGGCAGTCCCCTGTTGAAACGAAAGCAGAAACGAAAACAGAAGAAACAGGAGGTTCACCCCCCTCGCTCGCCAAGACAGAACCCGCTGCGGCTCCCGTTACTGCAGACTTCCCACCAGTGCCGGCGTTCGATCCCGTTACGATTTCCGCAGCGCCTCTCGTCCTCTCAGCAGAGCATTCGATGCTCGACCTGTTCCGTGAGGAGCTGCGTTCACATCTGCTGAGTGTCGATAGCGGAGATGCTGACGCCATTCTCGAAAGCCTCAAGCAGATTCGCGGCGCGGCTCGAATCGTGAAGTGCGTGCCCGTGGAGCAGGTTGCCATCGCCGTGTCGGGGTTCATGTCTGCTGCTCGCGCCAGCGGTGCCTCACCGACAATGCCAGCGGTCAACTGGTTGAAGTTCGCGGTATCAACAATGGCAGGAGCCATCAGCACCGACGACGAGACGTTCCTCGACTGGCTGACGAACGCAAGCCCTGCGCTTGCTCAAATCGCGGACGTCTTCACGAATGCCAAGAGCGTGCGAACTCCGAGCGCGAAGGACAGCGCTATCGTGGCAGTGTCACCACAGCCCACCGTGGTCGAACCTGAAGTCGCTCCTCGGCATGTCGTGGCGAAGCCTGAACCAACTCCGATTCCGGTTCCAGCCACGAACGGAAGCCAGCTCCCCGCTGTCCCGGAACCGGCTGCGGCAGCGCCCGTCGAGGCTGTTGTTCGCGTCACGGCTCAGAGCTTGAATCGGCTGATGGGGCTTGCGGGCGAATCGCTCGTGCAGGCTCGCTGGCTGCCATCATTTTCTGCGTCGCTCCTCAGTTTGCGGAAGCAGCACGATCGACTCGCGATTCAACTCGACGCTGCGTTCCACGCGGCTGCGGCGGGCAACGATCCAGAAGAACTCGCACGCGCCATCGCCGAAGCTCGCCGACAGGCAACCGTTTGTCGTGCTTCGCTCAACGACAAGACGGCAGATTTCGACGATCACGCAGCACGCGGCGAAGACCTGAACACGCGGCTGTATCGCGAAGTCATCATCAGCCGAATGCGGCCATTTGGTGACGGTGTTCACGGGCTTCCTCGGCTGGTTCGCGACATGGCTCGCACACTCGGCAAGGAAGCGAAACTCATCATCGACGGCGAGAAGACAGAAGTCGATCGCGACATCCTGGAGAAGCTGGAATCACCGTTGTCGCACTTGATCCGCAACGCGGTCGATCATGGCATCGAATCAACGGAAGCGCGGGTCGCGGCTGGCAAGGCTGTGGCTGGTACGATTCGTCTGGAAGCGAGACACCGTGCCGGAATGCTTCAGGTTACGATCACCGACGACGGCGGCGGTGTGAACCTCGACAAGCTCCGCAAGAAGATCGTTGATCGCGGCTTGAACTCGGACGAGCTGGTTCGCCAAATGCAGGACGCGGAGTTGCTGGAGTTCCTGTTCCTGCCCGGCTTCAGCACCGCGACAACAGTAACCGAATTTTCGGGTCGCGGCGTCGGGCTTGACGTGGTGCAGGACACCATTCGGAAAGTCGGCGGCAGCGTCCGAATCAGTTCGCAACCGGGTCGTGGCACGACGTTCCATCTGCAACTTCCGCTGACGCTTTCGGTGATTCGTGCGGTCGTCGTGAACGCGGCGGGTGAGCCGTATGCTTTCCCGCACAATCGTATCGACCGACTACTTCGAGTTCCCCGCTCGGCAGTGCGCTCGCTGGAACATCGGCAGTTCGTCACGGTTGATGGGCAGAATGTCGGGCTGGTCGTCGCGGCTCAACTGCTGGATTTGCCAGCAACGCCAACCCCGGGCGACGAGCTTGCCGTCGTGCTTCTGAGCGATGCAACTGGCACCTATGGGCTCGTGATCGACTCGTTCCGTGGCGAACAGGATCTCGTCGTTCGGCCACTTGACCCGCGACTTGGGAAGGTGCCGAACTTGAGTGCTGCCGCGATTCTCGATGATGGCTCGCCGGTGCTAATCGTAGATGTGGAGGACTTGTTGCGTTCGATGGATCAGTACATCCAGACGGGAGCGTTGAGCCGTTGCGACACTCGCCCGACGGGTCCGAGCCGCAAGAAGCGTGTGCTGATCGTGGATGATTCGATCACGGTTCGCGAGGTCGAACGGCAACTGCTGCTGCACAAGGGTTACGACGTGGTTGTCGGCGTGGACGGCATGGACGGCTGGAACAAGGTGCGTTCGGATCGCTTCGATCTGTTGGTGAGCGACATCGACATGCCACGCATGACGGGGCTTCAACTCGTCACTGCGGTGCGAAGCGACGCTCAGTTACGTGACCTTCCGGTGGTGATCGTGTCGTACAAGGAACGCGAGGAAGACCGCAATCGTGGCCTGGAAGTCGGCGCGAACTGCTACCTGACCAAGAGTAGTTTCCACGACAATCGCTTCATTGAGGCCGTGGAGGATCTGATCGGCCCCGCGATGTGAGCGTTTGGTTTTCGCCGCTTGCGGGGTAGCGCCGAACCGGTGTGCGCTACCCGCAAGCGGCGAAATCAAAAACCCATTCAAAGGCACTTCATCTCGAAAGCGGCTCGCCGAACCCTTAAACTTGAAGAATGCGAATCGCCATTGTCAACGACCTGTCCATCGCACGCGAAGTGCTCAGACGATTGGTGCTGTCCGTGTCGGGGCACACCATCGCGTGGGTAGCGAAGGATGGCGATGAGGCCGTGAAACTCGCCACAGCCGACACCCCTGATGTGATCCTCATGGATCTCATCATGCCGCGACTGAACGGCGTCGAGGCCACCAGGCAGATCATGAAGGTTGCGCCGTGCCCGATTCTCGTCGTCACCGCAACTGTCTCCGGGAACTACGATCTCGTGATTCAAGCGATGGGTGCCGGCGCGATTGACGCTGCCGAAACGCCTGTCATCGGTGGCGGCGGAATGATTCAGAACGGGGAGAAACTCCTCGCCCGGCTCGCGAAACTCGGAGCTGCGCTGGGAACCGTCACCCGATCCTGGATGGCGGTCACCATTCCGACCGCCGCACCAGTCGGGAATCTTCCTCCACTCGTTCTTCTCGGCGCATCAACGGGAGGGCCGGATGCTCTCGCAGAAGTCGTGTCTGCATTCCCTGCGAGCTTCCCTGCTGCCGTCGTGATTGTTCAGCACATTGCCGCCGAGTTCACGCCAGGGTTAGTGCAGCAACTCGCGATGAAGACTCCCTTACCAGTTCGCATCGCCAGAGATGGCGACCGACCCACGAGCGGCACGATCCTCGTCGCAGCGAGTAACGATCACCTCGAAATGACATCGGAACGCACGCTTCGCTACACGCCCGATCCGAAGAACTACCCGTATCGGCCGTCAGTCGATGTTCTTTTTTCGCGGGTGGCGGCGAACTGGCCTCAACCTGGCGTCGCTGTGCTGTTCACCGGAATGGGCACCGACGGAGCCAACGGCCTGCTCCAACTGCGTTCACTCTTGTGGTACACAATCGCACAAGACGAGGCGACGTGTGTGGTTTACGGGATGCCCAAGGCTGCAGCTGAGAAGCGAGCGGCGGTCGAGGTGCTGCCGTTGAGGCACATCGGGTCGGCGGTTGTCGCGAAGATTCTCACGTCACAAAAACGGTAGTCGCAACGATTCTTCGGATTCTTTGGTCAGTTCGCCAACGTCTCCTGCACGTCTTGCGTTGGCAACAACAACGACTCGACTCGGTTCTCGAAAAACATCGGGCACATCCATGAAATCTTCATTCGGCATTGCCGGACTCGCCACTCTTGCGCTCGCAGTTGCGGCAATCCCGGCCGCTGCGGTCGATCAAAAGGCCGCCGTTCAGAACCTCGTCCCGTTTCCGCATGAACCACCGTCGCCGCTCCCGGACCTCTCAGCAACGGCCATCGGTGCTGTTGTCGAAGCGAACGGCGGCACACTCCCGATGACTGGCGCTGGATTGACCACAGCGCTCGCCAAACTTGGGTCGGTCGTGCAGCTCTCGTTCCCGTTCTCGGCCGTGGCGCTCGACTCGGGGCTATCGCATCCGCGAGTGGTACTCACACTGCGAATGTCGCAAACTGTCGAACCGATTCCATTCACACCTGTCGGCGGATGGGGAAGTGGGTCGAGCCGAGGCCAACAACTCGCTTCAACATCTACCCCGAATTGCAAACTGATGGATTCCCGAATCCCCACTCCTGGCCCGATGGCGCGGAACCTCGAAGGCCGCTTGTTCCTCGCCGCGAACATGGATGCTGGCGTTCCAGGGGAGAGTCCGCACGTCAAGAACGTTGAGTTCATCTCATGGAACAGCAAGCGAATGAAGTTTGATTTCGGCGTCATCGACCAGATGGGCACCGCCCCACGGATCAAGTTTCTCGATGGCGTTCGTTGCTTCAGTTGTCACAAGAACCACGGCCCCATCATGGGCGTCGGCCCCTGGTCGAACTCGATTCACAACGACATGGTGCGATCTGCGAACAATGGCCAGTTCCCCACTGCCGATCCTGTGAAGGGGGTGGATGGGATGCAGTTGCTCAGCTCGAATGCCCCGGAAGTCGAGGAGGCTGTGCGAGCCGGAGCGAATATGTTGCGCAACCGTGAAGTCATCCGCGCTCTCCCGAAGACAGGCGTCGGCAGGAAATCGCTTCAGTCGATGTTGGTCGCGATCGCATCTCCTGGCTCGCTAACGGAACTCGACAGTCACATTCGCCGCGATATGAACCACGGTGACCTGATCAAGTTCATCGGCGACTCGGTGGCCATTCAGAAAGCGACGCCGTCAGGCTTCCTCACGGATTTCAGTCCGGCCGGTTCGATAGGAAAGCTGAACGGCAACCGAATCGCGTGGGGTGGATCATCACTCTCGGTGACGCAATACGACGCACAACGGGCAGCGGGTCAACCAGGAGTTCCCACGGAACACTTGCCGAGTAACCCAAGGGCATTCCTGCGCCCGCCGGTGAATGTTTCCGCACACCCCGGCGACCACCTCAGCTCCGCGAAGCTCGCTCGCACAATGGGCATCACGGAAGGGGATCGTGTCTTCCTCGACAAAACGTTCCGAGATGCGGCTTTGTTCATCGCGAAACCGCAGGTGACCGCGACCAGCCTTGCGAAGCAGGTGTTCAGCAGCCCGGCCTTCGAGGACGTGATTGCAGGAAGCTATTTGCCAGATCGCGACGAGTTCAAGGATCGCGTCGTCTCGGCTCTTGAAGACATCACGCAGAAGAGCACGCAACGAAGTTGGGGGACCGGTGATCGCAAGACCTACACGAGCATCCCGAAGATCGAGCGAGGGTCGGAAGAGAAGGAAATTGAAGTAATTCCAACCACGGCGTGTCTTCGCTGTCACGATGTTCGCCCGACCGGTAGGCAACCTGTTGGATTCAGCCCGATCCCATTGCTCGCGTTCGATCCGTTCGACAAGACCGGTCGCGAAACGTGGCTCAAGACAGCCGAACGCAAGCAGAAGGTGGACGTGCTCTCTCGGTTCATGAAGCGGCTCGCGACGGATAAGGACATGCCGCCCGAAGACTCCGTCGAAGCTCAGCTCTTCCGAGAGAAGGATCCCGTCGCGTTCGACAATCTGAAGACTTGGCTCGAAGCCGAGTTGAAGAAGGCAAAAGGAAACTGATTCGGATAGCATGGCGGGACTCCTGCCCTTAAGGAACCCGCCATGCGAACCACTCTGCTCGCAGTCCTCGTTCTGGCCGCATCAACCGCCACTGCTGCCGAACCGAACGTCTGGGTCAAACACGACGCGGCCCAGATTGAAGGCCGTCGCTGGGATGTGCCCGTCGGATACTCCCCGGAACTGAAACGCTTCGTTGTTCTTGGGGGTCGCACCTCGTGGTCGGACGCGAAGAAGCCGCGCTCTTATGATGTGCTGTCACTCGACACCACGGCTGGCAAATGGCGGAACGAGCTGCCCGCCGCTGGCAAAGATTGGGGAGGCGAGTTCGGACCCGTGAACGCTCCCGCGTGGAAAAGCGAAAGCTGGGGTTTCACCGACGCCAGCGGCAACACACGCCCGAACTGGAGCATTTACGGCACCTTCTCGCTCGGCGGTCTGTACGCCCACAACCCCGATAACGATTCGTTCTACTTCCACGCGGGCAACAGCACGTTCCGCTATCAGCCCAAAGACCGCGTTTGGAGCGAAGTTCAACAGTTGTCCCGCCCCGCTGTGAAGCACGGCGGCATTTTGCTCTGGTCGAGCATGACCTACGACCAGGACGCGAAGCGGTTCATCCTGTTCGGCGGCGGGAACATTCAGACCGAACGCGGCGACCCCGGCACGTGGACGTTCGACCCCGAAACGAAGAAGTGGGAGCAACTCGAAGTCGCGAAGCAACCGCCAGCGCGAGCCAACTCGCGGCTCCTCTATGATCCGGTTCGCAAAGTCACGTTGCTGTTCGGCGGCGACCAGCTCGATCAACTCGTCGCGGACACCTGGGCATTCGATCACCGAAAGAAGATCTGGACCGAACTCAAGCCCGAAGTGTCACCGTCGCCGCGTGGCGGGCATGCGCTCTTGTGGCTGCCTAAAGCCAAGAAAATCCTGCTCCTTGGCGGCTTCACTTACACATCTACGACCGATTATGTCGCACCGCTTTACAAGCCGATGCCGTTCGAGGCGTGGACGCTCGATGTTGAAGCGAACAAGTGGGAACCCGTTGCTCGCTGGGAGAAGGACGCACCGGTCGGCGCTGCGAATGGCTTCCTCGGCGCGGCTGTCGATGCCGACGATAACGTGATGGTTCTCGATTCGCAAAATCGCGCCTGGACGTGTCAGATCGATCTCGGCAAACCCGATGGGGTTCTTGCGAAATTTGGTGTCGTTGCAGGGAGCGTTGTGCGGCGCACTGGGTCGCATGATCCGAAATGGTACACCGAAGGCCGACCCGCACCCGATGCGGCAGCGGTTGCAGAGCGATTGAAGAAGATTCCCGTGAACGAATGGGTGAAGTTGCCCACCGACAACGCCCCAAAGATGAACATGGATTGGGGCTCGGCCGTGTTCGATTCGGCCAACGACAAGATTCTTCGCTTTAGCGGCGGGCACTCAGCATACAGCGGCACCGCACCGTTCGTGTACGACATCAAGAGCGATCGCTATTCGCTGCCGTTCGCACCGGAATACCCGCTGGAATATGTCTACAGCAACGATCAAGTGAATGGCGAGTGGAGCTTTCAGGGTCGCCCGTGGATGACAGGCCACACTTACAAATCCACCGGCTACGACCCGAATCTCAAGGCGATGGTGTTCGCGGCACATGGCTACACTCAGACGTTCGATGCCATCGCTGGGAAGTGGTCGCGATTCGCGGAACCGAGTCCGTTCAGGGCCGACTTCTACAACACGACCGTTTGCAGCACACCCGAGGGAGCCGTTGCGTGGGGCAGGGCAGGCGGCGGCGGTGCTCACGGCATCTGGCGACTTCACACCGAAACGAAAATCTGGAAAGCGTTGTCTCGGGATAAAGCCGCAGCGTTCCCGGACATGAGCCCCGATCATCACGGGCTTGCGTTCGACTCGAAGCGAAACCGATTGCTGTTCTTCAGCGACATCGGCAAACACGAGGGCAACGTCGCGGCTTACGATATCGCCACAGCCAAGACGAAATGGCTCGACCCAACAGGGGTTGAAGAAGGGCGAGTTCATTGCCGCGAGACGGTCTATCTTCCCGATCTGGATATCGTGCTGATCGGTGCCCGAAGAAAGGATTCCGCTGGGAACTGGCGCTGGCTCGCGTTCGACTGTGCGGCAAACGGTTGGGCTTCGATCGCGCTGGCTGGCGACGACCCAATCGGCAAACGGCCCATTGCATTCAACAACTCGATGGGGCTGATGTACGACGCCGGCAGGAAACTCGTTTGGGCAGTCGGGCAGCACAGCGAGGTTTACGTTCTGAACATCGACAGATCAAAAGCAGACATCAAGCTATTCAAGTAATACGACTTACGATTTTGTTTCGACCTTCCCAACGTCGGAGGGTAATCTGCGTTCTGATTGCAGCGGTTGCAGGGGTCCCGCATCAGTAGTGGTGTTGGAACTCGCAACCACAAATCACCTTCTCCGATCACCCACACGACGCGCCGCGGTCTGCGGAAGGGGTAACGATGAAGTCGCTCACGAGAACTGTTGTCGGAACTGCGGTTCTGGCATTAACAGGCGCCGCATTCCTTGGACTGCAAGGCGCCCGCCAAGCGGAAGCCGTGGAACCTGAGGCCAAACCCGTTGAGGCGAAGACGTCATCGAAATACGATCACACCGCGTTCGGCGCGGTCATCAAGGCGAACTACAACCGAGTGCCCGCGAACGGCTCGGAACTGGTGCGTGCGCTCAAGAAGCTTGGCGCCTTTGCCCAACTGCCGGTTGCCTTCTCGGCCGTGAACACGAGTTCCGGCTTGACGACACCGCGTGTCATCATCGCTCCGCGACCCGGCAGCAAAGCCCCCGACGAAGATGAGATGGTCGATCCACAAGAGAAGAACATGCCCCCGGTGAAGGGCGCTCCGCCGGTGAAGGGCGCTCTGCCTGTGAAGCCGGCGAATCCGGGTGGCTTCGGAATTGGTGGCTTCCCTGGTTTCCCAGGCATTGGCGGCGTGGGTGGTATCGGCGGCGTGGGTGGCATCGGCGGCTTCGGATTCACGGCGCCGTCGCGAGAAATCGTGGTGCCGCCAGTGAGTCAGGCCAGGGCGACCGAGCCATCGCTCGAAGGCCGGTTGTTCATGGCCGCGAACATGGAGAAGACAGACGACGGCCAGTTCAAGGTGAAGACGATTGAGATCATCTCGTGGAACAGCCGGAAGAAGCGGTTCGACTTCGGCGTGATCGAGTGCAGCACGCCAACGCCTGAACTTCAGATTCTCGACGGCGTTCGCTGCTTCACCTGCCACAAGAATAAGGGTCCAATCCTCGGTCAAGGCCCGTGGTCGAACAGTATGCACAACGACGTCGTGCGTGCGACGGCGTTGCAAGCGTTGAATCTGCCTGAACTGAATCCCAACGGGAAGAAGCCGCTGCCCATGGGGGCTGATCCGGCGGTTGGGCCAGTTCTCAATTCCTCCAGTGCGATGTCGGAACCCCCAGGCGGTTGGTCTGCGGGACTTCGCAGCAACCCATCGCTGGCTCAGATCAAAGAGTTGACCACTTTCGATGGCATGTCGATTGTGATTCCAGAACCGGATGTCTGCGATGCGGCAATTCGGCAAGGTGGCGACCTGGCCCGTGACCGGGACGTGTATCGCGCGATGACGCGGTCGCAAGATGGTCGCAAGGCGCTCAGCGTTCTGTTCGTGGCAATCGCCAGCCCGTCGCCCATCGACCAGAGCAGCCCACAGTTGAAACGCGAACTCGACCTGGCGTTCAGCGTGAACTTCCCGAACTTCGCCAACGAGTTTGTTGCGATCCACAAGTCGAGCGAGAACATCCTCGCTGACTTCAGCCCGTCTGGGTCGATGGGTACGCTGAAGAGTTTCACCACGAACACGCCAGCGGGTTGGGGCAGCGGAAGTTCGCAGCGGATGGATACCATTCTCGTCTGGGGTGGCGATTCCCAGATCGTGACGACCTACGATTCCAAGCGGGCGGCTGGCGAGATCCGGATGCCGAGCCAGCGTCAGCCAAGTAACCCGCGTGCTTTCCTACGGACGCCTACACCAATTCCCGCAAAGCCATCGACAGCCGTGAACGCGGCAAGCCTCGCTCGCATGATCGGGTTGACCGAAGGCGACCGCAAGTTCATGGCAACATCGCTCGCGGAGCTCGCACAGAAGATCAGTAAGCCGAAGGTGACCGTCGTGACTCTTGCGAAAGAGGTGTTCGCGACGCCGCACTTCATGGACGTGGTAAAGGCGAACGACATCCCGGATCGTGAGGAGTTCAAGGATCGGTTCGCCGCGGCGCTGAACGACGTCGCGAAAGCGAACAAGCTCTCGGAAGGCGTGTCGCTGAAGCGTGAAGACTATGCGAGCGGTCCGAGTGTGGCGCTGCCAGTGGGGCAGGAAGAAAAGGAAGTTGCAGTGGTGCCGACGACGGCGTGCCTGCGGTGTCACGATGTGAAGGGCGTCGGCAAGCCGGGGTTCAATCCGATTCCGCAGCTTGCGTTCGACCCATTCGACAAAGCATCCCGCGAGGCGTGGGTGAGGAACAACGAGGCGAAGAAGCGCGAACAAACCCTGACCCGAATGTTGAAGCGTGTCGCAGGGGACAAGGACATGCCGCCGGAAGATGCGCCAGAGTACGAAAAGTTCCGCGCGAAGGATCAGCCAGCGTTCGATGCTCTCAAGGATTGGCTGGAGGCTGAGTTGAAGAATGCGAAGGGAAGTTGAGTTGATTGTGAAGTGAGCAGTGAATGCGAATAGCCCGGCAACTTGCCGGGCTATGTTGTTTTTCGGTTCTCCGCTTGCGTCGTAGCACTCCTCAATTCAGGCAGTGGTCCAGGAACGTCGAGAACTGTTCTGGAGTCCAACTCGTTTTGATCGTCCAGCGGTAGCGTGAATCGAGCCGTTCCCCAGTCCCTTGGCGAGTCAGCAACTCCGTCACGGAGTCGCCCCAGCGGAACTTTCCATCTCGGATCGTTTGGGCGAGATCCTTCAGCCCTTGCTTTACGATCGACTGATCCGCGCTGGTTACTGTCAGTTCCAGCTCCATCTTCTCGTGAACATGGACACGGAGCGTCATGAGTTCGATTCCGAACTCCTTCAGCGTTGAGTTGTCGCCGAACGGGAACTTGAAATCCTCGCCAACAACAGCGAACAGAAGCGGCGGTTTCTCGGCTGCGACATTCAACGCCGGCATCATTCCCGGATCGAGTTCAGCAGGCGGCGGATTCTTGTTCAAAACGAGCCGCGGACCGACCTTCTCCAACAATGTCCGGTTCGACATCACAGCGTAGACAGGCGCTCCAGAGTGCGGCGTGATGAACGCAGTGAATCGATCACCCGGAGCGGTGAAGATCATCCGCGGTCGCTCCCCCTTGATGAACGGATTGAAAGAACGCAGCGTGGGATGCGTTGTCAGCGATTGAGCGAAGCCTCCTGACAGGTACTCGCCCTCCGAGATCATAAAGAATCGGTCCGGGTACGCCCCAGGGACGGAGTACACCAAGCGGTCTGTGCGATGAAGGTCGAGCCCCGTCTCCGTTGAGAGGCGGTTCATCCAGTGCGAGAGTTTCGTCAGGCCGTTGCCCTTCTGGAACGGCGAGTCTTTCTCCTTCAGGAATGTACTCGGGAACGTGACCACCACTAACCCACTCTCGTCGGGGATCAGGGCCGAGTGGTGATGCAAACGGCTCAGGAGATCGGATTTCGGCAAAATGTACGGCCGTTTTGGGGTCGTCGTATTGTCGGGGGGTCCGGGGGGGCCAGCTGGAGGCGTAGGCTTCTTTCCAAGTTGCACGATCACCACGACCGCCGCCAGAACAGCCATGCCGACGATTCCGCCAACGATCCACCACATCCGGCGACTCTCGGACTTGGGCGGAGTCTGCGGGATGGCTTCGGCGTCTGTCGCGACCAACCCGAGCGGAACGGATGGCGGGTCGGCGAGCGTCGCGAACGGTGAAGCGTCTTCCACCGCCGACTGAATCGCGGCAGGCACACCTGGCGGTCGTGGGGTGGGGTCCGATGGCGCGACTGGCTGCGTTTGCTCAGGAACGTACGCCGGGACCGTTCGCGATGAACCGGCGAGTTTCCCTGACAGGCCCGGATTCGTGGTCGCGGGTGCAGGAGCCATCTTTCCAGACAAACTCGGATTGCGAACACGCGGATGTGCGATCGCGCCGGATTGTGTAACGTTCTGCGGGACCGCTACCGGTTGTGCCGCCCAGGCACGCGGGGCAATCTGCTGTCCTCGAATCGCGACGAACGGAGTCAAGACCTGAGCCACATCGAAGGCCGACGAGAAACGATCTTCAGGCTTCTTCGCCATCAGGCAGGTAATAACCGCGTCGATCTCGGCTGGAACTTCCGGACGCTTCACACGAGCTGATGGCGGCGCGTCGAGTTGGTGCTTCAGCAACTTCTCGATGGGTGTGCCGTCGGGGTAGGGGGTCTGTGCCGTCAGCAAGAAGTAGAGCGTGCAACCGAGGCTGTACAAATCGGCACGGGCATCGACACCGCTCGAATTCTTGGCTTGCTCAGGGGCCATGTAGTCAGGGGTGCCGACGACCGTTCCAGCTCGCGTGAGTTCCGCGGCACCCGGCACGTCGTCGAACCCCATCGGTCGCACGAGGCCCATGTCGAGGATCTTGACGATGGCCGGATTCTTCGCGTGGGCTAGGTGCCGTTCGCCCGCAACGATGATGTTCGAGGGCTTGATGTCGCGGTGAACGAAGCCGTTGTCGTGGGCGTGTTGCAGTCCGAGCGCAGCCTGGCGGATGTATTCGCACGCCTCGCTAACTTCCAGGGTGTGGTGTTCCTTGATCAACCGCGCCAAATCGACGCCGTCCACGAACTCCATCGCCATGTAGTATTTGCCGTTCATCTCTCCCGCGTCATCAACGCAGACGATGTTCGGGTGCCGAAGCGTGCCAGCGGCCTCAACCTCGCGTTCATAACGACCGCGAATGATCGGGTTCGACAGCAGATTCGGACGAATGATCTTCAGCGCGACTTCCCGCCCGATCCGCACATGACGAGCACGGTAAACGCGACCCATGCCGCCTTCGCCGAGTTTGTCCGCAATGATGTACGGCCCGAGGAACAACTCCTGGGATTTCGCGTGAATGACTTTC